>CAZPZU010000028.1:0-54829 GCA_964591135.1 uncultured Gemmatimonadaceae bacterium | reverse complement strand
GCGACGACTACGGGATCGTGTGGGAGTGACAGGGGACGGAGGAGGGAAGACGGCCTTGTTGTTCGAGGAGCTCCGGCGCCGCAAGGTCGTCCGCGTCGGCATCCTGTATGCGGTGGTGGGGTGGGTGACGATCCAGCTCGCGGACGTCGTCTTTCCGGCGCTCGAGCTCCCGGGCTGGTCGGTCCGACTGGTCGTCGTGCTGGTGCTGATCGGCTTCCCCCTGGCTCTCGTGCTGTCCTGGGTCTTCGACGTGACGCCCGCCGGCGTGGTACGCACCGCCGAGGCCACCAGGGGGGACGCGGTCGCAGGGGTGGCCACCCCGTCCGGCGAGGCCTCGGCGAACCCCGTCGCGGACGCCACACCGGCTGAGAAGTCGATCGCCGTGCTCCCCTTCGTGGACATGAGCGAAGCCGGAGACAGCGAGTATTTCAGCGACGGGGTCACGGAGGAGATCCTCAACGCCCTCACCCGAGTGCGGCATCTGCACGTGGCCTCTCGGACATCCGCGTTCGCGTTCAAGGGGAAGGATGTGGACATCCGTGAGGTTGCGGAGCGCCTCAGAGTCGCTACGGTCCTGGAGGGCAGCGTTCGACGCTCGGGGAATCGCCTGCGCATCACGGCTCAGCTGATCAACGCCGGCAACGGCTACCATCTCTGGTCGGAAACCTACGATCGGGAGATGGAGGACGTCTTCCAGGTCCAGGACGAGATCGCCCGGGCCATCGTGGACGCGCTGAAGGTCCACCTGGACCTCCACGCGACGCCGCAGCTCGTGCCGCAGGCCACGCGCAGCATGGAGGCGTACACCCTCTACCTGAAGGGGCGTTACGTCTACAACAAGTTCCGGCGCGAGGACCTGGGGCAGAGCCTCTCCTTCTACGAGCAGGCGCTGAGCGCGGACCCGACCTACGCACGGGCGTACGCCGGTATCGCCGACAGCTGGATGTCTCTCGCGGACGACTGGGTCGCCCCCGAGGAGGCCTACCCGAAGGCGAAGGCGGCGGCCCGTCGATCCGTGGAGCTCGACGACTCCCTGGCGGAGGCCCATACCGCCATGGGGAAAGTCCTCGGGTGGTACGAATGGGACTTCCAGAGCGCGGAGCTCGCGCTCCGGCGCGCGGTGGCTCGGAGCCCCAGCTACGCCGAGGCCCACTACGCCCTGGCGAGCGTGCTCCCCTCCAACGGGAACATGGCGGAGGGGCTCGCCGAGATGCGCGAGGCGCTCTCGCTCGACCCTCTTTCCACCGAGTTCAGCGGGTGGGTGGCGCGCTTCCTCCTCTATTCGGGCCGGTATGAGGAGGCGGTGGCGCAGTGCAAGGAGACGATCCGCCTCGATCCGCAGTACTACTACGCCCACGTGCGCATGGGGAATGCCCTGATGGCCATGGACCGCCCCGAGGAGGCGCTGACGGCCTTCCGGGAGCAGGCCACCCGCACCGGCGACGTGATCTCCGTGCGGGCCTACGAGGCGCAGGCGCTCGCCGGACTGGACCGGAAGGACGAGGCGCGCAGGTTGCTCGACGAGCTGGAGGCCGACGACCGGTATGTGAGGGCCGAGTTCATGGCGGCTGCGTATGGCACGCTCGGCGACCTCGACCGGGCGTTCGTCAAGCTCGAGGAGGCGCTGGCGGTGCGCTCGGGCGGCCTCATCTACCTGCACGTGGATCCTTCCTACGCGTCCCTGCGCGAAGATCCGCGCTTCGCGGCGCTCGTGGAGCGCATCGGGCTGAAGGTCGGATGAGGGTCCCCGACAGCCCCTGCGACTCTTGATCACCGACCCCACGGCGATCTTCGCCGTCCTGGCGGGCATCGTCGCTCTCGCGCTCGCACTGGAGCGGCGTTGGCACCTCTTCCGGTCGTTCGGCGCGGCGTTCATCGGCATCCTGCTCGGGATGGTGCTGTCGAACACCGGCGTGCTCCCGGGGCGGTCTCCGGCCTACGACTTCCTCGTCGGGCCGGCGGTGAGCGCGGGGATCGTCCTGATCCTCCTCTCCGTCGACGTGCGCACGATCGTGAAGGCCGGCCCGACGATGCTGGCCGCCTTCGCCATCGGCGCGGTGGGCTCGATGGTCGGCGCGGCCGTGGCGGCGCTGACGCTGGCCCGCCAGGTCGGTCCGGAGACGTGGAAGCTCGCCGGGCAGTACGCGGCGACGTACACCGGAGGCGGCGCGAACTTCGCCGCCGTGGGCGCCGCCCTGGGGACGAGCGGCGACCTCTTCGCGGCGGGCGTGGCCGCGGACGTCATCGTCACTGCCGTCTGGATGGCGATCTGCCTCACGGTGCCGGTGCTCCTGGCGCGAGCGCGCGGAACGGCTGACGAGATCGTCGATCGGCCCAACGTGGGCGAGGCCGGAGGGCGGCTGTACGCGACGCTCGGTAGCGTGGAGATCCTCGACGTCGCGTTGCTCGCGGTGATCGCGCTGGGCACGCTATGGGCCTCCGCCGCGCTGGGGCGTGTGCTCCCGGGCCTACCCTCGGTGCTCTGGCTCACCACCATCGCGCTCGTGCTGGCGCAGATCCCCCAGGTCCAGCGCATCCGGGGCGCCGGGGTGATCGGCAACTGGCTCATCCTCCTCTTCCTCGCCAGCAACGGCGCCAAGTCGGTGGTGGCGAACATCATCGCGGTGGGACCTCCAGTGATGTGGTTCGCGTTGACCACCGTGGCCGTGCACGGCGTCATCATCTTCGGGGTGGGGATGCTCGTGCGCCTCGATCCCAGAACCCTCGCCGTCGCGTCGCAGGCCAACGTCGGGGGGTCGGCCTCGGCCATGGCGCTCGCCTCGGCGCGCGGGTGGGCGAGCGACCTCCTCCCGGGTGTGGCGGTCGGCCTCCTGGGCAACGCCGTCGGCAACTACCTCGGCATCGCGGTGGCGGTGGTGGTGCGGGGGTGGCTCGGGGCGTAGCCTTCCAGGCGATGATTCCGATCCTCACTCCCCACGAGCGCGCCCTCCTGGACGGCGCGGGCGGCGAGGCCGCCGCGCTGGCGATGCGCGTCGTCGTCGCAGCCGCCGAGCTCCTCGGCGCGCAGCGCCTGGTGGAGATCGCCTCCGCCCACGTCGACGGGTGCCTTTACCACGGCGACGGCGGCGTGGAGTTCGCCGAGAGGCTGGTGGCGGGGGCTGGCCGCGTGGCCGTGCCTACGACCCTCAACGTCGGCGCCCTCGACCTCCTGCACCCCGGCCGCGTGCGCGCCGACGCCCATCGCACGGAGATGGCGCGCCGCCAGATGGACGCGTACCTGGCGCTCGGGTGCACGCCGACGTGGACGTGCGCGCCCTACCAGGCGGGGCACCGCCCCGCTCTCGGCGAGCAGGTGGCGTGGGGCGAGAGCAACGCGATCGCCTTCGCCAACTCGGTGCTGGGCGCGCGCACCGAGCGCTACGGCGACTTCCTCGACGCCTGCTGCGCACTCACGGCGCGCGCGCCGCTCCACGGGCTGCATCTGGGCGAGAACCGACGAGCCACGGTCGTCGTCGACGCCTCCGTTGTCCCCGCCGCCCTCGCGGCCGACGACGTCTTCTACCCGGTCCTCGGCACCTGGCTGGGGCTCGAGGTCGGCCGCGACGTAGCGGCGATCGTCGGCCTGCCCGCGTCGGTGACGGAGGACCAGCTCAAGGCGCTCGGTGCCGCCGCCGCGTCCACGGGCGCGGTGGCGCTCTTCCACGTGGTGGGCGTGACTCCGGAGGCGCCCACCCTCGAGGCGGCGACGGGTGGGGTGGAGCCCACACGCCGCGTCACGTTGTCCGCGGGTGCCATGCGCTCCGCGCTCGATCGCCTGAGCACGACGGCGTCGGACGGCGTCGACGCGGTGGCCGTCGGCAGCCCGCACTTGTCGCTGGACGAGGCGCGCCGACTCGCCGAGCTCGTCGGCGGGCGCCGGATGGCGGTTCCGTTTTACGCCTGCACCGGCCGCGACGTGCTGAAGGCGCTGGAGGCGTCGGGCGACGCGAACGCGCTCGCGGAGGCGGGCGTCGAGGTCGTGGTCGACACCTGCGTGGTGGTGACGCCGATCCTCCCGGCCGCCGGAGGCGTCCTGATGACCTGCTCCGGGAAATTCGCGCACTACGGCCCGTCCAACACCGGCTACGAGGTGGTCTACGGGAGCCTGGAGGACTGCGTGGCCTCGGCCGAGACCGGACGGATCGTGCGCGACGAGGCGGTGTGGACGTGGTGAAGGTCGCGGACGCCCGGGTCCTGGTCGCCGCCGCGGGCGTGGGTCCGCTGCTGCGCCTGCGTGCGCCCATCAGCTTCTGGGGTGGTGTGGACCCCGTGGCGGGGACCGTCGCCGATCCGCGCCATCCCGACCACGGGCGCAGCATCGCCGGCACCGTGCTTCTGGTGCCGGCCGCCGTGGGTTCGTCGTCGTCGAGCGCGATCATGCTCGAGCTCCTGCGGGAGGGTACCGCCCCCGCGGCCATCGTTCTCGGCCGGGCCGACGCCATCCTCGCGCTGGGGGCGGTCGTCGGCCAGGAGCTCGGCTACGCGCCGATTTCCATCGTCGAGCTGTCTCCCGAGGCGTTGGGGGGCGTGGCCGACGGCGACATCGTGCGCATCGACGAGGACGGGGCGACATTCCTCGGATGACCGAGCCGAAGATCCTCACGCTCCCGCTTCCAGACGCGGTCGCGCGCCGCCGGATCCGCGATGCGCTCGACGTGAACCTCCTGGCGGAGGCGGGCGCGGGCTCCGGCAAGACGACCGAGCTGGTAAACCGCATGACCGCGCTCGTGGCCACGGGCGCCGCGACGGTCGACCAGATCGCTGCCGTCACGTTCACGCGCAAGGCCGCGGCGGAGTTGCGCGAGCGCTTCCAGGCCCGGCTCGAGGGGGCGCTGCGCTCCGAGGGGGAGGAAGCCCCGGAGCCCGAGGCGCGCGCGCGCCTGCGCACCGCGCTCGAGGAGATCGACCGAGCCTTCGTGGGAACCATCCACGCGTTCTGCGCGCGGATGCTCCGCGAGCGACCCCTGGAGGTGGGGCTCGACCCCGGGTTCGAGGAGCTCCCGGTGGAGGAGCGCGGGAGATTCTACCGCCGCTTCTGGGAGTCCTACCTGGAGCGCCTGGTGCGGGACGGGGATCCGGTCCTCGAGGAGCTGAGCGAGGCGGGGCTGCGCACCGGCCAGCTCTACGGGCTGTTCGCGCACCTGGCCGAGAACCCGGACGTGGACTTCCCCGCGGAGGCGCTGACGCCGCCGGCGGCCTCGGAGGTGGCCGCGGTGCGGCGCGATCTCCAGGATCTCGTGGAGCGCAGCCGGGAGCTCATGCAGGTGCGAGAGCCGCCCCGCGGTTGGGATTCCTTCCAGAAGAAGCTGCGCACCGCGTGGTTCACGCTGGACGTGACCGGCTGGAAGCGGCCGGCCGACTTCTTCGAGGCGCTGGCACCGATGGTCCGCGTCGGCACGAGCGGGCACAAGACCACCCTCAACCGCTGGAAGGACGCGGACATGACCAGGGCGCTGGTCGCTGGCGCCAACGCGTTCGGCTTCGGCGACACGCCGGCGCGCCGCCTCCTCGACCGGTGGTACGCGCACCGCTACGCGCTGGCGCTCCGGCTGGCCGGGAGGGCCGCCCGGGAGTTCGCCGAGCATCGGCGGCGCTCGGGGCGACTCGACTTCCAGGACCTCCTCCTGCTCACGGCACGGCTGCTGCGGGAGGACGCTTCGGCGCGCGAGGAGTTGGGGCGACGCTATCGGCGGCTCCTGGTGGACGAATTCCAGGACACGGATCCCCTCCAGGCCGAGATCATGCTGCTGCTGGCCTCGGAGCCAGAGAACGCCGGTGCGCGCGACGCCGCCGAAGCGACCGGTGACGACGCTCCGGGCACCGCGGCACCTCCATCCGCCGACTGGCGCACGGCGCTGCCCCGTCCAGGCGCGCTCTTCGTGGTGGGCGATCCCAAGCAGAGCATCTACCGTTTCCGCCGTGCGGACATCCAGCTGTACGAGTTCGTGAAGGAGCGCTTCCGCGCCTTCGGCGACGTGCTCGAGCTCACGTCCAACTTCCGCTCGTGCCCCGCCGTGGGGGACCTGGTCAACGAGGTGTTCGACCACCCCGACGTCTTCCCGCCGGAGTCCAACGAGGAGCAGGCGCGCTTCGAGCCGCTTCGGACGAGACCATCGGCGAGGCCGGCACCCGCCGAAGGCGTCTACTGGTACGCCGTGCAGCCCGATCGGCGCGCGTACGCTGCGGTCGCCGAAGACGACGCCGGACGCCTGGCGACCTGGATCCGCCGGCGGCTCGACTCGGGCGAGCGGGCGGCGGGGGACTTCCTCATCCTGACGCGCAACAAGCGGGGCCTCGCGACCTACGCCCGCGCGATGGAGGCCCACGGTATCCCGGTGCAGGTGACCGGTGCGGGGGTGGGCATCGAGTTGGAGCTGACCGAGCTCCTAGCCCTGCTGGAGTGCATGATCGACCCCACCGATCCGGTGAAGGTGGTGACCGTCCTCGTGGGCCTCTTCTTCGGGATGGACCACCAGCGGCTCGTGGACCACCGCCTGGCCGGGGGCTCGTTCGACGTGATGTGGCCGGGCGGCAGCGGCGACCCGGACGTGCGGGAGGCCCTCGCGACGCTGCACCGTTGGTGGCGACGGGCGAGCCGCGAGCCGGCAGACGTCTTCCTGAGCCGGGTCGTCCCCGAGCTGGGGCTGCTCCCGCTGGCCGCCGCCGGGGAGCTGGGCGCGATCCGCGCGGGCGCGCTCGTGTACGCCCTCGACGCCGTGCGCGCGGCGGCCCTCGCCGGGGACGCATCGCTCCCCGGAGCGCTGGACGCGGTACGCGCGGCCCTCGAGACGCCGGAGGCCGAGGCGCCGTTGGAGCCCGGGCGCTCGGACGTGGTGCGACTGATGAACCTCCACCAGGCGAAGGGTCTGGAGGCGCCGGTGGTCGTGCTCGCGGACCCGTCGCCGGTGGGCGGGCGGCCTCGGGACATGCACGTCGAGCGCCGTCCCGACGGCACGGCGGTGGGTTGGCTGGACGTATCGGAGCAGCGTGGCGGATACGGCGGAGCCACGCCCCTCGCCCGCCCCCCGGAGTGGCCGGCCAAGGAGGAGGCGGAGGAGCGCTTCGATCGCGCCGAGCAGGTGCGCCTCCTTTACGTGGCGGCGACGCGCGCGCGCGACGAGCTGGTCGTGGCGCGCCGCCCGGACAACCCCGGGGCATCCCCCTGGAGCCCGCTCGACCCCTGGCTCGTCGCGAAGGGAACCGAGCTGGTCCTGGAGCCCGCCACCCCCCGCCCGCGGGAGGAGCTGCACGAGACCCCCGCCGAGATCGCGCGCCGCGTGCACGACGCGGCCGAGCGTCTGCGCCGCATGGGCGAGCCGACCTTCCGCCACGTGACGGTCACCGAGGTGGCCAAGGCGGACGTGGGGGAGATCTCGGACGGGTCCGTGGCGGCCCCCGCCACGGGCCGGGCCGCCTTCCGCGGGTACTCGTGGGGGAGCGCGGTGCACGGCGCGCTGGCGGCGGCTGCCGCCGACGACTCCGAGGTGACGCTGCGCGCGGCGTGCCGGGCTCTGCTGATCGAGCACGGCCGTCCCCTCGACGATCACGGAGAGCCCCGCGAGGTCGAGGAGCTTCTGGCCCTCGTCCGCTCCGTGCGCGCCTCGGAGCTCTGGCGGCGGGCCGCCGAGGCCGGGCGCGTGCTCGTCGAGGTACCCTTCGCGGCGCCCGGGGCCACCCGGCCTCCCGAGCCGCCGCCGAGACCCGTCGAGCCCGTGCGCGACGAGCCCTCGCGCCCGCAGAAGCAGCTCGATCTCTTCGGAGGGGCGGATCCGTCTTCGTCGATGCGTCCGGCGCCGCCCGCCACGGCTTCGGCGGGGCCGGACGACGGGGGAGAGGCCGATCCGGTCCCCGCCGTGCTGGAGGGCGTCATCGACCTCGCCTTCCGGGAGCGGGAGGGGTGGGTGATCGCGGACTACAAGACGGACGTGGGGACCGATCCGGAGTTCCCCGCACGCGTCGAGGCGTACCGCCGCCAGGTGGACCTCTACGCCGAGGCCTGGACGCGCCTCACCGGGGAGCCGGTCAAGGAACGCGTCCTCTTCTTCACGACTCAGGGGAGGGTGGAAGCGTGGTGAGGAGCATGACGACCAGGACCGCGGCCGTGGCCGCCTTCACCCTCGTCGCGGTGGCGCCGCCGGCCGCCCAACGGAAGCCCACGCTCACGCCGGCGGACTACGGCCGGTGGGAGACGCTGGGGAGCGCGCAGCTCTCGCCCGATGGACAATGGCTCGCGTACGGCATCCGTCGCGTGGACGAGCAGGACGAGCTGCGCGTGCGCGCGCTCGATGAGGACACGGCGCGCGTGGTCGCGTTCGGCGCGGATCCCGAGTTCAGCACGGACGGTGGCTGGCTGGCGTACGCGATCGGCCTCTCGCTGAAGGAGCGCGAGGACGACGACGCCCGCGAGAGCACGGGTCTGCTCGACCTGCGCACGCGGCGCGACACGTCCTTCGCCGGCGCCACCGACTTCGCGTTCAGCGAGGACGGCGTGTACCTCGCGCTGTGGCGGCCGCGCCCCGACGACGACGACGACCAGGCGGGCGACCTGGTCGTGCGGGGACTGGCCGAGGGGACCGAGGTCCCCATCGGCAACGTGGACACGTACGCCTGGAGCCCGTCGGGACACCTGCTCGCCGTCACGCTCCTGAGCGAATCCGGGGCGGGTGGGGGCGTGCAGCTGTTCGACCCCGGCTCCGGGACGCTGCGCGTGCTCGACCGCTCGGACGCCGCGTACGACCAGCTCACCTGGCGCGAGGACGACGACGACCTGGCCGTCCTGCGCGCCCGCTCCGACGATCGGTTCGACGAGGACACGCACGTCGTCCTCCTCTGGCGGGACCTGGGCCGCGGCGTGCGCCCCGCGCTCGTCTTCGACCCCGATGACCAGGTGGGCTTCCCCGACGGGATGCGGGTGGCCGAGGACATGGAGCCGGAGTGGTCGGCGGACGGCCGCTCGCTCTTCTTCGGTCTCCGGCCCCGGGAGCGGAGTACGGAGCCGACAGACTCCGCGGAGGCCGGCGAAGAGGAGGCGGACAACGCGGACGCGGACGAGGAAAAGCCGTCGGAGGTACAGGTGTGGACCTCCCACGATGTGCGCATCATTCCCATGCAGCGCGCACAGGAGGAGCGGGATCTCGCGCGTACGCTACTCGCGGTCTGGCACGTGGACGACGCGAGCTTCCTGCAGCTCGGGACCGACCTCATGGCGCAGACCGAGCTCCTGGAGGGGGGGCGCTGGGCGCTCGAGCACGATGAGGCGCCGTACGGCGAGGACGTCATGTTCGGCAGGTCGTGGGAGGACGTCTACCGCATCGACACGCGCTCGGGCGAGCGCACGCGCATCCTGGAGAAGGTGCGCTACGTGTACGGAGGGAGCCCCGAAGGCCGATACGTCCTCTACTTCCAGGGCGAGGACTGGTGGGCGTGGGAGGTGGAAGCGGGACGTGCGGCGAACCTCACCAGCGCCCTCGACGCCGACTTCGCGGACCGGACGTACGACTACCCCGTCGTACAGCTTCCGCCTGTCGCCTACCGACCTCTGAGGTGGCTGGACGGCGACCGGGCGGTGCTGTTGCGGGACCGCCTCGACGTATGGGCCGTGCGCCCGGACGGCTCGGGCGGGAACCGGCTCACGGACGGCGGGGCCGAGGGGGTGGAGTACGGGGTGGTGAGGCTCGATTCCGACGCCGATTCCTTCGATGCGTCCAGGCCGATCTACCTCTCCCTCTTCGGGCAGAAGACGAAGCGCTCGGGCTACGGACGCGTCACGCTCCGCGAGCAGCGCGGCGGATACGCCGCGCGCGGGCCCGTCGAGCGGCTCGTATGGAAGGACGCCTCGGTTGGCCGGCTGGTGAAGGCCGCGGACGCCGACACCTACGCCTGGGTGGAGCAGCGTTTCGACGACTCCCCGGACGTTTTCGTGGGCGGCGCCGGCCTCGGCGACGGCCGCCAGGTTACCGAGACCAACCCGTTCCAGGACGACTACGCCTGGGGCCACGCCGAGACCGTGGACTTCACCAGCCGGGCGGGCGTGCCGTTGCAGGCCACGCTCCTCTATCCGGCGGGGTGGGAGTCGGGGCGGAAGTACCCCATGATCGTCTATACCTACGAGCTGCTGTCCGACGGCGTGCACCGCTACGAGGTCCCGTCCGAGCGCGACTACTACGACTTCCAGGCGTGGACGCAGGAGGGCTACTTCGTGCTCCAGCCCGACATCGTCTACCGCCCGCGCGATCCGGGGATCTCGGCCGTGGACGCGGTGGTGCCCGCCGTCGCCAGGATCGTCGAGATGGGCCTGGTGGACGAGGACCGGGTGGGGCTCATCGGGCATTCGTGGGGCGGTTACCAGGCGGCGTTCATCCCCACGCAGACCGACATCTTCGCCACCGCGGTGACCGGCGCCCCCATCACCGACTTCCTCAGCTTCCCGGGTGTCATCCACTGGCGGCCCGGCTTCCCGGAGTTCGGCCACTGGGAGACGGGGCAGGCCCGCATGGACGTGCCGCCGTGGGAGGACTTCGAGGCCCACGTGCGCAACTCGCCAGTCGCCCACATCCAGGACCTGCACACGCCCATCCTCATGATGCAGGGTGACGACGACGGGACGGTGGATTTCCGGCAGGGCGTCGAGTACTACAACTACGCGCGCCGGGCAGGGAAGGAGTTGGTCTTCCTGGTCTACCCGGGCGAGGACCACGGCCTGCGCCGCAAGGAGGACCAGGTGGACTACCACCGCCGCATCCTGCAGTGGTTCGCGCACTGGCTGAAGGGGGAGCCGCCCGCCGACTGGATGACCGAGGGCGTGAGCTGGCTCGAGCGGAAGAAGGAGCTCGGCCGGTGAGCCGGTGCCGCCAGGTCGTGACGCTCCGGACCGCGGTCTCGGCGCGCACCGCGAAGGCGATGTGCAAGGCGGGGTTTGCGCTGGCGATGCTCGCCGGGATGGCGCCGGCGGCGGCCCGCGCGCAGGAACCCCGCATGCGGCTGGTGCTCCTCGGCGTCGGAACGCCCAACGCCGATCCCGACCGCTCGGGGCCGGCCACCGCGGTCGTCGTGGACGACCGGGCCTACATCGTCGACGCGGGCGCGGGCGTGGTCCGGCGCGCGGCGCGGGCCGCGAGGGACCTGGGCATCGGGGCCCTCGCGCCCGCGCGGCTCGACCGCCTCTTCCTCACGCACCTCCACTCCGACCACACCGTCGGGCTACCCGACATCCTCCTCATGCCCTGGGTGCTCGACCGGCCCGACCCGCTCCAGGTGTGGGGCCCGCCGGGCACGGAGGCGATGCTGGAGCACATCGGCGAAGCGTGGGTCGAGGACATCGCCATCCGCCGCGACGGGCTCGAGCCCCGCGAGCACAACCGCGACGCCTACCGCTCCGTGGTGCACGAGGTCGAGCCCGGCCTCGTCTACCAGGACGACCTGGTGCGCGTGTTCGCCTTCCAGGTAACCCACGGCTCGTGGGCGCACGCCTACGCGTACCGCTTCGAGGGCCCGGACCGCACGATCGTCATCTCGGGGGACACCTCGCCCACCGACGCGATCGTCGAGGCGTGCAACGGGTGCGACGTCCTCGTGCACGAGGTCTACAGCGCCGAGGGGTTCAAGACCCGGCCGCCCGAGTGGCAGCGTTACCACGCGGCCTTCCACACGTCGACGACGGAGTTGGCCGACATCGCCACGCGCGCCCGACCCGGGCTGCTCGTCCTCTACCACCAGCTCTTCTGGGGGACGGACGACGAGGGGCTCGTGCGGGAGCTCCGGGCCGCCGGCTACGCGGGGGAGGTGCGGTCGGGGCGGGATCTGGACGTGTTTTGAGCGACCGTCCTCGTCCCGCCCCGCGAAGCTACGGTCGGATCCCGAACCCGATCGAGAACAACAGGTCGCTCTGGCGCTGGTCCTGCGGCGCGATGCCGCGTGTGGGTAGCCGGCCCTGGTCGAACGAGCTCGGCAGGTAGCGCACCTCCGCCGAGACGTCGATCGGTCCCACTCCCACACCGCGAAAGCCAACGCCGATGTCCGCGGTCGGTCGGAGTTGGCTGTCGGCGCCCGTCAGGTCGAAGGAGTACCACTTGAACCCCCCTCCCAGGCGAAGCGTCGGCTGGATATGCTCGCCCGGCCAGTCGGAGGCGGTCAGCACCACGCCCGCCGTACCTCCCGCCACCACGACCTGATTGGACGGGCCGACCACGTCGGGTCGGATCGCGCTCCCGAGACGGATCGTGCCGAAGGCCACGGTCCCGCTCACGTAGACGGAGACCGGTTCGACGGCGAGGTACCGCGCTTCGAGGGAGAAGGCCGGTCCGGCCGCCAGCCTCGTGTCGAAGGAGTCGGCGGACTTGATCAGCGAGCTGAAGGGCACCCAGGCGCCGGCCGATGCGCCCACCCGCCATCGTCCCCCCTCCACCTCCTGCGCCTGCGCCGAGGTGGCCAGGATCGCCGCGCCAAGGACGAGACCCACTGCCCGGCGCGCCGTTACCCTCTCGATGATCGATATGCGTTTCATGGTGCTGATCAGTTGAAGGTGATGGCGGCCGTCGTCGCCGACTGGAGGCCCGTGCCGGTGATCGTGAACGTGCGATCGCCGGCCGTGCCGGTGACGTTGAGCTGCGTGAAGCTCACTGCGCCGCTGGCGTTCGTGACCAGCGTCTGCGTGCCTCCCAGCGTCCCGCCTCCCGAAGCGATGGCGATGGTCAACTGTACGCCCGCGAGGGCGACGGCCGCGTTGGACGAGTTCCTCAACTGGACCGAGATGTCGAAATCGTCCCCGAGGGTCACGTCACCCGTCGGCACTGCGGTCACTCCGATTCGGGTGGCCGACTGAGCCGTGAACGTCACCGGGTTTCCGGTGATGCCGGATCCCTCGACTGTTGCCGTGAGGGTCTGGGTGGAGCTGGTACCCAACGTCCAGCTGGTTACGGCGGCCTCACCCGCCGTGTTGGTGACCTTGTTCAGTCCGGTGGCCGAGCCTCCTCCCGCGGTGACCGCGAAGGTCACGGCCGCCCCGATGACCGGGTTGCCGCTGCCGTCGGTGACGCGGATGGCCGGCGGCGTCGCCACGCTCGTCCCCTGGACCGCCGCCTGGTTGTTCCCCGCGATGGCCACCACGTTCGCGGCCGCGCCGGCGGTGCCCGTCGCGTTGAAGGTCACGCTCGGCAGCCCGGTCGCGGTCGCCGTCACGGTGTTCTGTCCCACCACTCCCCCGAGCTTCCACGAGGTGAGCGTCGCGACACCGTTGGCGTTCGTCGTGTCCGGGGAGCCGGCCACGCTTCCGCCTCCCGCCGTCACGGCGAACTTCACCTCCACTCCCTTTACCGGAATGCCCTGGTCGTCGCGCACGATCACGCTGGGCGGATCGTTGACGTTGGTTCCGATGGGAGCGGTCTGGGTCGTCTGGGACACCGCGACCATCGAGACCGGCGTCGCCGCGACCCCGGTCGCCGTGAACGTCACGGTCGAGATCCCCTGCGACGTGGCGGTCAGCGTGTTCGTGCCGGGGAACGGCCCGAGGAACCATCCGCCGACGGTGGCGGTGCCCGCGACGTCCGTGACCTGGCGGGATCCCACCACGCTGCCGCCGCCAGAGGCCACCGCGAACGTGACCACGACTCCTTCGATCGGCTCGTTGGCCGCGTCGCGCACGACCACGGTCGGCGCGATCGCCACCAGCCTTCCGACCGGAGCCGTCTGACCGTTACCGGCCGTGACCTCCATCTTCGACCCGACCGGCGTGGTCGCGGTCGCCGTGAAGACGATCGGGTTGTTGGTCACGCCGCCTGCCTCGACGCGTGCGGCCAGCGTCTGCTCGCCCACGCCGGATCCGAGGACCCAGCTGCCGACCGTCGCGATCCCCTGCGCATCCGTGGTGCGCACGCCGTTCGTGACGTGGCCCCCTCCCGTCAGCACCGAGAACGTCACCGCGACGCCCTGGGCCAGATTGCCGAAGGCGTCGGCGACCCGGACGCTGGGCGCGATCGGCACGGCGACCCCCGCCGGGGCCGACTGTCCGGTCCCGGCCTCCGCGCTCACGGTAGCCGGGCTTGCGGCGGTCACCGTCGCGGTGACCACTGTGGAGACTCCGCTCGCCGCGGCGGCGGTCAGGGTACTCTGGCCGGCCGTGGTGCCGAGGGTCCAGCGCGTGCTCGCCAGCCCGTTCCGGTCCGTGGTCGCCGTCGCCGGATCGACCGAGCCGGCCTGGGCCGTGAACGTCACGGTCGCGCCGGCAAGGGGCTGGTTGTCGCTGTCGATGACGCGGAACTCGATGGGGTCGGGAAGGAGCCCTCCGGCGGGGCCGTGCAGCGTCGCGCCGGCGATCGATTGCACCTGCGTGGGGGGGAGCGCGACGCTGACCGTCGTCTCGCCACAGCCGGTGAGGGTCGCAAAGGCCGCCGCGGCAGCGAGGGCCGTGAGACGGCCCCGACCGGGATTCGGGATCAGTTGGATGGACATTGCAGATGTCCCATGATGAAGCGAACCGCAACCTGGCGGTGAAGTGAGCTGCTCGAGATCGGCGGAGCCGCGGTCGGCCGCGCCGAGCCAGTGCCGGTGTGGCCCCGTCGTGTCCGGCGGGGGCGGACCCGGCCTAGAGCCGCGACTCGCGTCCGATCGTGCACGTCAGGAACGAGTGCAGCCATTCCGGCGTGACATCCCGTCCGTACGTGGCAGATCGATGGGGCTTACCGCGCGCGAGCGCAAGGGTGTGCACGAGCCCGCCAGCCGGCCCAGCGGGCCCTCAGCCCACCTTCCTGCAGTCCCGGAACAGACGGCGCTGCGCCTGGTCGGCCGTCGCGATGTTGTCGAAGAACTGCGCGAAGTACTCCAGCGTCTCGTCGCGCGTGCGGTCGGAGAGGTAGGGGAAGCCGCGGTAGAGCTCCTCGACCTTCGGCCGGGCCTCGCGGAAGGGTCGCAGGACGCCCTCGGTATCGAGCCCCGGCCAGCACCACCCCTGGTAGAACCGCTGCCGCACCGACGTGATGGGGGTGTTGGGGGCGGGGACGGCATACGGAGTCTCGACTGCGCCGGCGAAGTCGAAGTCATAGGGCACCGGGACGATCCGCCCGGCCACCGCCAGGATCGCCACGTTGTGCACCCGCGCGTCGGCCCAGTCGGTGTTGCCGATCATGTACTGGAAGACGGCGACCCGCGTCGAGCTCTGGGGGTGGAGGAGGTCGGAGCGCACGACCTTCCCTTCCGGGATGTCCAGGGCCTGCCCGCCGACGCGGGCCGCCAGCGCCTCGTCGCTCTCGATGAAGAAGCCCCAGCGGGTGAACGGGTCGTCGTGGCCGAAGGCGTCCGAGAAGGTGACGCGCGCCAGCCGTACGCGGAACGCGGCGTCGGTGACCAGCGCGTACACGCGGTAGAGGAGGTACTCGCGCAGCACATACTCCTCGTAGCTGTCCCGCTCGGGGTGGCAGGGGACGACCACCTTGAGCTTGTCCTGGCCGGCGAAGACCGTGCCGTCGGTCCCTTCCTTCTTGAGGTTGAGGCGCAGAGGTGGGAAGGAGCAGTAGGCGGGGTCCCTGCGGAAGTCACCCCGCGGCCTGAGCTGCGCCTCCAGGGTGTCCCCGCTGGGGAGCAGGACCCGGGCCGGCCGCTCCTCGGGGTCGTCGGAATGGTCCCTCCGGATGGCGGCGAAGTCCGCCTCCAGCGTCACCTCCACCGGCTCGTCGGACGCGAACAGCGGGATCGTGTCCGGCGCGCCCTGGAGGGTGAGGAGCGCGCTCAACAACAGTGACGACGAGAGCAACATGGGAGGGCTCCGCTACGTAACCGCGATGACCCGGAGGCCGTGCAGCGTAAGGCGGAGCGGGTGGTGCGGCAAGGCAGGCGCCGAGGAGAAACGCTCCTCGATCTACACCACCTCCTCGACCCAGGCCAGGTACGAAGAGGGAAGCGTGTGCGCGAGGTAGAGGAGGCCAGCCGGCAGGATGGCGTCGAAGGGGACGACACCGTGATTGCCGGCCACTGCCGCCCCGAAGAGGGCCAGGAGGCAGAGCACGCTGAAGACCGCGTAGGAGAACCGGGCGGCCAGCATCGTCATCTCGACCTGCCGCTCATCCAGGTCCTCGAGCCGGGCGTGCACGAGCCGCCACAAGCCGGTGGCCAGGTGGATCCGATAGTAGCCGACGCCGACCACGACCAGCGGGATGAGCGCGGCCACTCCGCGCACGACCTCCGACCAGCCCGCGACGGGGCCGCCGTACCAGACGGCGAGCATCAGGCCAAGCGCCGCGTGGTTGACGATGACACCCGTCCGCCGCTGCTGTTTCGTCATGCCCATCTCAGGTGCCCTCCTTCGCTCTCGGACCGTAGACCTCCTGACTGAGCGGCTTCATTGGCTCGGCCGAGAACATCGCTTCCACGGGCAGGTCGAAGATCTCACCGAACTTCAAGGCCAGGTCGAGGCTGGGGTTGTATTCCTCGCGCTCCAGGTAACCGATGGTCTGGAAGTTGACGCCCGCGAGGTCTGCCAGCTCCTTGCGCGACATCCCCCGCTCGCTCCTGAGCACCAGGATCCGGTTGTAGAGCTTGCGCTTTTTCATATGGTCAAGTTACAACAATACATACTATAAAGCAATCATAATGTTGTAGAAATACAACACAATGGTATACACGTCTCCATGGTTGGTTGTCGTGGCTCCGAAGATGTTCGGTCAGCGCCGCGTAGCCCTCGAGCAGGAGAACCCGGTCAGGAGACCACCTTCCCTTTCGGCCCCACCTTCCCCTTCTCCAGGAAGGGCACCCCGTCGGTCATCCATGCCGGCGCCGGGGCACCCATGAGCCAGTGGTCGAAGAACTGCTTCATGCGGATCTGGAAGTCCTTCTGGTTGGCTTCTTTCGACAGGTGGTGCGGTTCGTCGGGATAGGAGAGGAAGATGACGTCCTTGCCCAGCCGGCGCGCGGCCGTGTACAGCTCGAGGCCCTGGTTCCAGTCCACGGCACCGTCCGCCGTGCCCTGCAGGATCAGGAAGGGCGTGGAAATGTCGGGCACGTGCTCGATGGGCGACTGGCTGCGCCACCGCTCCGGGTCGTCCCACGGCTGGTCGCCCATCCGCCCCTGGCTCCACTGCAGGATCGGGCCGTTCCCGTTGCCGGTGGACTTGTAGAGGATGTTGTTCATGCTCATGAGGTCGGTGAGCGGCGCGCCGGTCACGATGCAGGCGAACATGTCCGTCTGCGTGAGGATGAACGACGTCTCGTAGCCGCCCCACGAGTGTCCCTGCAGGCCGATGTGGTCGGGATCGGCGTAGCCGAGCTCGACGACCTTCTTCGCTGCAGCGGTCACGTCATCGAGGGCGGAGCCGCCCGGATAGCCGTCGTCGTACACGATGTCGGGCATGAGCACCAGGTAGCCGTTGCTGGCGTACGTGGACATGTGCGGCCGGTCGTCATAGACGGGCCGGCTGAACTCGTGGTGGCGCTGGCTCATCTTCTCGTAGAAGTAGACGATCATCGGGTAGCGCTTGCCCTGCTCCCACCCGGCGGGCAGGGTGAGCGTCGCCTGCAGCTCGTTGCCCCGCTGGTCCACGTAGTCCACCAGCACCCGGCTCCCCCATGCGAACTCCGAGATCTGCGGGTTCGCGTCGGTGACCTTCCGGGGGTTCTTCAGGGACGCGCCGCTCACCCAGTAGTCGGGAAAGTCCTGGAAGGTCTGGCGCGTGAAGACCATGCGGTCCGCCTTCTCGGCCTTCGTCAGGTCGTCGATCATCTCGTCGGCGAAGAGGAGCGGCTCGGGGTCGCGCCCCGGGTGGGCGCGGAACCACCCGGACTTCTTGGTCCATTCGCCGTATGCCGACAGGATCGCGGTGGACGGGTCCGTCCAGTCGGCCTCCCGATCGAGGCGCTCGACGCGGAAGCGGATCGAGTCCCGCGCGCCCGTGCCGCCCGTGATCGCCACGGCGGAGCCGCCCTTCAGCGGCACGGCGTACACGTCGTACTTCGTGTTCAGGAGCACCTTCCCGTCCTCCGTCCACCCCGCCACCCCGTACGCCGGCCGCTCGGCCACCAGGTCGAAGTCGCGGCTCATGAAGTCGACGCCCGATGTCGCGGACAGGTTCACCGAAGTGAGCGTCCCCATGTCGACCGCACGCACGGAGTCTCCCTGCACGAACACCCAGTGCTTCCCGTCGGGCGAAGCGCCCATCGGACGGCGGATCCCTTCGGCGATCACCCGCCCGTCACCGGTCGCCGGATCGAGGCGCACGTAGTCGGCGCGGCCGTCCTCCACGTCGAGATCGTCCCGGTAGGGGGCGTCCCGGCGTCCCACGGCCCACACGCCTTTGCCGACGATGTCCACGCGCGGCATGTCCTCCGTGGCGAGGCGCACGAAGCTGCCGTCACCGACGTTGAAGACCGAGGTGTAGGTGAAGCGCCGGTCCGCCTGTGCCTGCTTCATCTGCACGGACTGCAGGCGGTCGTCCGACCAGTGCCAGACGTCCACGTTGGCCTTCTCCTCGTCGTCGTCGGCCGGCTTCACCTCGTCTTCCTGCTCCTTGATGCCGACGACGATGCGGGTGCCGTCCTCCGTCCAGCGCGTGTTCGCCAGCTCCGACAGCACGAAGCCGTCGGGGAAGGCCGGATCTGAGGCGGGCTCCCAGGTGGTGACCTTCGGGGAGGTGCCGATCCCGCGCGCCACGACCAGCGCGTTCTCGCGCTGCGTCTTGCCGTCGGGCTTCTCACCGCGCAGCGCCGCCACGTCGCTGGCGGCCTCGCTCCACGTCAGGTCCTCGTAGCGCCGGGACGCGGTGCTCAGCGGGCGGATGCGGCCGTCCGCGGCGTCTACCACGTAGAGGCCGTTGCCCGCCTCGTCGGCCGCGTCCACCAGATACGCGAGGTGCGAGCCGGCTTCATCGAAGGCGAACTCGGAGACGTTCCCGAAGGAGAGGACCGTCCCTTGCTCGAGATCCCGCAGCAGGAGGTCGGCGCCCGTGTGCTTCGCGTCGAGGTCCGCGCGTGCCCTGTGGATCGCCAGGAAGCGCCCTCCCGTCGAGAACGAGAACGCGCGCACGCCCGGCTCCGTCAGCGTGTCACCGCGCTCCAGGTCGACGACGTGGAGCGTCTGCGGCACCGGCTTCTTCTGCTTGCGGAGCTGCTCGGCCTCCTTCTTCGGAGGCAGCGTGAGGAACGCGGCCCACCGGCTGTCGTCGGAGAATGCGGGGCCGACCCCGTTGGTAGCCTGGTGGTCCACATCGCCATCGAGTTGCTTCACGTGGAGCGTGGCGTCCCCCTCGTTGGGCTGCAGCACGTAGGCCAGCCACTTCCCGTCGGGGGACAGCGTGACCTGGGTGATGCGGTTCCACGGACCGTAGTCCTCCAGCGTCAGCGGGCGCTTCTGCTGGGCGAGGATGGAGACCGGCGTCGCCAGCGCGAGGAGGAGGAGGAAGGCGGGAAGGCGGGCGGAACGGCGCATGGATGAACCCCGTAATTGGACGGATTTGCGACCCCGGGCATGCTGCCGGCCCATCGGCCTCCGGGCAAGGGGGTCCGAGCGCCTACCGCACCCGCACCTCCAGCGCGGCGCCCCGATGCGCCTCGGGGTCCACGCCCGCCTCGCGCACGGTCTCGATCCGTCCCGCCGCCGGCCACACGACCTCGACGTCCACAGGTTCGGCCCCGGTGAGGCCGAAGGTGACCGGGAGCCCGCTCTGGCTGTCGTAGCCGGAGCCCGAGTCGACCAGCCCGGAGGCCAGCACCTGCCGGGTGCCGGCGACATAGATGCGCACCAGCGCGCCGGCGCGGGTCGCGTGCCCCTCGCCGTCCAGCACCCGCACCGCGAGGGAATGCCGGGCGTACTCCGGCCGCATCAGGTTCTGGAAGAGGAGGTGCATCCCGTTCTCCTGCGACCCGGTGAGGGCGAGATCGAGGTCGCCGTCCCGGTCGAAGTCGACCCAGGTGGCGCCGTGGTCCGCCTCGACGCCGAGGGCGGGCGGGGTGACGTCGACGAACGTCCCGCCCTCGCCGCGGAAGAGGAAGTCGCGGTAGCTGGTGCCGCCGGTCACCGTGCCGTTCACATACAGGTCGGGCCGGCCGTCGTGGTCGACGTCGCCCCAGATGCACGTGTCGAAGAACGAGTCGGTGTCGAGACCCACAGAGGCGGCCACGTTCTCCCAGGTGCCCCCTCCGCCCGGGTTCCGGAAGAGGCCGTTCTTGCCGTAGTTGGCCGTGAAGAGATCGAGGTCGCCGTCGCCGTCGTAGTCCACGGCGCACGGGCGCACGGTCCCCTGGTGCTCGTCGCCGAGGGCACGGCCGCCGTCGGCGAGGCCCCAGGCGGAGGCGGAGTCCACGTAGACGCCCCCGCTCGAGAGCCACAGGCCGTTGGCGTCGCCGTCCATGTTCGCGACGTAGGCGTCCATGTCGCCATCGCCGTCTGCGTCGAACCAGACGGCACCGACGGAGCGGCGCGCGTCGCCGATCCCGGTGGCGTCGGTGACGTCCGTGAACGTGCCGCCGTCGTTGCGCCACAGCCGGTTGGGCCCGTCGCGCAGGGCGAGGAAGAGGTCCAGGTCACCGTCGCCGTCCACGTCCACCCACGAGGCCTGGCGGGTCGCGGCGCTGTCGAGCGCCAGGCCCACCTGCGAGGCCACCTCCGCGAAGCCGGCCGTTCCGTCGTTGCGCCAGAGGGCGAGCGCCTGCGCCTCGCCGGCGTAGCCGAGCAGGAGGTCGGGGTCGCCGTCGGCGTCGTAGTCCCCCCACGACGAAGTGCGCACCCGCTTCTCGACGTCCAGGTGGAGCACGGAGGCCACGTCGGTGAAGCCGGCGGTGCCGTCGTTGCGGTAGAGACGGCTGGGCGCGCCGTTGAAGCCCACGAAGCGGTCGGGGTCGCCGTCGCCGTCGAAGTCCGCCCACGCGTCGGTCAGCGTCCCGCCCGTGTCGAAGGCGGGCACCGTGACAGGAACGAGCCGGATCGGCTCGGGACCCGCGGAGCGGACGTTCCAGCCGCGCCAGATCAGCACCACGCCTGTCACGACGAGGAGGAGCGCGACGATCTCCCCGCGGCGCTTCACGGTGCCGCCTTCCGAGTGGCCACGGCCCGGTCGGCCCCGCCCACGGTCGCCGTCCAGCTCACCGGCCGCGCACGGTGTTGCGGAGCACGCCCACGCCTTCCACCTCCACCTCGACGACGTCGCCGTTCTCCATCGCCTTCGTGCTGCCCGGTGTCCCGGTGAAGATCAGATCGCCCGGCCGCAGCGTGACGTAGCGGCTCACGTAGCTCACGATTTCCGAGGTGTTGAAGATCAGGTCGGTCGTGCGCTGGTGCTGGCGGACCTCCCCGTTCAGGCGGGTCTCCACCAGCACGTCGTCCGGATTCAGCCCCACCGCGATGGCCGGCCCCACCGGACCGAAGGTGTCTGAGGCCTTGGCGCGGAACCACTGGAGGTCGGCGGACTGCCAGTCCCGCTCGGAGACGTCGTTGCCCGCGGTGATGCCGAAGATGCAGCCGGTCGCCTCCGCCTCGCTGACCCGCGCGCACTCCTTCCCGATCACCAGGACCATCTCGCCCTCGTAGTGGAGGTTGGTGGCGTCCGGCGGCCGCAGGATGTCGGCGCCGCTGGCGATCAGGGACGTGGGGTACTTGGCGAACAGCCCCGGATACGCCGCCGGATCGCGCTGGCCGAGATGGCTCTGGTAGTTCAGCCCGACCGCGATCACCTTCTGCGGCTCCGTGGGCGGGAGCAGCGTCACGTCGGCCAGCGCGACCCACCGGTCCGTCGCGCGGTGCTGCCCGAAGAGGTTGCCGTCGATCTCCTGGATGCGCTCGCCCTGGAGGACGCCCCAGCCCGTGCGGCCGTCCCGTTGATAGCGGACGTAGTGGGTCACGCCGGGAGCGTTCTGGGCGGCGAGGGGGGCGGCGGCGAGCAGCGCGACCGCGAGGGCGACGATGGGGCGGCGCATGGGGTTCCTCCGGGTGGGATGTTGCCCGCATGCTGGGGCCACGGGGGCGGGGAGGGCAAGCCGCTCCGGATCTCCGTCCTGGCCCCGGACACCCCGCCGGGGGTAATGTGGCGCCTGCGTAACCCCCGTCGGGTGTGTGCGCTCGCCTCTCAACCTGCCCTGGGAGTTCCACCATGCTCGACGCGTTCCCCTCCCGTCGCTTGTTCCTCCAGCTCTCCGGAGCCGGCGCCGTGGGCGCCTGGATGACCCTCGGCCTGGCCGGCTGCCGCGAAGCGGCGGAGTCGGCGGCCGACGCCATGAAGACGGGCGAGGGCCCCAGGGTCCTGGAGGACGGCGAGCGCCGCACGCTCGAGTCCTTCTCCGACCGGATCCTCCCCGCCGACGGCGACCAGCCCGGCGCCGTGGCCATGGGCGCCGTGGTCTTCATGGACCATTTCCTGGCGGCGCAGCCGGAGCAGCTCGAGGCCGCCAGGAACGCGGTGCAGACGCTGGACGCCAAGGCGCGAGAGGCGCAGGCGGGGGCCGGGGGCTTCGCCGACCTGGCACCCGACGCCCAGGACGCGCTCCTGGACGAGCTGAAGGAGTCCGACCCCCAGGTCGTCTTTCCCTTGTGGACGCTGGTCATGTTCGGCGTGCTGGCCGATCCGACCCACGGCGGGAACCGCGACAAGGCCGGATGGGCCATGATCGGATTCGAGGACCGGCACGCCTGGCAGCCTCCCTTTGGCTACTACGATGCCCAGGCGGCCCAGGGAGGTGACGCGTGAGCCCCCGGATGCCGGGCGCTCCCTTGAACCGGCGGGCGCTGATCGCATCGGCCGTCCCGTTCGGGCGCACCTATCAGACTCGGGACGAGGTTGATTTCGTCGTCGTCGGGTCCGGCGCGGCGGGCGGCGTCATCGCCCGGGAGCTCTCCAAAGCGGGCTTCAGCGTCGTCGTGCTGGAGCAGGGGCCCTACCGGAAGGCCGCCGACGTCAGCCACGACGAGCTGGAGATCGCCATCCAGAACGCACTGGCGGGCGACGATCCGCAGACCTTCCGGACGACGGCCGCGGACGAGGCGGCCCCGCTGCAGGGGCCGTTCCCGCCGGCCTTCTACGCCCACACCGTGGGCGGAAGCAGCGCGCACTTCACGGCCAACTACTGGCGCTTCCGCCCCGTGGACTTCGACGAGCGGAGTCGGCTGGGGGCCATTCCGGGAGCGTCCCTGGCCGACTGGCCCATCACCTACGAGGAGCTGGAGCCCTACTACACCCGGGTGGACTGGGAGGTGGGCGTGTCGGGTGCGCCGGGGCCCAACGACCCGCCGCGCTCCAGGCCCTATCCCCATCCCCCGCTCCCCGTGAAGTCGTCGGGCGTGCTCTTCGAGAGGGGCGCCCGGGCGGTGGGCTACCAACCGTATCCGGCGCCCATGGCCATCATCTCCGAGGCCCGGCCCGGCCGGAACGCCTGCGTGCACTGCGGCTTCTGCATGGGCTTCATGTGCGAGATGAACGCCAAGTCGTCGACGCTGGCGTCCATGATTCCCGAGGCGGAGGCCACGGGGAAGTGCGAGATCCGCCCCGAGTGCACGGCCCACCGGGTCGACACCGACGCGTCGGGGCGGGTGACCCAGGTGGTCTACTTCGACAAGGACGGGAACGAGCACGCCCAGAAGGCGAAGGCCGTGGTGCTCAGCGCCAACGGCGCCGAGACGCCGCGCCTGTTGTTTCTGTCCGAGTCGAGCCTGTTCCCCCAAGGCCTGGCCAACGGCAGCGGGGTGGTGGGCAAGCACCTCATGTTCAACGGCAACGGATCGGTCCAGGCGCTGTTCGAAGAGCCCCTCAACGAGTTCAAGAGCGTGCAGGTGACCCGGGTGTGCACCGACTGGTACGAGTCCGATCCCAAGCGCGGCTTCTACGGCGGCGGCGGGATGGACGGGCGCCAGATCTTCAACTCCCCCATCCTGTTCGCCCTGGCGGGCATGCCGCCCGACGCCCCGTTCCGCGGCCCGGAGCTGCGGCGCTTCCTCTCCCACAACTTCACGCGCAGCATGATGGTGGCGACCCACTCCACGTCGCTCCCCCTGGAGACCAACACCATCACGCTGGACGAAGAGGTGAAGGACCGCTTCGGGCGGCCGGTCGTCCGCGTCACGTACAAGGACCACCCGGACGACCTGAAGATGGTCGACTTCCTGCAGACTCGGGCGAAGGAGATCCTGGAGGCCGCGGGCGCCAAGCGGACGTGGTCCTTCCCCGCCCAGGAGCAGAACGTGGGCTTCCACCTCCTGGGCACCTGCCGCATGGGCGACGATCCGTCGTCGTCGGTGGTGGACCGCTACCACCGGACGCACGAGGTGCCCAACCTCTTCATCTGCGACGGAAGCAGCTTCGTCACCAGCGGGCGCGGCCAGCCCACCATGACGATCTCTGCGCTGGCGTTCCGGGCGGGCGAGCATATCGCGGAGGCGGCGAAGAAAGGCGACATTTAGCGCGTCTTCGCAGGTAGTCACAGGTCGTGGAACCGGATGGGAGTCGCCCCGTGCGCGTCCTCCGCAGGTCGCCGACCCTCCCGCTCGTGATCGGGCTCGCCCTGGCGGGCTCGATCGGTCCCCCTCGTCTGTCCGCGCAGGATGCGGTCGTGCGGGCGGTGCTCTTCTACTCGCCGACGTGCCCGCACTGCCACAAGGTCATGACCGAGGACCTGCCTCCGCTGGCGGAGCGCTACGGGGACCAGCTCGTGATCGTCGGCGTGGACGTGACCTCCCGCGTCGGTCAGGAGCTCTTCCAGGCGGCGCTCGCGCACTTCGGCATTCCCCTCGAAGATGCCGGCGTTCCGATGCTGGTGGCGGGCGAGGAGGTGATGATCGGGGCGCTGGAGATCCCCGAGCGACTGCCGGGCCTGATCGAGCGGGCGCTGGCAGCGGACGGGATCGACTGGCCCGCGGTGGCGCAGCTGAGGGATGCCCTCGCCGCGCAGGGGCTGATGCCGCACGCGCAGGCGCCGCGGCCGGATTCCAGCCCCGCTCCGGCTGCCGCTGCCACGGACACGGCCGCGCGGGTCGTCGATGCGGGGGCGGCGGTCGACACCGCGGCTTCCGCCGCGAACACGGGGAGCGCCGGTGACACCACCGCGACCGCCGCCGACACGATCGCGGTCGCAGACGCCGCCCCTCCGGGCGCGGACTCCGTCGCCCTGACCGCCTCCCCGGCCGAACGTCCGACGGACTCGATCACCGCGGCAGCTCCTCCCGCGGCGACGGCCCCCCCGGCGCCGCCCACGCCCGGCATCACCCGCTCGCTCACGCCCGAGGCGGAAGCCGCCCGGGCATCGGTTCTCGAACGCCTGCGGCGCGATCCCTTCGGCAACGGCATCGCCGTCGCGGTCATGGTGCTGCTGGTCGCCGTGCTCGCCGCGTCGGTCCGTCTCGCCTTCGGCCGGTCTCTTCCCGGCGACGCGTCCCCGCCCGCATGGCTCGTGCCCGTGCTCTGCGTGCTGGGGATGGCCGCGGCCGCCTATCTCTCCTTCGTGGAGGTCACCGGCCAGGAGGCTGTGTGCGGCCCGGTCGGCGACTGCAACGCGGTGCAGCAGAGCACCTACGCGCGGCTGTTCGGCGTTCTGCCCGTCGGTGTGCTCGGCATGATCGGATACGCTGCGATCTTCGTCACTTGGAGTGTCGCCAGGAGTCGGGCGGTCCAGGTGGGTCGACGTGCGCTGTGGCTCCAGTGGGCGATGGCCTTCGCGGCCACCGCGTTCTCGTGGTATCTGACGTTCCTCGAGCCCTTCGTCATCGGGGCCACGTGCATGTGGTGCATCAGCTCCGCGGTGATCGTGGGGCTTCTGCTGCTGACGACCTCCGTGGAGCTGAGACGGTCGATCGCGTAGGCGGCGGCGTGCCACCAGGCGGTCGCGTGCGAGCACGCGCCCGCTATCTTCCCCGGATGAGACCTCGCGCCCCCATCGGACCCCTCGTCGCACTCGTCTCCGCCGCCCTCCTGGGCGCCACCCCGCTCGGGGCCCAGCAGGTCGCCGACTCCGCCTTCCACCCGGACGTGGGTCCGCCGGCGTTCGCCGGGGGTGCGGGCCCCCGGGTGGCGCTCGACCAGGCGCACCACAACTTCCACACCGTGGACGGCCGATATC
The DNA here is from genome assembly GCA_964591135.1 of uncultured Gemmatimonadaceae bacterium. Taxonomy (GTDB): domain Bacteria; phylum Gemmatimonadota; class Gemmatimonadetes; order Longimicrobiales; family Gaopeijiaceae; genus SZUA-318. The sequence continues at coordinate 28,816 of CAZPZU010000028.1, read as the reverse complement.
TGAGCTTCGCCCGGCTCCTGCGCGCCGACGGCTTCATCGTCGACGGGTCCGACGTGCCCCTCACCGCCGGCGCGCTCGCGGGCGTCGACGTGCTCGTCGTCGCCAACGCCCTGAACGAGCGCAACGACATCGGCCAGAACTGGACGCTGCCGACCCCGTCGGCCTTCACGCCGGAGGAGATCGCCGCGGTGCGCGCGTGGGTGGAGGGGGGCGGCGCGCTCCTCCTCATCGCGGACCACATGCCCTTCGCCGGCGCGGCCCGGGACCTGGCGGCCGCCTTCGGGTTCGACTTCCTCAACGGCTTCGCCCTGGAGGACGGTGAGGTGGGGGGCCGCGGCCCGATGATCTTCCGGCGCACAGACGGATCGCTGGCGGCGCATCCGATCACGGACGGAGGGCGTGCCGGCGCGCGCGTCGACTCGGTGGCGACGTTCACCGGGTCGCCCTTCCGTTCGCCGACCGGGGCGACGTCTCTCCTGACGTTCCGCGGGAACGTCGTCTCGCTGAATCCCGACACCGCCTGGACGTTCCGCGACGACACGCCGCGCACCGACGTGGGCGGGTGGTCGCAGGGTGCCGTGACCCAGGTGGGGAGGGGGAGGGTCGCGGTCTTCGGGGAGGCGGCCATGTTCTCCGCGCAGCTCGCCGGGCCGCAGGGCGTGCCCGTGGGGATGAACGCACCCCTCGCGGCGCAGAATCCACGCTTCCTGCTCAACCTGATGGGTTGGCTGAGCGGGGAAGGGCGATCCGTCCGATGAGCGAGACGTTCGACGTCGTCCTGGTGGGTGGCGGGATCATGGGGTGCGCCACGGCCTTCGAGCTGTCGCGTCGCGGCGTGAAGGTCGCCGTCGTGGAGAAGGGTGCGCTCGCGTCCGGGTCGACGGGCAAGTCCTCGGCGATCGTGCGCCAGCACTACTCCAACGAGGTGACGGCGCGCATGGCGCGCTGGGGGCTCGACGTCTTCCGGCACTTCGACGAGCGCGTGGGAGGTGAGTCCGGGTTCGTCAACGCCGGCTTCCTGGTGCTCGTGCCGGCGGAGGACGCGGAAGGGCTGCGGGAGAACGTGGCGCTCCAGCAGGGTGTGGGGATCGACACCCGCATCCTCTCGCCCGAGGAGATCCGCGACGTACTCCCCGGCGCGGCCGCGTCGGACCTGGTCGCTGCGGCGTACGAGCCGGGTGCCGGCTACGCGGACCCCCACATGACCACGTCGGGCCTCGCGGCGGCGGCCCGCCGTCACGGCACGCGCTTCTTCCTGAATCGGGAGGTCACGGGGATCCGCTTCGCAGGGGACCGCGTGGCCGGCGTGGACACCGACGCCGGCCCCATCGACGCGGGAGCGGTGGTGAACTGCGCGGGACCGTGGGGCGCTCGCGTCGCGGCAATGGCCGGGCTCGACGTGCCCGTGTCGTCCTGCCGTGCGCAGGTTGCCGTCTTCGGCCGGCCGGAGGGTCAGCGAGGGCCGCATCCCGTGGTGCTCGATTTCGCGCACGCGTCGTACTTCCGCCCAGAGACGGGCGACCTGATGCTCGTGGGGTTGATCGATCCCTCCGAGGCGGAGGACGTCGTCGATCCGGACGACTATCCCGAGCACACCGACGAGGACTTCGACGTGGAGGTGGGCGGCCGGTGGGTCGAGCGCTGTCCGGCGATGGAGAGCGCGGTGCGCCGCCGCGGCTACGCGGGCCTGTACGCGATCACGCCGGATTGGCACCCGATCATCGACGAGGTGCCCGCGGGCTCCGGACACTTCCTGTGCAACGGCTTCAGCGGGCACGGCTTCAAGCTGGGACCGGCCGTGGGGCTCCTCACGGCCGAGCTGGTGTCGGGGGAGACGCCCTCCTTCGACGCGCGCATGTTCCGGCTGGCGCGTTACGAGGAAGGCGATCCCGTGCGTGGGCGGTACGAGTACAGCATCACGGGGTGAGGGGGCGGGACGAATGGACTTCGGATTCGTCACCTTCAGGAGGAACATCGATGCTCGTGCGCGGGAAGGTCTGCATCCTGGCCACGTGCGTATTCGCGATCTGGAAGGGTTGCGCCAGCAGCCGCGCCGGTCCGTCGACCGGGGCGAGCCGCGATGTCCTTTCTCTCGACGAGATCCTCACGGTGGAGGCCGATCCATCTCGACGACGTCATCGCCCGCCTCCGTCCCCGGTGGCTCGATGGAGCACGCCCCGAGGGCGTGAACGAGGACGTCGGGGTCGCTGTCTGCATACGCGGCCGGCACGGGACTGACCTTCGGACGTTGCCATCGGTCCATGACGTCTGCCCGCTTCGTGCGGGTCCGGTGAGGGGGCGGCCCACGGGCGGCGGGCCGCCCCGTGCTTCTTCCCGGCTTTCGAACGCTCAGAACCCCCGGTCGCCCGGGGCCCTGAACGCGAACTCCTTGGGCCGGGCTCCCGTAGGATCCATGACACCGAAGGCGGTGAGCGCCGTGGATGCGTTGGAGTGGGCGCTCCCGGGTTGGTGCATGAAGTAGATGAACGTGTCGGGCCAATCCTCGTCGATGGCGTTCGGGCTCTTCCGCTCCGTGACGAAGAACTCCACGTTCGGCTCCCAGCCGATGCAGGTGTTGGAGAAGGATGGATGGACCGTGTTGAAGACGTCCACCCGATAGGCCGGATGACCGGTGAACGCCGCATGTTGTCTGGCCTGCCAATCCCCCACCGCGTTCCATTCCTCTCCGATCCCCAGGACGGGCACGTCCACACGGGCCATCTCCTGGAAGCGAAGGAGCAGGTTGGAGCCGTCCAGGGGGGTGATCCTGGAGATGCGCGGATCCGGGAATGTGGGAACGCAGGTCTCGGGCGGAACGGGCCAGTCCGGGAAGAGGTCCGCCAGGTCGCACACCTCGTCGTCACCCGCGACCAGGACCATGGCCGTGCAGCCCCCGATGGACCATCCGGATGCAACCACCTTGGCCGGGTTCATGGTTCCGAACCCTCGGCCGGCTCCGGCTCCTGGTAGGCCCGCTCGAGCCCGTAGGCCTCGAAGGCGGAGGAAGGTGCATCCGGGAAGTCCCCGGGGTGGAAGGGATCCAGCGGGTACATGGCCTCGGGGGACGATGCGTCGATTCCCGCCGGATCGGCGGGATACCACACGTACACGGGGATGGGCCGGTCCCCACGGCTGGCTTCGTGGAGCATGAAGGTGGTGAAGCCCACCTCGAAGGGCCCGCCGTCACCGACTCGGATCTTCGCCGCGGCCTGCGCCATGGCGGAGGTGGTGGAGAGATCGGCGTCCGGGGCCGTGGGGACCTGGTCGTACGCACAAGCGAAGACCATGAGTGGGATCGTCAGGAAGAGGCGGCGCATGGCGGCTCTCCGTGGATGAAGTCGCGCTGATCCACCGCGGGGCGATGGAAGGGGGGGCGAACTCCTCCAACCTGAAGGCGATGGCTTTGTCGCCGGTTATTCCTGCCTTCGAGCGGGCTTATTCTCCCTTATTCCGCACCCGGGGCTCGTGGCCGTGAGGGCGGCCACGGCACGAATGCGCTCGTCGTATGCATGTACTCGCGATAAGCGTCGCCGCGCGACCGGAGGGCTTGCTTCTCGGTGTATGGGATGCCCGTCCCCTTGAGGAGCAGCGCCAGCATCACGACCGGGCCGATGAAGGTGAGGGGCGCCGCGTGGCCGATGAGCACGTAGGTCCACCAGTGGACCCACTCGAAGAAGTAGTTGGGGTGCCGAGACCACGCCCAGAGACCATCGCGGCAGACCAGGCCTCGAGTGCCGGGTCGCACGCGGAACGCCGCGAGCTGTCGGTCCGCGATCGTCTCGCCTGCTACCGCGACCAGCCACACGAGCGTGCCCGCCACGGCCCAGGCGTCGAGGGGCCCGGCCCGCATCGCGGCGAGCAGGGGGAGGGAGAAGAGCGTGGCCGCCACCGCCTGCGCGACGTAGACCCGAAGGAAGCGGGCGGGCGCGGTGGCGCCCCATTCGGCACGGAGTGCGGCGTAGCGCCCGTCCTCGCCGTGGCTGGTCCGCACGCGCGTCGCGAAGAGGTACCAGCCCAGCCGCGCGCTCCACAGGGCACCCAGCCCGCCGACGAGCGCCCGGCGGGCCGGCTCGCCGTCGGCGGCGATCGCATAGAGGATGGCCATGCCGGTGAGGGAGAACGACCACGCGACGTCGACGCTGGTGGCGTCGCGGGTGCGCAGCTGGCGTGCCCACAGGACGAGCAGCACCGCCAGGGATATGCCGAAGGCGAGGAGGACCAGGGTGATCGTGCGCATCACATCACGCGTCCGCTGGCGTGGACCGGGTCGACGTGCTCATGGAGACAAGCTAGCGGCCGACAGCGACGGTGAGGCCTCCACCCGAGCAGGACGAGTGTTGCCGCCACATCCCGGGCCACCGCATCTTCGCCGGGGACCCGACCCTCGCCGATCCATGCCCGAATCGACCCGACCCCCCGAACCCGGAGAGCTGACCGTCCTGCTCGCAGAGCTGGGCGGCGGTGACCGGAGCGTGCTCGACCGGGTGCTTCCCCTCGCGTACCAGGAGCTCCGCCGGCTCGCGCATCATCACCTGGCGCGGGAGCGCACCGGCCACACCCTCGACACCACCGCGCTGGTTCACGAGGCCTACCTCAAGCTGGCGGGCGCGGACTCGCTGACCTGGAAGGGGCGGGCCCACTTCTTCGCGGTGTGCGCCCAGGCGATGCGCCGGGTGCTCGTCAACCACGCGGAGGCCCGGAAGACGGCCAAGCGCGGCGGGCGCGCGCTGCACGTTCCCATCGAGGACGTGGTGGCCGCGGCGAGCGAACGGCCCGACGACATCCTGTGGGTCGACGAGGCGTTGGGGCGACTGGAGCGCGTGAGCCCGCGCCAGACCCGCGTGGTTGAGTGCAGGGTGTTCGCGGGGATGGGCGTGCCCGAGACGGCCGAGGCGCTCGGCATCTCGCCCGCCACCGTGAAGCGCGACTGGACGATGGCCCGGGCCTGGCTGACGCGGGAAGCCGGGACGGCTCCGTGACCACCGATCGCTGGGAAGGGGTCGAGCGGCTGTTCGCCGAGGCCCTCGAGCGCCCCGAGGCGGAGCGGGAAGCGTTCGTACGGGCCTCGGCGAGTGGGCCCGACGTCACGGACGAGGTGATCGGTCTGCTCAGGGCGCATCTCAGGACGGGCCTCTTCGACCCCGTGACGGACCGGCAGGAAGCGTCACAGGAGCCCACCCTCGATCCCGGCTCGAAGCTGGGCGCCTGGGAAGTGACCGGCGAGCTCGGCCGGGGCGGCATGGGCGTGGTGTACCGGGTGCGCCGGGCCGACGGACAGTTCGACCAGGAAGCCGCCCTCAAGATCCTCCCCACGGAGGCCCGCGGGCCCCATGCCGAGGCACGGTTCCTCGCCGAGCGGCAGATCCTGGCGCGCCTCTCCCACCCGAACATCGCCCGCCTGCTCGACGGCGGCGTGAGCGACGACGGCCGGCCCTGGTTCGCCATGGACCGGGTCGAGGGCGAGGCGCTGGACGCCTGGTGCGACGACCGCCGCCTGGACGTCGACGACCGCCTCCGCCTATTCCTGCGCGTGTGCGACGGGGTCCAGTACGCCCACCAGAACCTCATCGTCCACCGCGACCTGAAGCCGGGGAACATCCTCGTAACGGAGACCGGCGAGCCGCGGCTCCTCGACTTCGGGATCGCCAAGATCCTGGACGACGACCTCCGCTCCGGCGATTCGGGCGTCACGCAGCTCGGCGCCCGCATCCTGACACCGGAGTACGCATCGCCCGAGCAGTTCCGCGGCGAGCCCGTCACCACGGCCAGCGACGTCTACCAGCTCGGCCTCCTCCTGCGCAGGCTCCTCGCCGGCGGCGGGTCGAAGCGATCCGACGGCGCCGGGTGGACGCCGACCACCACCGGAGACGCCGACCGCCCCTCCCACGAGCTGCTCACCAGGGAGGATCGGCAAGAGATCGCGGCGGCCCGCTCCACCACACCCGATCGCTTGGCGCACAAGCTGCGCGGCGACCTGGAATCGATCCTGCTGAAGGCGCTCAGGCAGGAGCCCGACCAGCGCTACGGCACGGCGGGCCAGCTCGCCGACGACCTCGAGCGGTACCTGGAGGGGCGCCCGGTACGCGCGCGCCCCGACACCTGGCGCTACGTGGCCGGCAAGTTCATGCGCCGTCATGCACTGGCGCTGTCCGCCATGGCGGGCGCCTTCCTGCTCGTGGCCGGCCTCGCGCTCGGCATGCACCGGCAGGCCCGGAAGACGGCCGTAGAGCGCGACCGCGCCGAGGAGGTGGTCAAGCTGCTGGTGGGGCTCTTCCAGAGCGCCGACCCGATGCTCGCCCTGGATGATTCGGTCACGGTGCGGGAGGTGCTCGACCGGGGCGCGGCGCGGATCCGGACGGAGCTGGCGGGACAGCCGGCCGTCCGGGCCGCGCTCATGAGCGTGATCGCCGAGGTGTACGGGAGCCTGGGGATGCGGGACAAGGCGATCCCCCTGCTCCAGGACGCCGTCGCGACGGGCTCGGCCGCCATCGGCGAGGACGATCCGGGCGTAGCGGCCTCCGAGCGCCGGTTGGGCATGTTCCAGGCGGAGATGGGAAACCAGACGGCTGCCGATACGCTGCTCGCCGCAGCCGAGGTACGGCTCGAGGGTCTGCGGGATCTCCCGGCCGTGGAACGGGCGAAGGCGATGAACGACATCGGTCACGCCTGGCAGGTTCTCGGCCGACTCGACCGCGCCGAGCCGCTACTGGAGCGCTCTCTGGATGCGTGGGGCACCGCTGCCGAGACCGGAGGCCGCGAGGCTGCCACGTACACGAACCTGGGGTGGGTTCGGGCGGCGAGGGCGGACCTCGACTCGGCAGAGGTTCTGTTCCGGAAGAGCCTCGGGCTTCGCCGGTCCATCCTGGGCCCCGATCATCCGGCCGTCGCGACCAGCCTGGAGGCGCTGTCGTGGACGCTGACCCGTGAGGGCTCGCTGAAGGAAGCCGACAGCGCCATCGGCGCGGCTCTATCGATCCGGGAGCGCGTCCTGCCGTGGGACCATCCCGGCGTGCTGTCCCTGCGCGCCCAGCGTGCCAACGTCCTGCGGGGGCAGGGACGGAATGCCGAGGCGGAGGCACTGCTTCGCGACGTCCTGGCCGGGCAGATCGCCTCCCTGGGAGAGGACCATTTCGTCGTTGCCGACACGCACAACGACCTCGGCCTCACCCTGCAGGCGCAAGGACGCGACGCCGAGGCCGAGCCCCACTTCCGGGCGGCGTGGGCCGGGTATCGCGCCGCCTTCGGAGACGACCACTCCAACCCCGCCGTCGTCGAGGTCAACCTCGCCCGCCTCCTCTTCCGCACCGGACAGAACGACGAGGCCGAGGCGCACTTCGCCCACGCGACTCCCATCGTCAGGAAGGCCTTCCCCCGTGACCGCCGTTTCCTCGGAGACGTGGTGAGCCTGGGGACGCTCCGGTGCCGGGGCCCCGATCCGACCGCCGCACTCGCGGAGCTCCGGGAGGTCGCCCAGGCCCTGGGTGCGGAGGACGGTCATGGCAGGGACGACCACCTGCGAGCTCTCAACGCCCTCGCCGCGTGTCTCGAGCGCCACGGCCGGATCGACGAGGCCCGGCCGGTAGTGCAGGCGTCGTTGGAGGCCAGCGCGGACCGCCCGGACGCGGACCCCTACCGGGCGTTCGCCCTCGGGATCCGCGCCCGGCTGGGGGGGCGCTAGAAGGTCCGCTTCCAGCGGATGACCAGGCTGGCGTCGTCCATGTAGTGGCCGTCGAACTCCGGGAGCGCGGCGTCGTCCTTCACGTTCTCGCCTGCCACCAGGCGGAGGAGAAGGACGGTCGTGCCGGTCGGCACCGCCACGACGCTCTGGAGAGGCTGCCAGGTGAGCGTATCCGCGTCCGTGTCCAGGTCGACCAACTGGCGGGCGAGCCACACCTGGGTCCCCACCTTCGCCGAGGCATCGGCCGGTGCCCCGTCGAAGGCGAAGATGTCCACGGTGAAACGGCTGTCCGTCTCGGCGTCGCCCGCGACGCGGTTGAAGAGCGCCTGGGCCGCCACCGATGCGGAGCCGCCCGCGATGGCGCCGGCGAGCTCCGATGGAACGGCGAGGAGCTGATACATCTCGCAGCCGGTGGAGCCGGCGCCTGCGCCGAAGGGACCGGTGGCGATGCAGTGGAGCATCCAGAGGCCGTCCGCCGGCTTGATGCCGTTCTCCTCGCCCGTGACACCCGCCAGGTCGCCGTGCCATTCTCCCGTCGCCGTAGGGATCACCGGCGTGGCCACCGTGACGAGGCCGATCTCCCAGCTGGGATCCACCAGGAGGTTGTCCGACACCGTCAGGTAGGAGACCTCGACGCTCGCCGTCTCTCCGACCTTGACCTCGACCTGGAGCGTGTCCACCTCCGGCTCCATGTGATAGTCGGCCTCCAGGGCGGCAGCGGACACCGTGTAGACGCCGGGAGCGAGGTCCGTGAGCGTCGAGTCCGCTGCCAGGTGCAGAGTGCCACCGGAGGGATCGGTCACCGTGACGTCCGCGTCCCAGCCGGGCGGCATGCCTGTCACGACCACATCCAGCGTGCCGACGCCCAGGGCCTCCGCGTAGTCGACAGTGGCCGTTCCGGTGGCACCGGAGACGAGCTCGACGGTCTGCGAAAGCGGCGTGGGCTGCCAGTTGGTGCCCCCGATGCTAACCGTGTTCGCAGTGACCGTGTACGTGCCGGGGGCCAGAGCCTCGAGCGTGTCCGAGCCCTGGAGCGTCCTGCTGAAGCCCCCCGGGCCGGAGATCGTCACCGAGGCGGCAGCGCCGGCGGGAAGGCCGTTGACGTCGACGTTCAGGGTGGCGGCGGCCGAATACTGCACTGTGGCGGTGACCGTCTGCTCACCGATGACCGTGGCGGTCTGGTGCGCGGGGGAGGGGAGGTAGGTGTCGCCGTTGTGCTCCACGGGGAGCGCGTCGATCTGGTAGTCGCCGGGGGTGAGATCCGGGAAGGTCTGGCCGGTGCCGCCGACGTTGGTGGTCGCGATGGAGGCACCGCTCACGGTGACGACGGGGGCAGCGCCGGTCGGGAGGCCGTTGATGGTGATCTCGAGTGTGCCGTTGGAGGGCGCGTCGCAGAGGACGTGGTACGTCGCGGTGTCCCGGCTACCGAAGATTCGTTTGTCGGTTGTAACGAGGCTCTCCCCTTGGTCCCTGGCATGGCAGCCCGTGGGGACGTTCTGGATCCCGTAGTCGAGAGTGAATCCCTCGCCGAGGTCCGAGAACAAGACCTGGCCGTTGGGCGTGATCGGTTGCTCCGCTCGGTGGTGGGATACGTACTTGTCGTATACGAAGGCCGTGTACATGACGTCCGAGCCGAGGGGCGGCGCGCCGTCGGCGTATTCGGTGGTCACCCTGATGAGGAGCGAGGTGCGTTCCGCCAACGGGTTGCCAGGGTCCGAGCTCTCGGCATTGCTGAAGCACCCCTGGAACAGCACCACCCCCCCCACCAGCACCAGCCGAACCAGCGGCAACCTGAGGAACGAACAGCGCGTCGAGACGCGCGACCCGATGCGGCGAAGCTGTGCGTGGCGGTCCATGGAACGGCTCCCCTGGCTCTGCGTGTCGGGGTCCTCCCCGTCGACCTGGAACGGCGGCTCGGTCGGCCCCTTCTCGATCACACGCAGGAATCCCCGCCGAACGGGCTCACGCGATCCCGGCCGATACCCGATCGTCACCCTCGGGCGATTGCCAGCGCCGCCCGTTCCACCGACTCTTCCACGACCGAATGACGATCCCGTCCGACCCCGCGAGACGACCATGCGGCTCCCCGCGAAGATCCTCCTCCTCGGCTCCGTCCTCCTGGCCTCCGCCTGCTCCATCGTCGGCCGGCCCGGCGGCGCGACCGAAAGCGCTCCGGCGCTGGCCGAGGAGCCCTTCCTCCCCGTCATCGGCCGTCTGCCCACCGGCAACGTCCTCGACCCGGCCGGCAGCTCGGTCCCCGTGGGCTCGCTCCCCCTGGCGATGGAGTTCGCCCCGGATGGGCAGCACGTGGTGTTGCTGCTCAACGGATGGCGGGAGCAGGGCGTGCAGGTCGTCGACCGCTTCAGTGGCGAGGTGACGCAGACGCTCCTCCAGGACGCCGCGTTCCTGGGGCTCACGTTCAGCCCGGACGGGCGCTCGCTGTACGCATCGGGCGGCAACCAGGACGTGGTGTACCGCTACGCGTGGGCCGACGGGAAGGCGACGCTGCGCGACTCCATCGTGCTCGCCCGCAAGCAACCCAACCGCTCGGGGACGCGCTATCCGGCGCAGATCGCGCTCTCCCCCGACGGGCGCTTTCTCTACGTCGCCGAGAACCTCGGGGACGAGCTCGCCGTCGTCGACGTCGCCTCCAGGCGCGTGGTCGCCCGCTATCCGACGGAGCGCTATCCGTACGGCGTGACCGTGGCCCCGGACGGGGCGGTGTACGTGTCGGCGTGGGGTGCCGACGTGGTGACACAGTTCCGCTTCACGGAGTCGGGCGGCCCGCGCTCGATGACGAAGATCGAGATCGCCCGCCATCCCTCGGCGCTCCTCCTCAACGCCGACGGGTCGCGGCTGTTCGTGGCGTCGGGCAGCACCGACCGGGTGGTGGTGATGGACACGCGCACGACCGCCGTGGTGGCCCGCCTCGAGGACGCACCCCCGGAGGGGCCGCACGAGGGGAGCACGCCCAACGCGATGGCACTCTCCGCGGACGGCACCCGGCTGTTCGTGGCGGAGGCCGACAACAACGCGGTGGCGGTCTTCGCCCTCTCCCCCAACACCGGTGGGTACATCGCTCCCGGGGGCGCTGCCATCGAGGATCACCTCGTGGGCCGCATGCCGGTGGAGTGGTACCCCACGGCCGTGCAGGTGCGCGGCGACACGGTCCTGGTGGCCAACGGCAAGGGCCGGGGCACGGCGCCCAACCCGGAGTTTCCGCAACCGCCGGTCCGGCGCGGACCGGGCGAGCCCAACTACACGATGGGCCAGCTGAGCGGCACGCTGGGCACGCTGCCCCTGGCCCGTGCCACGGAGGAGGAGCTCGCGGGTCTGAGCGCGCGCGTGGCCCGCGCCAACGGGTGGGAGGACCGCGGCAGGCGTCCCCGCGCCTACCCCGCGATCGAGCACGTGATCTACATCATCAAGGAAAACCGCACCTACGACCAGGTGCTGGGCGACATCCCCTCCGGGGATGGCGACAGCACGCTGGTCTTCTTTCCCCGCTCGGTGAGCCCGAACCACCACGCCCTCGCCGAACGCTTCGGGCTCTTCGACCGCTTCTTCGTGAACGCGGAGGCCAGCCCCGACGGCCACAACTGGTCGATGGCGGCCTACACGACGGACTACCTCCAGAAGACGGTGCCATCGAACTACTCGGATCGGGGGCGCAGCTACGATTACGAAGGCACCAACCGGGGCTACGGAAACATCCCGTACGAGGAGGGGGAGGACGACGTCAACGAGCCGGCCAACGGCTACCTCTGGGACCTGGCCGAGGACGCGGGGATCTCCTTCCGGAACTACGGCGAGTTCGTCATCCCCGACAACGTCGCTCCGGACGAGGACATGCCTCCCGGCTACAAGGGGAACAAGCCGTTCCTGGCGGACCACACCAGCCGCGAGTACCCGGGCTACAGCCTGGACATCCCCGACCAGCGCCGCGCCGACGTCTGGATCGGCGAGCTCCAGGGGTTCGTGGAGACGGGAACCATGCCCGCTTTCCAGATCATGCGGCTCCCGAACGACCACACCGCGGGTGGGCGCGCCGGTGCGCCGACGCCGCAGGCCTACGTCGCGGACAACGACCTCGCCCTCGGGCGCATCGTGGAGGCGCTGTCGAACACGCCGTTCTGGGAGAGCACCGTGGTGTTCGTGCTGGAGGACGACGCCCAGAACGGGCCCGACCACGTGGACTCCCACCGCTCGGTGCTCCTGGTGGTCTCCCCCTGGAGCCAGCGGGGCGTGCACCACAGGTGGACGAACACCACCGACGTCGTCGCCACCATGACGGAGATCCTCGGTCTCGGCTCGCTGTCGCAGTTCGACTTCTACGGGCGGCCGCTGCGCGGGATCTGGGCCGAGGCACCGGATACGTCACCGTATACGGCCATCGTCCCCGACACACCGCTGGACGAGCGTAACCCGGAGGGCGGACCGGACGCGGAGGCCTCGGCGGCGCTGGACCTGCGCTTCGAGGACTCGGGTCAGGACGATCTCTTCAACGAGATCCTGTGGCGGGTGATCAAGGGTCCGGACGTGCCGTACCCGGGCCCGAGCCGGATGTCCGCGTTGGAGTGGAAGCGGGGCAGGTAGCTACACACCGCGGTCGAGGGCGGCGCCGAGGGCCTCCAGCCCGACCTCGAGCACCTCCCGCCTGCCACCCATCGCGATGCGGAAGTGGGCCGGGGCGCCGAAGAAGCGTCCCGGCACCACGCCCACGCCGTGCTCCACGCGCGCCATCTCGACGAACGGCTCCGTGTCGTCCACCCCGACCAGGCGCGGGAAGGCCACGCAGCTGCCCACCGCCGGCGCCACCCACTCGAGCTCCGGACGGTCGTCCACGAAGCGCTTCACGAGGGCCCAGGCGGGCTCGAGGATCGAGCGGGCCCGCGCGAGCAGGGTGTCGATGTGCTCGAAGGCCGCCACGCCCAGGCGCTCGGAGGGCACCGCGCCGCTCCCGTCCACCACGTCACGCACGCGGCGGGCGCCCTCGATGGTCCCGGGGTCGGCCAGCATCCAACCCAGCCTGAGCCCGGCCAGCCCGAAGGACTTGGTGAGGCTGTTCACGGAGACGAAGGCTTCGTGGCGCGTGGCCGCCGGGACCGTGTCCACCCCGCACGCCGCCTCGAGGTAGACCTCGTCCACGAGCACCTTCGTCCCGATCCCCGAGGCCATCTCGGCCACGGCCTCGAGGGTCGACCCGTCCGTGTAGACCCCCGTGGGATTGTGCAGGTTGGTCAGGAGGATCACCCGCGTGTCCGGGGTCAGCTCGTGCGCGATGCGGTCGGGATCCACCTTGAATCCGTCCTGCCACGAGCGCTCGAACGTCGACACGTGCGCACCGAGGAAGTGCGCGGCTCCGGCCATGGGGTCGTAGCCGGGCCACTCCGCGAGGACCGTGTCTCCCGGCCGGATCAGCGTGCCCAGCGTCAGGAAGTTCGCGCCGGCCGCCCCGGTGGCCGTGGCCACCCGTTCGGTGGCGACGCCGTAGCGCCGCGCGACGGCCTCGACGAGAGGCGGATAGCCCTCGTCGTTGTGCGCGTAGAGCTCCAGGGCCTCCCGTCCGCCCGGGAGCTCCTCCAGCGTGCAATGGAGGAGGTTGCTGCCGCGCAGGTCGTGACGGGCGGGCGGCTGGTGCTTCGCCCAGGTCATATAGGGGGCCCAGCTGTCGGGCCGGCGTATCGGGCTCATGGATCGTCGTGGGTGGAAGGCGCTCCATCCTAGCGATTGGCCGACCTCGGCGCATCGTACCGGTCGGGTTTCGGCACCGGGGCCCCGCCTCCTATGTTGGCCGGCCGACCCCTCCACCCGGAGATCCGATGTCCCACCGTCGCCACCTGATGATGCTCGCACTGGTCGCGTACGCCGGCGCCTGTCGTCCCGGAGCGCACGCCCGCGACGAGATCCTGTGGGACACCTGGGGCGTGCCCCACGTCTACGGCACCACCGACGAGGCGGTCTTCCGCGGCCAGGGGTGGGCGCAGATGGCCAGCCACGGGGACCTGATCCTCCACCTCTACGGCGAGGCCCGGGGCCGGGCCGCCGAATACTGGGGCGAGGACTACCTCGACTCGGACCGCTGGGTACGCACGATGGACATCCCCCGTCGGGGCGAGGCCTGGGTCGCGGCGCAGACCCCCGCCTTCCAGCGGAACCTGGAGGCTTTCGCCCGGGGGATGAACGACTACGCGGCGGCGCACCCCGACGCGATCGCGGACGAGGTGAAGCCGGTGCTCCCGGTGACCGCGGCCGACGTGATGGCGCATGGCAACCGCGTCATCCACTTCACCTTCGTGACCAACGAGGGCGTCGTGCGACAGGCGCGCCAGGCGCTGGCGGGGGGACGTGTGGCGCTGGGACCGACGCAGCTGGAGCGCGCGGCGGAGGTAGGGTCGAACGGCTGGGCCGTGGCGCCGCGGCGTTCGGCCAGTGGGAACGCCATGCTCGTCGCCAACCCCCACCTCCCGTGGGGCGATCTCTTCCTCTTCTGGGAGAGCCAGCTGGTGGGACCGTCCATCGACGTGTACGGCGCCACGCTCGTGGGTGTGCCGGGGGTGGCCATCGGATTCAACGACCACCTGGGCTGGACGCACACGGTCAACACGTACGACGGCGCCGACCTCTTCGTCGTGTCGAGGCAGGGCGACGGATACCGTTTCGGGGACGAGGTGCGGCCGTTCGAGACGCGCGAGGAGGTCCTGCGGGTGCGCGAGGCCGACGGGACGACCCGCGAAGAGCGGATGACGGTGCGGTCCACCGCCCACGGCCCGGTGGTGGCGGAGGACGGGGCCCACGCGGTGGCGCTGCGCGTGGCCGGGCTGGATCGGGCGAGGGCCGTGGAGGAGTGGTGGGACATGGGGCGGGCGAAGAGCCTGGCGGAGTTCGAGGGGGCCCTGGCCGAGCTGCAGAATCCGATGTTCAACGTGCTGTACGCGGGCCGGGACGGGCACATCCTCTATCTCTTCAACGGCCTGGTACCGCGCCGGTCTTCGGGCGACGTGGCCACCTGGCGGGGCGTGGTGGACGGGAGCGACCCCACGACGCTCTGGACCGGCTACCTGGCCTACGACGAGCTGCCGCGCCTCGAGGACCCCGCGGACGGCTGGTTGCAGAACGCCAACGATCCGCCGTGGACGTCGACCATTCCGCAGGCGCTGGACCCCGCGGCGTATCCCGCGTACCTCGCGCCCCGGGGAATGGCGTTCCGTCCGCAGCGCTCGGCGCTCATGCTCCTCGCCGACTCCTCGATCACGTACGACGAGTTGGCGACCTACAAGCACTCGACGCGGATGGCGGCGGCCGATCGCCTTCTCGACGACCTGATCCCCGTGGCGCGCGCGTCCGGCGACACCGACGCCGCCCGGGCCGCCGACGTGTTGGATGCCTGGGACCGGACTGCCGATGCGGCCAGCCGCGGCGGCGTGCTGTTCCTCGCCTGGCTGGAGCGTTTCCGCGACGAGGGAGGCGGGTGGGCGACGCCGTGGAGCGCGGACGATCCGGTGGGCACGCCCGACGGTCTGGCGGATCCGGACGCGGCCGTCCGGCTCCTGGCCGACGCGGCCCGCACGGTTGAGAAGCGTTACGGCGCCCTGGATGTCCCGTGGGGCGACGTGCACCACGCCCGCGTCGGCGAGCACGAGGTCGCCGCCAGCGGCGCGGCCGGCGACCCGGGTGGCGTGTTCCGGGTGGCCGGCTACCGGGAGGACGCCGACGGCCGCAAGTGGGTCGTCGGGGGCGACAGCTACTACGCCCTCCTGGAGTTCACGCCCGACGGACCGAGAGGGCGGGTCCTCCTCGCCTACGGCAACGCCAGCCAGCCGGGCTCGCCCCACGTGGGCGATCAGCTCGAGCTTTACGGAGGCAAGCGGATGCGGACGCCGTGGCGGACCCGCGCCGACATCGAGGCCCACCTGGAATCACGAACGGACCTGAGCAGCATGGAGGAAGGACGATGAGGAAGCGCTCGTTCACCACGTTGGGGCTCGTGCTGGCCGTGGCCGGTGCGCTGGTACCTGGAACCCGGCTCGCCGGGCAGACCATGCCGCCCGAGGAGTACCGGGAGCTGTCGAAGTCGATCTTCTCCGAGCTCGTGCAGATCAACACGACCAACTCGGTGGGCGACAACACGGCGGCCGCGCGGGCGATGGCGAAGCGCCTCCTCGACGCGGGCTTCCCCGAGGAGGACGTCCACGTGGTGGTGCCGTCCGACGCGCCGAAGAAGGGCAACCTCGTGGTGCGCTACCACGGGCGGGACGCGGGCAAGAAGGCGGTCCTCCTCCTCGCCCACATCGACGTCGTCGAGGCGAACCCGGCGGACTGGAGCCCGGACACGCCCCCCTTCTCCTTCCTCGAGCGCGACGGCTACTGGTACGGGCGCGGCACGACGGACGACAAGGACGAGGCGTCCATCAACGTCGCGAACCTGATCCGCATGAAGCGCGAGGGCTTCGTGCCGGACCGCGACATCATCGTAGCGCTCACCGCGGACGAGGAGGGCGGCCCGCGCAACGGCGTGGCCTTCCTCCTCGAGGAGCACCGCGACCTGATCGGCGACGCGGCCTTCGCGCTCAACGAGGGCGGCGGCGGGATGGCGAAGGACGGCCGCAAGATCTCCAACAACGTGCAGGCGAGCGAGAAGAAGTTCCTGTCCTTCACCTTCGAGGCCACCAACCCGGGCGGCCACTCGTCGCTGCCGCGGAAGAAGAACGCGATCTACGACCTGTCCCAGGCGCTCCTCGCCGTGCAGGGGTACGACTTCCCGGTCATGCTCAACGAGGTGACCGAGGCGTTCTTCTCGCGCTCGGCGGACCTGGTCGGCGGCGAGATGGGCGACGCGATGCGGCGCATCGTCGCGAACCCGGCCGACGCCGACGCCGCGGCCACCCTCGGCGTCGAGCCGAACTACTACGCTCGGCTGCGCACCACGTGCGTGGCCACCATGCTCCAGGGCGGCCACGCCCAGAACGCGCTGCCGCAGATGGCCCGCGCCACGGTGAACTGCCGCATCCTCCCGGATCACGACCCGGAGGTGGTGAGCCGCAAGCTCCAGGAGCTGGCCGCTCCTTACGACGTGACGGTCACGCCGAACGGGACCGCCACCCCCAGCCCGCCTTCCCCCCTCACCGAGGAGGTGCTCGGACCCATCGAGCGCATCACGGAGGAGATGTGGCCGGGCGTGAAGGTGCTGCCGGTCATGAGCACGGGGGCGACGGACGGCCTCCGCCTGCGGCGTGAGCGCATCCCGGTCTACGGCGTCAGCGGCCTGTTCGGCGACATGGACGACGTGCGCGCCCACGGACAGGACGAGCGCATCCTGATCCAGGATTACTACGAGGGGCAGGAGTTCCTGTATCGGCTCGTGAAGGCGCTGGCGGGCGGCGGCATCGCGTAGAGCATGTCGGCTACTGCCCGCGCATCGCCACCACGGGGTCGACGCGCGTCGCGCGCCACGCCGGGACGAGGCTGGCCAGGAACCCCACGCCCAGCAGGACGAGCAGGACCAACCCGATCACGGCCGGGTCGCGCGGGCTGACGCCGAAGAGCTGGCTGGACAGGACGCCAGCGAGCGCGAGGGCGGCGACCAGGCCCAGGGCCAGCCCGACCGCGACCAGCTTCATGCCGTCCCCCAGCACCATGCCGCGCACCGCCCGGCGGTCCGCGCCGAGCGCCATGCGGATGCCCAGCTCGCCCGTACGCTGTGCCACCGCGTATGCCAGGACCCCGTACACGCCGACGGACGCGAGCAGCAGCGCCAACGTGCCGAACAGCACGAGCAGCAGCGTACTGAACCGGTCTCGGGACCGGGCCGCCGACACGACGTCGTCCAGCGTGCGCACGTTCGTGAGCGCGAGCGTCGGCTGGATCGCGGTAACCTGGTCCCGCAGCGCATTCGTGAGCGTGGCCGCGGATCCACCGGCATAGCGCACGACGAGCGTGCGCCGCTTGATCGAGGACTGGAGCCCGCTGAAGTAGATCGCGGGGAGCACCTCCTCGCGCAGGCCCTCGTACTTCACGTCCCTGACCACGCCCACGATCTCCCACTCGCTCTTGTTGAGGGCGCCGAGAGGGCCGAAGCGGTAGCCCAGGTGCACGAAGCGCTCCCCCAGCGGGTCGGCGTCGGGGAGGAAGCGGCGCACGAAGGCCTCGTTGACGATCGCCGCCCCGGGCGCGTCCAGGCGATCACGGTCGTCGAAGGCCCTCCCGGCCACGACGGGCGTGCGCATCGCCGCGAAGAAGCCCGGAGCCACCGGGCGCAGGAAGGCCCGGGGCTCCACCTCCGCGGGGAACTCCCGGTCCGCCATCTGGAAGGGCTGCGAGTAGTCGAGCTGCTCGCCCAGCGGGAGCGTCGACGCATCGCCCACCGCCACCACGCCCGGCAGCGCCGTGAGGCGCCGCTCGAGACGGTCGTAGAGGTCGATCACCGCGGTGTCGGTCTCGGCGACCGAGGTCGCGACGTCGAGCTCGGCCGTGAGGACGCCGCCGGCCTGGAAGCCGGTGTCCACCGCGCGCAGCTTCTCGAAGGAGCGCACGAGCAGGCCTGCGCTCACCACGAGCATCAGGGCCAGCGCGATCTGGGCGACCACGAATCCGCTCTGGACGCGGTGTCCCGACGCGGAGCCGGTCGTGCGCGCGCCGTCCGTGATCGACGTGCGCAGGTTCGAGCCGACGAGCCGTCCGATAGGCGCGAGGCCGAACAGGACGCCGGTCAGCACGCTCACCCCCGCCACCACCGCGAGGACCGTGGCGTCCAGGCCGATGTCGTTCTCGCGGGGGAGGGTCACGGGTGCGATGGCCAGGAGGCCGCGCACGCCGAGCCAGGCGAGGCCGATGCCGACCACCGCCCCGAGGCCGGAGAGCAGCAGGCTCTCGGTGAGGAGCTGGCGCACCAGGCGGGCGCGCCCTGCGCCGAAGGCCGTGCGCACGGCGATTTCCCTGGCGCGCACCTCGGAGCGGGAGAGGAGCAGGTTGGCCACGTTGGCGCACGCGATCAGGAGCACGAGGGCGGTCGCGGTCAGGAGCACGAGGAGTGCCGCGCGCGTGTCGCCCACGAGCACGTCCTTGAGGCCCTCCACGGTGACGGTCCACCCCCGGTTCGACTCGGGATTCTCCTGCTCGATCCGTCGGGCGAGGGCGGCCAGGTCGGCGCGGGCCGCCACGATGTCGGTGTCCGCCTTCAGGCGCCCGACCGCGCTCATCCAGCGTGCGTACCGGCTCTGGATCTGCATGGGCCAGGTCATGTTGATCCACATGTCCGCGTCGGCCGGGAACGTCTGCGCCTGCGCCACCACGCCGATCACCTCGATGGGGCCTCCGTCGAGCGTGACGGTACGGCCCACCACCGACGGATCGGCCCCGAAACGTCGCTCCCACAGGCCGGCGGAGAGGATCGCCACGGGCGTGGAGCCCGGGCCCTCCTCCGGTGTGAAGGTCCGGCCCACCCGGGCGGACACGCCCAGGACGTCGAAGTAGTCCTCGGTCGTGTAGACGATGCGCACCCGGGTGGGACCGCCGTCGAGCTCGAGGAGGGTCCCCGTGGTGGGCCAGTAGGCCGCCATGGACTCGAACGTGGCGTTCATGTGACGCCAGTCGTCGAAGTCCATCGGGGAGACCATGTACCGCTCCTGGTTTTGCTCGTCGTTGCGGGTGAACAGGAGCGTGAGCCGGTCGGGCTCGCGGAAGGGAAGGGGATCGAGCAGCACGGCCTCGACCACCGTGTAGATCGCGGTGTTCGCCCCGATCCCCAGCGCCAAGGTGAGCACCGCCACGATCGTGAACACCGGGTTCTTGGCCAGCATGCGCAGCCCGTACTTGATGTCCTGCATCCCATCCTCCACCACTCGGGTTCCCCGGGCCTCCCGGGCCTGCTCCTTGAATCGCTCGACGCCGCCGAACCGCACCCGCGCCAGGCGCTCGGCCTCCTCGGGCGGGACGCCCTCGCGCACCAGGCGGCGCGCCTCCATCTCGAGGTGGAAGCGCACCTCTTCGTCCAACTCCCGGTCCGCGGCACCGGCGCGCAGCAGGCGCCGGATCCGCAGCCGGACCGCGCGCAGCATGTCCTTCAGGATCTCCACCATGACGCTGCCCCTCGTTCAGGTCGCGTGCAGGATGCCGTGGACCGCCCCCACGAAGAGCTCCCACTGCTCTCGTTCCCTGGCCAGGTGCTTCCGTCCCAGGGCCGTCAGACGGTAGAACTTCGCGCGCCGGTTGTTCTCGGAGGTGCCCCACTCCGAGCGGATCCACCCTTTGTGCTCCAGGCGGTGAAGCGCAGGATACAGCGATCCCTGATTGACCTGGAGGACATCCGCCGAGAGTCGCTGGATGCGGAGTGCGACGCCCCACCCGTGAATGGGCTCGCCCAGCGCCAGCGTCTCGAGGATCAGCATCTCCAGGGTGCCCTGGAGGAGGTCGGCGCGCGTCCGGGTCATGCTCGGAATCCCTCTCCTAGACTGTCGACAAGAACGAATACTCTTGTAGACGCTCTAGGAGGGGAAATGGTTGCAGCGCCGTGTTCCGGAGCCGCGCTGGCTCCCAGCGGGTCGAGAGGCCAGCTCCGGTCGGGACCCCTCTGTGCGGCCTACTTCCGCCGCGCGGGGAACATCCACCCGCGTCGGACGGCGCGCGGCTCCTCGACGATCACGAAGGCGTCGGGGGCGGCCGCGTCCAGGGTGCGGAGGTAGAAGGACACCCGTCGGCGCGGGATGGCCGAATAGAGGTGGAAAACCGGCCCCTCGCGGCCGCGCGCGTCCATCTCGGTCACCGCGAAGCCGGCGCCCCGGAGGACGGCGGCCAGCGCGTCGCCTCCCTGGCGCACGATCGTCTGCACGGTGGCCACGCCCAACGCCAGCCGCTCCTCGATCAGGAGCCCCACCAGGTTGCCGGTGGCGAAGCCGCCCGCGTAGCCCAGGAGGTGCCACGGGCTGGTCAGATTCTGCACCACCACGCCGACGGCGAAGATCCAGATCAGGACCTCGAAGAACCCGATGATCGGCACGAGAACCTTGTTGTTGCGAACGATGAGGACCACGCGCACGGTGCCCATCGAAACGTCGGTGATCCGAAGGAAGAAGACGAACAGGGGGCCGAAGGGGCTTGCCATCAGATCGTGGATCATGGTCTCGCCGGTTTGCGTCTGCGTAGGCACCGAAGCCCTATGCAAGCGTACGGGCCGGTCCGCCGCCAGGGGGGGCGGCGGCCGCGG
Organism: uncultured Gemmatimonadaceae bacterium; assembly: GCA_964591135.1. Lineage (GTDB taxonomy): Bacteria > Gemmatimonadota > Gemmatimonadetes > Longimicrobiales > Gaopeijiaceae > SZUA-318. The sequence continues at coordinate 7,937 of CAZPZU010000028.1, read as the reverse complement.
TCGCGCTGGCGTGGGGCTGCGCTCTATCTTGGCGCCAACACGGAGGCTGGCGCATGTGCCGTTTCACGCTGTACCTCGGACCCCCGGTCCGCCTGTCGACGCTCCTCACCGAGCCGAAACACTCGCTGATCCACCAGAGCTACCACGCCGAGGAGCGCGCGGAGCCGCTGAACGGCGACGGCTTCGGCATCGGGTGGTACGCACCGCGGCTGACCAGCGAGCCCGCGGTCTACCACCAGATCACCCCGGCGTGGAACAACCGGAACCTCTTCAGCATGGCCAAGGTGCTGACGAGCTCGTGCGTGATGGCCCACATCCGGGCCGCCTCGCCGGGAAGCGACGTCAACCTCGCCAACTGCCACCCCTTCGCCTACGGCGACTATCTGCTCATGCACAACGGACGGATCGGTGCGTTCCGCCAGATCCGCCGCCGCCTGCTGGAGGGGCTCACGGACGAGGCCTTCGACGTGGTGAAGGGGAGCACGGACACCGAGCACCTCTTCGCCGTCTTCGTGGATGAGCTCGTTCGCAACGGATGTCCGGTGGACCCGGGTGGTTCAGAGGCCTCGGTCGGGACGGGCGCACGAGGACTCGCCGAACGCCTGGTCTCGGCGATGCGCCGCGTGCTCGCCGTGGTGCACACCGACGGAGACGGGGCGTCGAGCTTCCTCAACGTGGCGGTCTCGGACGGACGGCACGCCGCCGTCTCCCGCTTCACCGACGCCGCGAACGAGGGTGCCGAGACGCTCTACTACCTGCACGGCGAGCTGTACGAGCCGGCGGGCCGCGCCTTCCCCGAGCGGCGGCGCGGCGACGAGGGGGAGGCCGTCGTGGTCTCGTCCGAGCGGCTGACCGACGACCCGCGCTGGCAGCCGGTGCTGCCCGGCACCGTGCTGGCGTTGGACCGGCACGCGCCGCCCCAGATGTTCGCCATCGGGGAGGAGCTGGCGCTCGCGGTCTAGACGCCGCGAGCGCCGGACGGCTCAGCCGCCGAAGAGCACGCTCTCGCCCTGCTCGAAGACGATGTCGCGCGGGATGCCCAGCCCGTCGAGCTTCACCAGCTCCGCCTGCAGGTCGGGGGGCACGACGCCCTTGTCGGCCATGAGCTGGCTCACGCCCTCGTAGTCGCCCTCGCCCTGGAGCTGCAGGATCACGGCCGCCAGCGCGTCCACGGCCTTCCCCATGGCCGCGTAGTCGACGCGGTACCTGCCCGTCGCGTCGTCGCGGGCGAAGGCGCCCTGGTCCCGGAAGAAGTTGAACGTCACCATGTTCGCTTTCCCGTGCGCGTCCGCGGCACCGAAGCGTACCGATCGGAACAGTCCCGCCAGGAAGGTGGTGTAGTTGTCCTCGATGGAGCCCCCGGTCAGCTCGCCGCGGTCGTAGAGCTGCTTGACCATGTAGAGTCCGACCACGTCGGCCTTCTCCTCCTCGAGCGCCGAGGCGTGGTCGCGGAGGGCCCGGCGCACGGTGCCCTTCCCGTTGATCGTGTTCTTGATGCCCAGGCCATGGGCCACCTCGTGGAACATCGTGTTCTGGAAGAAGGCGTCGAACCCGACGTGGCCGTGCTGCTCGTCGACGATCAGGGCGTCGGCGATCGGCACCATGATCCGGTCGAACTTCGCCTGCATCGCGTTCTCGAGCTGAAGGCGCCGCGTACCCTTCTCGAGCTGCACCTGCTCGTCGTTGGGGAGGTTGATCGCAATCGTCTTGCCGCCCGTGTTGGCCTCGCCCGCGTAGTAGACGACGTCGTAGGCGTTCAGGTCGGCGTCGGTACCGGGCGTCTCCGCCTTGTACTTCGGGTCCACCGGCAGGCCGCGCTGCAGCTCGGGGAGGAACGCGGCGAACCGCGCCAGCCGAGCGCTCCACTCCATGTCCTTGATCAGGACGTAGCCCTCGTGGCCGGCCTTGTACCCGAAAAGGGCGTCCTCGTAGGTCTCGATGGGCCCGATGACCACGTCGATGGGGTTGTTCTTCATGTCCATCCAGGCGAAGTCGCTGGCCTGGTACTCGTCGGTCTCCAGGGCCTCGGCCCGCAGGCGGAGGTAGCGGGCGAAGTCCTGGTCGCTGGACAGGTCGGCCGCCGCGCGCAGCTTGGCTCCGGCCGCCGCCTGCTGCTCGGCGAACGCTTGGTGGTACGGAACCGCCGTGAGGCCGCCGTCGTCGCCCCGGCGCACGAGGGTGTACAGGCCCTTCAGCTCCGGATGGTCCGCCGCGGCCGCCTCGAACTCAGCAACCGTCATGTCCGCCGGGTAGAGGTTCGCGCCCAGTGGCTTCGGCCCCACGCCATCGATGAACGGCTCGTTGTCCCTGAGCCGATCCCACGGGCCGTAGTTGATCTCGATATAGCGGCGCATCGCCTCGTCGCCCTTCGCGAGCGCGAGCGCATCGGACTCGGTCCCATAGGTCTCCTGCCAGAAGATCGGGTCCATGTACTGGACCGCTTCGATGAGCAGGCGCACCACCTGCTGGTCGTTGTCCGAGAGGCTGGAGACGTCGGCGGTCAGCCGGACGGTCGCGTACTGGTCCACGAGTGCCTGCATGGGTGATACGGACGTTGCGGTTTCATCGGCCGGCACGCAGGCGGTCACCGTGAGCACGGCGGCCGCGGCGCTCAGGGCGCGAAAGCAGCGGGACATGGGAGAAGCCTCCGAAAGTCGGGCGGATTCGGTCCCAGGGAAGGTGACGGAGCGGGCCATCCGACGCCAGGCACGGCCGATGCAACTTTTCGCCTCCCGGTGTCGTCTGTACAGGTACTATGACGATCGACAATCCAGGGATGCCATGACCCCGAAGACCGATCTGCTCCAGGGGAGCCTCGATCTGCTCATCCTCAAAACCCTGCACCTGGAGCCGCTGCACGGATGGGCTGTGTCGAAGCGGATCCAGCTTCTGTCCCGGGGCGTGCTCGAGGTCAACCAGGGCTCGCTCTACCCGGCCCTCTACCGGCTGCGCGACCGGGGGCTGATCGAGTCCGAGTTCGCCGACACCGACGAGGGGCGGCGGATCAAGGTGTACTCACTCACGCGGAAGGGACGTGCGGCGCTGGAGCGGGAGCGCGAGAGCTGGCGCCTGTTCTCCGACGCGGTCGAGGCGATTCTGGCGGCGGGCTGATCACCGGGGAACGGGGAGGGGTGCGCAGATGGGCGGCTGGCAGTGGCTGGGGCGGCGGTGGGAGGTCCTGTTCCGGAAGGAGGTCGCCGAGCGCGAGCTCGACGAGGAGCTGCGCTTCCACCTGGAGAAGGAGATCGAGACCCACGTGGCGGCAGGGATGTCTCCCGCGGAGGCGCGGCGTCGTGCGTTGGTGGCGTTCGGGGGCGTGGAGAGGCACAAGGAGGAGGTGAGGGACGTGCGTGGAGCGAGGGTGGTGGACGATCTGGTGCAGGACGTGCGGGTGGCGTTGCGCTCCTTCCTGAAGGCGCCGGCCTTCCTGGTTGCGGTCCTTCTCACCTTGGGCCTGGGCATCGGCGGCAACGTCGCCATGTTTGGCATCCTGGACGCGTCGCTCTTCCGGGCGTTGCCGTACCGCCAGCCCGACCGCCTGGTCATGGGCCGGGTGACCTGGAACGGCGAGGTGGGCAACACGGTGTCGGGGCCGGACTTCTTCGACTACCGCGAGCAGTCCACGTCCTTCACGGACCTGGCGGCCTACACGCCGTTCTCGCTCCCCATGACCGTGACGGGTGGTGGAGAGCCGGAACGGGTGCAGGCGATCCTCGTGTCCACGCGCTTCTTCTCCACCCTGGGCGTCGATCCGGCGCGGGGGCGCGAGTTCACCGGCACGGAGGGGGAGCTGGACGGACCGACCGTCGTGGTCCTCAGCAACGGCTTCTGGGAGCGGCGCTACGGTGGGGACCCTGCGGTTCTTGGGCAGGCGATCAGCATCGGGGGCCGGCCGTACACGGTGGTGGGCATCATGCCCGCCGGCTTCCACTACGCCGTGGACGTCGACATGTGGCTCCCCCTGCAGCGGGGGGGCTCGTGGGCCCAGGCCCGGCAGTTCCACAACTTCGTCCTGGTCGGGAGGCTGGCGTCCGGGGTCGCGCTCCAGCGCGCCCAGGACGACGTGGATCGCATCAGCGCGGCGCTGGCCGAGGCCTACCCCGAGTCGAACCGCGACAAAGGTCTGAATCTCACACCGCTGAAGGGGGCCCTCACGCAGCGCTACGAGACCACGCTCGGCGTGCTCGTGGCGGCCGTGGCGGCGCTCCTCCTGATCGCGTGCGGCAACGTCGCCGGGCTGCTCCTCGCCCGCGGGTCCGGCCGGCGCGCCGAGCTCGCCGTGCGTTCGGTCATGGGCGCCGGACGCGGCCGGCTCGCGCGTCAGCTCCTGGCTGAGAACGCGGTGCTGGCCGTGGGGTCCGGAACGGTGGGCGTTCTCCTCGCGGTCTGGCTGGAGCGCGGCATACTCGCCTTCGTCTCGCTGGATCGCCTGGGGACGATCGAGCCGAGCCTGTCGCTGTCCACCCTGGGGTTCGCCGTGGCCCTGTCGCTGGTGACGGTGCTCGTCTTCGGGGTGATCCCGTCGCTACGCGTGGCGCGCACGGACCCGGCAGAGGATCTGCGCAGCGGCCAGCGCACGGCCGGTGGTCTGGCGGCCACGCGCTTCCGCAGCGCCCTCGTGGTGGGCCAGGTTGCCCTCACGGCCGTGCTGCTCGTGGTGTCGGGGCTCCTGCTGCGAAGCCTGGGCGAGCTGCACGGCGTGGATCCGGGCTTCGACACCCGGGACCTCCTCACCGCCGAGGTGCAGATCCCCGGAGGGAAGTACCCGGAGGCCGGGGAGCGCGTCGAGTTCTACCGGGAGCTCCGCGAGCGCGTCGCGGCCCTTCCGGGTGTCGAGACGGTGGGGCTCATCACCCAGCTCCCGATCCGCGACCCCGGGAGCAACGTGCGGGTGGACCTGCCCGAGCGGTTCGGCACCTCGGGGGTCTTCGGAAAGCTGGCGGACCAGCGCACCCTCCTGCCGGGTTACTTCGACGCCATGGGGATCCCGCTCGTCGCCGGCCGCGACGTCACCCTCACGGACGACGGCGACGCGCCCCCCGTGGTCGTCGTGAGTCAGTCCCTGGTGGACGACGTCTTCTCGGGGGATGACCCCCTCGGTCGCACGATCGGCGTGGACACGGGTGGGCCCGAACCGAGCCTCTTCGAGGTGGTCGGCGTGGTCGGAGACGTGGTCATGGACCACCCGGTGGAAGGGCTCTATCCCGCCATGTACTTCCCCTACGCCGCCCGGCCGGGCAGCACGATGCGCATGGCCATGCGCACGCACGGCGATCCCACCGGGGTGACCGCCGCCGTCCGTCAGGTGCTCCGGGAGATGGACCCCGATGTGCCTCTGTCGGGCGTGGCCACCATGGACGAGGTCGTCTCGCAAGTGGTGTCCGACAACCGCGCGATCGCGGTCGTACTCGTCCTCTTCGCGGTGGTGGCGCTGCTGTTGGCCGCTGTCGGGCTGTACGGCGTCCTGGCCTACCAGGTCTCACGGCGGCTGCACGAGATCGGCATCCGCATGGCGCTGGGCGCGAGCGTGGGCTCCGTGCTGTCGTCCGTGGTCCGGGGAGGGCTCGCGCTGGTCGTGATCGGGCTGGTGATCGGGGTGTCGGCTTCGTACTTCGCGGCGCGCCTCGTCCGGGGTCTCCTCTTCGGCGTGGGTGCGGCGGATCCGACGACATGGGTGGGCGTTTCGCTCTTCCTGGGCGCGGTGGCGGCCGTCGCGTGCTTCCTGCCGGCGCGGAGGGCGGCACGGGTGGATCCGGCGCAGGCATTCCGGGCGGAGTGACGCCGGCTCCGCTTGCGACATCGAAGCTCGTGCCGCACCCTGAACGACACGCCAACACGCGTCTCGAGCCTCCCCTCGTCTCGCCTTCCCGGCCTCGCCGTTGCCAAGGCCACAACGGAGGATCCTCATGGAGAGGCTCATTCGCAACTTCATATGCGCGGCGGTACTCCTCCTCGTCGTCGCGGCCCCGGTCCTGGCCCAGCGCGGGCCCTTGACCGAGGAGCAGAAAGCCGAACGCTGGCAGACCGAGCGAGAGCTCCAGTCCATCGCCATCGTCGAGCGCAAGATCATGATCCCCATGCGGGACGGTGTGCATATCCCGGCCGACGTCTACCGTCCCAAGGACACGTCGAAGAAGTACCCGACGATCTGGGTCCGTACGCCGTACAACTTCAACTACTGGGACATCTCCAATGGCGTGCCCCGGGACATGTCGCGGCAGCTCGACGCGGTGAAGCGTGGCTACGTCTGGGTCGACATGCAGGAGCGAGGGCATTTCTTCGCCGAGGGCAACTACGACATCCTCGGTCCTCCGCTCTCCGACGGAGGAGACGAGCTGGACTGGATGACCGGCCAGCCCTGGTCCAACGGGAAGGTCGGCACGACCGGGTGCTCTTCCACCGCCGAGTGGCAGGCCGGGGTCGCTTCCCTCGACCACCCGGGATTCGCGGCGATGAACGTGCAGGGCTTCGGCGCCGGCGTGGGCCGGGTGGGCCCGTACTATGAGATGGGGAACTGGTATCGCGGGGGCGCCGTCCAGATGCTCTTCATCGACTGGCTCTATGGCGAGCAGAACCAGGTGCGCCCGCTGTTCCCGCCGAACACGTCGCGGGAGGATCTGGTCCGTGCGGCCAAGGCCTACGACCTGGCCCAGCATCTCCCACCAGTGGACTGGTCGAAGGCGTTCTGGACGCTGCCCGAAGAGGACATCATCGAGGCGGTGGGCGGACCGCACGGCATCTTCGCCGACTCGATGCCGGTGGCCACGGGCGGCGCGATGATCAAGCGTGCGCCCAACGACCCCGCGTGGTACCGGGGTGGGCTGTGGCACGACGACATGCCGCTGAACGTGCCGGGGCTGTGGTTCATGTCGTGGTACGACGTCTCCATTGGACCGAACCTCGCCATGTACAACCACGTGCGGGAGCACGCGGAGGGAGACGCAAAGGACCAGCAGTGGGCGATCATCGCCCCCGTGGGCCACTGTGCCTATACGCGTGCCACGGAGAACACCGTCGTCGGCGAGCGCAGCATGGGAGATGCCCGCTTCGACTACGCCAGCCTCATCAACGCCTTCTTCGATCGCTTCGTGAAGGGGAGCGGTGGCGAGGTGCTCGACTCGACACCGAGGGTGCGCTACTACACGATGGGCCTCAACACCTGGCAGTCGTCACGCACGTGGCCGCCGGAGGGTGCGACGGAGACCACGTTCTATCTGTCCAGCGGCGGCCACGCCAACACCGTGGCCGGTGACGGAGCGCTGATGACGTCCCCACCGACCGGCGACAATCCGGATTCCTTCACCTACGACCCGATGGACCCGGTCATGTCCTACGGGGGGAACGTGTGCTGCCAGGGGAACGCCGTGACGCCCGGCTCGCTCGACCAGCGTGTGAGCGAGAACCGTCCCGACATCCTGGTCTACACCTCCGCGCCGTTCACCGAGGGCGTGGAGGTCAGCGGGCCCATCGTGCCCACGCTGTACGTGTCGTCGGATGCCAGGGACACCGACTTCACCGTCAAGGTGATCGACGTGTACCCGGATGGCCGCGCCTACAACCTCGACGAGTCCATCCAGCGCATGCGCTACCGCAACGGCTACGACCAGCCGTTGGCCTGGATGGAGTCCGGGCAGGTGTACGAGGTCACGCTCCAGCCGCTGACGACGAGCAACTACTTCGCCGCGGGCCACCGGCTCCGCATCGAGGTGTCGAGCAGCAATTTCCCGCGCTTCGACCGCAACCTGAACACCGGCGGAAACAACTACGACGAGGCCGAGGGCGTGGTGGCCCACAACGTCGTGCACCACTCCAGGGAGCATCCGTCGAAGGTGACGTTGTCGGTGGTGAAGCACTGACGAGGGGGTTTCCGGTCCCTCAGAAGGCGAAGAGCTTCGTCACCTTGAGCGTGAGGCCGCGCTCCAGGACGTGCTCCGTGG
>CAZPZU010000027.1:0-54959 GCA_964591135.1 uncultured Gemmatimonadaceae bacterium | reverse complement strand
GTTGCTCCTCCTCGACGTAGCTACGGCTATGCCTTCGGAGGTCCGCCTACGATTCCTGGCCGTGGCGCTCCCAGGCCCCGGGAGCTTCCGCGGCCCGGAGGGCCCTCAGTCCTCCAGGTACGCGAACGGCCGCTCGTAGAACTGCCCGTATCCGCGCACCGTCCCCCGCGGCGTGTACTCCTTCCAGCAGATCACCCACCCCCGCACCTCGTCCTGCATGACCTCGTAGGAGAAGCCCGGCGTCTGCGAACGTTCGGCGAGGAAGCGCTGGAGGTGGGAGGGGAGGTTCGGAACGCCGTCCACGGCGAGCGGCGTGTGGTGCTCCAGAATGGCCTGCCGAAGCTTGGACTGGCTGAGCTTGAGCGCGCGGATCGATTCCTCGACGGCTCCCAGGATCGGGGACAGATCGGGTGCGCTCCCCGTGCGGTGCCGGATGTTGTGCGTCATCGCCTCCACCTGGGAGGACGTCAGTTCCTCCCGGGCGCGCTGTAGCTGGATGAGCAGGCGCTCGTGCAGCCTGAGGAGCTGCGCGTATTCTCGCTTCGCGTGGAGCTCGGAGTCGTCGCGATCGGCCATGGGCCCTGCTGTCCGTTGCCTGGGGCGGGACGATGGGGAAGCTTCGTAGAAGCCCCGTAATAAGGCGCTGCGAGGCCGCTTCCTGCAACACCCGCCGCGTCGGCGCGCGTCCGCACCGCCCGCTTCACCCTCCCGGGCCGGCCGGCTGCAGGGAGACCCGGCAATCCACAGCGAGCACCCCGTCCGCGGAGGCGAGCAGGGGGTTCACGTCGAGCTCGGCGATCTCGGGATGGTCCACGACGAGCTGGGAGATCCGTTGGATGGCTTCGGTCAGCGCGCCTCGATCCGCATCGGCTTCCCCTCGGAACTCCTCGAGCAGTCGCGCCCCGCGGATGGAGGAGATCATCTCCTGGGCGTCCACCTCGGACACGGGCGCGAGCCGGAACGCGACGTCCTGGAGCGCTTCCACATAGATCCCGCCCAGACCGAACATCAGGATGGGTCCGAAGGCGGGGTCCGTCGACATGCCCACGATCGTCTCCCGACCCCCGGACACGAACTTCTCGACCAGGATGCCTTCCAGGTCGATCTCCGCCTCGCCGAGGCGCCGGACCATGGCGCCGAAGGCGGTGTCCAACTCGGCCGGCGTGCGGATGTCCACCTTGACCGCGCCGACGTCGCTCTTGTGCACGATTCCGGGCGCCACCGCCTTGAGAACCACCGGGTACCCGAAGGACTCCGCCGCATCGCGGGCGTCGGCGTGGGTGGTCACGAGCGCGTGACGCACCACCGGCACGCCATAGGCTACCAACAGCCCCAGGGCCTCGTGCTCCTTCAGGCTATGGCGACCGTCCGCACAGGCCGCCTCGATGATTCTCCTCGCCGCCCGTTCGTCGACTTCGAAGCGCACGGGCGCCGGGTCCGGACGCTCGAGCCAGCGGCGGTAGCGCACCATCGCCGCCAGCGCTCGGGCCGCCGACTCGGGAAAGGTGTAGGCCGGCACGCCGGCCTCGTGCAGCTCGGCGCGCCCTTCAGGGAGGCCGTTACGGCCCATGAGCACGGCCAGGATCGGCTTGTCCGAGGGCTGCCGGCTGCGGTAGACCTCGACGATCGACGAGGCCACGTCCACCTGACGCACGCCCAGGGGAGGCACGAAGGCGGCGATGGCCGCGTCCACGTGCGGGTCGGCCAGGATGTGTTCGAGGGCGATGCGGTACGACTCCGAGGTGGCCGAAGCGATCATGTCGACCGGGTTGCGCACGGAGGCCTCGGCCGGAAACACCTCGCGGAGGCGTGCCTGCGTGTCGGTCGAGAGCTCGACGACCTCCAGCCCCTCCGACTCGCACGCGTCCGCGATCATGATGCCGGGGCCACCCGCGTTGGTCACGATGGCGACCCGGTTGCCGGCGGGGATGGGCTGCTCTTCGAGCGCCATGGCGATGTCGAAGAGCTCCTGGACCGAATCGGCCCGCAGGACGCCGCACTGCGCCAGCAGCGCGTCGATGGCGACGTCCACGCCGGCGAGCGACCCCGTGTGCGACGCGGCGGCACGTGCGCCCGCCTTGGTGCGTCCCGATTTCACGACCACGATCGGCTTGGCCCGCGAAACCGTGCGGGCCAGCTTCGTGAAGCGACGCGGGTTTCCGAAGTTCTCCAGGTACATCAGGATGACTTTCGTGCCGGGGTCGTCCCGCCAGTATTCCACGAGGTCGTTGCCGCTCACGTCGACCTTGTTGCCGACCGAGACGAAATGATGGATGCCGATGCCGTACTCCGCCGCGTAGTCCAGGATGGTCACGCCCATTGCTCCGGACTGGCTCATGAAGCTGAGGGGTCCGGCCGGCGGCATGGACGGCGCGAAGGTCGCGTTCATCGACACCTCGGGATCGGTGCTGAGGATGCCCATGCAGTTGGGGCCCACCACGCGCATGCCGAAGCCGCGGGTCTGCTCGGCGAGGCGCGTCTCCCGTTGCGCGCCCTCGGCTCCGACCTCCTTGAAGCCGGCCGAGATCACCACGAGCGCGTCGACGCCCTTCGCGCCGCAGTCCTCCACCACGGCGGGCACCAGGTCCTTCGGCACCACGATCACCGCGAGGTCGACGTCACCCGGAATGGCCGACACGGTCGGGAAGGCCGGAATCGAGTGCACGGCCCGGGCGCTGGGGTTGACCGGATAGACGACGCCGGTGTACCCGTGGCGCAGCAGGTTGTCGACGATCTGGTGGCCGATGGTGTCGGGGCGCCGGCTCGCGCCCACTACCGCGATGGAGCGAGGCCGGAAAAGTGAATCGAGAGAAGGCATGAGAGAGCGGACTCCGCGTGCCGCAAGGCGTAGGCCGGAATGGTCGGTGCATGACGTTAGCCCGGCGCGCGCCCATGTTGAAGGGGCCGCGTGGGCGGTCCCCGCAAAGGAGCGAGGATGGCCCGGGCACGCCTGATCCGGAGGGTCCGATTCCGCGCCGCGCACCGGTACCGGTGCGCGGAGTGGTCGGACGCCGACAACCGCCGAGTGTTCGGTGTCCAGGCCGAGGCCCACGAGCACGATTGGGTCGTGGAGGTCCACGTGTCGGGCCCCGTGGACCCACGTACCGGATGGGCCACCGATCTCGACTCGCTCGACGGCGCGCTGGCCGAGCTCACCACGGGGTGGGACGGGGGCGACCTGAACACGCTGGTCCCAGCCGTGGCCGACGGCGCCATGACCCCCTCCACGGAGAACCTGGCACGCTGGCTCTTCGAGGCGCTCCAGGGGAGGGTCGAGGAGCCGGCGCGGGTGGTCGAGGTGCGCGTCTTCGAGAGCCCGGACCTGGGGAGCGCCTACCCCGCCTGAAGGCCTCGGGTTGAGGTCGATGGCGCGGATCGTCCATCTTGAAGGACCCCCACCAGGAGCCGCCGATGGGCAGTGACGAACCTCGAGACGACAGGCGCCTACCTCCCCCGGCCCGCCCGCAGGGTGCGCCGGCCGAGGGCGATGACGGGGCCGGGGCGCGTGGTCGCCCGCCATCCGTGCGCGAGACCGTCGCCGACGCGAAGCCCACGCCGGTGCGCGATTCCGTGGAGACGCGCGCGGCGGCAGCCCCCGCGCCCACGGGGGCGGCGCCGGAGCAGACGGTGCTCGCCGTCGAGGGAACGGAGTGGATCGTGAGGGTGCGCGGTCGCGGGCGGGCGGGTGCCGACGGGGGCCCGGCTCCGCTCCTCGTGCTCGGCTTCTTCCGTGCGAACGAGCAGGAGGCGCCCGAACGGGAAGCACTGGTGGTGGCACGGGGCCTGGCCGAGCTCACCCCACGCCAGGTCGAGGGCGCGTTCCGTGCCTCCCGCCCCCCTCCCGAACCGGGCACGAAGAAGGAGCTGTTTTCGGAGACAGCCACGAAAGGCCGCAAGGGCGACGGCTAGACGTGTCCCCGGAGGGGGACGTGCCACGTGTCATCTGGACACGACAACGCGTTCTATCGACACATGCTCGAGGAGTACCGTCGGGGGGGTATCCAACCCTAAGACGTTATCCCAGAACGACTTGATGGTACTGTGTCGTTCCGGCACGAAGCGTGCTTAAGGCGGGTCGGGTGCCGTTTGTCCTTCAGGCTCCCATGGAAGCTCCTCTTGCCCAGCGAGGCCGAGCGAGATGAACACCGGTCGAGAGGAAGGGAAGCGGGAGCCGCGCGTAAAGGATCCGCTGCGCGGAATCGTCATCGCTCGGGGCCTGCCGCCGGTACAGCCTCAGCCACGGATCTACGCGTTCATATGGGGCGGGAAGGTACGCCCCACGCCGACGCTTCCTTTTGGACGCTGGAAGGGCGCCGCGTAGCACCCTTCACGGCGGATGGCACGGCCCTCCGGGTGGCGGTCGCTACCCGGGGGGCCTTTGTTTTAACGCCGTCCGGCGCGGGACCGTCCAATCCACGGCAGGGTAACGCAGGCTTCTGCGTCTCGCTCGGGGCTTGGGGTCGGGCCGCGTGCGTGGGGGGTCTCAACAAGGGGTGAAGGCTCCGTGTCATCCAGTAGGTCCGACACGCCGCACGACGGCGAGTTGGTTCGGCGAGCGAGGCGGGGTGACGAACGCGCCTTCGGCATGCTCGTCGAACGGTACCAGCGGGCGGCGTACGCGGTGGCCTACTCGGTCACCGGTCGCCACGAGGACGCCGAGGACGCGGCCCAGGAGTCCTTCCTGGTCGCGCTGGAGCGCCTCGAGGAGTGTCGGAGCCCCGAGCGGTTCGCGGGATGGCTGATGACGATCGTGCGCAACCGCTCGCGGAACCTGGTGCGGCGGGAGGTGCTGCGGGAGACCGACCAGGTTCCGATCGGGGCGAGCTCGAGGACGCCGACCCCGGATCGGGAGACGGAGCTGGCCGAGCTCCAGGAGGTGCTCCGGGAGGCGCTGGACGAGCTCCCGGAGGTGCAGAGGGAGATCGTGCTCCTCCACGACCTGGAGGGGTGGAAACATCGGGAGATCGCGAATCGGATCGGACTTCCCTCGGGAACGGTGAGGTCCCATCTCCACTTCGCCCGGAAGGCGCTGAGGGAAGCTCTCGGTGCGCTATCGGGCCCCGACGAGGGGACAAGGCAAGGAGCTGACAGATGAGCGGGAACGTGCAGGGATCCGACGGCGGGAGCGACGAGCTCGGCCGGGACATGGAGCTCGCCTCCGCCCTGGCGTTCGTCGATCCGGCGGCCAGCGACCCGAACTACTGGCTGCGCTTCCAGTCGTGGGTGATGGCGCGTGCCGGGCACGAGCTGGCCCGCCGTCGGATGATGGCGGACGTGACCATCGGGGAGGTGCTGTCCGGGTGGGCCCGGGCGGTCGTTCCCATGGCCATGATCGCCGCGATCTTCGCGGGCTTCGTGCTGCTGCACGCCGCCCCGGTGACGGCTCCGGCGCGCGCGACCGTCGAGGATCTCCTCCTGGTCGGGCTCGAGGACGAGACCATCCCGGCGACGCTCACAACCGACGACGAGGCCGCCGCCGAGGCGGTGGCGTTCGCGGGAGAGAGGTTCTGATGGAGCGGATCCTGCGAACGCGCGTCGTGACGGGGCTCGTGCTCGCCGTGGTGTTCGGAGCTGGCGTCGTGCTGGGCCTCGCCGCCGACCGGTCGCTGATAGCCGAGCCGGGGGCGGAGATGGCCGACGCGCGCACCGGGGCCGACTCGACCGCCCAGAGCCGTCGCCGCCCGCTCTACGAGCAGGTCGCGCCCACCGAGGAGCAGAAGGTGCGCATCGACTCGATCGTAGATGAATACCGATCGGCGATGAAGGCGCTCCACGCCGAGTTCCGTGCCGCGTACAACCCGCGCTACGACGCTCTGGTGGCGGGGACGCGCACGGCGATCAGGGGCGTGCTCACGACGGAGCAGGCCAGGGCCTACGATTCCCTGGTGGCCGATTACGAGCGGAGACGCTCGGAACGGTCGTCCAGGGCCAACAGAGAATAGTCCGCACCGGGGAGGGGTTCGTGAAGAACGGCGTCATCATCCGTACCGAGGGGCTGACGAAGGACTACGTGCTGGGAGCCGAGACCGTGCGAGCCGTCCGCGGCGTGGACCTCGAGATCCATAACGGGGAGTTCGTGGCGGTGATGGGGCCCTCGGGCAGCGGGAAGTCGACGTTCATGAACATGATCGGCTGCCTGGACACCCCCACGGCCGGCAAGTACTGGCTGAACGGTCAGCTCGTCAGCGAGCTCACCGACGACCAGCTCGCCCGCGTGCGGAACAAGGAAATCGGGTTCGTCTTCCAGACCTTCAACCTCCTCCCGCGGGCAACGGCGCTGCACAACGTGGAGCTGCCGCTGATCTACGCCGGAGTGGGCGCGAAGGAGCGTCGCCGGAGGGCCGCGGCAAAGCTCGAGCTGGTGGGGTTGGGCGACCGCATGGATCACCGTCCCCCCGAGATGTCGGGCGGACAGAGGCAGCGCGTCGCCGTCGCCCGCGCGCTGGTGAACGAACCCGCGCTTCTGCTGGCCGACGAGCCCACCGGGAATCTCGACTCCGTGACGAGCAACGAGATCATGGTGCAGCTCGCCGAGCTGAACCGGGAGGGCCAGACGATCGTTCTGGTCACGCACGAGCACGACATCGCGGCGTTCGCCAACCGACAGGTCCACCTGCTGGACGGCATCATCGAAAAGGACTTTCTGAACGGGCACGTGGAGGCCCACGCATGAATACGAATATCCGGAGATGGGGGGGCGCCGCCTTCGCAGCTCTCGCGTTGGCCGCATGCAGCACCGGACAGGCCGCGGAGGAGAGAGGGAAGCTCACCACGGTGGCCGTGACCCGGGGCGACCTGACGATCACGGCGGAGGCTACGGGCACGGTCGAGCCGGTGCGCACCGTCGAGGTGAAGTCCAAGGCTTCCGGCGAGATCCTGAAGCTGCACGTGGACGTGGGTGACGAGGTGGCTTCGGGCGCGCTGCTGGCCGAGGTCGATCCGCGCGACGTGCGCAACCGCTTCGACCAGGCCAAGGCCGACCTGGACGTCGCCCAGGCCCGGACGGAGATCAGCAAGGCCCAGCTCGATCGCTCCAAGGAGCTGCTCGACGCGGGCGTCATCACGCAACAGGAGTACGAGTCGGCCAGGCTGGACTACGCCAACGCCCTGGCCGGCCAGGTCAAGGCGGGGACGAACTACCAGCTCGCCGATCTGCAGCTGGGCGACGTGACGATCCGTGCGCCGATGAAGGGCACGATCATCTCCAAGACGGTCGAAGAGGGGCAGGTCATCCAGTCGGCGTCCGGGAACGTGTCCGGAGGAACGACGCTTTTCGTCATGGCGAACCTCGACTCGATGCAGGTGCGCACGCTCGTCGACGAGACGGACATGGGGCAGATCAAGGCCGGTCAGGAGGCGACCGTGAAGGTCGAGGCCTATCCCGACCGCACCTTCCACGGGGCCGTCGAGAAGATCGAGCCGCAGGCCGAGGTCCAGCAGAACGTGACGATGTTCCCGGTGATCGTGAGCCTCGACAACCGCGCCGGGCTCCTCAAGCCAGGGATGAATGGCGAGGTCGAGATCCTGGTCGACCGGGCCACCGACGTGCTCCTGGTGCCGAACAACGCGGTGGTCGGCATGCAGGACGTCGGACCGGCGGCGCTGGCGCTCGGCCTCGACGTCGAGTCGCCGGAGCTGGCGCGGTTCATGGGCGCCGGGCGCCCGGGCAACGGAGGGGGCCGGCCCGGCGCCTCCGCCGCCGGGGCGGGTACGCAGCAGCCCGGCGAGGTGATGCGCACGGCGGACCCGGCTCTCGGTCGGGCGACGCAGGCTCGGGGTGGTTCGGGGGGGAACCGATCGGTCGGCGGCCCCCAATTCGATTCGCTCCGGGCCCGGGTGGAGCGCGGAGAGATCAGCCAGGACTCCATGCGGGTCCTGGCGCGCGCGATGCGTGCACAGGGCGGCTTCGGTGGGGCGGCAGCCGGCGAGGAGGGCGGCGCGCCGGCGCGCGAGACGCATCCGGCGGTGGTATTCGTCCTCGGCGCGGACTCGGTGCCGACCCCCAAGGTGGTCCAGGTCGGTCTCAACGACTGGGACAACAGCCAGGTGGTGAGCGGCCTCGAGGGCAACGAGACGCTCGTTGTCGTGAGCGCGGCCCAGCTCCAGGCGCAGCAGCAGGAATTCCTCGACCGCATGCGCAGCCGCATGGGCAACAGCCCGTTCGGTGGTGGCGGTCCCGGTGGCAGAAGGTAGGGTCGTCCGATGCTAATCTGGGAGATCATCGTGGTGGCCATGGCGGCCGTGCGGGCGAACGTGCTCCGCTCGGTGCTGACCACGCTCGGCATCATCATCGGCGTGGCGGCGGTCATCGCCATGGTGGCGCTGGGAGAAGGCGCGCAGCAGCGGGTCGAGGACCAGATCCAGCGGATCGGGACCACGGTCCTCACGATCCGTCCTGGGCAACAGTTCTGGGGTGGGATCTCGAGGGGCGATACCGAGATGTCGGTGGACGACGCCGAGGCGCTGCGGTCCCAGAGCGGCGGGCTGCTGCGAGTGTCGCCGGAGATCCAGTCGCGGCAGCAGGTGACCTATTCCCGCTGGAACTCGAACACGCAGATCATGGGCGTGTGGCCCGAGTACTTCGGCATCTACGACCTCGAGCTCGAGGTCGGCCGATACTTCAACGAGGGCGAGCTCCAGGGGCGCCGGCGCGTGGCGGTGTTGGGCTACAACCTCCCGACGACGCTCGGCGAGCAGCCCCCGGCGGGGATGGTCGGGCAGACGATCCAGATCCGGGGCGTGCCGTTCGAGGTGATCGGCGTGCTCAAGGAGAAGGGCGACGCCGCGTTCATGCGCCCCGACGACCAGATCTTCATGCCGACGTCCACGGCTATGTACCGGGTGTTCGGGGGTCGCCGGCGGATCAATGCGATCTACGCCGCGACGGCCACCACCCAGGAGCTCGACCAGGCGTACGTGGAAATCGACCGCATCCTGCGCCGCCAGCACCGCATCAAGCCCGGTGCGGAGGCGGATTTCAACGTCCGCAACTCGGCGGACCTGCTGGAGACCTTCAACTCGACGACGCAGACGTTCACCATGCTGCTCGCTGGCATCGCCGGGATCAGCCTGCTGGTGGGCGGGATCGGGATCATGAACATCATGCTCGTGAGCGTGACCGAGCGGACGCGGGAGATCGGCGTGCGCAAGGCGCTGGGGGCCACGAAGCGCGCGATCCTCTTCCAGTTTCTGATCGAGTCGCTCTTCCTGTGCGTGCTCGGCGGGATCCTGGGCGTCGGCGCGGGCATCGGGGGTGCCGCCCTCCTCACGCATCTCCAACAGTGGGACACGGCCGTCTCCGGGGGCGCGATCGTGATGGCGCTCGGCTTCTCGGCCGGGGTCGGTCTCTTCTTCGGCATCTGGCCCGCGCAGCGCGCCGCGAAGCTCGACCCGATCGTGGCGCTGCGGCACGAGTAGCGCAGGCTTCGCGGCAGGTCCGACACGAGGGCGTATCGCTCCAGGGCAGCCCCGCCGACCGGGGTCGACGGGTCGATTTCAGGGACGAACAGGTGACGTGAAAATGTTCAAGCATATGAGTGGTATTCCGATGTGGGCGCTGGCGCTGGCGGTCACGGTCCCCACGGCCGTGTCCGGCCAGGCGCCGGCCGACACCACGCGACCCGGGCTCGAGCCCTACGTGGTGGGTCAGGCCTTGCCGCCCACCGAGGGCGGGGGGCCGGTGGTTCCGATGTCGGTCGACGACGCGATCGCGCGGGCACTGAAGTCGAACCTCGACATCCAGACGGTGAACCTGGCGCCGAGGATCCAGGACTATTCGCTGCTGTCGGCGCGGGCGGCGTTCAGCCCGACCTTCAGCACCACGCTCGCCTACAACAACCAGACGAGCCAGCCGACGAGCCAGCTCGACGCCGGCACCGGAATCTCCCAGGTCACGAACCAGTCGCAGACCTTCAACGCCTCCCTGACCAAGCCGATGCTGTGGATGGGAGGACGGCTCAGCGCGAACTTCAACAACCGGCGCAGCGAGACGAACAGCGAGTTCACGACCAGGAACCCGAGCTACAACTCCACGCTCGCCCTGAACTACTCGCAGCCGCTCCTGTCCGGGCTGCGCATCGACAACCAGCGCGCCGCCCTGCAGACGCAGGAGATCCAGGGCCAGATCACGGATCTGCAGGTGCGCAGCCAGGTCGCCAACATCACGAATCGGGTGCGGTCCGCGTACTGGGCGCTGCGCGCCACGATCGAGCAGGTCGAGATCCAGCGCCGGAACCTCTTGCAGGCCCAGCAGCTTCTGGCTCAGGACAGCCTGCAGGTGCGCCTGGGCCGTATGACCGAGATCCAGATGCTGCAGGCCGAGGCCCAGGTGGCGAGCGCCGAGCAGGCCCTGCTCAATGCCCAGGTCCAGTGGCACAACCAGGAGCTGACGTTCAAGAGCCTCCTGGTGAGTGGCCCCGACGACGCGCTGCTGGCGGAGACGATCAACCCGACGTCACAGCCCACGGACACGGAGCACGTGGTCGACATCGACGCGGCGATCCAGATCGCCCTGCAGGAGCGGACCGACCTCCGGCAGCAGGAACGACAGCGCGACATCTCCGAGGTCACCCTCCAGGTGACGAAGTCGAACACCCTGCCCGACCTCACGTTGTCGGCGGGCTACTCCCTCCAGGGCGTGGGCGGAAACCTCTACAGCCGGGACGGGATCGGGGGCACGGCCGAGCTGGTGCAGCAGGGCGGGTACCTGGACGGGCTCTATTCGATCAGGGACCTCCAGACGCCCACGTGGAACGTCTCGCTGACAGGGTCCTACCCCATCGGGACGAACCCCAACAAAGCGAACCTGGAGCGCGCCAGGCTCCAGCTCGAGCAGACCAACCTGGCCCTGAAGAGCCAGGAGCTCACGATCATCACCCAGGTCACCAACGCCGGGTACGCCGTGCGCAACGCCTTTCTCCAGCTTCAGGCGGCCCGGCGGGCGCGCGTGGCGGCCGAGCGGAGCTTCCAGGGGGAGCTGCAGCGCTTCGCGGTGGGCGCGGCCACGAACTACGAGGTCGTGCAGTCGCAGAACCAGCTCACGACCACGCGGCTCTCGGAGCTGCAGGCGGTGATCAACCACGTCAACGCGATCGCCGAGTTCGAGCGGGTGCAGCACTACGGCAGCTGATCTGCCGGGAAGCCGCGAAACGAGGGGGCCGGGGGCGTCCGACGAAGAAGGACGCCTCCGGCCCCTGCTGCATGGGCCCTCGGGCCGGGTCGCTTCCGCCTATCGCAGAAGGAGGAGCCGGATCTGCCGCCCCTTCCGGACCACGGTCACCGGGATCTGGGACGACGAGGCGGTCAAGCCGCGGCGGAGCTCCTGGATGGAGAGGATCGCGGTCGGCCCCACGTGGGTCAGCACGTCCCCGGGCTGGATTCCCGCGAGCGCGGCCGGCGTTCCCGGGGGCACGTCGACCACCAGGACGCCTCCGTCCACCCCGAAGTACTCGGCCAGCTCCGGGCGCAGGTCCACGACCTCGGCGCCGGCGGCGCGGTTCTGTCCCAGGAGGTAGGGATCGAGGGGGCGGAAGCGGAACTCCCGCTCGGTGGGGTCGGTGGTGGGCTGCTCGGCGTCGGGGCTGAACGGCCCGACGAACGCGGTGCCGGCTTCGCGGCGGGCGGCGCGCTCCATCGCCTCCCGCAGAGCCGCGCTCCGGCGATCGGCGTCGAGCACGGCCCTCTGGAGGCGCACGAGCTCGGGATCGTTGCGATCGATGCGCGTCTCGTCGCCCCGCAGGCTCCGCGCAAGCTCCCGGACGCGGGCGGCCTGCTCAGAGCGTAGGCGTCGGATGTCACGATTGAGGTCGTCCATCGCCCGGCTGAGGGAGTCGTACTGCTCCCCGCGGAAGATGTAGAACCCGAAGGGCGGACGGACCTCGGAGAGCGTCCACCCTTCGGGCGTCGCTCCTTCGGGCGAGGCGAGGCGGCCGAGGCCGCCGACCTCCACCGCCCCGTGGTCTCCGGCACGGACGCCCGTCGCCAGGCGCACGCGAAGGGAGTCCATCCCGAGGTAGATCCGATTGGCCATCGAATCGGCGCGGAAGGTCAGGGTCAACGTCGGCGCGTCGACGACGTCCACCGGCCGCGGCTCGGCCGTGAGCGTGATCAGGCGCTGGCGCCCCTGGTGGCTGAGGACGACCCGAACCGTGTCCCCGGCTCGGAGGTCCCGCGGGAGCGACGACGCACCGTTGACCGAGACCAGGACGTCCCCGGGCCGGATCCCCGCCTTGTCGGCGGGGCCGCCGGTGCTCACGTCGGTGATCGTCGCCGTCGAGGTGAGCCCACCCAGATCGCTCCGGGTGGTCTGGATCTCGACCGAGACGCCGATCCAGCCCCGATCCGGCGAAGCGCGTACGACCACCTGAGCCGCTGCCGGAGAGGCGGTCAGCGCCAGCGCGGTGACGAAGGCCAGGGATCGGGCGTACGTGATCATGCTCAGAACCAGTTCCCTCTGCGGGTGGAGATGCGCCGCAGCGTGACCTCGCGCTCGGCCAGGGTAGACGCCAGCAGCCCGTTCAGGAACGGGTCCGCAGGCGCCTGGCGCACGGCCGCCTGGCCCGCGGCCACCAGGTATTCGAGGGCGGCGTACCGGCTGCGCGGATCGCCGGAAGCGGCGTCCTCGGAGCTGCCGTTGTCCTCCAGGAGCTGACGATAGCGGGCGAGCGCATCGACGTATCCCTGCTCCGCGACGCGGACCGCGGAGGCGGCGTCGTCCAGATTGGCCGCCTGGGCAACCATCCCCGGCTCCTCGGCTCCCCCGACCAGGGCCGCGATCGGGCTTCCGTCCGACGCCGCGGTCACACCGAACATCGTTCCACCGAAGAACAGCGCGACGGCTGCTGCCGCCCGCATCCAGGGCGGCGTCTGCGCCAGCGTCAGCCGGGCGAGCAGCCCCGGCTCCTCGATGAGCCCTTCCGAGCGCAACCGCGCCTCCAGGACCTCCCAATCCCCCAGCGGGGGACGGATCTCGGGGAGCGCTCCCAGCGCACGGGTCTGGGCTCTCAGCGCCTCCAGCTCCGATGAGCACGCCCGGCACTCGGCCAGGTGCTCGATCTCATCCGGCCGTGGAGCGTCGTCCACCAGCCGGGCCAGGGACTCAGCGTTCAGATGCCCCATGCTTCAGCTCCCGATTCTTCCGTAGCGCCGTCCAGGACCGTGAGCAGCTCCCGCATCTTGGCTCTGGCCTTGAACAGCTGTGACTTCGACGTTCCCGCCGTGACGCCCAACGCGTCCCCGATCTCTTCGTGCGTGTAGCCCTCCACGTCGTGGAGGATCAGCACGCGGCGCATGCCCTCCGGGAGGGTGTCCAACGCCCGCTCCAGCCTCCGCTGCAGCAGCGTGTCCCCTCCCCGCGGCCCCACCGGGATCTCGGCCGGGAACGGAGCTTCCCGCTTGCGGCGGGTCTCCGCGCGGCGCAGCGCCTGGAGCGCCGCGTTGACCGCGATCCGGTGGAGCCACGTGGAGAACCGGGAATCCCCACGGAACGACGGAAGGGCACGGATGGCGCGGATCCACGCCTCCTGTGCGTAATCCTGCGCCAGCTCGTCGTCCCCGGCGATGCGGCGCACGACCGCGAACACCCTCGGCGCGTACCGATCGTACAGCGTCCGGATCGCGCGGGCGTCGCCGTCCGCCGCCTGTCGGATGACCTGGCTTTCCGTCATGCCCCTCGGGGGATGAGCTCCTGGTTCTCGTGGGTTGGATGCGTCCGCAGCCCTGCAAGGTTGCCCGCGGGGGCCGCTCGACCAGCCTCCGTAGCTACCCGCCCCTCCGGAGCCATGATCCGCTTCCAAGCAGTCCCACCACGAGATTGCGCGCTGTTTCCGCGGCGGAGTGGCCTTCTCTCGGCACTCCGCTGTGACGGTACCTGTGACGGCAGCTGTGACGTTCCGTGAGCGCGGAGCCGTCCCGACCGATTTGCAGGGCGGACGTCATGCTGAATTGCGCGGAGTTGCCCGGGCGGGGGAGGCGACGCGCCGCCGCAGGTCCAGGGGTGCAGAGCCCTATATCGGCGGGTGTACGCTCATCCCGACCTCCGCTGTCCATCGAGTGCGGCTCCCTTCGGGCTGGAACGGGAGGGACACGGCTTCCCCCGATGGGGAGAGCGACACGTAGCGCACGCTCCCCCAGACGCCCGTCGCGTCGCGAACGGACCAGAGCGCGGTCAGTCCGGCGGCGTGGACGCTCGCGTCCGACGCATCCACGGCCATCTCGGGCGCGACGTAGCGCCCGAACGCCTTCCCCATCTTCAGGGGATCGGGGATTCCGCCGCCGGCTCCGTACCACGTGTTGGCCACCGCTGGGGAGAGCTGCAGGCGTGCGCTCGGCCGCAGCACCGCGGCGAGGCCGAACCCGGTCGTCCAGCTCCGGACGCTCGAGCCCACGTGCGCAAGCTGGTCCGTCCGCGCCCGGTCCTCGTACCGGATCACGAAGCTCCCGACGAGCCGCACCTCCTCGGAGGCATCCAGGCTCAGCTCCCCTACGCCGTGGAAGATGCGCTCGTCGCCGACGAACGTCACCGTGTCGGGGAGGTCCCCGCGCCCGGCGTCTCCGGAGAGGCTCGTGTACCGTCCGGTCAGGGAGAGCTCCCCGTTCCGGATCGCGAGCGGGCGGACTACGGCCGCACCGAGAGTGACGGCGTCGGAGCGCCAGGTGTCCACGTCGGGGGTCGCGTCCTGCGCGGGGAACTGGCGCTCCTCCTGCGTGCCCCGCTCGGCGAAGGCGGTCCAGGTGAGACCGGCCGCCGTGCCCCCGGCGGAGACGACCCCGGCGTAGCCCTCGCGCTCCAGGCGCCGGGTGTAGAACCCGCCGGCCAGGTCCTGGGGCGGGGGCTCGAAGTAGCCTTGCAGACGATAGACCCTCGAGGAGGCGGCCACCGTGTAGAGCGCCACCCGCTCCACGTGCGACCGCCAGCGCCCGTGCACGCCGAGCGTGAGCGCCGGCGAGAGCCTCCAGCTGAGGCCCACCCCCGCGCCGGGGTCGGCCACGGAGAGCGAGCGCGGCACCGGAGCCGCCGCGGTCCGGGTCTGGTGGGCCCGGTATCCGAGCGCGAGGCCGAAGCCGAGCCGGCCGACCTGCCACCCCCCGGCTCCCTCGAGCTGCACCTCCGTCCTGCCGAGATCGCTCGCGGCGGTGTCCATCACCACGTAGGGGCTACCCGGATAGGCGAGGTCGTAGTCGCTCAGCGCGCCACGTAGATCGCTGCTGGTGACCCGCACGCTCCCGATCGCCGCTCCCCGCTGGCCGAAGGGCCGCCACGCCAGGGCGGCCCCGTGACGCTCGGCGACGTCCGCCGGGTCGAGGGGACGCCGGTACTCCCCCCTCTCGCTCCCGCCACCCACCGCATACAGGCTGAACGAATCCTGGACGTCGGCCGCCACCGCGCCGGGATTGCCGGCCGTCCAGAACAGCCCGACGCGGGGCGCAGGACTCAGGAGCGCGTCGGGGAGCACGGCCGCCCTCGACGGCAGCGTGCGGGGCAGCTCGGCGGTCCACAGGAGGGGGCTCCACGCCCGGAGCCACGGCGGGGTGGCCGGCGCGTCCACCGCGCCGATGTCCTGCGCGGCGAGGGGGGCCATGGCGCAGGCCGCGAGCAGGGCGGCCAGGATCGCCGCATGCGCCGTCCTCATCGCGCGCCTCCCACGAACGCCTGAGGCGCCACCCGCAGCTCGACCCCGAAGCGCACCTGCGGATAGAGGCGGGGCTGTTCGGTGGCGCTGCCGTAGCGGCCCCGCCGGTCCAGGGCGTTGAACGCCCAGAAGCGGAGCTCGCCCTCCAAAGGGAGCGTCTTGCTCACCTGGAGCGCCATCATCCAGTCGGCAGGCGTGTACGACGGCTCGAGGAGCCCTCCCCGGGCGATGCGCAGATCCCGGTACTGCGCGTCCGTGCGCTCCGACGGCGGCACGGGCACCAGCTCGCCGGAACGGGTCACGTAGCCGGCGAACGACAGCGTATCCCGCGACGCCCCGTCGTCCAGGAAGTCCTTCAGATTGTGCTGGATCGTGGCGGTCACCACGAGGCCCAGCGCGGGCTGGTGATGGATCAGCCGGTAGGTCACGAGCCGTCGCTCCCCGATCTCCGTTACCCCGTCCCAGTACGGGACGCGCGTCGTCTCGGCCAGGAGCTGGAACTCGGAGAAGCGCATCGAGCTGCCGAAGTACGGCTCGGTGAAGCGGCGCTCGGTGCGCAGCCACGAGCCCTGCACCTGGAGGCGCGTCCGGATGCGGGGGATCTCGGCCAGCGTGGCCGTCAGCTCGATGCCTCGGGTCTCGAGCGACAGGAAGTTCGTCGGCCGCTCCACGAGGATCGGCACGGTGTCGGCGGCGTACGCCGGCTCGATGAGCGCGGGCGGGATGCCGTTGCCGTTGACGGAGTCCGTGAGCTGGAAGTACTCCCGCAGCAGCGACGTCGTCTCCTGGAGCGCGCCCACGCCGCCCCGGATCCGGTCGCGGAAGGCGGCAATGGAGACGACCGAGCCCCACCCCTCGACCTCCACGCCGGCCTCGGCCTTCGACGCGGTGGAGAAGCCCAGATCGGGGTTGGTCGGGTCGGTGACGTACGTCGTGAGCACCGCCAGCCGCTCGTCCGGCTGGTTCGCGTACCAGTTGACGTTGATCACGTCGTTGTACTGCGGCGCCGGCGTCAGGTCGCCGAGGGAGGGCGCCTTCGCCGTCAGCCCCCACCCGCCCCGGAAGCGCAGCCATGGCCGAGGCGACAGCTCACCCCACAGCCGGGGCTGCACCACCGCGTCCCGGAGCCGCGGCAGCCACGCGCCCGGCTCGTGCAGCCCGTCCACCCGCAGGCCGAGCTGGAGCGTGAACGCCGTCCGGTCCGTGAGCGACCCGACGATCCGGTCGTCCAGGTACAGGCCGGAGGTGGCGAGGGCCGGGACGTCCGCGAAGCTCCGCGGCCGGGCGTAGCCCTGCACGCCGTTGAACGAGACCTGCGGCGGCGCGGCCATGTCGAACAGGTAGCCGGCGCCCGAGTTCCACTCCCGCCGGAGCTCCAGGCCCGCGCGCAGGTGATGCAGCCCTCCGGGGCCGTTGGCCTCCTTGTCGGCCTCCGCCCGGGCGTACACCAGCCAGGGCGCGCCCTCCACCGTGAGCTCCGAGTCGTACGGCCCGCCCACGAACCACCCGTCGGAGCGGCCCGGCGTCAGGCGGTCCGTGAACGGCATGGCGCCGCGAACCAGGCGCGCCGCGGACCACGCGCGCTGCCAGAGGTGCGTGACCGCGCCGGTCACCGAAAGCGTGGCGTCCCCCGGAAGGTGCATGCGGGCGCGCTCGGAGATGCGGAGCCCCGTCTCCCGGTCGCTGGAGGTCCACCCCGGCCGCGTATTCTCGTTGAGCGGGAGGTCCTCGGAGAGCCGATAGAAGTCCACGCGGCTGTCCAGCGTGAGCCCGGCGGCGCCTCCCGGCTCGGGCGGCGCGCCGCGGCTGAAGCGGTGCGCGAGCTGGGCGGCCAGGCGGTTCGCGTGATCGTCCGTGACGCCCGGCATCGACCGCGTCCGTGCGTAGTCGACGTTGAGCGTCGCGCCCTGCGCGGACCCCAGGTCCCACCCGCCCAGGGCCGTGGTCTCGAACGTGTACGGGTCGTACTGCGTCCGGACCTCCGGCTCGAACGCGCCCGCGCGCGTCTCCACGACGATCGCTCCCTGGGTGAGATCGCCGTAGCGGGCCGACGGCACGCCGCGGATCACCTCGACGCGCTCGAGCGTCGCCGCGGGGACCTGGCGAAGGTCCACCCCACCGCCGGCCGCCGTGGAGAACGACAGGTCGGCCCCGGAGCCCAACGACTGCAGGTTCGCGTTGTTGGAGAGCGGCACCCCGTCCACGATGATCAGCGTGCCGAACGACGCCAGGTCCGCCGAGCCCGTGCTTCTCGCGAGACCCGACGTCGGCACGGCCCGGAGCGAGAGCTGCTGCACGTTGCTCAGCCCCGGCGGGGCCATCTCCACGCCCGGCAGCAGCTCGAGCACGCCCGCCAGGCTCGAGGCCGTCTGGTTGAGGATCGCTTCCCGCGCGATGACCGTCGCGGTCGCGACCTCCCCGCGCGCGCGGCTCACCGCGTCCGCGGTCACCGTGAGCCCCTCGAGCTCCAGCGTGCGGGTCGCGAGCGCGATGTCCCTGCGCACCTCGCCCGCGGCGGGCACCGTCACCTCCACCCGGGCCGTCGCGTAGCCCAGGTGCTCCGTCACCAGCGTGTGCGGTCCCGGCGGCACGCGGCTCAGGCTGTAGAACCCCTGCACCGTCGTGAGGGTGGAGATCGACGTGCCCTCCACCCGCACGACGACGCCGTCCACCGGCTGGCCCGCCGGACCGGTCACGCGGCCGACGACCGTCGGGCCCTGCGTAGGCGCCTGCGAGAGCAGGGGCGCGGCTGGGACGAGCAGCGTCATCGGCAGGAGGGCGCGAGCGAGCATCGCCATCGCGCTCCACGGAGCCGGCGCTCTCGGGCGCATCACGGACCTCCCGGCCCCGAGTCCGGCGTCGTCCCCGGCGTCTTCCACGCTCGGACGAAGTCGGCCATGCTGGTGTTCGTGTCCTGGAGGATGGGACGACCGTTCTCGTGGCCGATCACGCGCCGCTGGGCGGTCCATGCGGCGCCGTCGCCGTCGGAAGACTCCCACACGGCGGGTCCCGGCAGCGCCTCGAAGAAGGGGTCGAGGGCCTGGCTGCAGAAGGGCGCCGCCTCGTAGCTCGACTTCGCGAAGTCGTACTGCACCAGGACGGCATCGACGATCCCGTCCCGCGGGTACCGCAGGTGGATGAAGCCCTTGTTGGGATCCGCCCGGGTGGGCAGGGAGGCGAGGTCCACCGGCTCGGAGAGGAAGAGGGGGAAGGTGGTGTTCGGCTCGGAGGGATAGAGCATGATCGGCCCGAGCTGGACGAGGTCCGGGACGTCCGGATTCCCCGCCCCCCCTCCGATGGGCAGCTCGAAGTCCGCCTCAGAGAGGTCCGACAGACTCCAGTGCACGGAGGTATGGTCGATGGCGGACTTCGCGATCAGTGCCGTCGCGCCGGGCGCCACCGGGTAGTCGTGGCCGGACCCGGGGAAGCGCGCCGCCGACCGGGCCCAGATCCCGTCGGGATCCGTCCGAAAGGGCTCGGAGAGTGTACAGGGCCAACCGCCGTAGTCCCTCCAGAAGTACCACCCGAACCCCAGGATCATCCCATCCAGCCAGACGGTGGCATCCGAATTGTTGAACAGCTCGATGTACTCGGCGCTGTGGTAGGAGTCGCCGATCTCCCACCCGGGCGGCGGGATCAGCGCGATCTCACCGAACACCAGCCCTTTCCGCTGGTTCGGCGTCAGCGGGATCTCTCGCACCGCGTCTCGTGGCGCGTGGAGCCACCGGCCGCCCGCTACGATCCTGCTCGCCGTGCCCGCTCGCGCGACTTCGTCGTCGGTGAGTGTCCGGGTGATCTCCACCTCGTAGATCCCCTCGAGGAGGTCCGGGAAGGCGGCCGTCCCGGTGGCATCCGTCTGGCCGGT
Source organism: uncultured Gemmatimonadaceae bacterium (assembly GCA_964591135.1). Lineage (GTDB taxonomy): Bacteria > Gemmatimonadota > Gemmatimonadetes > Longimicrobiales > Gaopeijiaceae > SZUA-318. Next base: position 35,465 of record CAZPZU010000027.1, on the reverse strand, counting down.
GACCCAGTAGTCCTCGTCGTACGGCTCCCGCGAATTGTGGATGCGGACGTGGGCGCCCGGGATGCCAGCCTGCCAGCCGAGGGCCGCGGCAAGATCAGCGTAGGGCTCCCCGAGCGTCGCATGCACGGTGAGGGCCGCCGTTGCGCCGGTGGTCTTCTGCGGCGCGACCAGCGTGACTTCGCCGGCGTCGCAGGCGGCGAGGGCAAAGGCCAGCGACAACAGCAGAGCCGCGAGGATCCTCATGGCGCGCCTCCCGGCCCCGGGTCCGGCGTCACGCCCGGCGTCTTCCACGCGCGGACGAAGCCTGCGTGCAGAGGGGGTTCGGCTCGTAGCTCGACTTCGTGAAGTCCCACTGCATCAGGACGGCATCGAGGATCCCCGTCCCCGGAAACCGCACGTAGGTCCGCCCTCCGACGGGGTCGGTCCGGACGACGAGGGACTCCAGGTCCACCGGCTCCGAGAGGATCAGCGGGTACGTCACGTTGGGGTCGAACGGAGCAAGGTAGTTGGGCCCGAGCTCGACGAGGTCCGGGACCGCGGGGTTCCCGGCCGCTCCTCCCGCCGGGAACTCGAAGTCCGCCGCGGTCAGGTCCGAGAGGCTGGGGTGAACGGACGTATGGTCGAGCGCGGACCTCGCGACGAGGACCGTGGCCCCGGGCGCGACCGGGTAGTCGTGTCCGGACCCGGGGAAGCGGAGGGACTGCCCGGCCCAGATCCCCTCCGGGTCCGTACGGAAGGGCGCGGAGACCTCGCAGGTCCAGTAGTCGGCGATGTCATTGTAGAAGTCCCACCCGAACCCGAGGACCATCCCGTCCAGGTAGACGATGGCGTCCGAGTTGTTGAACAGCTCGATGTACTTCGACCCGTGGTAGGATCCTCCTCCCGTCTCCCAGGGCAGCGGCACCGTGAGCGCGACCTCCCCGAAGACGAGCCCACCCCGTTGGTTCGGCGTCAGCGGAATCTCACGGACGCCCGCCTTCGGCGCGTCGAGCCACCGCCCGCCCGCGACGATCCTCGCCGCCGTCCCCGTCCGCGCGGCTTCCTCGTCGGAGAGCGGGCGGGTGATCTCCACCTCGTAGAGACCCTCCAGGAGGTCCAGGAAGGCGGCGGTCCCGGACGCATCGGTCTCGCCCGTGTCCCAGTAGGCCTCATCGTACGGATCGTCCGTCTTGTGCACCCGGACCTGGGCGCCCGGGACCCCGGCCTCCCAGCCGAGGGCGGCGGCGAGATCAGAGTACGCCTCCCCGAGCGTCGCGTGGACGGTGAGCGCGGCCGTCGCGTCCGTGGTCTTCTGCGGCTCCACGAGCGTGACGTCGCCGGCATCGCAGGCGGCGAGCGCGAAGGCGAGCAGGAAGGGCAGAGAAGGCCGACCGGTATCCGCATGCCGCGCAGGCGCAGCGCGTGGTACCGCATGCTCGGCAGGTCACCCGGTCCGAGCGTCAGAGGCGCGGTCGGCCGGAGGGGGGGGGAGGTCCACGGCAATTCCCTCGGGCAGGAATTGGAGCGGAGGGCACCCCAAACCTGGCGACGGCCATGAGCCACGCGCAAGCCATGGCGCCTGCCTCAATGTCGACAGATAGCGAGGGGAGCGGGGGGTCGGCCTGACGGCCACCGCGCCAGAAGCTTCAAACCCTGGCTAGTGCACCCTCCCCGCGCGTGTCTGGCTGGTCGTACAGGAAGGCGAGAATCTCGTCGGCCACAAAGACCTGGTTTCGTGTCCTTCCCGTGATCTCACGGACAATCCCGGCTTCCTCGAGCTTATGCACGTTGTTTGCGGCACCTTGCGCAGTGATATCGAGGATGGACGCGGCTCTCCGAATCGTGATCGAGGGCGATTGGAAAAGCTCGTCAATGAGGCGGATGATCCTCGCTGAGCTGCGATCTGATTGAAACCGACGGTGATACTGCTGGCGGAGGTCCAGGAGCGCTGTTGCCTGTCGTGTCGATTCATGTGCCGATTCGGTAACACCGTCCAGGAAGAAATCGATCCAGGGGATCCACGATCCCTTCCGGCTGACTTCCAGCAGGAGATCAGCGTAAGTCTCGCGGTTCCGCTCGAAGTGGGCGCTCAAGTAGAGAATTGGAGCATCGAGACGGTCCTTCGCGATCATCAGCAGGGGGATCAGGAGACGACCGACTCGGCCGTTACCGTCGCGGAACGGGTGGATGGTCTCGAATTGATAGTGGGCGAGCGCAAGCTGCACGAGGAATGGATCCTCGATGGTTTCGTCGTGGAGGTACGCTTCGAAGTCCCCCAGGCACTCATCCAGCATGTTGATCGGGGGGGGCACGAAGCGGGCATCTTCGATTCGACTGTTGGGTCCGGTACCAATGAAGTTCTGGCTCCGTCGAAAGACCCCAGGGCCTTCACGGTTTCCGCGAACGCCCGACAGCAGGACGCGGTGGATCTCCTGGATGAGCCTGAGACTGATCGGTAGATTCTCAAGGCGACGGAGGGCATGCTGCATAGCCCTCACGTAGTTCAACACCTCTGCCGTATCTTCGTCCGCGCTCCTCCTCTGTGCATCGTCAGCCTCTTCCGCCTCAAGCAAGACCAGTTGCTCGGGGGTCGTGATCGTGCCCTCCATCCGACTAGAGAGAATGGCCTCTCGGTGGAGGAGTGGGGAGCTTATGAGGTAGGGGTTGAACTCCCGGAGAGTGGCTCCACTCAGACGCCCAATCGCGCGCTCAGCGGCCGCGAGACGCTTTACCGTGGCCGGGGGCAGGGGGATTCTCCGAGGCAGTGGGTCCGGAACGAACGCGTGCGCGCCGTGCGTGGTCGGGACAAGCCTTCCGGGGGCGGATTCGGCGAAATCTCCGGGGTCCATGGCTGCCCAAACGAGGTTGGCTAGGACAAACGTTAGCCAACGATGTAGTCGTTTCGCTTGGCTTACGCAACGCCAGGCAAACACAACTTGGCTTCGGTCGGTCCTTGCCGGAGCCGCCGGATCATGGACGCCGAGCGCGCACACTGGCGCGAAGTTACCTTCCGTCGCGTGGTGGACGTGATGGGAGTCCTGCTCGTCGAGGCGCGGCTGACGCCGCACGCGTTGCGGGCGGCGGCGACCCCGTCGTGCACGCACCAGGATTGCCGGAAGCTCGGCCGACTTCTCGAGCCCAACGGATTTTGGGGCGAACAACTGTGACGGTGGGCGTGACGGGGCACTCCGTTACCCTGTCGGAATCGGACGCAACCCATTGCGCCACAACACCATGAGGAACACCGGGGAAGCGGAGCCATGATCCGCTTCCACCGACTCACCAAGCGCTACGGGACCCTCACGGCCGTCGACGACCTCACGCTGGAGGTTCGTCCGGGGGAGGTCTATGCCCTGCTCGGACCCAACGGCGCGGGCAAGACCACTGCGTTGCGTTGTCTGGCCACTCTGCTCACACCCACTTCCGGATCGGCCTCCGTTTTCGGCGCGGACGCCGTGCGCGACCCGCTGGAGGTGCGCCGCCGCATCGGGTTCATCGCGGCGTCCATGGGCCTCTACGAGCGGCTCACGGCACGGGAGCTCGTGGCGTACTTCGGCAACCTCCAGGGCCTGGAGGGTGAACAGCTCGACGCCCGCGTCGAGGAGCTCGTCACCCTCTTCGGGATCGAGTCGTTCGCGGATCGACGGTGCGGGCGGTTGTCGACGGGCCAGCGCCAGCGCGTCTCGCTGGCCCGTGCGCTCGTCCACGACCCCCCCGCGCTGATCCTCGACGAGCCGACGTTGGGCCTCGACGTCCTGAGCGGACAGACCATCTACGACTTCATCGTCCGGGAGCGCGCGCGGGGGAAGTGCATCCTCTTCTCGACGCACCAGCTTCAGGAGGTGGAGCTACTTGCGGACCGCGTCGGTGTGCTCCGCGGCGGTGAGCTCGTCGCCGAGGGTACGCCCGACGACCTGGTGGCGCGCACCGGCGCGCCGAACCTGGCGCGCGCGTTTCTCGCCCTCGTGACGGGTCCAGAGCAGGGAGGTGCGGCGTGAGCGTCTGGTGGATCGTGTTCCGCAAGGAGCTCAAGGAAACGATCCGCGACCGGCGGACGCTGCTCCTCATGGTCGTGGTGCCGGTGCTCCTCTATCCGGCGCTCCTGGTGGTGAGCGAGCAGATCCTCCTCTTCGGCCAGAGGCGGCTGCAGGAGCGCGCCTCGCCGGTTGCGGTCGTGGGCGAGGCCCCGGCGGAGTTGCTGGCGCTCGTGGACTCGGCACAGGGGCTCCGCCGGGTGACGGTACTCGGCGATCCCGAGGCGGCCGTGCGCTCGGATTCCGTCACGGCCGTCGCTCAGGTCGGAAGGGAGGGGGCGGGAGGATCCCGGCCGGTGATCGTGCTCTACAATGGCGCGTCGGACCGGTCGCAGCTGGGCAGGCGTGAGCTCCTCAGGGTCCTGGACGCGTGGCGCGACACGCTGCTGGCGCGCCGGCTCCTGGCGCGCGGGCTGCCGGCCGGGTTCGCCCGACCGCTCGAGGTCGTCGACTCCTCGGTGGCGCGCCCGGAGGAGGTGGGGGGCTACGCCATGGGCAGGATCCTCCCCCTCCTCCTGGTCGTGATCACGATGCTGGGGGCGTTCTATCCGGCGATCGACCTGGCGGCGGGCGAGAAGGAACGCGGCACGCTCGAGACCCTCCTGACCGCTCCCGTGCCTCCCGGCTCCGTGGTCGCCGGCAAGTTCGTGACCGTGGCGCTGATCGCGGTCGTGGCCGCCGGCCTGAACCTGGGCAGCATGATCCTCACGTTCCAGACCGGGGTGCTCGAGTTCAGCCGCGGACTCGGGCTCGAGGTGTCGGTCTCGCTGCGCGCCGTGGTGCTGATCTTCCTCACACTGATTCCGCTGGCCGTGCTGTTCGGCGCCCTCTTCCTCGGCATGGCCGTGCGCTCGTCGTCGTTCAAGGAGGCGCAGAACACGCTGACCCCGGTCTACATGCTGGTGCTGCTGCCCGCGATGCTGCCGATGTTCCCGGGGATCGACTTCTCCCCCCTCTTCGCGGTCGTCCCCGTGGCGGGCGTGTCGTTCTTCTTCCGCGACCTGATGGTCGGACACGCCGACTTCGTCACCGGCGCGCTGGTTCTGTGCTCGACCGTACTGTACGCGGCCCTGGCGCTCCTGTTCGCCGCCCGCGCGTTCGGCAACGAGGCGGTGCTCTTCGGCGCCGAAGGCGACGACCACGGACGCTCCGGGTGGATGGACGGACTGCGCGGCGGGGAGAGGGCGGGGAAGGTTCCCGATCCGCGAGCGGCGGTCTTCTTCGTGGCTGGCGTGGCGGTCCTGTTCTTCTGGTTCGGCGTCACGCTCCAGGTCCAGCTGGGCGAGCGGGGCCTGCTCGTCGCCGAGTGGCTGCTGCTGTTCGTGCCCGCGCTGCTCTTCGTCCGCATCGGCGGATACGACGTGCGGCGTACGCTGTCGCTGCGCTCACCTGGGACGAGGGGAGCGGCGGGCGCGCTCCTGCTGGTCGGGGGGGCGGTACCGGTGGCGTGGCTCATCGGCTGGCTGCAGACCTTCTTCCTTCCGATCCCGTGGGAAATCCTGGAAGGGCTCGAGAAGCTGGTCACGGCCGAGACCCCGGGGAGGCTGGCCTGGCTGCTTCTGCTGCTGGCGGTGACGCCGGCGCTGTGCGAGGAGGTGGTCTTCCGGGGCGTGCTCCTCGGGGGCACACGCCGTCTGGACACGTGGCGCGTCGTGCTGCTCAACGGAATCGTGTTCGGCGCCTTCCACCTCTCGTTCCAGACCGCCATACGGTTCCTTCCGACGGCCTGGCTGGGTATCGTCATCGCGTGGGCGGTGCTGAGGAGCCGGTCGATCTGGACCGGGGCACTCATGCATCTCCTGAACAACGGAACCATCGTGCTCCTGGCGTCCGTACCGGCGCTCCGGGAGATGTTCGCGAACCCCAACGCCCCGCCGCCGCTCTGGCTCCTGCCGGTGGCCGCGCTCTCGCTCGTGGCCGGGGTGCGCGTCCTCTCCTCGGGCCGCTTGCGTACGGACGGGGAGCCTACGCCCGAGGGAAGCGAGGAGATATGAACGACACGGCACGACTGCCCGGCGCCAGTCACCTGGAGTGCACCGGTACCGGAGAGCGGTTCGACAGCGAGCAGCTCATCGGGCTGTCGCCCGCCGGGAAGCCCCTCTTCGCGCGCTACGACCTGGACTCCATCCGGGACCGCTTCACTCCGAGCGCCGTCGCCGGCCGGCGCGCGGACCTCTGGCGCTACGAGGAGGTGTTGCCGGTGCGCGAACGCAACTGCCAGGTCGCGTTGGGCGAGGGGTGGACGCCGCTCCTGGACGCACCGCGCACCGCCGACCGCCTGGGCGTGACCCGCGTCTGGGTGAAGGACGAAGGCCAGAACCCGACCGGCTCGTTCAAAGCCCGCGGGCTCGGCCTGGCCGTGTCGCGCGCACTGGAGCTGGGGGCCAAAGAGCTCGCGCTGCCCTCCGCCGGGAACGCGGGCAGCGCGGCGGCGGCCTACGGGGCGGCAGCCGGACTGCCCGTGCACGTCGTGGTGCCGCGGGACACGCCGGCTCCGATCCTGGAGGAGATCGCCGCCCTCGGGGCCGACCTGCAGCTTCTGGACGGCCTCATCACGGACTGCGGCCGCGTCGTCCGCCAGGGGGTCGAGGAACACGGGTGGTTCGATCTGTCCACGCTGAAGGAGCCCTACCGCGTGGAGGGGAAGAAGACGATGGGGTACGAGCTCTTCGAGCAGCTCGGCGGGCGGCTGCCGGACGCGATCGTCTATCCCACGGGCGGTGGCACGGGCCTCATCGGCATGTGGAAGGCCTTCGACGAGATGGAGCGCCTCGGCTGGATCGGCACGGAGCGGCCGAAGATGTTCACGGTCCAGGCAGCGGGGTGCGCGCCGATGGTGCGCGCCTGGGAGAGGGGCGAGGAGCACGCCGAGCCGTGGCAGGGCGCGACCACCTACGCGGCGGGTCTGCGCGTGCCCGGGGCGGTCGGCGACTTCCTGATCCTTCGTGCGCTCCGGGAGTCGGGGGGCGGCGCGGTCGCCGTTCCCGATCATCTCATGAAGGAGTGGGTATACAAGCTGGGTGCGGACACGGGCGTCTTCGCGGCCCCGGAGGGTGGCGCCACGGCGGCTGCCGTCCCCATGCTCATGGAGATGGGCCTCGTCTCCGAGGACGACGAGGTCGTCCTGTTCGTCACCGGTAGTGGTCTGAAGTACGTGGGAATGGAACCCGTGGATTGACCTGATGCTCTCCTTCGCGCTCGCCCTCCTGTCCGCGTTCCTCGTGGGGCTCGTCGTGGCCTCGGGGATCCAGCTACGGGTGCGCATGCGGCGCCGGCTTCGCCGTGCCCGGCCGCTCGTCGACGACGCGGCGGTGCGCGCTATCGTCGAGCACGGCGTGCTGACGACCGACGAGGACGAGCCGCTCGACTACGACGAGATCGACGAGGAGGAGCGGCGCTTCTGGTCCGAGAGCTGGGACGAGCCCGACGAGTGGTGAGAGGGGCCTGGAGGCGCTTTCGCCTACCGGCCCCAGCGATAGTAGACGCCGGGGAGGGGGACCAGTCGGCGGTTGAGCGGCATGTCGTCCTCGGGATCCGTGCGCCGTACCCACAGCGCCCGGTTGACGTTCATCAGGGCGCCCAGGTAGTGGTCCTCGAGGGCCTGCCAGTCGAGGCCGATCGGCGCGTGCAGGACGGCGGCGAAGCCGGTTCTCTCGTCGGACGGGTGCGCGCCCACCAGCCAGAGCCCGATCCCGACGAAGGGGAGGAGGTCGCCCGCGCCGAAGTACTGGCGAACGACGACCGCGCTGCTCAGGTCGCGGAAGGACCAGGTGCCGAAGGTGAGGTCCACGCTCCGATGCTCTCTTACGTACTCGACGCTCAGGCCCACCGTGCTGATCCCGCCGAACGTGATGCCGACGCGCACGCTGCTGCCCGTGCCTGTGCCCTGCGCAGCGGCGGGTCCGACGTGGCCCACGAGCAGAGCCAGCCAGAGAGCGCCGGTGACAGCGAAGTGGATGATGCGCGCGTGACGAGTCATGGGAGCCGGAGTATAGACAGAGCGCGGAGGACGGTCCACGGGTCTCGGGTCGCGGGCGCGGCGCTCTCGGTGGCGTTGCTGCTCGCTTCGTGCGCGCCGCCCGATACCCCTCCTGCGCTCGCCGATCGCATTCCCCCCGCCGTCCTCGAGCTGCTGCATCCGGACACGGTGCGCAGCGCGCGGGTCGGTGCGGGGGTCTGGTATCGGTACCTCTGGTCGGCCGAAGGACCGTGGGCGATCCACGCGGTGGAGGCCGACCTGTCGCGCTGCGACCTCGCGCTGAAGACGCTGCGCGCCGAGGACCGGGAGTCCGGCGGGCGGGGCCACGAGCCGGTGACCTCGATGGTCACGCGGTCGGCCGACGGCGTGCTCGCCGCCGTGAACGCGGACTTCTTCACCCCCGAGGGCACCACCGTGGGGACCGAGGTGGCAGGCGGACAGGTGACCGCGGCGCGGCGTCGGCCGGCGCTGGCCTGGAGGCCGGGGGAGGCGCCCTGGGTGGGCCCGGTCTCGGTGGAGGGGGACACCCTCCGGCTGGGCTGGGCCGTTCCCTTCGGCGCCGGAGACGGGCGCACGGAGGCGGTCGGCGGTTTCCCCGAGCTCCTCGATGACGGCGGGCGCGTCGGCGACCTCGCCGTGGCCGAGCAGCCGGCGCTTGCGGCCACCCGTCACCCGAGGACCGCGGTCGCGTACGATTCCGCCTCCGATCGGCTGTGGCTCGTCGTCGTGGACGGACGACAGGCGCCGCATTCGGTGGGCATGACTCTCCCCGAGCTGGCGACGCTCCTGGAGGCCTTCGGCGCCCGCGAGGCGCTCAACCTCGACGGGGGAGGCTCGTCGGTCATGGTGGTGCTCGGCGCGGTGCAGAACCACCCGTCGGACGACGAGGGCGAGCGGCCAGTCGCCAACGCGCTCGCGCTGGTGCGCGACCTGTCGCTGTGCCGCACGTAGCGTCGCCGCGCTCCTACCGGCCGGTGCCTCCGAGGAGCACGTTCAGGCCCACCTCCCATGTGCATCCCGGCCCGGGCTCGTAGTACCGCTGCCCGAAGGCGTTGACCACGACGGCCGTGACGTAGCCCCGGTTCAGCGCGTTGGCCACCACCACGTAGGGGGAAGCCATCAGGCTCCCCGCCCGGACGTTCTCGAGGCCCACGCGCACGTCCGCCAGGAAGTAGGGGGGCGAGGCGTGCTCGTTCGCGTCGTCAACCGGCATGGCGTCCTGGTAGAGGCCACGCACCTCCAGAAAGCCGGCGCCGCGCTCGAGGGTCACGGTCCCGTCCAGGCGGTAGGGTGCGAGGCCGGGGATCCGGTTCCCGGAGAAGCTCCCCGCGTCCGTGGCGTAGGCGTCGAAGCGTCCGTCCACCCGGGTGTAGGCGACGCGGGTCCACACGTCGGCGGAGGGCCGGCCCTCCGCCGCCATCTCCCACCCCTGGTGGTGCGACCTGCCGGCATTCCGGTAGAACGTGCGGCCGGGCGAGGAAGGCACCTGGAACGGGACGAGCTCGTCCTCGAGCGCGGTGTGGAAGAGGGTCGCCTCGAGGCTCCACGTGTCTCCCACCCGGCCCCGTACCCCTCCCTCCACGGTCAGCGCCCGCGTCGGATCGAGCTGGGGGTTGAAGCCGCCGGCGCCGTCGGGACGGTTGCCGAGCTCGGTGGTCGTGGGGGTCTCGAACGACGTCGACAGGTTGGCGAACAGCTCCACCCCGCCCGCCGGCTCGGCGACCACCCCCACCGAAGGGCTGAGCGCGTCCATGACACGCACGCCCGAGTCGTCGGCGCCGTCCTGGAGGAAGCGGTCGTCCGCCTCGAAGCGGAAGCGGTCGTAGCGCAGGCCCGCGAGAACCGACAGGCCGGGCATCGTCTCCAGGCGCCCGTCCAGGAAGAAACCCGTCCCGCGCACGCGTTCCTGCTGGTCGAGGGAGAGCGCGCCCTTGTCGCCGCTCTCGTTCGCCCAGTTCCGACGGTCGTCGCTCTGCAGCTCGAGCTCCACTCCGCCACCGAGGGCCAGCGTCCCCACTCCGGTCTCGCTCTCGCCGCGGAAGAGCGCCCGGGCGCCCCCGGCGTTGCGGTCGAAGCCGACCACGTCCGAGGGGATGCGCCCTTCGAAGTCGCGGTGGATGCCCCACGCCGACACCTCGCCGTCCAGCGCGCCCAGGCCCCCGGTCCAGGTCACTCCGACCTGGCCCTGGCGCGCGTCCTCGCGGGTGTCCTGGACGACGTTGAAGCGGTAGGCCTGCCGATCTCCCTCGGCCAGCAGGGCGGAGGAGAGCGAGCCGGCGTTGGCGGCCGCCATGTCGAGTCCGTTGGCCACGACGCGGATCCGCCCCGACGAGACGGGGACGTCGAAGATCCCGTTCACGATCGTCCGGGCCTGGCGGCCGTAGGTGCTGCCGTCGTCGGCGACGGGGTCTCGCCGGAAGCCATCGTAGGTGAAGCGGGACACGCTCGCCCGGTAGCCGACCCCGTCGACCGTGCCCGACAGCGCCCCGAGCAAGGTTCGCAGTCCGTCGGAGCCGGCCGCGGAGCGCGCCTCCACCTCAGGGCCGTCCGGGGCGGGGGCACGGGACTCGAAGTGCAGCACGCCGCCCGCCGCGTTGCCGTACAGCGACGAGCCCGGCCCGCGCAGCAGCTCCACGCGACCCACGGAGGCCACGTCGAGGTGATCGATGGACGTCTGCCCGTCGGCGAGCGTGGCGGGGATGCCGTCCACCAGGACCCTGATGCCCCGGATGCCGAACTGGGCCCGCGACCCGAAGCCGCGGATCGCGACGCGCTCCCCGGAGGCCAGGTTGAACCGGTTCTGGACCTGGAGCCCCGGCAGGGAGCGCAGCGTCTCCTCCAGGAATGCTCCGGGGTTGGCCCGGGTGAGCTCCTCCCCGGCCGCGACCGACACCGCGTAGGGGCTCCCGGCCCCGACCGAGCTGCGCAGGACACGCACGACGATGGGCTCGAGCGCCACCGCCGAGTCGGGCTGGCTCCGCGAAGCCGCCGCCGAGTCCGGGCGCACCTGCGCGCTCCCTCCCGAAGCGCCCAGCCCCAGCGCGACGCACACGAGTCCACACAGCCCAGGGAGGGTGGGGCCTCCTGCGACGTTCGGCTTCAAGAGCTACCGCCCCCTCTCGATGGGAATGCTCACCGTGACGACGTCGTCGGCCGGGGAGACGACGACCCGGCGCTCGCCGGATGCCACCGACCCGAGACTCGCCTCGACCACGAGCTGGGAGCCTCGCGGCACCCCGCAGAGGAGGAAGATACCCCGCTCGTCCAGCGTCGTGAGCACCGAGAGGGCATCCTCCGGGTCGAGACTCCACCGTGGAGGCTCGACCTCGCGCTGCGGCGGAGCAGCCTGCGTGGGGGCGGCGAAATCTCCGCCCGTGGGTCCGAGCCAACGCACGCGCACCCGCGCTCCCCCGGCGACCTCCGCGCCACGCAGCACCCTGCCCAGGACGATGGCGGTGGACCCTTCGGCTCCGGCCGCATCCGCGCAGGCGGAGCCGAGAATCTCGCGGACGCCCGGAAGGCGCAGCCGGACGGTGGTAATCTCCCCCGCCTGTGCCTCGAGCGGGAAGGACGCCGGTCCGAGGCCCAGGGTGTCCAGGGAGGGGTGGCGCGCCTCGAGCACCAGCCCCCCGGGTGCCAACCCCATGATCGTGAACGAGCCGTCGTCCCCGGTGCGGACACTCAAGCTCTCCTCCGCCTCGTCGGCGCTCCGCAGCACCGCGCCGGCGATGGCGCCGTTGCCCAGCGAGTCCACCAGCGTCCCGGTGACGGTCGCCGAGGTGGCCTCCACCACGGTGGTGCCCGTCCGGTCGACCGCGCGCCACAACGCGCCGCCCTGCACCTCGTAGCCGATGACGAAGGCACGCGAGCGGTTGGCGGGCATCCCGAAGACCGGCAGGCGCAGGCTCCACTCGCGCACGACCCACGTCCCGTGAGGCAGTCGCCCGAAGACGACCTGACCGTCCGCGGCGCCCATGTCGCGGTCTCTTGGACGGTTGACGTACTGGAACTCCAGGCGGCGCAGGGTCGCCGTCGCGGCCTCGATCCAGAGCGTCCCGCGGATCTCGGTCTCGCGACGCCCGTGCACCGGCTCGAAGGCGAGCCCCACCATGCCGTCGCGCACCTCCCCAACCCGCATGCAGTGCGTGTCGAGGAAGGCGTCCGACAAGAAGGCCTCCGCGTCCGGGGCGAAGTACGTCATCGTACCGTCCTCGTTCTCCCGGATGAACCCCTTCTCGACGAGATCTTCGGCGGGAGCGCTCACGTACGGCGCCTGCGCGGTCTTGCTCACGAACCGTCGACGCTCGTTCAGCACCCGGCGTCCGTCCGCATCCAGCTTCCTCAGGAACTGGAGCAGCGTGTATCGGTACGTGCCGGAGCTCAACGTCCATGCCGCGGCCTGCAGCGCCTTGCGCGCCTCCTCCCACAGGCGGGCGGTGGCGCGTCCCTGCTCCCGGGGGAGGGCGCACCGTCGTGAGCCCTCCACGTCGAGCCCCGTGAGCTCCACCGGGCGGATCGGGACCACGAGCTCCCGGTAGACGCCTTGTACGGGGACGTCGAAAGGCTCCGTCGTCAGGCTTTCGTAGCCGATGCGGTCCACGCGCATGCGGTGCGGCCCGGGACGATCCGCGTCGGCGATGAACCCTCCGTCGGCGTCGCTCAGGACGCGGTGGACCACGCGCCCGTCCAGGTCCATGAGGACGACCATGGCGCCCTCCACCGGCGTACGGGTGTCCTGCTCCACCACCACCCCCCGTACGATCTGGGCGCGCACGGGCCCAGCCACGACCGCCCACCACCCCACCGCTGCGAGCATCAGCGTCCTGTGCATGCCGATACGTTAGTGGCTCCGCCGCCCGCGCGCGCCCCCGGGGGACGCGGCGTGCCGGTCGACGTCCCGGGGAGCGACGTGGGGTCCCCTTCTTCTGCACGGGGGTTGCCGACTACCTTGCGGTCCATGACCTATCCAGACCCCTTCTCGGGCATCCCGGCCTCGGCCTTCTCGGGGCGACGGCGGGCGGCCTACGACCGTCTGGGCGACGGCGTCATGGTGCTCCCGGCGGCACCCGTGCTCAAGCGCTCCCGGGACACGGACCACGCGTATCGCCCCGACAGCGAGCTGTACTACGTGTCGGGCGTGACGGAAGCCCGCAGCGTCGCGGTCCTGGTGGGCGGCTCCGATCCCCGCTTCGTCCTCTTCGTGCCGTCTCCCGACCCGGACGTGGAGCTCTGGACCGGTCCCGTGCTGGGGCCCGACGGCGCGGGCGAGCGGTTCGGCGCGGACGAGACCTTCCCGACCTCGGAGCTGCGCGATCGCCTCCCGCGGTTGCTGCAGGACGCCGACCGGATCCACTACCGCCTCGGAAGAGGGGACGAGGCGGAGCGCATCATGCTCGAAGCGCTCGCTCGCGCCCGCGAGCGGGGACCCCGCAAGGGCACCGGCCCGCGGGGCGTGGTGGACCCGGGCGAGATCCTCGACGAGATGCGTCTGGTGAAGGACGTCCACGAGATCGCCCGAGTGTGCGCCGCCGCGGAGCTGAGCGTCGAGGGCCAGCGCGCGGCCGCCGCCGCCCTGGGCCCCGGCCGGGGCGAGTGGGTGGTGGAGGCCGCCGTGGACGGCTGCTTCCGGAGCGGGGGCGCCGCCGGCCCGGCGTACGGGACCATCGTCGGGTCGGGCCCGAACGCGTGCGTGCTCCACTACGTCGCAAACACGCGCATCATGGAGCACGGTGACGTGGTCCTGGTGGACGCCGGGGCGGAGCTGGCGCTCTACGCCGGAGACATCACCCGTACCTGGCCCGTCGACGGCCGCTTCACCGCGGCGCAGCGGGCCGTCTACGACGTCGTCGAGCGGGCGCGCGCGAGCGCGGTCGATGTGGTCGGGCCGGGTGTGACGACCGCACAGGTGCACGCGGCCGCCGTGCGCGCCCTCACGGAAGGCCTCGTCTCGCTCGGGGTCCTGGCGGGTGACCCCGACGCCTTGATCGAGGAAGGCGCCTACAAGGCCTATTACCCGCACCAGACCTCGCACTGGCTCGGCCTCGACGTCCACGATCCCGGCGACTACGCCAGGGGCGGGGCCCCTCGCGCCCTGGAAGCGGGGATGGTGTTCACGGTGGAGCCGGGGCTCTACTTCCGGCCGGACGCCGGTGGGGCGGCGGAGCCGTACGCCGGGATCGGCGTCCGCCTCGAGGACGACGTGCTCGTGACGGACGGAGGGCACGAGAACCTCACGCGGGCGCTGCCGACGGCCGCGGAGGAGATCGAAGCGCTGGTCGGAGGCAGCGGGTGAGCCGGACTCCACCGGGCGCAGGGGAAGGCGGCCTCCTCGTCCGCAGCCTTCGCGAGCCCGGTCCGCTCGTGACGGTCGAGCTCCGCCCTCCGCGCAGCGATCTCGACGGTCGCGGCGGGATGTCCGCGTGGATCGACCTCCACCACACGCTGCGCCGGCTGACCAGGGACGACGTCTTCGTCTTCCTGACGGACAACGCGGTGGGCGCCGCGGAGGAGGAGAACCTGGCGCACGTGGGCGGCAACGTGGGCGACGATGTCGACCGGCGCCGGATCGTGCCCATCCTGACCGCGAAGCACGCGTTGGACTACTGCCTGATGTTCGCCTCCCGCGCGGTGTCGCAGGGATACGATTCGCTCACGATCCTCGGCGGGGACCGCTCGGTCGGGCCGCCACGCTGCGTGCCCCACGCCCGCGACCTGCGTGAGATGGTGCGCGCACGCGTCCCCCAGCTCGCGCTCGGCGGATGGGTGAACCCCCTGAAGGACCCGGTCGCGCAGATGCGCTACCTCGCGGCGGACGATGCGGAGGCGGACTTCGCGCTGGGCCAGATCGTGTCGCACCACGCGCTTCCCCGGGTCGAGCGCTTCCTGGAGGAGCACGCACGGATGGGGCGGGGGACCCCGGTCGTCTTCGGCGTCTTCTTCTACCGGAGCGCGAACCCCACGACGCTCGAGACGCTCGGGCGCTTCTTCCCGGTCCCGGCGGAGGAGATCACCCGCGAGTTCGAGGCCGGCGTGGACGCCGAGGAGATCTGCGCACGCACCATCCGCGAGCTGCGCGTCGTGGGGGCCGAGAAGGTGTACGTGAGCAACCTGGGGAACCGGGACGCCGGACGGCGGCTGCGCCGGATACTCGCTCGGGTGTAGGGGCTTCTGGATGGTGCGGGCGTCGTGGCGCGTCGACTCGCGACTCGGAGGCTCCGCAATCCTCGCTGCTCGCCGACGCGCCACGACGCCCTCCGGGCATCCTCGACACCCGCGCGAAGTACCGGAGCGGCGGCCGTGCCGCTTGGGGGGACCTTTGGAGACGGGCTCGGCTTCGCCGCCGCCCTCCCTTCGGGGCGGCCTCAGGCGGTCGCACGCACGCCGCCTTCCCGGAGCACCCTCAGGGCCACGTCGACGCGGCCGCTGGGGGCGCTGATGTGGTAGCCCTGGACGAAGGGGCGGACGGCTTCGACCATCTCGCAGGCGATGGCGACGCCTTCGGCCAGTGCGGCGTCGGCGCCGGACTCCTGGGCACGGCGCATGCGCTCGACGATGGCGTCGGGAACGCTCACGCCCGGGACCTCGTTGGCCAGGTACTCGGCGTTGCGCAGGTTGAGCAGCGGCCAGATGCCGGCCACCAGCGGGACGCGCCACTTCTCGACCCGCTCCATGAAGCGCTCGAGCGACGCCGCGTCGAACACCGGCTGCGTGACGGCGAAGTCGGCGCCCGCCTCCACCTTGTAGGCGAAGCGGCTCACCTCGCGCTCCTGGTCGAGGGCCCCGTGGTTCGCGGCCACGCCGATGACGAACTCCGTGGGCGGTCCGATGGATCCGCCGCCCGGGTCCACGCCCCGGTTGAGGCCGTGCACCACGTTGGTCAGGCCGATCGAGTCGATGTCGAAGACCGCCGTGGTGTCCGGGTAGGGGCCCATGGCCGGCGGATCCCCGCTCACCAGGAGCACGTTGCGCAGACCGGCGGCGGCGGCGCCGAGGAGGTCGGAGATCATCCCCAGCATGTTCTTGTCGCGGCACGTGTAGTGGACCACGGTCTCGATCCCGACCTCGCGCTCGACGATCAGCGCGGCGGGCACCGCGCCCATGCGGCTCTGGGCGCGCGGGCTGTCCACGATGTTGATCGCGTCGACGCCGGCGACTTTGAGCTGGCGGGCCGGGACGACGATCCGAGAGCGGTCCCAGCCGTGGGGCGGGAGGATCTCAACCGACGCGACGGTCTCGCCGCGTGCGAGCTTCCGCCCCCACGCCGAGCGCGCCTCCACCGGCACCGGGTCCGCGAGCGGCGTCTGGTCCGCGTGCGCCGTGGGCACGGACACGCTGGCGTGGCGGGGCTGCACCGCCGTAACCGCGTCGCGCATGCGCTTCACGTGGTCGGGCGTCGTCCCGCAGCACCCTCCGACGAAGCGGACACCGACGTCGATCATGCGGCGAGCGTACTGGGCGAGGTACTCCGGGCTCGCCATGTAGATCTTGCGGTCACCGACGCTCCTGGGGAGCCCCGCGTTCGGCTGGGCCGACAGGGGCAGGGGTGTGGCCTCCGCCATCTCCTCGATGGCGTCGAGCATGACGGCCGGCCCCACCGAGCAGTTGAGGCCGACCACGTCGGGCCCGAACTCCGTGAGCGCGATGCCGATCTGGCGGGGGTCGGTGCCGTACGAGGTCCTACCGTCCTGCGCCACCGTCATCTGGGCGAAGAGGGGGAGATCCGTGCGGGCGCGCACCGCGCGCAGAGCGCAGGCGAGCTCCTGCAGGTCGGAGAAGGTCTCGAGGACGAAGCCGTCCACACCTCCTTCCAGCAGCCCCTCGACCTGGCGACCGAACAGCTCCTCGGCCTCGCCGACGGAGGTGGGTCCCCATGGCTCGATGCGCACCCCCAGGGGTCCGATGGCGCCCGCGACGTGGGCACGGCCGCGCACCGCCTCGCGGGCGAGCCGGGCCGCTGCGCGGTTGAGCTCCCCGGTGCGGGCGTCGAGGCCGTGGGCGGACAGCTTGACCGGGTTCGCACCGAACGTGTTCGTCTCGACAATCTCGGCGCCGGCGGCCGCATACTCTTCGTGGATCTGTCGCACGAGCTCCGGACGGGTCACGCTCAGCTCGTCGTAGCAGACGTTCACGAAGATGCCGCGACCGTAGAGCAGCGTGCCCATCGCGCCGTCGAAGACGTGTACGCGACCGTCCTCCAGGAGCGCCCTCACACGTCGCCTCCGGGATCGTAGCCGAGGTTGGGGGACAACCAGCGCTCCGCTTCCCCGATCGACATCCCCTTGCGGCGTGCGTAGTCCTCCACCTGGTCGCGTCCGAGGCGGCCGACCCCGAAGTAGCGTGCCGCGGGATGCGCGAAGTACCACCCGCTCACGGAGGAGGGTGGATCCATCGCGCAGCTCTCCGTGAGGTGGATGCCGAGGGCCTCCTCCACGTCGAGCAGGGAGAAGAGGGTGTGCTTCTCCGTGTGGTCCGGGCACGCGGGGTAGCCGGGGGCCGGTCGTATGCCGCGATACGTCTCGGCGATCAGGTCGTCGTTCGACAGCTCCTCGCGGGGCGCGTACCCCCAGAGCTCGCGGCGCACCCGCAGGTGCGTGTATTCCGCGAGGGCTTCCGCCAGCCGATCGGCCACCGCCTTGGCGAGGATCGCCGAGTAGTCGTCCTGCTCGGCCTGGAAGACCTCCACGAGCGCGTCGACCGAGCCGGCCGTCACCGCGAACGCGCCCGCCCAGTCCGGCACGCCCGTGTCGCGTGGTGCGACGAAGTCGGCGAGGCACATGTTCTCACGCCCGTCCTTGGCGAACTGCTGGCGCAGGCACCGGATCACCGCGGCCGGCCGGGCACGCGCCTCGTCCGCGTAGAGCTCGACGTCGTCGCCCACCGCGTTGGCGGGGAAGAGCCCCACCACCGCCCTGGGGCGCAGCACGTCCTCGGCCTCGATGCGGTCCAGGACCGCATGAGCGTCGTCGAGGAGCGAGCGTGCCTGGGGGCCGACGTGGGGATCGTCCAGGATCTCCGGGTGGGCGCCCTTGAGCTCCCACGTCTGGAAGAACGGAGTCCAGTCGATGTAGCGGCGAAGCTCTCCTACGGGCACCGCGAAGGCGCGCACCCCGGGCGCCGCCGGCGCGGTCGAGCTGTGCGCGGCCCAGTCGGTGCGGAAGGCGCGCGCGCGCGCCTCGGCGAGCGTCAGCAGCTCGGAGCGCTCCTTCCCGGCCGCGCGTCGGCGTCGGGTCACCTCGTAGTCAGTGCGCACCTCGGCCACGAAGGCGTCGCGCTGCACCGGGTCGAGGAGGCGGCTCACGACACCGACCGCCCGGGACGCGTCGAGCACGTGGACGGCCGGGCCGTGGTAGCATCCCTCGATCCTCAGCGCGGTGTGCGCCTTCGAGGTGGTGGCGCCCCCGATGAGCAGGGGGAGCTCGAAGCCGAGGCGTTCCATCTCCTTGGCGACGTGGACCATCTGGTCGAGGGACGGCGTGATCAGCCCCGACAGCCCGATCACGTTGACCTTCTCTGTCCGCGCGGTCTCCAGGATGCGCTCGGCGGGAACCATCACCCCGAGGTCCACGACCTCGTAGCCGTTACACTGCAGCACGACGCCGACGATGTTCTTGCCGATGTCGTGCACGTCTCCCTTCACCGTGGCGAGGAGGATCCTGCCCTTGCCCGCCTGATCGGTCTGCTCGGCCTCGAGGAACGGGACGAGGTGCGCCACGGCCTTCTTCATCACCCGCGCGCTCTTGACCACCTGCGGCAGGAACATGCGCCCGCTGCCGAAGAGGTCACCGACGACGTTCATCCCGTCCATGAGCGGTCCCTCGATCACGTCGAGCGCCCGTGGCAGCGCCTGGCGGGCCTCCTCCACGTCTTGGACGACGAAGGCGTCCACGCCCTGGACGAGCGCGTGAACCAGCCGCTCGCGCACCGGGCGCTCGCGCCAGGTCAGGTCCTCCTCCCGGCGGCGCTCGGTGGTGCCCGCGCGCTCCTCCGCCATGCGCGTGAGGACTTCGGTCGCGTCGGCGCTGCGCGCGAACAGAACGTCCTCCACGGCGTTCAGCAGGTCCGTGGGAATCTGGTCGTACACGGGCAGCGCGCCCGCGTTGACGATGCCCATGTCGAGGCCCGCCTGCGTCGCGTGGTACAGGAACACCGCGTGCATCGCCTCGCGCACCTCGGGGCTGCCGCGGAAGGAGAAGGAGACGTTGCTGACCCCGCCGCTCGTGAGCGCGTGCGGGCAGGAGGCCTTGATGCGGCGCACCGCTTCGATGAACCACATCGCGTAGTGGTCGTGCTCGGCGATGCCGGTGGCCACGGCGAAGACGTTGGCGTCGAAGATCACGTCCTCGGGTGGGAATCCCTCCTCGTCCACGAGGATCCGGTAGGCGCGCTGGCACACGGCGACACGGCGCTCGAGCGTGTCGGCCTGTCCGTCCTCGTCGAACGCCATCACGATGGCCGCCGCCCCGTAGCGGCGCACCAGCCGGGCGCGCTCGCGGAAGGCCTCCTCGCCGTCCTTGAGGCTGATCGAGTTGACGACCCCTTTGCCCTGCAGCGTCTTGAGGCCGGCCTCGATCACCTTCCAGTCGGACGAATCCACCATGATCGGGATGCGGGCGATCTCCGGCTCCGACGCGATCAGGTTGAGAAAGCGCGGCATGGCCGTGGGTCCGTCCAGCAGCCCCTCGTCCATGTTGACGTCGAGGACCTGCGCGCCACCCTGCACCTGCTGGCGCGCCACGTCCAGCGCCGTCTCGTAGTCCTCCTCCTTGATAAGGCGCGCGAAACGGCGGGAACCGGTGACGTTCGTGCGCTCCCCGACGTTCACGAAGAGCGACTCCGGCCCGATCGTGAGTGGTTCCAGGCCGCTGAGGCGCGTACGGCGCGGCCGCTCGGGCGGCGTGCGCGGCGCGACGCCCCGTACGGCGTCCGCCATCGACCGGATGTGCTCCGGGCCCGTGCCACAACATCCGCCGACGATGTTCAGGAACCCGTCCCGGGCGAACGATCCGACCACCTCGGCCATGTGCCCCGGCGTGTCGTCGTACTCGCCGAGCTCGTTCGGCAGGCCGGCGTTCGGATAGCAGCTCACCGGGAGATCGGCGACCCCGGAGATCTCCTCGAGGAAGGGGCGGAGCTGATCGGCGCCGAGGGCGCAGTTGAGGCCGACGCTCAGGAGCCCCCGTGCCCGCCCGGGCCCCGGTTGGACGCCGTGACGCACGGAGTTGTAGAACGCCTCCGGGGTCTGGCCGGAGAGCGTGCGCCCGCTCTGGTCCGTGATCGTGCCGGAGACCATGACCGGCACGTCGAGGCCCAGGCGGGCGAGCACGCCCGAGAGTGCGAAGAGGGCGGCCTTGGCGTTGAGGGTATCGAAGACCGTCTCGACGATCAGAACGTCGACGCCTCCCTCGAGGAGGCCGTGCGCCTGCTCCCCGTAAGCCTCGACCAGGTCTTCGAAGGTGACGTTGCGCGCGCCGGGATCGCCCACGTCCGGGGAGATGGAGGCCGAGCGCGTCGTCGGGCCCAGGGCGCCGAGCACCCAGCGTGGCTTCCCGTCCGCCTTCTCGACGTCGTCCGCGGCGGCCCTGGCGAGGCGCGCGGCCTCGCGGTTGAGCTCGCGCACGACGTGCTCGAGGCCGTAGTCGGCGAGGGAGACGCGGTTCGCGCTGAACGTGTTCGTCTCGATGAGATCCGCGCCGGCCTGGAGGTACGCGCGGTGGATCTCGCCGATCACGTCCGGACGGGTGAGGCTCAGGAGGTCGTTGGCGCCCTGGAGGGCGTGGGCGTGGTCGGCGAAGCGTTCGCCTCTGAAGTCCGCCTCGGAGAGACGGTAGCCCTGGATCATCGTCCCCATCGCGCCGTCCATGAGGAGGATGCGGCGGGACAGGTGCTCGCGCAGGAGCCCGGTGCGGGGGGCGCGAGGGGAGGGCTCGGACCGTGCTGCCATCGGTTCTCTTCCTTACAGCCAGAACCCCGTCGCGTCGAACGCGAAGGGGCATGGGCTTTTTAGCGCGTTCGCCGGAACCGCGAGGGTCCCGGCCGGGCCGCAATATGCCGCAAATCGCCCCGATTCAGTTGTCTCGTCAAGGTAGCACGCCCCGCGGCGCGGGCCAAGTCGCGCCGGGACCCCCTACCGACTCATCCAATAGCTGAGCTTGACCATGAACACGTTGTCGGGGTGGAGCGCGAAAAGGTCGCCCATGTCGCCGCGGAAGTCGAACGCGCCGTTGTCCACCGAGTGGTCCCGGCCCTGCGACCACACCACGAAGAGGGCCGAGCCCGGCTTGTACTCCCACCGGAGCACCACGTTGGACCGGAACTGCTTGAAGTTGAAGTCCGGGTTCTCGAACGACTCCTCGACGCCGTCGCCGTCCACGTCGGCGACGATGTCCGAGCCATCTGAACGGACGTCGAGGAGCTGGAAGCGGTCCGCGTACCGCTCCGCCACCGGATCGGCGATCCGCTTGTACTCGCCGTAGGTCGCCGCGCTCACGAAGGGCTGCGCGTACACCTGCAGCGAGACCGTGGGCGTGAAGGCGTAGTCCAAGCGGGCGGTGAGGCCGACCGTGGTCTGGTCGATCCGACCGAAGACGTACTGGTCCTCGTTGTCGCCGTATGCGCCGATCCACTGGTAATCGTCGATGTTCCGGCTCACCGATGTGCCCACGCTGAACGTCGCCCGCCCGGAGGGCCGGAAACGCAGGCTGGGTGAGAAGCCGACGTTCCACGAGTCGCTCTCGGAGCGGACGTCACCCCAGGTGTTGAGTCCGAGGGAGACGGCCTTGCGTGAGTCCGAGCCGAGGCCAGCCCAGAAGTTGGTGGAGGCCTCGCGCCGGAAGAGGGGGCCGCCGCGGAGCGTGCGCCCGGAGTAGGCCGACAGGTCGCGGTTCACTCCCGCGTACCCGTTCCAGAAGTTCTCGAGCTGGAAGCTGCCGTTGACGTTGCCGCCGAGCCCGGTGCGATCCCTGCCGTAGTTCCAGGAGCTCCACCCGTTCACGTTGAGGTTGTACCGACGGAACGGGCCCCGAGGCGTCGTCTGCTGGTAGCCGACCCAGATCCACGTCATCGTGTTGTCGGCGTCCCTCTGGTAGCCGATGTCGTTGACCTCGAAGCCCGGGCTGCGGGTGAGCAGGCCGGTGGAATAGCGCCAGCTGCCCCCCCCGATCTTGGCGAAGGCGAAGAACGCCGACCCCCCGTCCAGGCTCGTGCGCGTCGGGTCGTAGTCGAGGTAGCCGGCGTCCGGTCGCTGGTAGTAGCGCACGGAGGATCGCTGCGCGGCGTCGATCGCGTTCGCGGAGCCGGTGATGTACGAGCCCAGCGCGTAGCCGCTCACCTCGAAGCGCTCGCCGCCGAAGCGGTGCCGGAAGTCGATCCCCCCGGTGTAGGCGCCGCGGCGCAGCTCGAGGGCATCGGCGACCTGCCGGTCGCGGTTCACGGCCGTGCCGATGACACCCACGGCCGAGCGTCCCGCGCGGAAGTCCCGCTCGACCCGCGCCAGCCCGTAGCTGGTGTACGGCTCCACGGCCTCGTCGATGCGGGGTCCCGTCTCCGGCGCGATGTGCGCTCGCTCCTCCGCCGTCACCGCCTGCAACGCGCCGATGGACCACCCGCTGGCCGTCTTTCCGGAGACCTTGGCCGCGCCCAGGATCGTCGTCTGCGGGTTCATGTCCACGTATCCGCCCCGGTCGTCCGGCTCGCCCTGCGGCGTGCGCCCGATCCGGCGCGAATAGAAGAGCGACTCGTTGGCGTTGTCGCCGTCGCCCACTGTGATCGGGAAGTTGAAGATGCTGGCGCCCTCGAGGAAGAACGGCCGCCGCTCCGGGTAGAAGGTCTCGAACGCGGTGAGGTTCACCTGTGCCGGGTCGGCCTCCACCTGGCCGAAGTCGGGGTTCAGCGTCACGTCGAGCGTGAGGTCGCTCGTGACCCCGTACTTCACGTCCGCGCCCACCGTGCCGAACGTCTGGTTCTTGTGGTAGAAGGGGTTCGCCGCCTCGCCGTCCGCCCGCTCCAGCCGGGCGACCGTGTAGGGCATGATCTCCAGGCGGCGGGGGGCGTCCAGGTTCTCCAGCCCGCGCAGCTCACCGAAACGGGAGACGACCGCCGCGTCGCGACGGGTGGTGGGCGCCCACACGTCCGTCTCGTCGCGGCGGGCGATGGTGCGGGCGAAGTTGATGCCCCAGGTCTGTATCTGGGCGTCGCGGAAGCGGAGCTGGGAGTACGGGACGCGGAATTCGGCGGTCCACCCCTGCTCGTCGCGCGTCGTGGCGACGTCCCACACGGCGTCCCAGCCCGAGTCCTCACCCGTGTCGTCGAAGCGGTAGATGTCCTGCTTGACCCCCACCGGGTTCACGGCGAAGTGGAAGGCCGTCCGCCGGTCGAAGTAGGAGTCGACGATCACGGCGACCTGGTCGGAGTACGAGTCCTGGTCGCGCCGTGTCAGCTGACCCACGATGCCGGAGGGGTCGCGGTCGTACGCGCGGATCGCCACGTACAGAGCGTCGTCGCCGTAGAGGACCCGGGCCTCCGTTCGCTCGGTCGCGGGCTCGCCCTCTCCCGGCTCGAACTGGACGAAGCCCGTAGCCACGGGAGCCCGCTGCCACACGTCCTCGATCGCCCGGCCGTCGACGCGGATCTCGTGCCCCGAGACGCGGATCGCCTGCAGCACGGGGGGGCCGTTGGCCACGCAGCACCCCGGCACGGCACGGCCCGGATCGGTCGGGGCCCAGTGCGTCTCCCCGTCGTACTGTCCAGCCGCCCTTCCCACGAACACCAATGTGGCCAACCCCGCCGCCACCACCGTCCCTCGAATCGCCATCGTCCGCACCGCCCGTCGTGATGGATCCGCCTCTGCCACCGTTGGACGGACCCGAAACCCCGAAGGTTGCGATCTCCCACCGTCCGTACGGGTCCGGATGCCGCGGGGGTTCGGGGCCGGCGCGGCCGGTGGAGCGGGTACGATGGTGGGCGTCCGACCCCTCGCGCCCCGACGCCCCTCCGCCGAGATTTGCGGATCCCATGGTGACCTACGAGCGGGACCGGCCCGGTGCCGGCGCGGCGTACTACAAGGCCCACGGCCTGGGCAACGACTACCTCGTCTTCGAGGAGGGGGCGGACTGGAGCCTCGAGCCCGGAGCGGTCGCGCGGGTGTGCGATCGGTGGCGGGGCCCGGGTGCGGACGGGATCGTCCTGCTGCTCCGTGACGACTCGGGGGGCGTGTTCCGCCTGAGGATGTTCAATCCGGACGGCTCGGAGTTCGAGCGCAGCGGCAACGGCCTGAGGATCCTCGGATCGTTCCTCGCGCGCAGCGCGCGCGTGGATACCCTTCCCTTCACGGTGTGGGTGGGTGGGGATCACTTGACCCTCACCGTGCACGGGCGCTCCGGGCCGGCGTACGACGTTTCCGCGGACATGGGCCGCGCCCTGGTCGGCCCCGACGCGGTGGCGCTCGACCCGGCCGCCCTCGATGCGGGCGGACGCCTGCCCGGACCCGACGGAGAGCCGCTCGACGTCGTGCCCGTCGTGGTCGGCAATCCCCACATGGTGGTGTTCGTCGCCGACCCGAGCGACGCGCTCCTGCGGCGCCTCGGCCCGTTCCTGACCGCGCATCCGGCGCTCGCGCACGGGGCCAACGTGCAATTGGCCGCGGCCGACGGGCCGACGTCCTGCCGCGCGCTGATCTGGGAGCGGGGCGTGGGCCACACGTCCGCCTCGGGGACGTCGTCGTGCGCGGTCGCGGTCGCGGCGGTCACGCGTGGCCTCGTGCCTCCGGGGCCGGTGACGCTCCACCTGGAGGGCGGTGATCTCCTCGCTTCGGTCACGCCGGCGCTGGACGTCGTGCTGCGCGGTCCGGTGGAGGAGGTGTGCGAAGGCCGGCTCACCGACGCCTTCGTGGAGGCGCTCGCCGGCTGAAGCGGGGACTGGCTAGGTCCTCACGCGCCTCAGCAGCGCGAGCGCGGCCCCGAAGAAGAGGAAGTTCGGCAGCCAGGCGGCGGTGAAGGGCTGCATCACGCCGGCCTGGCCCAGAGCGGCCGAAAGCCGGAGCAGCAGCATGTAGACCATCGTGGTGCCGAGCGCCACGCCGATCCCGTAGGCCGCGCCGCCCCGACGGTTGCTCGTCGCGAGGGGGACGCCGAAGAGGATGACGACCAGCGTCGCCACGGGAATCGACACCTTCTGCTCGCGCTTCACCAGGAAGCGGCGCGCGTTTCCGCCGGTCCGCTCGATGACGCGCGCGACCCGGTTGATCTCCTCGTAGGTCATCTCGTCGGGCTCGCGCGGGACCTCCAGGAGCTCCTCGGGGCGTTCGTCCACGCCCGCGATGCGCAACTGGCTGAACTGGTACGTGCGCTCCGTGCTGTCGGGGAGGAGGCGGCGGACGTACCCGCGCTGGAACGTCCACCCGTGGATGGAATCGTAGGACGCGTCGGCCGCCACCACGTAGAGGCCGCCGCCTTTGGCGGTGGGCGGCCGTTCCAGGATGATGTCGTTCATGCGGCCGTCCGCGGACGTGAGCCTGCTGACCTGCCACGTGTAGCCGTTGTCCGACTCGTAGACGAAATCGGTACGCCAGGAGCGGCGCGGGTCCTGGTTCTGCAGGATCCCCGCTGCGATCCGGCTCGTGCGGGGCGCCACCTCGCTCAGCACGAGCGCCACCCCGGTCAGCACGAATCCCACGACCAGGATCGGACGCGCCAAGCGGTGGAAGGAGATCCCCCCGGCCTTGGCGGCCACGATCTCCCGGTGCGTCGTCATGGAGTGGATCGTGAACACCGCGGCGATCAGCGCGGCGATGGGGAACGACCACTGGATGAAGAGGGGAAGCTGGAAGAGGTAGGCCTTCGCCACCTCCGCCCCGGTCAGCCCCCGGTCCATGTAGGTGTCGAGGTTTTCGGTGACGTCGCCGAGGATGAAGAGCGGCGGCGCCGCCATCAGGAAGACCACGAACAGCTTGGTGAACGTGCGCACGACCAGCCGGTCGAGGATCCGGATCATGCGGTCGCGCCCCGCGCCTGCCTTCGGCCCGAGCGGGCGGAGGGCAGCAGCCGGTCGCGCACGCGCAGCCAGACGTCGGCCCAGCCGCCCCCGCGCACGGTGGCACCCGCCCGGCCCATACGGCTGACCAGGAGCAGACCGACGACCCCGAACACGACGTCCGGGATCCACATGGTGACGATCGGGTCGGCCACGCTACGGTCCGCCAGGCTCTCGCCGCCGATCAGCCCGACCCAGTAGACGGCGAAGATGGCGGTAGAGGCGGCCACCACCATGCCCACTCCGCCACGCGGGAAGCGCATGGCCAGCGGAGGTCCGATGAGCGTGAACACCAGGCAGGCGAAGGCGATAGCCCACTTCTTGTGCAGCTCTACCCGGTAGCGGTCGGCCGTCTCCTCCAGGGTCAGCGCGCGCGCGGCGAACGTCCGCGTGCCGGTCACGACGCGCTGCGAGATCGGGTCGCGGGACAGCACAGACCCGTTCCGGGTCTTGGGCGCCCTGCCGGCCGACGGTGCCACGCTGCCGTCCGCCAGCACCGAATGGGCGGTGTCGCTCTCGGTGGGGAGGCCGAGCGCTGCGCGCACCGCCTCCACGGACAGCTGACGACCCTCGTCGCGCACGACCACCTGCTCGGAATCGCGCACCGCCGCGCGCTCCCGGAGCATCTGGAAGTCCATCTCCCGGTCGCCCCGATCCGTCGCGCCCATCCGGCGCTCGAGCTCGTCGCCCACGCCGCGCAGCGGTACGATCTGCTTCTTGAAGTAGAGATGCTGGAACCCGCCGTCCCGGTCGCTCTGTAGCTCCCTCACCTCGCCGTCGTAGAGCGTGAGGTACAGGTCGGTGCGCGCGTCGTTGAAGGCCATGACGCCCCGCTTCGCGTACGTCGTACGTTGGCGCGCTCGATCGTTCCTGTCGAAGATGGTGACGTCTTCCAGCGTGTTGGTCGTCGGGTCGATGCGCGAAGCGATCAGGAAGTACGTGTCCATCCCGTCGTCGACGGGGATCTCGTTCACGACCTGCTCGCGGAGCTTGAACGTCGGACTCTTGCGACCGATGTCCACCAGTAGGTTCTTTAGCCGGTGGTTGGCCTCCGGGAGGACGGTGTCGTTGAAATACAGCATCACCCCCGAGGCGACGAGGCCCATGCCGAGCAGGGGGACGAGCACGCGAGTCGGACGGATGCCGCCCGCGGCCATCGCGGTGATCTCGTTGTTCTCGGTCATCTCGCTGAAGGCGTAGAGGACCGCCACCAGAACCGCCATCGGGAGGGACAGCGCGACCGTATGAGGTAGGGAGAGAACCAGGAAATCCCCCACGACCGTCCACGGCAGGCCCTTGCCCAGCAGCCCATCGATCCGCAGCGCCACCGCATTCAGGAAGATGAGTCCGGTGATCGCCGTGAGGGCGAAGAGGAAGGGTCCGAGGTGGACTCGGACCAGGTATCGCGTGAGCACTCCCATCCGCATCGCGGCTTTCCTCGGATCGGCGTCGACAGGCCGGGCGGCGCGCCAAGCTAGTCCCGACCGACGCGTCGTCTCAAGGTGGCAGGACTCTCGAAGGGAGAGGTTCCGGTCTCTCCGTACCCCGGCTGGACCGCTCCGGTTCGTGCCCTGACGGCGCGTCGTGCTGATCCGCATCCTCTTTCTGGCCCTCGGCTTCGGGGCGATCCGGACGCCGGGTCCGGTCGCCGCGCCCGCGGCCGGGTCGGCGATGCGGACGGTGCCCGCCGACACGATCCTGCGGCCGGACCTGGAGAGGCCGCCGGTCTCGGTGCGCAGCGGCCTCACCGCGGATTCGGCGCAGCCACACGTCCACCTGGGCCTCCGGCGCATTCCGGTCCAGGCGGGCGGGGCCCTCCGCCTCGTGCCTCCGCCGCTCCTGCCCGGGGAGATCGTGGGTACCCGGTGGACCGACCAGCTGCTCCGGCGCCTCGACCCCGAGCAGCTCACGGAGGCCCTGTTGCGCGCGCGGGTGCGGGAGTGGGGCTCCGTGCCGGCCGACACCTCCTTCTTCCTCCCCCTGCCCGAGGCGCCGCCGACCCGCATCGCGCCGGCCGAGGCGGCGGAGGGCGAGCTGCCGCGCTTCGTGACCGACTACGCGGACCTGGCGCTGCAGGTCCGCAGCCGCATGGAGCTGGGCGGCGACTGGTCGCGCTACCAGCCGTGCGACCAGCAGCTCAAGGTGAGCTGCAACCCGAACCTCATCCCACAGCTCAGCCCGGAGGTCCAGTTCGGCGTGCAGGTGGCGGGGTCGCTCCTGGACCGCGTCCAGGTCGACGTCGACTTCGACCAGGCGCGGGAGTTCGACGCGGCCAACCGGATCAACATCTTCTACCAGGGTGCGGAGGACGACATCCTGCGCCGGCTCGAGGTCGGCGACGTGACGTTCCGTCTCCCGACCTCCCGCTTCCTCACGGAGGGTATTCCGGCAGGCAATTTCGGCTTCCAGGCGGAGGGGCAGCTAGGACCGCTCGACTTCCAGACCGTGTGGGCGCAGCAGCGAGGAGATCTCAATTCGCGCGAGTTCCACCTGACCGGCTTCGGAGACCAGCGCGCCTTCGTGCAGGAGGACACGCTCGTCCAGGACGACGCCGACTACGCGCGCGGGCAGTTCTTCTTCCTCGTCGATCCCCGGCGCATCGACAGGTACCCGCATGTCGACGCGCTGGCGCTCGATCCCGCGTCCGCGCCGCCGGACGTTGCGCCGGGACCCGACCCGATCCAGGTCTACCGCTTCGAGGACGACCCGGTGCTGCGCCAGCAGGTCGAGGGGTTCATCCAGGCCGACGCCGAGGCGGACGGCCCGGGAGGGCCGGTCAGGGAGTCGGGGTGGTTCCGCTACCTCCAGCCCGGCGTGGACTACTACGTGCACCCCTCCGGCCTGTGGATCGCTCTGCGCACGCCGCTGCGCAACGAGGAGATGCTGGCGGTCACCTACATCACGGCCACGGGCGACACCGTGGGTGACTACAACCCGGAGCGTCTGCACAACGTCGGCATCCGTCCCACGCTCAAGCTGCTCAAGGCCTCCGGCGCCAACCACCAGCCGGGCCGGCCCACGTGGGACCAGGAGATGCACCAGGTCTACCGCGTGTCGGGCTCCAACGACGTGGAGCCGGGCTCGGTGAACCTCACGATCTCCCTCGGCGAGCTGTCCGCGGGCCGCACCTTCAAGCGGGGCCCGTCCGGCGACGACATCACCTTCCTGCGCCTCTTCGGGGTGGACGAGGAATCGCCGCTCGATGTGCTGGACGCCGCGTTCGTGTTCCAGCCCGGGAGGGACTCTTTCCTGGACCAGCCCCCGGTCCAGGGGACGTTCGTCTTCTTCCCGACGCTGCAGCCGTTCCTGGCGCCGCCGCCGCTCCCCTCCCTCGGCCTCACCGCCGAGGAGGCGGCGAACGTGCTGGGCGGAGACGCCAACCGGCGCATCTACGAGGAGGAGGATCCCTACGAGCGGAACGCCGCAGGGTTGTTCCGGCTCACCTTCGCCTACCGCATCCGGAGCGAGGGCGTGATCTCGTCCTTCTCGCTCGGCGCGATCGGCATCCGGGAGGGGAGCGAGCGCATCTGGCTGGGCGACCGGCTGCTGCAGGCCGGTGTGGACTACCAGATCGACTACGACCTCGGTCAGGTGACGCTCCTCGACGCCGAGCAGCTCTTCACCGTCAACCCGGACGCGGCGGTGCGCGCGACGTGGGAGCAGCGGTCCCTCTTCCAGGTTTCGCCCACGCAGGTGTTCGGCCTGCGCACGCACGCTGCGCTGGGCTCCTCCGGCGGCGTGGATCTGCTCACGCTCTACCGCTCCGAGCGGACCGTGGTGACGCGGCCCCAGCTGGGCACCGAGCCGGGCGCGGCGCTGATGGGCGGCCTGGGCGGCAACGTCGCCACACAGGTGGAGTGGTTCGACCGTCTGCTCGACCGTCTGCCCGGCCTCCGACTCGACGGCAGCACGTCGCTCTCGGTGAACGGCGAGCTGGCGGTCTCGCTCCCGAACCCCAACACGCGGGGCAACGCCTTCGTCGACGACTTCGACGCCGCGGCCGAGCTTCCCGTGTCGCTCCTGTCCTCCGACTGGGACCTCGGCAGCGCCCCGTCGTCGCAGGACGGGGTGCAGGGGATCCTCCCGCCTGTGCTCGACCCGACCAACGCGGTTCCGCTCGCGTGGCAGCACAAGTGGATCGTCGAGACGCCGGGAGGCGATTCGGTGGGCATCCACGAGGGGTATTTCCCCCAGGAGATCGACCACCAGATCAACGTCGTAGGATCGGAGGTGCGCGAGCCCGGGCTCCTCGTATCCTTCGGCCCGGCCCCCTTCGACCGCACCGTCTGGCGCTCGTTCACCACGGCACTGTCGACCACGGGACTCGATCTCACCAAGACCGACTTCCTCGAGCTCTACGTGGCCGGGGGCCAGACCGGCTCGCTCGTCGTCGATCTCGGCTCGGTGAGCGAGGACGCCTTCTTCGTCGACTCCCTGCGCAACACGTCGGGAGTGCGCGCGGACAACGGTGAGCCGTGGGGACTCGGGGTGCTTGACCAGGAGGCGGATCCGGCGCGCGGGGAGATCTGGAGCCGTGCGACCGACGAGGAGGGCCTGTGGGTGGAGCGGTGCCAGGCCGAGCCCGGCCGCATCTACCGGGCCGGCGACCCGCGCGCGAACTGCACCGCGGGCAATGGCCGGCGCGATTCCGAGGACCTCGACGGCAACGGCAATCTCGACACCGCCGAACGGCACCTGCGCTACGTCGTTCGCCTCGACGGAACGTCGCCCTACCTGGCCCGGACCCGAGACGAGACGGGGACGGACTTCCAGCTCTACCGCATCCCCATCCGCGGCCCGGACGCGGTGGAGGTGGGCGGCACGATCACCGACGCCGACCTCCGGGCGGTGAAGCAGCTGCGGATCACCGTGGCCGGCACCGGGCCGCAACGCCTCCAGCTCGCCCGCATGCGCCTGGTCGGCTCCAGGTGGCTCAAGCGGGCGGGCGACGGGCTTCTGCGTGGGCTGGGCGGCGACACGCTCTCCGGCGTGGGCCGCCTCGAGGTCGCCTCGGTATCCAAAGTCACGGAGGGCGACGCCTACGTCTCGCCGCCGAGAGTCGTCGAGCAGCTCGCCGACCCGACCACGGGGTTCGGAGGGCAGGGGATCGAGATCAACGAGAAGTCGTTGGGCCTGACGTTCGACGGCGTGGAGCAAGGCACCCGCGCGGAGGTCTACCAGCGCTTCCCGCAGCGCCCGCGCAACTTCCTCACCTACCGCCAGCTGCGCCTGTGGGTGGTGCCGCGCGCGGGCGACTTCGGCCCCGAGCGGCCCCACTATTTCTTCTTCAAGGTCGGTACCGACGCCGAGAACTTCTATCTCTTCCGCACACGGCTCGGGCCGCCGACGGCCCCCGGAGGCCTTGCCCCGAACGGCTCCGACTGGCTCCCCGAAGTGGTCGTGGATTTCCCGGAGTGGTTCGACCTGCGCCAGCGCGCGGAGGAGAAGCTCCTCTTGGAGCCGCCGGGGCCGGCCGACCCCCCCATCACCGTGTGGTCGGCAGACTCGACGTACGCGGTCGTCCTGAAGGACCGGGGACGCGCACCCGACCTGGCCCACGTCCGCGAGCTGTCGATGGGCGTGTTGAACGAGGGGGATGCACCGCTCTCCGGGGAGGTCTGGGTCGACGAGCTCCGCCTGGGACGACCTCTGCGCGACGCGGGGATGGCGACCTCCCTCGAGGCGGTGCTCGACGGGGCGGGGGTGATCTCCGGCCGGATCTCGTACACGGACCGTGGCGCCCTCTTCCACCAGCTGCGCGACGAGCCCACCTACCAGACCGACCGCTCGCTCTCGCTCACCTCGACCGTGCGCCTGGACCGGTGGGCCCCGGTCGCCTGGGGCGTCGAGGTCCCCCTCACCTTCTCGCTGGACCGCACCAGCCAGGACCCCCAGTTCCTGGCAAACTCCGACCTGCTTGCCCAGGGGATCCGCAACCTCCGCCCCACCCGCGCCCGCAGGAGCCGCGTGGGTGTGGCCTTCCGCAAGAGCACGCGCACCGCCAACCCGTGGGTCGGGTTCGTGGTGGACGGCCTGGACGCGCGGGCCTCCTGGACCACCAACCGGGGCTCGACCGTCACCACGGAGAGTGAGGTGGACGCGCTGACGGCCGGGCTCGGGTGGGTGCGCGAGCCGGAGCGGAGGGATTTCGCGCTCGTGCCCGATTTCGCCCGCGGCGCGGTGCGGGCGATCCTCCCGGGGTTCCTCGAGAGATCCGTCGCGGACGCGCGCGTTCGGTGGACGCCGGAGCGCGTCTCGCTGGGGTCGTCATACCTCCGTCAAGACAGCCGCATCACGCGCTTCGAGCGCATCATCGAGGTGCCCGACGACACGCTCGCGGTGGCGACGCTGGCGCCGCGGGAGACCATGGAGAACGCCGCCGACGTGCGCTTCCGACCCCTCGACGCGCTGGATGCCGGCCTGACCGTGCTTTCCACCCGCGACCTCCTCCCGGCCGAGGAGACGGTCACCGATCCGCGCGTCCAGGATCTGATCCGCGCCGAGCGGGCCCGCCTGACGGGTATGGACCTGGGGTGGGAGACCAATCGGACGCTGCGTACCACCGTCGGCTTCCGGCCGCGCATCGTCCGCTGGCTCCAGAGCGACCTGACCTGGCGGACCTTCTACGCCTCGGACCGGAACGCGAACTACGTGCTCCGCCAGGTGCTGGAATCCGACACGATGGTGGCGCTGACGCGCAACGCGCAGGCCCAGCGCGATTGGTCCGCCCACCTGGCGCTGGATCCGGGCCTGCTCGCGGAGAGCATGCTCGGAGCCGCGGTGCCGGGGGAAGCGCCGGACGTGGCCCAACTTCGCTCGATGATCTCGGCGCTGCGCCCCCTGTCGGCCATCTACCAGGACGGGCTGGTGTCGCGGTTCCATCGCGATCCGGTGACGCCCGGGCTCGACTACCAGTTCGGCTTCGGGGGGGAGGACGGGCTCCGCTTCCTCCAGGGTGACACGGCGGCGACGCTGACCGACCGCACCTCGTGGACGCTCGGGTCGGGGATCCGCCTGCCCGGCGGCGCGGCGGTGGACGTGGGCTATCAGCGATCCGAGACGACGACCCTCGACACGCGCAGCGACCGACGCCTGACGCAGAAGCGATGGCCGAACGTGCGCACGTCGCTGCCGCCCATCCGTCTGCCTGCCTTCACCGGCATCCAGCGGGTGAGCGTCTCCTCGGGCTATACTCGGAACGACGGGGAGATCGTCTACGGTGGGCGGGGCCGCCAGCGGCGGGTGCAGGAGGACGTCCAGATCCCCGTGGACCTGTCGATCACGTGGGTCGGCTCGCTGGTGACCACCTATCGTGGCTCGTTCCGGGACGGAACGGCACGCGATCCAACCGGCGATACCGAGGCCATGGAGCACAGCCACCGGTTCTCGGTGAGCTCGCGCTTCCTTCCCCCGGGGCCCTGGGGCCGGCGGCTGGCCCGTCCCATCCAGCTCTCCGTGCTGGCTGGCTACACCGCCGAGCGCAACTGCCGCTCCACGGTTGTCGGCGACCGATGCGTTCCGTTTCTCGACCAGATCCGCCGGAGCCTGAGCCTGTCGCTGAACACCAGCGTGCGCGGCATGGAGGTCGGGGTGCAGATGAGCTACGACGACCGCCAGTCCTTCGTTGGCCAGGAGAACGGCTCGACGCAGTTCCAGGTAGGTCTCTTCGGCCAGCTCCAGTTCTCCGCGGGGGTGCTCCCGGTCGCTCCACTGCGGTGAGCCCGGACCCATCCGCGCATTCTCCCGCCCCGTCTACCGGGGCACACTCCGCCATGTCCGACGCCGAGACCCGGGCCCTGGGCCGCGCCGTGACCCTGCTCCTCGTCGCCAGCACCCTGCGCTGGGGGTGGCAGGTGGTGGGGGCGCACCAGGTGGGGCCCCCGGGCCCGGACGGGCTGCCCGAGCTGCTCGAGGAGAGTCGCGCCGCCGCGGCCGATGCGCAGGAGCGCGCGCGGCCGCTGGGGGCGGGCGAGCGGCTGGATCCCAACCGCGCGTCGGCCGCGGAGCTCGACCGACTGCCCGGGATCGGGCCGGCCACCGCGCGGGCCATCGTCGCTTTCCGCGAGGACGAGGGACCCTTCGCCCGACCGGAGGACCTGGAACGCGTCAAGGGCGTGGGTCCGAAGGCGCTGGAGAGGATGCGTGACCACCTCGACCTCTCCCGGCCGGTGCCGGCGGGCATGCGCGCCGCCGCCGGCCAGCGGCGGTCCGCGCTCTCCTCGACGGCGCAGCCGCCCTCGTCCGGCCAGGATCGGATCGACGTCAATCGGGCCGACGAGGCGGCGCTGGAGCGTCTCCCCGGCATCGGTCCCGCGCTGGCGCGTCGCATCGTGGAGGCCAGGGCGGAGCGGCCTTTCCGGTCGGTGGAGGATCTCGCGCGCGTGCGCGGGATCGGCCCGGCCACCCTGGCGAGGCTGGGCGATCTCGTCACCGTGGGAAGGTGAGCCGACATGGTGGCCCGCGAGAAGTTTCCAAAAAACTTCTCTTGTACGGCGCGGGCGCCAACCCGTATTCTTGTCACTGGCCAGTGTTCTTCCGGCTCTACCCCCCAGAAGGATCGGCGTAGTCGATGTCAGCGAAGGTCGCCCAGGAAATCCGGCTCGGGGATCTCTTCGTTCGCGAAGGGCTCATCACCGACAAGCAACTCCAGGAAGCTTTGGCGGACGCCAGGTCCGGCGGTACGCGCATCGGCTACTCCCTGGTGAAGCTCGGCTTCGTGGCGGAGGAGGAGCTGACCCGGATGCTGGCCAAGCAGTACCGGGTGCCGGCGGTGGACCTCTCGAAGGTCAAGGTGGACGAAAAGATCCTGAAGCTGATCGCCTCCGACGTCGCCCATAAACATCTGGTTTTGCCGCTGCGCCGGGTGGGCCGGATGCTCACGGTGGCGATGACCAACCCCACCGACTTCAGCGCCATCGACGACCTGAAGTTCATCACCAAGCTCGACATCGAGCCGGTGATCGTGGGGGAGTACACGCTCCGCAAGCACCTCGAGGACTACTACGGGACGACCGACGACGAGGCCATGAGCAACCTCCTCGAGGAGTTCGGCGAGGAGGACGTCGAGGTCCTGGAGGAGCAGGACGAAGATTTCTCGATGGCGGCCCTCCAGGCCGAGGTGGACTCGGCGCCGGTGGTGAAGTTCATCAACGGGCTGCTGACGGACGCCGTGCTCAAGGGCGTGTCCGACATCCACATCGAGCCGTTCGAGAAGGAGGTCCGGATCCGCTACCGGGTCGACGGCGCACTCCAGGAGGTCATGAAGCCGCCGATGAAGATGAAGGCGGCGCTCACCTCCCGCATCAAGATTCTGGCCGACCTGAACATTGCCGAGCGGCGCGTTCCCCAGGACGGGCGCATCAAGCTGAAGATGAAGAAGCGGGTGGTCGACTTCCGTGTCTCCACCCTCCCGGTGATCTTCGGCGAGAAGATCGTGCTCCGTATCCTCG
>CAZPZU010000026.1:22706-55568 GCA_964591135.1 uncultured Gemmatimonadaceae bacterium | reverse complement strand
CGATCGCGCCGGGCAGGGCCGTTCTCCCGTGGTGGCGGCCCTCGAATACCGCTAGAGTACACTTGCTTGAGCCAGCCACGAGCTCGACGCCCGACTCGAGTGCGCCGTCCCGCCACTCCCGGGACCGCAACCCAACCCTGACGGAGCGTACCATGAACATCACGGACCTCCTCGCCCAGACCGGCGGCCTCCAATCGATGGCAACAGAGCTGGGCGTCAGCGAGAGTCAGGCGGCCAGCGGGGCCGCCGCGCTCCTCCCGGCGATCCTCGGTGGTTTCAAGAAGCAGACAGGGTCGCAGGGGGCGGGGCCCGAGGGGCTCGGTGGCCTCCTGGGGAAGCTCGGCGGCGGCAGCCTGCTCGACGACGTGCTGTCACCCCAGCCGACGAACGTGAGCCGCGGCAACGACGTGCTCGGACAGATCTTCGGATCCAAGGAGGTCAGCCGCACGGTCGCGCAGAGTGCGTCGACGTCGTCGGGGCTGGATCCGTCGATCCTGAAGAAGATGCTACCGATGCTCGCGATGCTGGTCACCGGCCTCATGGCGAACCAGCACCAGGGCGCCGGCCAGGCCGCGGCCGAGCCGTCGGCGGGGGGCGGCGGGCTCGGCGGCCTGCTCGGAGGGCTGCTCGGCGGCCGGGCGGGCGGAGGAGGGAAGGGGGTGGGCGGACTCGCGTCGATGCTCGACCTCGACGGCGACGGCAATCCGCTGGACGACATCCTGAAGATGGCCGGCAAGTAGGGTCGGCCGGGGTCGGTTCGCCTCGGGTCACTCCGGGTCCGTAGCCGATTCGCCGTCGGCCCCCTCGACGACCGCCGTCAGGTCGCGCCTCCGCGTCTTGGGGATCTCGTTCCGCACCCCCTCCGGCGTGGCCGCCCCCCGCCCCAGGACCGCACCGCGATAGCGCAGGGCCAGGAGCCCGTGCAGCGTCTCTTCCCGCGGCACCGGGTGGCCGGCGCACGCGGCGAGCATCTCGTCGTCGTCCAGGTCCACGGCGTTCTTCGTGATCGCATCGCCGAGCCACTGAAGGAGGTCGTTCGTGGGCCGCGGGCGCCCCGACGTGTCGAACTCCATCGCGCGGAAGCCGACCGAGATGGTGCGCCACGCCCCCTCGGCCCACCCGGGCACCGGCCACGCGGGCAGGCCGTGCAGCCACAGCCTGC
Source organism: uncultured Gemmatimonadaceae bacterium (assembly GCA_964591135.1). Classification (GTDB taxonomy): domain Bacteria; phylum Gemmatimonadota; class Gemmatimonadetes; order Longimicrobiales; family Gaopeijiaceae; genus SZUA-318. The sequence goes on along the minus strand of CAZPZU010000026.1, from coordinate 54,406 downwards.
CGCCCCGGGCCATCCACGACAGGCCGTCGAAGACCCTCCCGTCCACGCCGAAGTGGTCGAGCGCCTCGAGCCCCGCCTCGACCAGCCGCCCGGCCTCCGTCTCCTCCATCCCGTCGTCGGGGAAGACGAGGGGGACCGGAGACCACGCGCTCGACCCCGCGTCGTCCGCGTCGGGAGCGTCCAGGCGACGCAGCCGCGCCAGAAACAGCCCGCCGGAGTCGAGGTGGTGCGGATAGATGCGAGCCGCTCCCTCCAGCCGCGGATCGAACGCCTCCCCTTCGAACCGGGTGAGGCCCGGCGCGTGGGGCACGGGAAGCTCCAGCGGGTCGAGCTCGACGGGGGCGTCGGCGAGCACGCGGCTCACCACCGCCTCGTTCTCCTCCGGGGCGAACGTGCACGTCACGTACAGGACAGTGCCTCCCGGACGCGTGAGCCGGATCGCCCGGCGCAGGAGGTCCTCCTGCGCCCGGGTGACGTACCCCACGAAGGAGCGCGACTGCTGCGGCGGTCGTCCGCCGCGGCGGCGCAACGTTCCCTCGCCGGAGCACGGCGCGTCCACAAGCACGCGGTCGAAGTGCGCCCCCTCAGGGAACAGACGCCCGTCTCCGGCCACCACCAGGATGTTCGAATGACCCAGACGATAGACGTTGCCGAGCAGCCCCCGGATGCGCCCCTCGCTCACGTCGGAGGCGACGAGGGCGCCCCGGTCACCCATCAGGTCGGCGGCGTGCGTGGACTTCCCGCCCGGGGCCGAGCACAGGTCCAGCACGCGCTCCCCCGGGCGCGGGTCGAGGGCGGGCGCGGCGACGCCGGTCGAGGCCTGCTGGACGTACAGGAGGCCGAGCCAGTGCTCCAGCGTGAACGAGACGGGGCGAGGCCCCTCCTCGACGCGGAAGAACGCGGGCATCCCCTCGAGGGGGGAAAGGCGGTAGCCCTGGGATTCCAGCCGGGCGACGAGCGCGCCGGGCGAGATCCGCCCCGTGCGCACGCGCAAGACCGTGGGCTCGGGGCGCTCCGCGGCCTCGACGAAGCGGGACCAATCGGAGATGACGGAGCGGTAGCGGTCGACGCTCACCGACCGCTCCCTCCTGGGCGCGGGACGGCGGTCAGAACGGGGGAAGGCCCACGTCCTCCTCGTCCTCCTCGCGCACGAGCGTGAGGATGGCCGCCTGCGGGACCACCAGGTAGCGGGTCCCCTCGAAGGTGATCTCCACGGCGGCGCGCCGGAAGAAGATGGCGTAGTCGCCGATGTGGGCCTGCAGCGGCATGTACCGAGGCTCGGCGGCGCCGATCTTCCACGGCTCCTCGTCGAGCTCCGTGGGCGCGGACACCGCGGTGCCCGGGCCCGTGGCGACGACCTTCCCTCCCTGCACGGCCTGCTTGTCGACGGCGGTGGCCGGGAGATACAGGCCGACCTTCGTGCGGTCCTCACCCTCCTCGGGCGCGATCAGCACGCGATCCCCCACCACGATGAGGCGCTTCCTGGCATCCGACATATCGGTCCGCCTCCGCGGGAGTCGACAGGTGACGAGTCTAAGATCGGCCGGCCGCGAGCGGCCTACAAGGGGCCGTCGGGTCGACCGGACGCCCCTCGCTCCTCAGGCGTCGCGCGCCATCTCCGCGAGCCTGGTCACGGTTCTCCAGTTACGGGCCGTCATCGTCGTGCCCAGCGCCCGATCGAAGTACGCCGTCGTGAGCTTGCTCCGCCCCATGCCGTCGGGATACAGGAGGTAGACCTCACCGCCGGCCACGTGGAACGACTCGCGGCCGGGGGGCTTGGGTGGCATCGCCGCCACCGTCTCTGCCGACGGCACCCCCGCGAGGAAGCCGACGTGCAGCCTGGACGTGTCCTCGTCCGCGTGGGTAAAGGGGTTGCCGGCGAGAACGCGGTCGAGGTCGGTGGCCGTGCGCAGCACGATCGGCACGTCGCAGCCGAACCGCTCCGCGATCGCCGCACGCAGCCTGTCCGCGAGCTCCTCCGCCCTCCCGTCCGCGCGGAAGACGACGTTGCCGCTCTGGATGTACGTGGTCACGGACGCGAAGCCGAGGGACGCGCACACCTTCCGCAGCTCGGCCATGGGGATCTTGTTGTGGCCGCCCACGTTCACGCCCCGGAGCAGCGCGACCCACGTCGTCAACCGGCCGCCTCCGGAAATGCGCGCGCAGGGTGACCGCGGGCGCTCAAGCGTCCTCCTCCGCGAAGGGTGTGCTCACCGCCGCGGCCAGCCGGCGTGGCCTTCGGGACGCGGCGTCCAGGGCGCACCACACCGTGCGGGCACGCGCCAGCACCTCGCCGTCGGCGGCGCGGCGCACCTCGGTGCGCCGGTCCGAGGTCGCTCCGTGCCACGACTCCACCCACGTGCGCGCCACGACCCCGTCGCCCTCGAAGGCCGGCTTCACGTAGTCGATCTCGTGGCGCACCACCACCCACACGATGGCGCTGCGGTCCTCGGCGCGGGCCACGGAGGACCAGTGCGCGGCGGCCACCTCCTGGATCCAGCGCAGGTAGACCAGGTTGTTCACGTGGCCCAACCCGTCGATGTCGCCGGGGCCGACGGAGAACGCGTGTTCGTACGTGTGCGCCATGACGGGCACCATACGCATGGAAGGCCGTTGGGTCGAGGGGAAGATCCGTGTGTCCCCCCCGCGATGCGCGCCGATCGCTCCGATGGCCCCCGGCCCGCGGGGCCCTTATTCTCCCCGCGCCCCGAACACACCCCGATCCACCGGACCACTCATGCGCATTCGCACCCCGGCGCTCGTCGCGCTCTCCGCCGCCGCCATCGCCCTCGCTCCGCCCACCGCGCACGCCCAGAGCGTGCTGCAGACGTCGCGTTCCCACGACGGCGCCGTCGCGTCCGCGCACCCACTGGCCACGGAGGCCGGCGTGCGCATGCTCGAGCTGGGGGGCAACGCGGCCGACGCCGCCGTCGCGACCGCGTTCGCCATCGCCGTGGTCGAGCCGACGATGAACAGCATCGGGGGGCGGAACCAGATCCTCATCCGCCTCCCCGACGGCACCATCAGGGGCATCGACGGCACGACGCAGGCGCCGATGACGTACGATCCCGACACGGCCCCGCAGGCCGGCTACGGCTATGCGGTCGTCGGCGTGCCGGGAGCGGCGGCCGGGCTGCTACGGCTGCACGCGGAGTACGGCTCGCTCCCCCTCGCGACGGTCATGGCGCCGGCGATCGACTACGCCGAGAACGGCTTCCGCGTCCTCCCGGCGGAGGCGGGGCGTGAGGCCGCCAACGCGGAGCACTCCGCGGAGTTCCCCGGCACCGCCGCCATCTACCTGAAGCCGGACGGCACCCCCCGCCGTCCGGGTGACATGCTGGTGCAGAAGGACTACGCGAACACGCTGCGTACGATCGCGGCCGGCGGACACGACGCCTTCTACAAGGGCGAGATCGCGCGGAAAGTCGCCGCGGACATGCAGGCGCACGGTGGCGCGGTCACGCTCGAGTCGCTCGCGGACTACCGTGCCGAGGACAGCCGCGTCGTGCGCGGCTCCTACCGCGGCTACGAGGTCGTGGGGCTCGACGTCCCGTCTGCCGGGGTGGTGTCGATCCAGGCGCTGCAGATCATGGAGAGCTTCGATCCCTCCTCGATGACCGAAGCGCAGTGGGCGGCGGTGAAGGGGCAGGCTCTGGGGATCGCGGCGCGCGAGCTGCGCGGCCTGGGCACGGACACGGCGGCCGCGCGCGCCACCTCGAAGGCGTGGGCCGCGCGCATGGCGGAGGGGATCGAGGCGCCGGCGGGGGCGCGCCGGACGGTCTCCCCGCCGGGGCGGGTCGACGCCCCGCGGCCCCTCCCCGTGCAGCCGGACGACCGCGGCAACACGACGCACATGACCGCCGCGGACGGCAAAGGGATGTTCGTGGCGCTCACGCAGACCCTCGGACCCAACATGGGCTCCTCCGTCGTCACACCCGGGCTCGGGTTCCTCTACGCGTCCACGCTCGGCGGCTACCTGGGCCACGTCGAGCCCGGGGAGCGCGCACGCTCCTCGATCTCCCCGGTCATGGTGCTGAAGGACGGGGTGCCGTTCCTCGCGTTGGGCGCCGCCGGAGGCGGCCGTATTCCGCCGGGCGTGGTGCAGGTGATCTCGCGCGTCATCGATGACGGGATGACGCTGGCCGACGCGCTCGCGGCCCCGCGGGTCTACATGTCTGGACGCACACTGGAGGTGGAGACGTCCCCCGGCATCGGCTGGACCCCAGCCGAGGTCGGCGAGATGCGCGCCCTGGGCCTCGAGATCCGCGAGAACCCCGGCGTCGGCTCGTTCTCCCGCGTCCACGCGATCCAGTACGACGCGGCCACGCGCACGTGGATCGCGGGCGCGGACCCCGACTGGGAGGGGAGCGCACAGGCGCCGAGAGGCGAGCGCGGGGGGAGCGAATAGTGGCGAGCCGGTCTCCCGAAACCGCGGCTCACGCACGGCCGTAGGGGGGCGCGTCCGTACGACGTGACCGATGGGAGGGGGGACCGTGGACCAGCTCCGCCAGCAGCTCCGCTACACCGTTCGCAAGCTCCTCCGCGCCCCGCTGTTCAGCGTGGTCGCGGTGCTCACCCTGGCCGTGGGCATCGGAGCCAACGCCGCGATCTTCAGCGTCGTGGACGGCGTGCTGCTCAAGCCCCTCCCCTTCAAGGACCCCGAGCGGCTGGTGGGCATCTGGCACACCGCACCCGGGCTCGGCTTCGACGAGGTGAACCAGTCCCCGGCCCTGCACTTCACGTACGCGGCCGAGAGCCGGACGTTCGAGAGCGTGGGGATGTGGGACAACCAGCAGGCCTCCATCACCGGGCTCGCCGAGCCCGAGCAGGTCGACGCGATGGGGGTGACGTACCAGACGCTGCCGATGCTCGGCGTACAGCCCACCATCGGACGGACCTTCACCGAGCAGGACGACACGCCGGACACGCCCGAGACCGTGATGCTTGGCAACGGCTACTGGCAGCGGCGCTTCGGCGGTGATCCGGGCGTGATCGGCCGCACGCTCACGGTGAACGGCACCCCTCGAGAGATCATCGGCGTGCTTCCCGCCGACTTCCGCTTCCTGGCCTTCGATCCCGACGTCTACCTCCCGCTCCGCTTCGACCGCAGCAAGGTGTTCGTCGGCAACTTCAGCTATCAGGCCATCGGCCGGCTGAAGCCCGGCGCGACGATCGCATCGGCCGACGCGGACGTAATGCGCATGGTCCCCATGGCGGTGGAGCGCTATCCGGGCGGCATCACGCAGTCGATGCTCGACCAGGCGCACTTCGGCGCGCTGGTCCGGCCGCTCAAGCAGGATGTGGTCGGCAACGTGGGCAACGTGCTCTGGGTGCTGCTGGGCACGGTGGCGATCGTGCTGCTGATCGCGTGCGCGAACGTCGCGAACCTCTTCCTGGTACGCGCCGAGGGCCGGCAGCGGGAGATAGCCGTCCGCACGGCGATGGGCGCCGGACGGCGCCAGATCACCGGGCAGCTCCTGCTGGAAAGCCTGGTGCTGGGCGTGGTCGGCGGCGTGATCGGCCTGGCCCTGGCGTGGAGCGGACTGAAGTTCCTGGTGGCCCTCGGGCCGGAGAGCCTGCCGCGCCTCAACGAGATCGGCATCGACCTCCCGGTGCTCGGCTTCACCTTCGGGGTGTCCGTGCTGGCGGGGCTGTTGTTCGGGCTCTTCCCGGCGCTGCGCTACGGCTCGCCCCGGCTGGTGACCGCGTTGAAGGAGGGTGGCCGCGGCGGGAGCGCGGGGAAGGAGCAACACCTGGCCCGGAATACGCTGGTCGTCGCCCAGATGGCGCTCGCCCTCGTGCTGCTTGCGGGATCCGGGCTCATGATCCGCAGCTTCCAGGCGCTCCGCGCCGTGGACCCCGGATTCCGGGATCCCGGTGAGGTGCTCACGTTCCGTGTGGCGATCCCCGAGGCGGAGATCAAGGACCCGGTGGTGGTCGCGCAGACGCACCAGGAGATCCTGCGCCGCGTCGAGGGGATCCCGGGGGTGGCCTCCGCGGCCATCAGCTCCTCGGTGACGATGGACGGTTGGGACAGCAGCGACCCGCTGGAGAGCGAGGACCATCCGGCGGAGCCCGGTCAGCTCCCGCCCATCCGGCGCTACAAGTGGATCACGCCGGGCTACTTCGCCACGATGGGCAACCGCATGATCGCCGGCCGCGACATCACCTGGCAGGAGGTGAACGACCGGGCCAAGGTGGTCGTGCTCTCCGAGAACCTGGCGCGGGCCGAGTTCGGCGACCCGGCCGCCGCCGTCGGCAAGCGCGTGCGTCAGGCCGGAATCGGGGAAGGCCACCCCTGGTACGAGGTGGTGGGTGTGGCGGGCGACGTGCGGGACGACGGGATGGGAAGGGATCCGGTCACCGTGGTCTACTGGCCGCAGCTCGTGGAGAACTTCTGGGGTGAGGACGGCCCCACGACGCCGCGCTCGATGGCCTTCGCCGTGCGCGCGGCGGCGGGCAACCCGGACGCGCTGCTGCCGGCGGTCCGCGAGGCCGTGTGGGGGGTGAACCCGAACCTACCGCTGGCGCGCGTGCGCACCCTCGCCGAGATCGTGAGCGGCTCGACCACGCAGACCTCCTTCACGCTCATCATGTTGGCGATCGCGGCGGGCGTCGCGCTCTTCCTGGGCGCCGTGGGCATCTACGGCGTGATCTCATACGTGGTTTCGCAGCGCACCCGGGAGATCGGCGTGCGCATGGCGCTGGGCGCCGAGCGGGCGGACGTGAGCCGCATGGTCCTGCGCCAGGCCGGCGCGCTCGCCTTCGGCGGGGTGGCGGTCGGGCTCGTGGCCGCCGTCGGCCTCACGCGGCTCATGGCCTCGCTGCTGTATGGGGTGAGTCCGGTGGACCCGGTGACCTTCGGAAGCGTAGCGGTGCTGCTGTCCGCCATCGCCCTGGTGGCCAGTTGGATCCCAGCCCACCGGGCGGCCAGCATCGACCCGACCGAGGCCCTGCGCGCCGAGATCTGACGCGCTCCGGAACACACGAAGACCCCGGGCGGTCGCTGCCGCCCGGGGTCCCCGAGGAGCCGCGCCGCCTGTCCCTACCGTCCGCCCCCCGCCCCTTCGTCCAGCCGCGCGAGCTCCCGCTCCAGGCGCGCCATCGCCTCCTGGAGCTGCGTCTGGAACTCATCGCCGGAAGCCGCTTCGACCCGCGCCCGCGCCTGCTCCGCCCGTGCCCTCGCCTCCTCCGCACGCGCGCGTGCTTCCTCCACCCGGGCGCGCACCTCGTCCATGCGCACACGCACGTCGCTATCCACCACCACTGCGGCGCACCCGTGTGCCCCATGAACCGCGACCACCCGCGGACGGACCACGATATCCTGGCCGTATCCTCCCATCCGCAGCATCACGTGCGGCGCCACGATGGCTTCCGCCGTGCACCGCTCGGGCGGTGTGCGCCGCAGCGCCGCCAGGGTGGCTCCACCACTCACCGCCGCCCCACCCACGATGCACGCCACCGCCAGCACGTCCGTGCCCATCATGCTCATCCCACCCTCCTCCGTTCCCGGGTCCTCGCATAGTCTGACGAAGCGGACGCCGGAAAGGTTGCGTTCGGGCTTCCGACCGCATCCTGTGAAGGGGGCTCCGGAAGGGCCCGTTAGTGTCGGAAGAGCCCACCGTCACGCGCCGGAAGGCGCTTCCCTGGCCCCCATCCGAGGGCCTTCCCGGTGCGGCACGCCCTTGCCGCGCACCCGACGCCGCCGCCTATTGCCTCTCCCGGCGAGCCCCCTGGGTCAACACGGGCCCCGTGCCCGAGCGAATAGATCGCCTCCGACCACGCCCGCGCCCTCGGAAGCAGGAGCCGCCCCATGTCCCATCGACATCGCCCACGGGCCCTCGGGCCCGTCCTGGCCGCGCTGGCCGGGTACACGCTGGTGGGCGCCGCCGCCGCGTCCGCCCAGACCCTTCCTGCCGACCACCTCGACGCCCTCCGGTACCGCTACATCGGCCCCCAGGGCAACCGCATCTCGTCCGTCGCCGGCGTGGCCGGCGACCCCTCCACGTACTACGTGGGCGCCGCGGCCGGGGGGATCTGGAAGAGCGACGACGGCGGCATCTCGTGGCGGCCGCTCTTCGACGACCAGGACGTGGAGGCCGTCGGGGCGCTCGCCGTCTCCCGCTCCGACCCCCAGATCGTCTGGGCCGGCACGGGCGAGGCCCACCTGCGCTCGAACGTCAGCGTGGGGGACGGCGTGTACAGGTCCACCGACGGCGGCGAGCACTGGGTGCACATGGGGCTCGCGGCGACGGGCCGCATCAGCCGCATCGTGATCCACCCCCGCAACCCCGACATCGTGTACGTCGCGGCCCTCGGTCATACGCACGCGCCCCAGCAGGAGCGCGGGATCTACCGCACGACGGACGGCGGCCGGAACTGGGAGCGCGTCCTCTTCGCGGACCAGAACACGGGGGCCTCGGACATCACGATGGACCCCAACAACCCCCGCATCCTCTTCGCAGGGATGTGGACGGTGGAGATGCACCACTGGCTTCGCGAGAGCGGTGGCCCGGGCTCGGGCATCTACACCTCGCGCGACGGCGGCGACACCTGGCAGAAGCTCACCGGCCACGGTCTGCCGAACCCGCCCATCGGGAAGACGACGCTGTGCATGACGCCGGCCGATTCCCGCTACGTGTACGCGATGATCGAGACGGGTGACGGCGTGCCGCTCCACGGGCAGCCGACCGACACGGGTGAGCTGTGGCGCTCCACGGACGGCGGCACGAGCTGGGCGCTGCGCACCCACGGCCGCGACCTGGGCGGGCGCACGGCCTACTACGACCAGTGCCGCGTCGCCACGGACGATCCGAACGAGGTCTACTTCCTGGCTGCCGCCTACTCGCGCACCCTCGACGGTGGCGAGACCTACCAGGTCGAGCAGGGTCCGCGTCGCCCGGGAGGCGACCACCACGACATGTGGATCGACCCCCTCGACGCCGACCGGCAGATCGTCGTGCACGACCAGGGCTTGTCGATCTCCACCAACCGCGGGGAGACGTGGCACCGGGTGCAGCTCCCCATCGGCCAGATGTACCACGTGACCGTGGACAACGCGATCCCCTATCACGTTATGGGCAACCGCCAGGACGGCCCCTCGGCGCGCGGGCCGAGCAACACGCGCTACGGCGGCACCCGGGGCGCCATCCCCCGCGGTGATTGGCGCTCGGTGGGCGGCGGGGAGAGCGGCTTCGCGACGCCCGACCCGACGGATCCGAACATCGTGTGGTCCAGCGCCTCCGGCTCGGGCGCCCTCGGCGGGATCGTCGTGCGCTGGGACGCGCGCACCGGCCAATACCGCGACGTCGAGGTGTGGCCGGAGAGCACGGTCGGGGTCCCGGCGAAGGACGTGAAATACCGCTTCCAGTGGACCTTCCCGCTGCTGCTCTCGCCCCACGACCACAACACGCTGTACGTGACGAGCCAGGTCGTGCACCGCACGAGGAACGGCGGCCAGAGCTGGGAGGTCATCAGCCCCGACCTGACCACGAACGACACCACGAAGATGGGCATCAGCGGCGGGCTGACGCCGGACAACATCGGCGTCGAGTACTGCTGCGTGATCTACGCCTTCGACGAGTCGCCCGCGCAGCAGGGTGTCTTCTACGCGGGCTCGAACGACGGCAAGGTGCACGTCAGCCGGGACGACGGCGCGACGTGGACCGACGTGACGGCGAACTTCCCCGAATGGCCGGTGCTGGGCGTCGTGCGCGGCATCGACGCGTCGAAGTGGGACGCGGGCAAGGCATACCTGGTGGTCGAGGCGCACCTGCAGGGCGACTTCGAGCCGTACGCCTACAAGACCACGGACTACGGCGCCCACTGGACGAAGATCGCGACGGGGCTGCCCGACCACGTCCTGAGCTTCACGCGCGACATCGAAGAGGACCCGGTCACGCCGGGGCTGCTCTACCTCGGCACCGAGAACCACGTCTACGTGTCGTTCGACGACGGCGGGCACTGGCAGGCTCTGGTCAACAACCTTCCCCCTGCCCCCATGTACGGCCTGGTGGTGCAGGAGCAGTTCGATGACCTGGCCATCGCCACCTACGGACGGGGCTTCTGGATCCTCGACGACGTCACGCCGCTGCAGCAGCTCACGCCCGAGGTGCGCGCCTCGGCCGCGCACCTCTTCCAGCCGCGCGCCGCGTACCGCTTCCGGCAGGTGACCGACCCCTTCGAGGCGCCGAACGACTGGACGAACGGGGACAACCCGCCCTACGGCGCGTCGCTCGACTACTGGCTGGGCGACGCCACTGCCGGCCAGGACGCCACGGTGCGCATCGCCGACGCGTCGGGCGACGTCGTGCGCACGCTCCACGGCACCAGCGAGGCCGGGCTGAACCGGGTCTGGTGGGACCTGGAGGGTGAGAACAGCACGGCGATCGTCATGCGCACCACGCCGATGTACGCCGACTGGGTGGACCTGGGCCCGGAGCGCATGCGCAGGGTCTCGGGTGGGATGTCCATCCTGCAGCCGCCCGGAACGTACACGGTCACGCTCGAGGTCGGGGGACGGAGCTACACGCAGACCCTCGAGGTCCGGAAGGACCCGAACTCCGAGGGCACGGCCACCGACATCCAGGCGCAGACGGCGCTGCTCGGGAAGATCCGGGACGAAGCCGACCGGGCGGCGAAGGCGGTCAACCGGATAGAGTGGGTGCGCCGCCAGCTGCAGGATCTCGTGCCGGTGCTGGACAGCCAGGGAGGCGCGGACGACCTGGTCGAGAGCGCCCGCGCGCTGGAGGTGCGGTTCATCGACGTCGAGGAGGAGCTCACGCAGCTCCGCACCACCGGTACCGGGCAAGACGGCGTGCGTTACCCCTCGGAGATCGTGGAAAAGCTGGGTCACCTCGCCGACGGCGTGGGTGCCGCGGACTTCCGGCCCACCGACCAGCAGGGCGAGGTGAACCAGATCCTGCTCCAGAGGCTGGAGCACACCGAGCAAGCGCTCGACGCCCTGCTGTCGGGCGACCTCGCACGGTTCAACCGCACGCTCCGTGACCGCGGGCTCAACCCGCTGATCAGCGACGGGAGCGACGCATCGTAGGGACTGGACTATGACGAACCCCGATCCCGGTCGTCGATCCCCCTCGGACGAGGCGGCCGGCAACCGCGGTGGCAGGAAGCTCGGTTTCTGGGAGGTCGCCGCCATAGGCGTGGGCGGGATGGTGGGCGGCGGGATCTTCGCGGTGTTGGGCCTGTCCGTGCAGTTGGCGGGCGGAGGCGCGCCGCTGGCCTTCGCCCTCGCGGGGGTGGTGGCGCTCCTGACGGCGCGCTCCTACGCACGCCTGTCCGTCCGCTTTCCGAGCCAGGGGGGCACCGTGTCGTTCCTCGACCGGGCCTTCGGGCCCGGGATGCTCACCGGGAGCGCGAACATCCTGTTGTGGATCGGCTACATCGTGATGCTCGCGCTGTACGCGTACGCGTTCGGCGCATACGGAGCGGAGCTCATTCCGGCGGGCTCCGCCACCGTGTGGCGCCACATGCTCACGAGCCTCGTGCTCCTGACCATCATGGGACTGAACTTCCTGAGCGCGAAGTACATCGGCGAGGCGGAGGACGTGATCGTGGGGATCAAGGTGGCGATCCTCCTGCTGTTCATCGCCGTCGGGCTGTGGGGCATCGACCCCGGCCGGGTAGCGCCGTCCACGTGGTCGGCTCCGCTGCAGCTCGTGGCTGGAGGGATGATCATCTTCCTCGCCTACGAAGGCTTCGAGCTCATCGCCAACACGGCAGAGGACGTGGCCGACGGGGACCGCACGCTGCCGCGCGCGTTCTACGCGTCGGTGGGCTTCGTGCTCGTCCTCTACGTGCTGGTCGCGCTGGTCACGGTGGGGACCCTCCCGCTCGACCGCATCGCCGAGGCGCGGGACTACGCGCTGGCCGCCGCGGCCCGGCCGTTCCTCGGCGACGCGGGGCGCGTGCTCGTCGCGGTCGCGGCCGTCCTGTCCACCGCGTCGGCGATCAACGCGACGCTGTACGGGGCCGCACGCCTCAGCTACATCATCGCCAAGGACGGCGAGCTTCCGGTCGAGCTCGAGCGCAAGATCTGGAACCGCCCGATCGAGGGGCTGATCATCACGGCCGTGGCCGCGCTCCTCCTGGCGAACTTCGCCGACCTGTCCAGCATGTCGACGATGGGCTCCGCCGGCTTCCTCCTGATCTTCGCCGCGGTGAACGTGGCCAGCGCCCGGCTGGCCCACGACACCGGGGGCAGCCGCTGGCTCGCGTGGACGGGCGCGGGGCTCTGCCTCGTCGCCCTCGCCGCGCTCCTGGCCCAGACCTGGAGCACGAGCCCCGCGCGCCTCGGTATCCTGGGTGGGATGGTAGGGCTCGCGGTGGGCGTCGAGGCCCTCTACCGGCGCTTCGGAAGCCGCCGCGGCCGCGACGTCAGCGGCTGATCTGCAGGTCCCACCCGTCGGGGCGGCCGACGGCGGGGCCGAGGACGCGCGCCCCGGTGGCGGCGACCGCCAGGCTCTGGATGAGCTGGCGGCGGTCGATGCGTCCCTGCTCGAAGCCCTCGAGCAGTCGGGCGATGATGGCTTCCAGGGGAGGGCCCTCCGTCGCGGGTGGGAAGCGTGCCTCGGCGGCGAGCCATCGTGGCGTCGACGGTCGCCCGTGGCAACCTCGGTGGCGAGGCGCCCGGTCTGCAGCACCTTGCGGAGGGCCCTCCACTTCCGTCCGTTGTCCGGACAGCCGACCTCACCTCTCGCCGAAGCGACGCGTGACCCCACCTCCCACCCCGCTCGTGAGCCTGCGCTCCGTCCGGAAGTCGTTCGGCCCGGTGGAGGTGCTCCACGGCGTGGACCTCGAGGTGATGCCGGGGGAGGTGCTCGTCCTCGCCGGCGAGAACGGCGCAGGAAAGAGCACGCTGGTGAACATCCTGTCCGGCGTCCACACGGACTTCTCCGGGGAGATCGCCCTCCGGGGGCGGCCCAGGCGGTTCACCGGGCCGGCGGACGCGGCGCGCTCCGGGATCGCCACGATCCACCAGGAGCTGTCGCTGGTGCCCACGATGACCGTGGCCGACAACCTCTTCCTGGGCAACGAGCGCACCGACCGCTGGGGGCGCGTCGACTTCGCGGCCCAGGAGCGCGAGGCCGAACGGCTGCTCGAACAGGCCGGGCTCGATGTCGCTCCGCGCCGGCTCGTGGCGGAGCTTCCGGTCTCCACGCAGCAGATGATCGAGATCGCCCGGGCGCTGGCGAGGGATGCCGCGCTCTTCATCCTCGACGAGCCCACCAGCGCGCTCAACGAGCCGGAGGTCGAGGCCCTCTTCGCGAGGATCGCCACGCTGCGGCGGGAGGGACGGGGCATCGTCTACATCACGCACAAGATGGAGGAGATCTACCGGCTGGCGGACCGGATCACCGTACTGCGCGACGGCAGCCACGTCGTAACGGCCCCGGCCGCGGACCTGCCCCCGGCGGAGTTGGTCGCGCGCCTGGTGGGGCGGGAGCTCGACACCCGACCCCCCGAGCCGGCCACCACCCGCGGCGCCCCGATCCTGGAGGTGCGCGACCTCGCCGTGGCGCACCCGGTCGTGCCCTATCTCCGGCTGGTGGACGGCGTGTCCTTCACGCTGCACGAGGGGGAGATCCTCGGATTGGCGGGGCTCCAGGGCTCGGGCGCCAGCGACGTCCTGCAGGCCCTCTTCGGCGCCGCCGCCGGGCCGGTATCGGGAAGCGTGACGCTCGCGGGGAGCCCGTACTCCCCGGGGGGCCCCCGCGAAGCCATCGAGCGACGTGTGATGCTCCTCACCAACGACCGCAAGGCCCGCGGGCTGGCGCCGGAGCTGAGCGTGAGCCACAGCGTGACGCTGGCGAGCCTGCCGCGCTTCACCCGCCGCGGCGGCTGGATCCGCAGGCGCGCCGCCCGCGGCGCCGCCGAAGACGTCACCCGGCGCTTTCGCGTGGGCGCTCCCTCGCTGGACGCCCCCGTGCGCATGCTCTCCGGGGGGAACCAGCAGAAGGTCTACCTCGCCCGCTGCCTCCTCACGGAGCCCAGGCTCCTCCTCCTCGACGAGCCGACGCGCGGCATCGATATCGGCGCGAAGACGGACATCTACGCCCTCGTGCGCTCGTGGGTCGCCGACGGCATCGCCATCCTCCTCATCACGTCGGAGCTGGACGAGCTCTTCCTCCTTTGCGACCGGATCATGGTCCTCCACCGCGGCCGGATCGCCGCCGAGCTCGCGGGCGGTTCCGCCACCAAGGAACGCGTCATGGGCGCCGCGATGGGTCACGGCGCGGGAGGGCGGGCATGAGCGGCAAGGCCCGGGAGGGCCTGCGCCGCCTGTGGCGGACGCCCGAGGCCCGCGCGCTCCTCGCCCTCCTCCTCATGCTCGCCATCGGCGCGGTGTTCAACGCGGACGGTGCCTTCTTCCGGTGGAGCGTCCATCGCGACATGCTCCGCCAGGTCTCGGTGTACGGCATCCTCGCCTGCGGGATGACGATCGTCATCGTCAGCGCCGGGATCGACCTGTCGGTGAGCAGCCTCCTGGCGCTGTCGGCCGTGGGGTTCGCGTGGCTCACCCTTCCCGCCGGCCAGGCGGCGGTCTTCGCGATCCTCGTCGTGCTCGCGGCGGGCACCGCCCTCGGGTCGCTGTCGGGCTTCCTCGTCGCACGCATGCGGATCCAACCGTTCATCGTCACGCTCGCGATGATGGTCTTCGCGCGCGGCTTGGCCAAGGTCGTCTCCGGCGGACGCAAGATCACCAACTACGTCACCGCCCCCGACGGCTCCTCTCGCGTGGTGGACCTGCCGCGCGCCTTCGACGTGATCGACAGCCGCATCCTGGGCGGCAACCTCTCCATCGTCACGGTCGTCTTCCTCGCGTGCGTCCTCGTCACGTGGATCGTGCTGGCGCGGCTCCGCCTCGGGCGCCACGTCTACGCGGTGGGTGGCAACGAGGAGGCCGCCCGCCTGTCGGGCGTGCCGGTGCGACGCACCCTGGTGGCCGCATACGCCCTGTCCGGGTTCTTCGCCGCGGTGGCCGGCGTCTGTCAGGCCGCCCAGGAGACGCAGGGCGACCCGGAGACCGGGATGGGCTACGAGCTCGACGCCATCGCGATGGTGGTGATCGGTGGCACGTCGCTGGCCGGAGGCAAGGGGAGCGTGACGCTCACGCTCATCGGGGTCCTGACCATCGGCTACCTGCAGAAGATCCTGTCCCTCAACGCCGCGCCGGAGGCGACCCGCCTGATGCTCACGGGCGCGATCATCGTGTGCGCAGTACTGTTCCAGCGCGGAAGATAGGAGGCCGCCCCCATGCCGACCCGGAAGCTCCTGACGCTCTGCCTCGCGGCCGTCGCCGCGTCCTGCTCGCCCGGAGGTCGACAGCGACACGCAGGCACCCAAGAGGACCCCTTCGTCATCGGGATGAGCCAGTCCAACCTGGGGGAGCCGTGGCGCGTGCAGATGGACGCCGACGTGCGCGCCGCCGCCGAGGCCCACCCCGAGCTGCGCGTGATCTTCAAGGACGCGCAGAACAACTCCCTCACGCAGCGGTCCCAGGTGGAGGAGTACGTGGAGCAGGGCGTGGACCTGATCATCATCAGCCCGAAGGAGGCCGCGCCGCTCACCGGTCCCGTGGCCGCGGCCTACCGTCAGGGCATCCCGGTGATCGTCCTCGACCGGGAGGTCCAGGGCGACCAGTACACCTGCTTCATCGGCGCGGACAACGTGCGCATCGGACGGGAGGCCGGGCGGTGGCTGCGGGAGGCGCTGGGCGGACGAGGCAAGATCGTCGAGCTGAAGGGCCTGATGACCTCCACGCCGGGGCAGGACCGGCACCAGGGCTTCCTGGAGGGCCTCGAGCTCGACACCCACCCAGCTCTCTCCATCGTCTTCTCCGGGGAGATGCAGTGGCTGGAGCCCAACGCGCGCCGCGAGATGGAGTCGGCGCTGGCCACACAGCCGGCCATCGATGCGGTCTACGCCCACAACGACCCGGGCGCGCACGGCGCCTGGCTGGCCGCGCGGGCGGCGGAACGCGCGGACGAGATGATGTTCGTCGGCATCGACGCGCTCCCGCAGGAGGGCCAGCAGTACGTCGCCCAGGGGATCCTGGACGCGACCTTCCTCTATCCGACGGGAGGCGCGGACGCGATCGACGTGGCGCTGCGGATCCTGCACGGTGAGGAGGTCCCGAAGCGGATCACGCTGGGTACGCGCATCTTCACTGCCGAGAACCTCGCCCAGGGCGGCGAGGCCATCCACTGACGAGAGGAGGAGCGTGACCGTGAAGCAGCGCATCGCCCTGTTCTGGCCGGGAGACGGACGCGACATCCCCAACGACCTCGCCCTGCCGAGCATCACGGAGGCCACGACGCAGCTCGAGGCCGCGCTGCGCGCCCTCGGCCGTGAGCCGTACCGGGTGGAGGGGTTCCTGACCAAGCCCCACCACGCCATCGAGCGGCTCGGGCCGGTGCAGGACCCGATGATCGGCGTCTGCGTCCACTGGTTCTACGGCCCGCACACGACCGAGGGCGTCGTGGGGAAGGACAACCCGCTGCTGCTGGCCAGCAACTTCTCCGGGCAGTGGCCCGGGCTCGTGGGCCTGCTCAACACGGGTGCGTGCCTCACCAGCCTCGGGCGGAAGTACTCCCGCGTGTGGACGGGCGCCGGCGACTGGACCGCGGACGAGGCCTTCATGGCCCGGCTCGAGGAGTGGTGCACCTCCGGCGAGATCGTCTACGGCGAGGAGGAGATCGCCACCGACGCCCCGGTGTCGGACGCCGCGGCGGAGCTCGCCGCGGGGGTCGCGAAGGGATTCCGGGACCGGCGGGCCCTCATCCTCATGCTCGGCGACACGTCGATGGGGATGATCAACGGCTACTTCGGGCCGCGTCTCCTCAACCGCCACGGCTTCACCGAGCACAAGATCGACCAGGCGTGGATCATCGACCGGGGACGGGTCGTGGCGGACGCCCGCCTGGATGAGGCCCTGGCCTTCGTGAAGGACCGGGGCGTCACGTTCCACTGGGGCGAGCAGGGCGCGGCGGACTTCGGCGAGGACGCCACGCGGGAGCAGCTGCGAGACTACCTGGCGGTCCTGGACATGGTGCGGGAGTACAAGGCCGACTGCCTGGGATGGCAGTATCAGCTCGGGCTCCTCCCTCTGCGGCCCCCCTCGGACTTCGCCGAGGGGCTGTTCAACTCCACCTGCCGCCCGGAGTCCGACGGCGACACGGTGGCCACCGCCACCGAGGCGGACCAGGGCAACGCCGTCCCCATGGAGATGATGAAGCGCCTGCTCGCGGCCAAGGGATTGCACCAGGCGGTGATGTTCCACGACGTCCGCTGGGGCGGCGAGCACGAGGGGCGCTTCGTGTGGGTGCTCCTCAACTCGGGATCCTGCGGCGCGTACGCCTTCAACCACGACCCGGACACGCTGGCGGGCGTGCACAGCTACCGGCAGCCGAGCCTCTACTTCCCGGTGCCGGGCGGCACCTTCGCCGGCGAAAGCCTGCCGGGCGGGATCACCTGGTCGCGCTGCTACCTGAAGGACGACGTCCTGTGGATGGACGTCGGCCGGGGCGAGGTGGTGGCGTTGCCCGCGGACAAGCGAGACGCCTGGTGGGAGGGCACGACCCGCCAGTGGCCCTTCATGGCCGCGGACCTGGGCGTGACGCGGGACACGATCATGGCCCACTACCTGTCCAACCACGTCGCGGTGGCGTACGGCGACGTCTTCGAGGAGATGGTCGCGCTCTCCCGCGAGATGGGCTTCAGGGTTCGCATCCTGGCCGGCGGGAGCTGAGGCGGGCATGGCGGGGGAGGGCTTCTACCTCGGGATCGACGTCGGCACGGGGAGCGCGCGCGCCGGGATCTTCGACGCATCCGGCGTGATGGTGGGGATGGGGGTGGAGCCCATCCGCATCTGGCGGCCGGAGGAAGACTTCGTCGAGCAGTCCTCCGAGGACATCTGGCGCGCCTGCTGCGTCGTGGCGCGCGCGGCCCTCGCCCAGGCGGGCCTCGACCGCGGCCGCGTCCGCGGGATCGGGATGGACGCCACCTGCTCGCTGGTCGCGCTGGACGCGAACGGTTCGCCGGTCACGGTGAGCCCCACCGGGTCGGCCGAGCAGAACGTGATGGTGTGGATGGACCACCGCGCCATCGCGCAGGCGGAGCGGATCACGGCCACCGGCCACGACGTGCTGCGCTACGTGGGGGGGACGATCTCCCCGGAGATGGAGACCCCGAAGCTTCTCTGGCTGAAGGAGAACCTCCCGGAGAGCTGGCGGCGGGCAGCCCGCTTCTTCGACCTGCCGGACTTCCTCGTCCATCGGGCCACGGGCGCGGACGTGCGCTCCCTGTGCAGCACCGTGTGCAAGTGGACCTACCTCGGCCACGAGGACGGCACGGCCGCGAGCGTGGGGCGGTGGGACCCGAGCTTCTTCCGCGCGGTCGGGCTCGAAGATCTGGTCGACGAGGGATTCGCGCGCATCGGTCGCATGGTTCGCCCCATCGGGGAGCGGGCCGGCTCGCTCACGCCCGAGGCCGCGGCGGAGCTCGGGCTGGTCCAAGGCATCCCCGTGGGCGTGTCCATCATCGACGCCCACGCGGGCGGGCTGGGGCTCCTGGGCACGCCGGTGGACGGATGCGCCGTCGACGAGGGCGCGCTGGAGGAGCGGCTCGCGCTCATCGGTGGCACGTCGAGCTGCCACATGGCGGTGTCGCGCGAGCCGCGCTTCATCACCGGCATCTGGGGCCCCTACTACGCGGCGATGGTCCCCGGCCTGTGGCTCACCGAAGGGGGCCAGTCGGCCACCGGCGCGCTGCTGGACCACGTGATCCACAGCCACGCCCGTGCCGACGAGCTGCGGGCCGAAGCGGACCGTTGTGACACGACCGTGTACGCGCTCCTGAACGAGCGCCTCGACCTGCTGGCGGCCGACGCGCCCTTCCCCGCCGCGCTCACCAGGGAGCTGCACGTGCTGCCGTACTTCCACGGCAACCGCAGCCCGCGTGCGGACGCGCGCCTGCGCGGGATGATCTCTGGGCTGAAGCTCTCGGACTCGGTGGACGCGCTGGCGCTGACCTACCTCGCAGCGACGCAGGCGATCGCGCTGGGCACGCGCCACATCCTCGAGGAGATGGACGCGCGAGGCTACCGCATCCGCACGCTCGTCGCCTGCGGCGGCGACACGAAGAACCCGGTGTTCGTGCGCGAGCACGCCGACGCCACCGGGTGCCGGGTGGCCCTCCCCCGGGAGCCCGAGGCGGTCCTTCTGGGGTCGGCGATGATGGGCGCGGCCGCCGCGGGCGACCAACCCTCGATGCTCGCCGCCATGGGCGCCATGAGCGCCGCCGACCGTGTGGTGGAGCCCGCGGGCGGCGCGATCGCCGCCTACCACGACGCGAAGTACCGGGTCTTCCACCGGATGTACGAGCACCAGATGGCGTATCGGGAGATCATGGCCTCCGAGGGCGTGGATCCGTGAAGCCTTCTCACCGCTGGAAAGGCACCGCCGGCCGTGCGCCGGCGATCCTGCTCGCGGCGTGGATCGGCGTGGCTTCCCCGGCCGGCGCTCAGTCCGCCCCCGACAGCGTCGGCATCGCGTCCGAGCTGCGCGCGCTCTACCGCGTCGACCTTCTTCCCCGCTACCGGACGGGCTCGCGCGTCGCGCAGATCTCCAGCTACGACACGACGGGCGGAAACGACGACGGCTTCGACGGCACCTACTCGTTCGTCCGCAAGGAGGGCGACGCCCGCGTCCTCGCGGACCTGCAGGGCCCCGGGGTCGTGGAGCGGATCTGGACGCCCACCCCCACGGAGCGGATGGTCGCCTTCTACTTCGACGGCGAGGTGGAGCCACGCCTGCGCCTTCCCTTCATCGACCTCTTCACGGGCGGCGTGCCCCCGTTTACGCGTCCGGTGGTGGGCAACGAGGTCGGCGGCTACTACAGCTACCTCCCGATCCCCTACGCGCGCTCGCTGAAGATCGTCTACGAGGGCGACGACATCCGCTTCCACCAGATCCAGTACAGGAGCTGTCCGCAGGATACACGCGTGGCGTCGTTCCGGACGCCACTTCCGGCCGAGGCGCAGGCCGAGCTCGAGCGCGTGGTGGACGCCTGGGGCCGTTCGGGTGGCCGCCCCTGGGCCGGAGACTCCGTGTTCGTGACCGAGCGTGGATTCGACGTGCCGCCGGGCGATTCGGCGGAGCTGTTCCGGATGGACCACGGAGGCCGCATCGTGGGCGTCGAGATGGAGCGGCCGGCGGGCGCGCCACTACGGGGCCCCGGCGTCTTGTTCGAGGCGCGCTGGGACGGGGCGCCTACGCCCGCCATCCTGAGCCCGGCCAACGACCTCTTCGGCTATGCCTTCGGCGCGCCGGCGGCGCAGGGCTTCCTCCTCGGCTCGCAGGGCGACCGCGACTACGTCTACCTCCCGATGCCGTTCGACTCCTCGGCGGTGTTGTCCCTCCGTGTGCTCGCGTCGGAGGGATCGCCGGCCCGCGGCACCGCGCGCGTCTTCTACACGGACCAGGCGCGCGACCGGGACACCGAGGGACGGCTGTACGCGACGTGGCGGCGCCAGGTCCGGCCCCCCGAGGGCGAGCCCTACCTCCTCCTGGACGCGCGCGGCCGGGGCCACCAGGTGGGCACGCTCCTCCAGGCGCAGGGACTCGAGCCCGGGATGACGGCCTTCTTCGAGGGCGACGACGTGACCGACGTGGACGGCGAGATGCGCCTGCACGGCACGGGCTCGGAGGACTACTTCAACGGCGGGTGGTACGCGCTCCTGGACCGGTGGGACAGGGGGATGAGCCTACCGCTCCACGGCGCGCTCGACTACAGCCTGCCGCTGTCGCGCACGGGCGGCTACCGCTTCTACATGGCCGACAAGGTCTCCTTCGAGGAGCACCTCCGGCAGACGATCGAGCACGGGCCCGAGGGCAACCGCGTCCCGGTGGACTACACGTCGGTCGCCTTCCACTACGGCGACACGCCCCCGACCGCGTCGATGGACCCGACGGCCGCGCCGCCTCCGCCACGGCCGCCCGGCGTGCACGTCTTCTACCCGCAGCTCCTCGAGTTCTCGGTGGGTGGTGGCACGTCGGTGGCCTTCACGGGCGGCGCCCTGGAGATCCGGGCGGAGCGGAGCGGCCTGGTCCGCTTCGACGTCTCCGCCCTCCGCCCGGGACGCTACCGGGTCCGGCTCTCCTACCGGCGCGGCCCGTCCTCGGGGAGCTTCTCCCTCTGGCGGCGCCAGACGCAGATCTCCGACTGGACGGACGCCCGGGCCGTGGAGGAGGAGCGCGTCGAAGCGGCCGACATGGGCGAGATCGAGCTCACCGCCCAGGCGCGCTCCGTGACCATCCTGACGCGCGCCGTCGAGGGGCGCACGCTGCTGCGGATAGACAGGCTGATCCTGGAAGAGGTGCGTCCCGATCGCCCCGGGTCGTAACGAGGAGGCACCATGAGCGAGCGAGGATGCGGGTGCGGCAGGTGCTGCCCCGGCGGAGAGGACGACGCGGGCCCCGCCCCCAAGCCCGTCTCCCTGGACCGGCGGCAGTTCGTCAAGACGGCCGCCCTGGGTAGCGCCGGCCTCGCGCTGTCGACCCCCCGGCTGGAGGCGATCGCCGGGCCGTTCTTTCCCCAGGAGATCCCCGACCACTTCGTCCCCGCCGACAAGAAGCTGTCCCCTGCCTGGGTGCGCGCGTTGTTCGCGCGGGGGGAGCGCACATGGTACGCGGGCGACGACCTGCGCACGATCGGCATGCCCGTGGGCGGCGTTGGCGCCGGTCAGGTCTACCTGACGGGAGACGGCCGGCTCGTCTACTGGGACGTCTTCAACCGCAACCAGAACACCGGGTACGGTCTGACGAACTACGAGGTGGGCCGCCCCCCGGAGGAGACCGTCCTCGGCGGCGAGTTGACACCCACCTCTCCGGTGGACCAGGGCTTTGTGCTGCGCGTCCGGAGCGAAGGCGACACGGTGGCGCGCACTCTGGACCGTGCGGGCTTCCCAGGCGTGCGCTTCAACGGCGAGTATCCCCTCGCCCACGTGGAGTACGCGGACCCGTCCCTGCCGGTGACCGTGCGGCTGGAGGCCTTCAGCCCGTTCATCCCGCTGAACGCCTCCGACTCGGCGCTCCCCGCCACCGTCCTCCGCTATACCGTGCGAAACGGCTCCGACGCGACGGCCGAAGTGACCATCGCGGGGTGGCTGGAGAACGCGCTCTGCCGCGACAGCGGAAGGGACTTCGGCGAGCGTGTGCTGCGACGCAACGATGTGGCGCGGACCGAGGGCCTGACGGGCGTCCTCCTGTCGGCGCGGGAGCGGGCGCTTCCGCCCGGGCCACTCGCGCGCCCGCCCCTCGTCTTCGCCGATTTCGAGGGGGGAGGATACGGCGCCTGGTCGCTCGAGGGCACCGCGTTCGGCGCCGGCCCCGCGCACGGGACGCTGGTGAACCAGAACCCGGTCTCCGGCTTCGAGGGCGAAGGGCTGGTGAACACGTACCTCGGCGGCGACGAGCCGCGTGGCCGGCTGCGCTCCCCGGAGTTCACCCTCGAGCGCCGCTGGATTTCCTTCCTGATCGGGGGCGGGCGGCACCCCGATCGTGCCTGCCTGAACCTGGTGGTGGACGGAGCGGTGGTGCGCACGGCCACGGGCGAGAACACCGAGCGGCTCGGTCCGCGCAACTGGGAGGTGGCCGACCTCCAGGGAAGACTCGCGCACTTCGAGATCGTCGACGAAGAGTCCTCCGGTTGGGGCCACGTCAACGTCGACCAGATCGAATTCCGCGACGCCCCCCGCATCGCCGATCCGGGCCCCCTCGACCTGTGGCCGGACGCGGGCACGATGTGCCTCGGCGTGGTGGGCGAAGGCTTCGCGCGCGCCTCGATGCCGGACGGGCCCGCGGCCGAAGCCGTCCTGTCCGCAGCCGAAGTGCCGCCGGAAGAGTCCTTCGGCGACACGCTGCGCGGCGCGGCGGGCCGCACGCTCACGCTCGAGCCCGGTGCGGAGGAGACCATCGTGTTCGTCGTCGCCTGGCACCTTCCGAACCTGTACCGCAACGAGCGACGCGTGGGGAACCGGTACGCGGTCCGCTTCGGCGACGCGGGCGCCGTGGCGCGCTACGTCGCCGGCGACCTGGACCGGCTCACGGAGGTGACGCGTCTCTGGCACCGGACGTGGTACGACGCGACCCTGCCTTACTGGCTCCTCGACCGCGTGCATTCCACGGCAGCGAACCTGGCGACAACGACGTGTCAGTGGTGGGAGAACGGCCGCTTCTGGGCGTGGGAGGGAGGCGGGTGCTGTCCGGGCACGTGCGGCCACGTCTGGAACTACGAGCACGCGATGGCGCGCCTCTTCCCCGAGTTGGAGCGCTCGGTGCGGGAGATGCAGGACTTCGCGCCGGGAGTCGGCTTCTTCCCCGAGTCCGGCGCCATCGGCTTCCGCGGTGAGGGGTGGACGCTGTGGGCCGGGGACGCCCAGGGCGGCTACGTCCTCAAAGCGCTGCGCGAGCACCAGACCTCCCCCGACGACGCCTTCCTGCGGCGCGTGTGGCCGGCGGTGCGCAAGGCGACGGAGTTCCTCGTCGCGCAGGACGCCGACGCCGACGGGCTCATCGAGGGCCAGCAGCACCAGACGTACGACGAGAACTACTACGGTCCCAACACCATGGTCGGCTCGCTCTACCTCGGCGCGCTGCGCGCCGCCGAGGAGATGGCCCGCGACATGGGCGACGACGCCTTCGCGGCGATGTGCCGCCGCATCTTCGAGAAGGGCCGCGACCGCTCGGCGGAGACGCTCTTCGACGGGGAGTACTTCATCCAGCGCGTCGACCTGGAGACGCACCCCGACTGGCAGTATGCAGACGGCTGCCTGGCCGACCAGCTCTTCGGGCAGGGTTGGGCCCACCAGGTGGGGCTCGGCTACCTGTATCCCGCCGACACCGTGAAGAGCGCCCTGGCCTCCATCTGGAAGTACTGCTGGGCGCCGGACGTGGGGCCGCAGAATCGCGCGCACGCACCCGAGCGCTGGTTCGCCTACCCCGGCGAGGCGGGGCTCTTCACGTGCACATGGCCGAAGAGCGCGCACATGGGCGAGCGCTCGACGCGGTACCGCGACGAGATCTGGACCGGCATCGAGTACCAGGTCGCCGGTCACATGGCGTGGGAGGGGATGCTCACCGAGGCGCTGGCGATCTGCCGCGGCATCCACGAGCGCTACCACCCCACCAAGCACAACCCCTGGAACGAGATCGAGTGCGGGGACCACTACGCACGGGCACTGGCGAGCTGGGGGGTGCTTACCGGGCTCGCCGGCTTCGAGCACCACGGCCCGAAGCGCCACATCGGCTTCGCGCCCCGCATCACGCCGGAGGATTTCCGCGCCGCCTTCACCGCCGCGGAGGGGTGGGGAAGCTACCGGCAGGAACGCACGAAGGGACGGCAGCGGTGCACCCTGGAGGTGCGCTGGGGCAGGCTGCCGCTGAAGACGTGGAGCCTGGGCGTGCCAGACGGCGCCGTCGTCAGGGCCGCCACCGTCCGACTCGGCGAGGCGGACATCGAGGCCGACGTCGCCCAGGAGGGCACACGCGTCACGCTCGCGCTTCCGGCGGGCGTGGTCGTCGAGGCCGGGGGTGCGCTGGACGCGACCCTGGCATTCGGGGGCTGAGGGGCGGGCGCGGCGGACCGCGCCGCGCCCCGGCTCAGAACTCGTAGCGGAAACCGATGGTGGGCAGCAGAGGCATCATCGTAAGGCCTTCCCTGCGCACGGTGACCGGTCTTCCGTCCACGACACGGAAATCGTAGCGGTAGGACGCCACGTTCGTCCGGTCGTAGAGGTTGAACAGGTCCACATACGCTCGCAGGATGCCCCTCCGCACCGCGAAGTCCCGGGTCACACGCAGATCGAGGCGGTGGTACGCTGGGAGGCGTGAGCCCCGCACGGGACCGAACGTCCGCACCCAGAACCGGTTTCCGTCGGCAAGCGGCACGGCGTCGTACGACCATGCGGTCACCGGCCAGCCGGAGTGGTATGCCCACGCCCACGAGACATCCCAGGTCGGCGTGGGCCGATACGTCACCTGGAGCCCGAGCATGTGGCGTTGGTCGTACTGTCGCGGAAGCCAGAGCGCATCCGAACAGGGATCCGTCTCCGTGCACGATCCCCCTTCGAGAACGGGGTACTCGTCCTCGGCCACCGCGAGCGCGTAGCTCGCCGACCAGTCCCACCGCCGTCCGGTCCGACTGTCCACGGTCACCTCGATCCCCCGCATCCGGCCCCGGCCAGGATCCACCCGCAGGCGATCTCCTTCCACCTCCGGAAAGATCCGGAGGTCACGCTCCAGGTTGATGAACCGCGGTCGCTGGTCGCCGACGTCACGGTGATACAGCTCCACGCGCGCGCCGACGCCGCCCGGGAAGCGGTGCTGGACGCCCACAGCGACCTGGTCCGAGCGCTCCGCTCCGTAGTAGACGATCTCCCCGTCGGCGACCTCCAGATCCTGGATCCCATGTGACTGGAAGTACCTCCCCCAGCTCCCGCGTAGCGTGGTCCGCCCTCCGAGGTCCAGCGCCGCGAGCACGCGGGGTGCCACGTTCTCGTCGCCGGTGTGGCTCACCCGCTCGTAGCGCAGACCCACCTCCGTGGTGAGGGCCGGGACGGGCCGCACGCGCACAGCGAGGTAGGCGCCGATCTGGTTGCCACGGTCGTCCGGGTTGAGGTCGACGAAGTTCCGGCGCACGCTCGGCGTGCCGTCCGCCATGAGTGCCTGCGTCACCGTGGCCGCCCGGTAGGCGTAGTCGGCGTGGAGGGCTCTGACGTCCACGCCTGCCTTCAGCAGGACCTGGTCCGACAGTTCCAGGCCGAGGTCGTGGCGAAGGCCCGCGAACGTGAACACACGGTCGTCGAGCACCGAGATACTGTCGGGCATGTCGGGCCGGCCGAAGTCCCCGACGGTACCGTCGCGCCGCCGCGTCACCCGCCCGGTCCAGGCCATCGTGGTCGCGTGGACGCGCGGGCGGGGCGTGGCCTCCCACGTCACCCAGCCGTAGCCGCTGTCCCAACCACTCTCGAAGTCGATGCCTTCGATCCCGTTCACCTCGGTTTCGTGCAGGCCGAGGTGGTCTCCCGCCTGCAGGACGTGCACGGTGAAGACGTTCCTGGCGCTGGGGGCCCAGCTCACCTTTCCGAAGACGTCGTAGTATTGAGGGGAGATCCGATCGTCCCCGCCGGTGAGCTTGATCACGATCCCCATGAAGCCGCGGCGCGCGGAAGCCAGCCACGTGCCCTCGCCGTCGCCGAAGCCGCCACGGCTCATCGCGGTGACGTTGGTGACGCTGAGGCCCAGCGTGGTCTTCGCGTCTCCGGCTTCGGTCCGGGACCGCATGTCGAGGACGCCGGCCATCTTGTCGCCGTACTCCACGCCGAAGCCTCCCGACATCAGCTCCACGCCGCCGAGGGCATTCAGGTCCACGATGCCCACGGCGCCCTCCCAGTCCTTCAGGTGGTAGGGCTCGTACAGCTCGAGTCCGTCCAGGCGCAGCATGACCTCGGAGCTGGCCCCCCCGCGCACGTTGAGCTTGGTGGAGATGTCGTGGGACGCCACGCCGGGGAGGCGCTTCATGGCGCGAAAGACGTCCTCTCCCACCTGGGGCATCGTCTGGATTTCGTCGCGGGTCAGACTCCGCGCTCCGCCCGGCGAGACGTCCTCGAGCAGACTGAACGTTCCCGGCGATACCAGAATCTCGGGAAGCGGGATCACGGCGCGCTCGAGGCGCACGATCACCTCCGTCGTCCCGGAGGTCTCGACCCGGACGCCGTCCACCACGTATTCCGCCCAGCCGATGGAGGTCACGCGCAGGCGGTGAGCGCCCTTCGGCGCCGCCCGGAACCGGAACGATCCGTCGGGGCTCGAAAGGACGCTACGGCTGTCGTCCAGCTGCACCACGGCGTTGACCACGGGCTCGCCGTCGTCGGCCCCGAACACCCGGCCCGCCACTACGCCCAGCTCCGCTCTGGTGGCATCGTTCGCCACGGGAACGATGCGGATGTTGCCTCCACCGGATCGGAACGTGAGTCCCGTCCCCGCGAGGATGCGTTGGAGCGCCTCGCGCACCGTGACTCGCGCGCACGCGCACGTCACGACCTGGTCTTTCGGAAGAAGGTCCGGGCTGAAGACGAGGGACACGCCGGACGAAAGGCCGAGGAGTTGGAGCGCGCTCTCGACACCGGCGCCCTCCACGGTGAGCCCCGCGATGGCCTCGAGCGGCGTGGTCTGGGCCCTCGAGTTCGCCGGAAAGCCGCACAGCAGCGCGGCCACCTGCGCGAGGATCCCCATCCCGACCCTCGAAATCGATGGCCACGTCGTCCGCTGAGCTCGCCTCGGGATCCCCATGCCGACCTCCCACCCCCGTGGACTTCTCCCACCCGCTCCCACGTCGCCGCGCCCGGATCCCTACCAATCGTAGGCAGGCGCCGCCTGGCAGGATACCCCCGTGGCTTCGAGGTCAGAAACGGTCGGGGGCGGCCCCGCTGGGGCCACCCCCGTGCCATCGATCTCCTCCGTGGAGTCCCGCCGGCGACGTCACCGCGCCGGGACCTTCACGAGAAGGTGGGCGTCGGGCTTCAGGTCGAAGGTCTGGCTGGCCAGGTCCAACCCTCCCTCGGGGTGCACGAAGATCTCGACGTCCGGCGCGTCCCGCGTGAGGAACGCCGGGATCACGAGGGTCTTCTCGTGATTGGCAGCCACCGTGCCGATCCGGCTGTCGAACGCGCCCTGTTCCAGGAACACTGTCACCGGCTGGTTGCGCGCGTTCTGGACCGTGACCGTCGTGGTTTCCGGGCCGGGATTGGGGATCTCCTCCGGCGGGGGCGGCGGAACGTACCCGGCGTCGTTCGTGGGCACGTAGACGTCGATGTCCTGCCCCTTGTTGACGGTCACGTCCTGCGAGGCGAGATCCTCGCCACCTTCCGGGTGGACGAAGACCTGCACGGTCTCCCCATCCGCCAGATACGAGGGCAGCTGAAGCGTCGCCTTGGTGTGGGGCGCCACCGTTCCCAACCGCGTGTCGAAGGGACCGCGGTCCATGTAGACCACCACGGGCACCGACCGCGTGTTGTCCACGGTCACCGTGGCGGCCTGGTCCTTGCTCATCTGGGCCGATGCGTGAGCCGGGGGAACCATCGCCGCCAGCGACGCGAACCCGAGCGCAGTCACGAGAGCCCTTCTCATAGTCTTCACCGATCCTCCTCGATTGCGATGCGAGTACCACGAACGCGCAGCCTCTACGCATCGGTCGTGCCAGACGCATCGGCGTTGCGGGAGAAGGCGATTCCCGGACCCCCTGCATACGCGCCCGTCCACGGATCTGCGCTTTCGGGCCACGTTGGCTCAACTGCACCAGACATTGGCATGTGCACGGACAGCCCCCATTCTTGGGCTGATTCACGGTCGACATTCCGGGCTGCGAACGATCCACCCGAATCACGCCGCGAGGAGCACACTCCGCTTCGTCGAGGACCTGGACTCCGCCAGGGACCGGGCGGCCGTGGCTCAGGACGAGCTCAACAGCCGCCTCTCCGAGCAGATGAACAAGACGATGTACGTGCTGTCCATGGTTGCCGGGATCTTCCTCCCGCTCGGACTACTCACGGGCCTGCTCGGCATCAACGGCGGCGGCATGCCCGGGGTCAACAGCCCCTGGGCGTTCATCATCGTCTGTGTGATCCTGGTGGTCACGGCGACGCTCCAGATGTTGTTCTTCCGACGCAGAGGTTGGCTCTAGGGAGGGTGCCACCGGAGCCCCGGCCCCCTACAGCAACGGCGAGAGCAGGCGGAACGAGTTCTCCGCGAAGCGGTGCCACGCCGGGCGTTGACGCCAAACCTCGAGATCGACCAGATCCGCGTCCCCCAGATATCCACGCTGCATGGCGCCCAGGTGACCCGTGAACGCGGGGTCGTACACGATGAGGGTGATCTCGAAGTTCAGCCACAGGCTGCGCATGTCGAGGTTCACCGACCCGAAGAGGCTCGTCTCGCCGTCGATGGTCAGGCTCTTGGTGTGGAGCAAGCCACCGTTGAACAGCGCGACACGCGCCCCCGCGGAAAGCAGATCCTCGAAGTGGGCCACGCTGGCGAAGCGGACCATGAGCGAGTCGTTCCGGGCCGGGACGATCAGCGTCACGTCCACACCCCGCCACGCCGCCGACAGCAAGGCCGTGAGCATCGCCTCGTCCGGGACGAAGTAGGGTGTCGTCATGATCAGCTCGCGGCGCGCCTCGTAGATCGCCGCGAGCAGGAGCTGGTGGATCGCCTCCGGACTGATGTCGGGCCCGGAGGGGACCACCTGGACGAGCGAGCCACCCGCCGGGTCCGCAGCGAGAACCAGGTCCGGAGGCGGCTCGAAGGCGCTCCCGGTCTCCACCGACCAGTCGAGCCGGAACACGGCGTCCAGGGAGGCCGAAGCCGGACCCGTGAGGCGTACCATCGCGTCCACCCACTGCCCGACGCGCGACTCCTGCTTGAAGAAGCGCGGATCCACCAGGTTCTGGCTCCCGGTGTACGCCACGCGGTCGTCGATGACGACGATCTTGCGGTGGTTCCGCAGATCTGCGCGCGCGCTCAGTGAGCGCAGCAGCCCGGTGGGGAGCGCGGCCCATATCTCCACGCCCGCCTCGCGCAGCCGGCGTGCCAGCCCCCCCTTCAGGAACGCTTCGCTTCCCAGCGCGTCGGCGAGCGCCCGGCACTGGACGCCTCGCCCGGCCGCGCGGATCAGGGCTTCCACTACTTCGGCGGTACGTCCCCCCTCGTGCCAGATGTAGAAGGAGACATGGCAGGTCTCCCCCGCCCCGTCGATGTCGGCGACCAGCCGGTCGAAGACGGTCCCGAAGTCCTCCAGCAGCTCGATCCCGTTCCCGGTGAGCGGGGGGAAGCCGAGGAGCCGCTCCGCGTGGCAGTGGAGGGCCTCCGCGCCGGCGGCGATCCCGGAGGCCTCGCCCCGGTGCTCCTCCCGTAGCTTCCCCTGCCAGCGAGCCACCCCCGGGAGGTTGGCGGCGATCCGCGCCGAGCGCTCACGGCTGATGCGCTTCTCGCCGAAGAGGAGGTACAACGCCGCCCCGACGAACGGTACGCTGAACACCACCGCGAGCCAGGCGACCGAGACGCCCACCGGCGGCCGTCGCATGATCACCCGGACGGACAGCCCCACGATGACGAGCCAGTGCGTCGTCAGAACGAACGTCGAGATGACGTGGGGGTTCACTTCGCGACCTCGGTGGGCCGCCCCGCGTCGGTCTCGGCCACCGCCTCGATGACCGCCTTCCTGGCCATCCTCGACACGAAGACCACGATGAGCACGCACGCGGCGAGGCCGGCGAAAACCACGATGTCGTGGACGATGACGGACCGCGCGCTCCGACCGGCGATACGGGCCACGTGCTTGCCGGCGTACCCGAAGTACACCTCCAGGAAGAGGGTGGGGACCATCCCCACGCACGCCAGGATGAACCCGGGGAAGCGCACCCCGGCGGCACCCATCGCATAGCTGATCGACGCGGGATTCAGGGGTGTGAGACGAAGGAGGGTCTGGAGCTTGGTCTCGCCGCGGAGCGCCGTACGCTGGATCGCCGCCAGCCACGGCCTCCCGGCCAGCGCCCTCTCGATCCGCCCACGCAGGAGCCCGCGCGCCAGGACGAACTGAGCTGCCGCGGCCAGGAAGCTCGCGGCCACGACGGCCGCGAAACCCTCGAACAGCCCGAAGAGCGCACCCGCGGCGATGGAGAGCGCGGACTCGGGAAACAGCGCCGACGTGGCCACCACGAAGAGGCCGACGAAGGCGACGACCCCCCACGGGCCGCGCGCCGCCACCCACGCCTCGATGGCGTCGAGGTGACGCCGTATGTCGTGTCCGAGGGTGACGACTGCGACCGTCAGCAGCACACCCACCAGAAGGTACGGGAGCAGGGCTTCGAGATCCGCGTGCCTGAGGCGCCGCCGCACCCGGTCCCGGAGGTTGGGATGGGGAGAACCGTCCGAACGTGTCATGCGTCCACAATTACGGGTAGCCGGACGCCCCTAGCAACGCCTCGGGCCGAGATTTGGGCTCGGGGATCTGGCGTCCCGACCGAAGCCCGGCCGCTACGCCCGGCCGGGTCTCCGGACGCCCCCGGTCGTACCGGACGCCGCCCCTTCCGCGAAGTCCTCGATCACCGCGGCGAGCCTCTCGGGGATCTCGAACATCGGGAAGTGCGTCCTGGCCTCGAGCCGGTGCACCCGGAACCAGGGGTGAGTGCGCGCATAGGCCTCCTGCGGCCCCAGCACGTCGTCGTCCGGGGGCTGGGCATAGACGTGCAGCGTCGGGCACGGCGGCTCGAGCCCCTCGAGGGCCGCCGCGGGGCTACCCTCCGCGGCGAAGCGGGCGGCGATCTCCCGCGCGGCCCGGGCCCAGGTGTCGAACCCGTATTCGGCCATCTCGCCGATGTGCGCGTAGAGTGCGGGGAGGTCGAGGTCGGTCACCCACGAGCGGAACAGCTCACCCCGCACCGCCTCCCACCGCGCACGGTCCTGTAGGCCGTCCAGGGTCTCCATGAACGGCGGAGTGGGCCCGAGGAACATCCAGTCGAGAAGGACCACACCGGGAACGCGGGTGGCACCGAGGCGGCGCCGGAGCTCCACGGCGACCCATCCCCCGTGGGACAGACCGACGGGAACCACCACCCCGGCGCC
>CAZPZU010000026.1:0-22606 GCA_964591135.1 uncultured Gemmatimonadaceae bacterium | reverse complement strand
CGCGGCCGACACCGCCGCACAGTGGAAGGTGAGCGACGGCAGCGGGATCTCGATGGCGTCACCCCGATCCACGGCGGCCTGGATCTGGGCATCCGTGAGGAGATGCTCGTTGGCGGCGGCGCTGCTGGTGAACAGCACGGCGATCGGCTCCCAGGCGATGTCGAAGTCGGCGCCGCCGGGATAGTCCATCACGTGGTCGTGGCCGAGCACGCCGCCGCCGTATACGGACGGCTCGACGGACTGCGCCAGGCCCGCCACCTCGGGACCGTGATCAGGACAGTTCTCCGAGGGCGTGTGCTGACACAGGAGCGTTCCCACCGAGGCGGACGCGGAGGTCGGATAGACCGGGATGTAGATGGGCGACCATGCGTTCGAGTTGGCGTGCATCGGGGCGTGGATGGGGGTGCTCACGTATCCGATCGCGCCGGCGTCCTCGGCGTCGTAGACCGGCTCGAGGACGCTCTGGCCTAGCAGGCGCTCGCCGCTGGGGACCATCGCGCCGGGGGGGAGGTGGGAGGCGAGGGCAAGCGACGGTGGGTCGATGGCGGGCTGCGTGGGGGTGGTGTCGGTGCACGCCACCGATGCGCCGGCGACGAGGAGCAAGGGCACGAGCGGGAGTCGCTTCATGGGATTCTCCGGCGAGAGGGATGTTGGATCCCGCCACCGGCAGCACGACTCGGACCCGGTGCGCGGGTGGCCCTGCCCGCCGCGGCGCACATCCACCCGACCCGCCCCCGACGAGCGCAGGGTTTGAGCCGAGCGTGCCTGCCATCGGCCTGCTGTCTCGCTTCCCGGGCGCCCGGCGGGGGTGTTCCGCCCCGTTCGGCGGCCCACCGTGTCGGAGCACGCCGCCCGCCGGGCTCCCGGGGAACCGTGGCGTGGGCACCGCGGCGCGCTGCGTGCGGGCATCGGCAGGTGGGGATCGCTCCGCGGATCGCGGCCCCCCCCGCGCTTGACGGACGCCCCGCGGGTCTCCAAGGTGAAGCTCCCTCAACCGGATGGGCACATGAACGGTTCACCGGATCCAGACGCACCCGCCCCGAAGCAAGAGCCGACCCCAGCGACCCCCGGAGGCGGCTCGGGCCTCCCAGAGAACGTGGCCGGCGCCCTCAGTTACCTGGTGGGGCCCATCACCGGCGTGGCGTTCTTCATCATCGACCGCCAGCGGGCCTTCGTCCGCTTCCACGCCGTCCAGTCCATCGCCGTGTCCATCGCCTGGGTCGTGGCCGCGATCGTGCTCATGGTCGTGAGCGCCATCCTGGGGGTGATCCCGATCGTCGGCTGGTTGATCGGCATCCTCCTGAACATCGGCCTCGGCCTCGCCGGACTCGCGACCTGGCTATGGCTCATGTATCAGGCCTATCAGGGCAAGCAGTGGGCGTTTCCGGGGCTGGAGCCGCACGTGCGTCGGATCGCGGCCGATTCCGGTGGGTCGGGAGGAGCCGCGTGAGAGCCTCCCGGGCCTGAGCTCCCTACCCGTCCAGGTAGTATTCCACCGTGCTCACCACCCGGATGCGCTTGAAGCGCTCGTAGGGCTCCTGCACGCCAGGAGCGTCGTCTCGCGGGAGGATCTGGAACACCCCCTGGTTCGCCCTGCGGATCCCCCCCACCCGGCTCCCCGAGTCCTCCGCGAAGCGCTCCGCCGCTTCCCGGGCTGCGGCCGTCGCCTCCGCAATCATCTCCGGCTTCACGTCGTTCAGCCGGGTGAAGGAGAAGGTGGGTCGCGTCTGGGCGTAGCCGTCGGGCGCTGCCACCGGTACGCCGGACTCGATCAGGCGCCCCACGGCCTCGGAAGCCGCAACGACGGCGTCCAGATCCTCGGTCCGGATCATGATCGTCTCGGATACGATGTAGCGCATCTGGCCCGGTTCCATGCGGCCGTACCGCTCCGCGGCCCGGTCGGTGACGAGCACGCCCTGTGTGGAGACGGAGGTCGAGTCGATGCCGAACCCCTGCAGGAATTCCATCACGTCGTCGAGCGCGGCGTCGACCGCCCGTTGCGCCGCGCCGAGGTCGTTGTCCGTCCTGGCGACCGCCAGGGGCCAGAGAGCCAGGTCCGCCTCCACGTCCCGCTCCGCCACTCCCTTCACCGTGACGAAGCGGTCGGCCCGGCGGGAGTTCACGAAGAACACGGAGAAGATCACCGACGCGAGCACGACGGCGAGCGAAAGGACGACCGCGGGAATCGTATAGGCGTTGCGCGACGTGTTCATGATCGAGTTCAGTTCGTGGAGGGTCAGAAGAGCTTCGCCGCAAGCGACGGGTCCTTGTCGGTACGCGTGCCGATCTTGATGTAGGTGGCGAGGCGCACGGTTCCCTCCGCGTGGAGCGTCTCGTGCACGCGCCGGATGGCGTCGAAGATGTCCGCGAGCTCCCCCTCCACGTTCGTGCCGTTCGGGTGGAGCTGCGCGTGGATGCCCGCGTCGGCCAGGATCGCGTGCGCCCGCTGGACCTCCTCGCGGACCGAGACGCCGGAGCCGATGGGGATGACCTGGATGTCGCCGGTGGCCTTCATGGATCGCCCCTCTTCGTCGTGCGCCGGGCCGCCCGCGCTTGACGGATGCCGGGCGGCGCTCCACATGGAAGCAAGCATATCCAAAAGGAGTCCACCATGCCCCGCCGTTTCGCGCCCGTCCTCTCCGCGCTCGCCCTCCCGCTCGCGCTCGCCCTGGCCACGCCCGCGGCCGCCCAGATGACCAAGTCCGACGTCGCCGCGTTCCTGGACGCGCGGGCGCAGGAGTTCGGCGACATCGCCATGAAGATCTGGGACCTGGCAGAGGTGGGCTACCAGGAGACGGAGAGCTCGGCGCTGCTCGAGGGCGAGCTTGAGGCGCACGGCTTCACCGTTCAGCGCGGTGTGGCCGGCATCCCCACGGCGTTCGTGGCCTCCTACGGAAGCGGCAAGCCGGTGATCGGGCTCCTGGGTGAGTTCGATGCGCTCCCCGGGATCAACCAGGACCGTGTGCCCGAGCGAAAGCCCATCGAAGGCAAGCCCGCCGGGCACGCCTGTGGCCACCATCTCTTCGGCACCGCGTCCTCGGCGGCCGCGATCGCCGCCGCCGAGTGGCTCAAGCAGACGGGCCACAGCGGGACCGTGCGCCTGTACGGGACGCCGGCCGAGGAGGGGGGATCGGGGAAGGTGTACATGGTGCGCGCCGGGCTCTTCGACGACGTCGACGTCGTGCTCTCCTGGCACCCGGGCGACGGCAACGACGCCAGCCCCGGCTCCAACCTGGCCGTGAAGTCCGCCAAGTTCCGCTTCACCGGCGTGTCGGCGCACGCGGCGGCGGCCCCGGACCGCGGCCGCTCCGCGCTCGACGCCGTGGAAGCCATGGACTTCATGGCCAACCTCATGCGCGAGCACGTGCCGCAGGAGACGCGCATCCACTACGTGATCACGTCGGGCGGCAGCGCCCCCAACGTCGTGCCCGACTTCGCGGAGGTGTATTACTACGTGCGCCACCCCGACCCGGAGATGGTGCGCTCCATCTTCGACCGTCTGGTGAAGGCTGCCGAGGGAGCGGCGGCCGGGACCGGCACGACGGTGGAGTACGAGGTGATGGGCGGATCGTACTCCCGCCTGCCCGTGGTCGCGCTACAGCAGCTCGTGTACGACAACCTGCAGCAGGTCGGCGGTGTCCACTACGACGCCCAGGAGCAGCACTTCGCCGAGCTCCTGAAGCAGCAGCTTCCAGAGGATCCCGCCATCTCGACGGCCGCGGAGATCCAGCCGTTCGAATGGCAGCGCACGTACGCCTCCTCGGACGCGGGCGACGTGAGCTGGATGGTGCCGACCAGCACGCTGTCGGCGGCCACGTGGGTGCCCGGAACCGCCGCGCATTCCTGGCAGGCGATCGCCGCCGGGGGCACGTCCATCGGCGAAAAGGGGATGATGGTCGCCGCCAAGACGCTGGCCTTCAGCGCCGTCGACCTCTTCACCGACGCGTCGAAGCTGGCCGAGGTGCGCGCGGAGTTCGCGGAGCGCCGCGGCGACGACTTCGAGTACCGGCCACTGCTGGGCGATCGGGATCCGCCGCTGGACTACAGGGCGTCGGTCATGGGCCGGTAGGGCCCCGGAGGAAGGGGTGCCTACCGCACTTCCGCCCCACCTTTCCGGTCGTCCGGCACGAAGCGGTCGCGGGCGCGTTGCAGTCTCGAGGCGGAGAGCAGGAGGCGAACCTCGAGCTGGTGCTGGGCTACCTCCTCGACCTCGCCGCCCGACGCGGCGACGGCGTGGCCGCCGCACGCTTCCAAGCTGAGCAGGCTGCACTCGGCGGATGAGGGGGAAGGGGGCGCCGCCGACGGCGGCGCCCCGATGGCTTCACCTACCCGTCTCGAACACCTCGCCGATGTCCAGGACCGTGATGTCGTCCGCGGTCACCGGGATCGGGAAGCTCGCGATCTCCTGGTCCTCCGCCACGATCTCGGGCGGCTGCTCCGCCTGGTAGCGGATGAACGTCGGCTCACCCGAGAGGAGCTTGGCCTTCAGCGCTTCGGCGTTCGACGTGACGAACACCACCCACATGTTCCGGCTCTGCAGGTTGCGGTCGATCGCCGCCTTCACGCTCGCCGGCGTGAGCTTCTCCAGCCCCGGACGGATCGACGCCAGGTAGCCGGGCTCGGGCAGCCCGAAGAAGGCGTCGTCCACCCGGTACGCGAGACGCCGTGACACCGTCGACCCGTACGTGACGCTGAAGTTGTGCAGGTAGAGGCGCGCGCGCTCTACCTGATCCTCCGGGAGCCCGTTCTTCACCAGCGCGTCGAGCTCGCGCCAGGCGGCGCGCGTGGCGAACAGCGTGCGGTCGTGCAGGTCGTCCGGCCCGGTCCCCGAGATCGGCCGGATCCAGATCTCGAAGAGGTTGCTGCGCCGGGCGTAGTTCACGGGGCGCTCCTGCGTGGCGTAGCCGCGCGGGAACGGCTCGATGTAGCTGTAGTCCCCGTAGTTCATCCCGCGCTTCTCGCGGATGACATTGTACAGGTGGCTGAACGAGCTCCGGTGCTCTCCGAACCACGAGTTGACCAGGCTCATCTCGGCGAAGTCCGGGTCGCTCCGCAGCAGCGGCGTCGGGAACCCCATCGAGATCGCGGACGCGTCCGTCTGCTTCTCGACGATCAGGATCTTCGCGCCGTCCGGCATCGCCGGGTGGGGCGCGTCCACGGGCTCCACGGTCGCCTCCGGGAGCGCGTCGAAGTCCGCGCGCACCCGTTGGACGAATCCGTCGGGGTAGCCGCCCCCGATGCCCACGACCACGTTGTTGCGGGCGTAGAAGCGGGCGTAGAAGTCGCGCACGTCATCCGGCGTGATCGAGCGTACCGACTCGACGTAGCCCTCCACCGGGTGCGCGTAGGGCGTGCCCTGGTAGGCCATCCAGTACAGGAGCTCCTTGGAGAGCTCCTCGTCCCGGTTGAACCGGCGGCCGCGCTCGACGTAGTTGAGCAACTGCGCCTTGACGCGGTTGAAGTCCTCCTCCGAGAACGCCGGGCTGAGCATGGCGTTGCGGAACAACGTGTAGTACGCGTCCAGGTTGTCCCTGTGCACCACACCCCGGAAGACGGTCATCTCCTTGTCCACCGATGCGCCGTAGCCGGCGGCCATGGGGTAGAGCTTCTCGATGATCGCCTGATAGGAGTCCTGCCGGGTCGAGCCGTCGGACAGGAGCTGCGCGGTGAGGAACGCCAGCCCTTCCTTCCCGGCGGGATCGTTCTGCGAGCCCGCCTTCACCCAGACGTCGAAGGCGATGAAGGGCGAGCCCGACTCCGCGAGCGTGATGGTCCCCGCCGGGGCGGCTCCGTCGCCCGTGCAGGCCGACGCCACGCCGACCGCGAGGCCCAGCGCGGCAACGAGTGCGATGGTCTTCATGGTCTGCGCTCCGCCTGCAGCAGGGTGACCTGGGTGAGGCCGCGGTCCACCAGGATCGCCCTGGCGGCGTCGCGGATGTCCTCGGCCGTGAGGGATTCCAGCGTGCGGTAGTAATCGTTCACCGCCTCCAGCGTGCCGGTCGACACGATGGGCCCGATGAGCGAGAACGCCACGCCCTGGGCGGTCTCCAGGCGCATGAGGAAGCCGTACTTGAGGGCGCTCTTGGTGTCCGCGAGCACCTTCGGGTCGGCGAGGTCGTCGCGGGCGCGCGCCACCGCCGCGTCCAGCTCCGTGCGCATCGCGTCCACGTCGGTGGGGTTCGCCACCGTGGCGGAAAGGCTCACGAGCGTCGGGTCACGATCCAGACCGAAACCGGCGCGCAGGGACTGCAGGCGCTGGTCCTGGATCACCAGCCGGCGGTAGACCTCGGAGTTCGGCCCGAAGGCCACCAGCCCCAGCACCTCCGTGGCCACGGCCCGCGTGTCCGTGGGGCTCCACGCGGGGGCCTTCCAGTTGTACGACAGGATGGGCAGCGTGCGGCCATTGTAGCGCACCGTCGCGGTGCGCTTGGCCGTCTGCTCCGGCTCGACGGGGACCGCCGGTGCCTGATATCCCGGCTCCCATCCGCCGTAGTATTGCTCGATCAGCCCTGCGGCCTGGTCGAAGTCGAAGTCACCCGCCAGGACCAGCACGACGTTCTCGGGACGGTAGAACCTGTGGAAGAAGTCCCGCGAGTAGTCGTAGCCCTCGGGCATGGCGCGCACGTCCGCCTCCAGCCCGATGGTCTGGTGACGGTAGGTGTGCTTCCGGAAGGCGGTCTCCCGCACCGTCCGGTCCAGGATCGAGTACGCGCTGTAGGCACCCTGCTGGTACTCGCCGAGGATGGCACCGGCCTCCGTGCGGAAGCCCGCCTCGGAGTAGTCGAGGTTCATGAACCGGTCGGACTCCAGGTCCACGATCTGCTCGAGGTACTCGCTGGCCGCGACCATGTAGTACTGGGTCTGGTCGTTGCTGGTGGACGCGTTGCGGAACGCGCCCATCTTCTCGATGACGGCATCGTAGGCGGGATACTTCTTCGTGCCGCGGAACATCATGTGCTCGAAGAAGTGCGCGTAGCCGGTCCGGCCCGGCTCGACCTCGTCGCGCGCTCCGGTGCGCACCACGCTCACGTACGCGATCTGGCCGGGCGCGCCCGCGTGGATGAGGTAGGCGCGGAAGCCGTTCTCCAACTCCACGCGCCGATACTCGAAGGGGAAGATCCCCGCAGGCTCCTGGGGGCTGGCGGGACCTGGAGGCGGCACCATGCCCGCCGCGGCCGCCACACCGAGGAGCGCGAGCCGCTGCAGACGTCTCATGGCTCTCTCTCGTTGTGCGATGAAGGACGGCCGCACCTCTCGTCGTGCTTCGGTTCAGGGCAGCGGGCCGATTCCCCGGCGCGGCAGGCAGGGTGTACGTCTGGAACGCTACCGGGAGGCGCGACCCCGGCCCATCGGGCAGGGGCCACGCCGGCGTGTAGGGATT
Organism: uncultured Gemmatimonadaceae bacterium; assembly: GCA_964591135.1. Taxonomy (GTDB): domain Bacteria; phylum Gemmatimonadota; class Gemmatimonadetes; order Longimicrobiales; family Gaopeijiaceae; genus SZUA-318. Next base: position 15,225 of record CAZPZU010000026.1, on the reverse strand, counting down.
TTCCCTACAAGACTGCGTTCCGCAGGTCGAGGCTGCGGGGCAGCTTCGGCGCCTTGCGGTGCGCGGTGAGCTGCTCGTAGGCGTAGGCCAGGCGCATCAGCGTCGGCTCGCTCCAGACCCGCCCGAAGAAGAGGATGCCCACCGGGAGCCCCAGCACGTACCCGTTCGGCACGGTGACGCTGGGATACCCCGCGATCGCGGCCGCGCCCGAGCTCCCCGCGCTCGAGCCGTCGTGGTTCACCAGGTCGGTGAGCCAGGCCGGCTTGGTGGTGGGGGAGACGATCGCGTCCAGACGGTGCTCGTCCATCACCTTGTCGATCCCCTCGTCGCGCGAAAGGCGATGCATCGTCGCCAGCGCTTCCCTGTACTCGGGCGAATCGAGCCCACCCAGTGCCTCGGCCTGGAGCATGATCTCCTGGCCGAAGAACGGCATCTCGTGCTCCCGGTCCCGCTCGTTGAACGCGATGATGTCCGCCAGCGTCCTCATCCCGTTCGGCGCGCCGTGCTCGGCAAGGTACGTGTTCAGGTCCGCCTTGAACTCGTAGCGGAGCACGATGCCCGACGCCCTCCCCGCCTCCCGCCGCGTGGTGACGTCCGCCGGGTCCACGATCGTCGCGCCGGCCGCGGACATGACGTGGAGGGCCTGCTCCATGAGCTCGTCCACTCGTGCATCGGCACCGAACGTGCTGCGGTCGACCCCGATGCGCGCGCCCCGCAGCCCGTCGGGGTCGAGGAACTGCAGGTAGTCGTCGTAGGCGTGGCCCTCGGAGGCTTTCGTAGCCGGATCGCGGGGGTCCACCCCCGTCAGGGCGCCGAGAACCGCCGCCGCGTCGGCCACGGTCCGCGCCATCGGGCCCGCGGTGTCCTGCGAGTGCGCGATCGGGATGATGCCGGCGCGACTCACCAGGCCCACGGTCGGCTTGATGCCGACCACCCCGTTGATCGAGCTCGGGCACACCACGGAGCCGTTGGTCTCGGTGCCGATCGCGGCCGCGCAGAAGTTGGCCGAGACGCCCGCCCCCGAGCCCGACGACGACCCGCAGGGGTTGCGGTCGACCGCGTACGGATTGCCGCACTGCCCGCCGCGCCCGCTCCATCCCGACGAGGAGTTCGTGGAGCGGAAGTTGGCCCACTCGGAGAGGTTGGCCTTGCCCAGGATCACGGCGCCGGCCTCCCGGAGTCGCGCAGCCACGAAGCTGTCGGTCGCCGGGTGATGGCCTTCCAGCGCCCGGGAGCCCGCCGTGGTCATCATCTGGTCGGCAGTGTCGACGTTGTCCTTCACCAGGATCGGCAAGCCGTGCAGCGGACCGCGTACCCGGCCCTCGCGTCGCTCTCCGTCCAGGCGGGCCGCGATGTCCAGCGCCTCGGGATTCGCCTCGATGACGGCGCGCAGCATCGGCCCTTTCCGGTCCAGCAGGTCGATGCGGTCCAGGTAGAGCTGCGCGATCCGGCTGGACGTCCACTGGCCCGACGCCATCCCGGCCTGCAGGTCGGCCAGCGCCTTCTCCTCGAGCTCGAACGGCTGCGTCGTCCACCACTCGTCCCGGGCGGGGGTCTCGGTCGGTGCCTTCTCCTGTGAGGGCCCGCAGCCCGCGGCCAGGGCAGCGGCCCCCAGGCCGGAGACCTTCACGAAGTCCCGGCGGCCGAGCGAGCCCGGTCCGCCCCGTGGAGCGCGAGCGTCGGAGTCCATGGAGTGCGCCTCGTGTCTCGATGAGATGATGCATCAAGCTGCCCATGCGGCCGCGACGCAGCAAGACGCCGAACGGGACCGTGCAACGGAGCGCGCAACCGTGCAACGGACTGCACGGCGAGGACCTCGCCCCGATGTCGCCGCTGTCGAGGAAAGTCCTTCTGCTGCAACGATTCCCACCGATATGCGGATCGTGGCCCACGCTTTGCCACTCGGACCTCACGTCATCGCCCACGATCGCGATCCCGGAGGGCTCGACCCCATGCTGTTTTCGCTGGCACTCCTCGGCGTCCTGGCACAGGGCCCGAGCCTCGTCCCTACGACTGACACCCTCCCGTCCGCGTCGCTCTTCAGGCCTACGCCCTCTCACGTCATCCTGATGAGTCCTGTTCCCGCCGCGGCGGGAGGGTTTGCCCTCGATCCGGCGCCCTCCGCGCAGAGCGGAAGGTCGGACGATGCGGCGCCGCAACTCGTAGAGTACAGCGACGCCTACTTCACCCGGCTCACCATCCACCGGTGGGCCAGCTATCTCACGGTCCCGCTGTTCGCGTCGCAGTACATCGTGGGCCAGAAGCTCATGAACGGCGACAGCAGCTTGCGGGGCGTGCACGGCGTGCTTGCCGCGAGCGTAGCCGGCCTCTTCGCCGTCAACACGATCACGGGCGGGCTGAACCTGATCGAGGGGCGGAAGGATCCCGAGGGCCGCACCCGGCGGACCATCCATTCCGTGCTCATGCTGTTGGCGGATGCGGGCTTCGTCGCCACAGGGGCCACCGCGGGCGAAAGCGAGGACGGTTACTACGGTGGCCCCAACAACATCAACCGGCACCGCAACATCGCCCTCCTGTCCATGGGCACCGCGCTGGTGAGCTACGCCATCATGCTTCCGATCTTCGGGAGGGACTGATGCAGCACCTTCTCGACCTGATCGCCAACGTCGTCCGGCCCTGGACCGACTACTACGCATCGTCGGCCGGGACGGAGACGGCGGTGATGTTCCTCCATCTCGGCGGCATGGTGGCCGCGGGCGGGATCGCGTTCACGCTGGACCGGGCCGTGCTGCGCAGCGGGCGGGCCGGATGGCCGCGCCGCGGCGACCTGGCCCAGGAGCTGCACCACTCCCATACGGCGGTGATCGCCGGACTCATGGTCGTGCTGGTGAGCGGGATCGCGCTCACGGCCGCCGACCCGACCGTCTTCCTGGTGTCGTGGATCTACTGGGCCAAGATGGTCACGGTCGTGTTCCTCCTGGCCAACGGCTGGACGTTGAAGCGGTCTGGCGAGGCGCTGCTCGCCGATCCGGAGAGCGAGGGGGCGTTTCTCCGTCTGCGCCGCTCGGCGCTCCGCAGCGCGGGACTCTGGGCGCTTGCCGTTCTGGGCGGCGTCGCCATCACCATGTACGCGTGAAGGGTTCGACATAGATGAACGTGACCAGACTTCCGTCCCTCACTCCGCGGGAAGAAGGCTGCGAGGGCTGCGGATCCTGTCCCAGCCGCCGCGAGTTCTTCCGCGTGGGCATCGGCGCGGCGGTCGCCGCCGCCGTGGCCGCCGTCCTGCCGGCTTCGGCCGGCGCCACCCCGATCCGCCGGATCCGCCCCGCGGGCTCGGGAGGCGCGCTGCGCTATCCCGCGCTGACCGCCGACGGCGTCGACGTGGACAAGGGCAACGAGCTCATCCTCGTCCGCTTCCAGGGCATGATCGCGGCGTTCGCCCTCTCCTGCCCGCACCAGCGCTCGATGCTCCGCTGGCGCGCGGGGGACGGGATCTTCCAGTGCTCCAAGCACCACTCGGAGTACTTGCCGCTCGGCCAGTATCGCAAGGGCCGCGCCACCCGGAACATGGACCGCCTCGGCATCCACCTCGAGGGATCGGAAGTGGTCGTGGACCCCGGCACCGTCTACCACAGCGACGAGGACCCCGACGGGTGGGCGTCCGCCGTCGTCCCAGCACCCTGAGAAGACCAGAACGGAGGACATGATGGATTCCGCCCCCCTCACCAGACTGCCCCTGCCCATGGCCGGCGACGCCGACGTCATGGACCGACGGGGGTTCTTCGAACAGAGCGTCCGCCTGGCGGCGCTCGCCCTCCTCGCCGGGACCGGCGCATGCGCCGTCGCCCAGGACCTGACCGGGCCGACGCTGAGCCAGGACGTGGTCGTGAACCTGGCGGACTACCCGGCGCTCGCCCAGGCGGGAGGCGTCGCACGCATCTCGGGCGTGAGCCCGCCGGTGGCGCTGGCCAACCTCGGGGGCAACACGTACACGGCGCTCTCGCTGATCTGCACGCACCAGGGCGGCATCGTCCAGTGGAATGGCCGCGATTGGGTGTGCCCCGTCCACGGAGCGACGTACGCGGAGGACGGGCACTGGGTCGGCGGACAGCCCACGTCCAGCTTGCGTACCTACCCGATCGACATCGACACGACCGCGGGGACGGTGACGATCCATCCTCGGTGAGGGCCCCCGGCCCATCACTTGAGGCCGAGCTTGTCCAGCTTGTAGAAGAGCGTCCGCACGCTCACGCCGAGCAGCTTGGCGGCCTGGGCCTTGTTGTCGCCCGTGCGCTCGAGCGCCGCCTGGATCGCGGCGCGCTCCGCACGGGCGACGGCGTCGCTGAGCGCGAGCACGCCTCCCTCCCCCGGCGCACCCCCGGCGCCCCGCCCCGTCGAGGGCAGCTCCACATGGTCGATGACGGCGTCCTCCGAAAGGAGCACCGCCCGCTCGAGCACGTTCATCAGCTCGCGGACGTTGCCGGGCCAGGCGTTTTGGCGGAGTGCCACCACCGCCCGCTCCGACAGCTTGGCGTGCGTGCCCAGCCGCTCACCGAAGCGCGCAAGGGCGTGATGGGCCAGCGCCTCGACGTCCTCGGGGCGCTCACGCAACGGAGGCACGTGGATGGGGAAGACGTTGATCCGGTAGAACAGGTCCTGTCGGAACCGGCCGTCCTCCACGAGGGCGGACAGATCGCGGTGCGTCGCGGCCATGATCCTCACGTCCACCTGGCGCGACACGTTGGAGCCGAGGCGCTCCACCGCCCCCTCCTGCAGGACGCGCAGAAGCTTGGGTTGGAGCGACGAGGGCATGTCGCCGATCTCGTCCAGGAACAACGTCCCGCCGTCGGCGATCTCGAGCTTTCCCGGCCGGTCCTTCACCGCCCCGGTGTACGCACCGCGGGACACGCCGAACAGCTCGGCCTCCAGCAGCTCCCCGGGGATGGCGGCGCAGTTCACCGCGACGAACGGGCTCGCTTTCCGGGGCGATCGGTCGTGGATGGCTCGCGCCACCACCTCCTTCCCCACCCCGGTCTCACCCGTCACCAGGACGGTCGTCGGGGCGTCGGCGACCTGACGCACCAGAGCCATCACTCTCTGCATTCCCTCGCTCCGCGCCACCACTCCGTCCGGCACCACGCCGGCGGAGGTCGCCGCCGCTTCGGGTCTCGGGGGCCGCGCGTCCAGGGCCCGCTCGACCAGCGCCTCGAGCTCGTCCACGCCGAAGGGCTTGAGGACGTAGTCGAACGCGCCGGCCTTGATCGCCTCCACCGCGCTCTCCACCGTGCCGTATGCGGTGATGAGGATCACGGGGAGTCCCGGGTCGGCGCGGCGGATGTCGGAGAGGAGCTCCAGGCCGGAGCGCCCGGGGAGCTGGAGATCCGTGATGACGGCATCCACCCGCTCCTGGTCGAGGACGTCGTGCGCGCCCTCCGCGGACGGCGCGGTGAGGACGCGGTAGCCCCGGTCCCCGAGTGCCATCTCCACGATCCGACGGATGCGCGGCTCGTCGTCGACGACGAGCACGGTCTCGCTCATGCCTTCTCCGTTGCGTCGATAGGTAGGACCACCCGCATCAACGTCCCCTCCCCGGGGACGCTGTGCACCTCCACACGCCCCCCATGAGCTTCCACCAACTGCCGCACGATGGGAAGTCCCAGGCCCGAGCCGGAACGATGCGTGGTCACCAGCGGCTTCCAGATCTCGTCCAGCCGGTCCTCGGGGATGCCCGTGCCGTCGTCCTCGACCTCGAGCACGGCGCCCGCTCCATCGGCGCGGGTCCGCACGCGCACGCTCCCGCCCCGCTCGCACGCCCGCACGCCGTTGCTGACCAGGTTGAGCACGATCTGCCGCAGCTGGTCCGGGTCGGCACGCAGGGGCGTCGCCGCCCCCTCCAGCGACACGGTCACGCCGTTCTCCGCCGCGTCGCCTCCGAGCACCGCGAGTGCGCCGGCACACACTCCGTGGAGGTCGACGTCCTGGGGGTGGGGGGGCGACGGGCGCCCGAACACCAGGAGGTCGTCGACCAGACGGGCCAGTCGCTCCACTTCGGCCTGGAGCATCTCGCTCACCTCCCGCTCCCGCTCACCCGCCTGCGGGGAGCGGAAGAGCATCTCGGTGCCCGCGCGCAGCACGGAGAGCGGGGTGCGTATCTCGTGGGCCAGGCTCTTCGTGAGCATGCCGACGGCGGCGAGCGACTCGCTGCGCGCGAGCTCCTCGCGGGCGCGCTCCAGCCGCTCGACCATGCTCTCCATCGCGTCGGCCAGGACGCGGACCTCGGTGGGCGCCCACGGAGAGATCGGCGGCAGTGGAGCCGGATGATGCGCGTCGAGCTCCGTCGCCGCGCGCGTGAGGCGCCGCAGCGCCGACGTGCCGGAACGGACGACCAGGAGGGCCGCCGGAAGCGCGAGGAGGAGGAAGAGGGCCGCCAGCGTCACGAGCTGACGCCCGGAAGCACGCAGGGAGGCGGCCAGCTCGGTACGCTGCCGACCCACCGCGACCTGCACGGAGCCGGCCTCGGTCCGGGCGCTGTCGCGCGCCCACAGATACGCGTCCTCCGGCCCGGTGACGCCGTCGCCGCGCGCCAGCTCGGCACCCCCGGGCCCGGTCAGCACGGTGGTGGCCAGCTCGAGCGGGATGGCCGCGGACAGGAAGCGTGGCAGCGGCGTCCACACCGCGATGCGGCCAAGCACGCTGCCGTCCACGTTGGAGACGACATCCGCCGTGGCGACGATCGTCCCCGGGGACGGCGCGGCGACGAGAGCGAGCCCCGGCTCCCGGCTCTCGAGGGCGCGCTCCACGGACCGGGGCAGAGGCGGGGGCGCGTCGCCGAGCCGGGCGGGATCGGACGCCGCGAGCACCCGCCCGCCGGGCCGCGCCGCCACGGCCTCGGTTCCGTCTCCCAGCGTGGACGCCAGGTCCTGGAGCGAGCGCGATACGCGCTTGTCGACGTCGTCCACGGCCAGATCCTGGGAAGTTTCCAGCGCCGCCCACAGCGCGACGAGACGCTGCCGCTCGGCCAGGGACACCTCGAGCCGCTCGGAGGCCACGCCGGCGCGGCTCGCCAGGACGCGTTGCGTCTCGGCTACCAGCCTCTCGTCTCCGACGCGATATTCGCGAACGACCACCACCACCGTGGCGAGCAGGATGAACCCGGCGAGAAGGATCGCCAGCCTGCCCGCCAGCGACCCGAGCCACGGCAAGGCTCCATCTCCAGCCGATCCCGGGGATTCCGAAAGGTGCCGCACCTACCCTCCACCCTCGCTCGGACCATCGGCGCGGCGTTCGCCGCGCTCCTGGTTCTGGTGACCCCGGCCCGGGCGCAGCTCCCGGCCCCGCCGGTGGTGGGGACCGGACCCGTCCAGATCGGTGGCTACGGGTCCGTGACGATCAGCCGGCCCGAGCACCCCGAGGAGGTGGAGGGAGTCGACGTCAGCGAGCTCGCGGCCGCCCTCCTCGCGTGGGGTCGGATCGCTCCGCGGGCAAGCTACTTCGTCGAGCTGGACATGGCCAAGCGGATCTCGGAGACGTGGACCGGGCGCGAGACCTCGGAGAGGCTGGTCCCGGTCCGCCTCTACCTGGAGTACACGGCCTCCGACCTCCTGCGGCTGCGCGCCGGCCGCTTCCTCACGCCGATCGGGCAGTGGAACGAGCGGCACGCCGAGCCCCTCACCTGGACCCCGACCCGTCCCCTCACGACCTACAGACCGTTTGCGAAGAGCCTGAACGGGCTGCTCGTGGCAGGCGAGGGAGCCATCGCCGGGCGCGACATGGGCTACGCGATGTTCTGGGCACCCTCGTGGAACGTGCGGCCGGTGGAGGAGGCGGAGGAGAGCTCGTTCATCAACGCGGTCGGTGGGCGCTTCGCGATCGAGGTGTACCCGGGCCTCACGCTGGGCGTCAGCGCCGCGCGCATGCGCCGCTCGCAGCCGCCGGATCCCGGGGAGACCCAGGAGACCGAGACCGAGGAGCGGGAGGAGGAGTCCACGCACCGCGCGCTCCTCGGAGGGGACCTGCGCTGGGAGACGCCCCGATTCGAGGTCACGGCGGAGACGGCTTGGCTTCCGCGCACCGAGCACCAGATCGATGAAGGAGGAGCCTTCGTCCTCGCGGCAGTGCGGGTGGCGGGACCCGTGTGGGGCGTGGCGCGGGCCGAGCTCTATCGGCCCGTGGACGATCGCACGGCCCGGACGGCCTTCGCCGGACTGACGTTGAGGGCCGGGCCCCACCTGGTCGTGAAACTCGGCCGCCAGTTCTCGAAACGACCTTCCACCAAGATCCCGGACGGATGGTTCCTCTCGTTCTCCTCGCTGTTCTAGCGGCGGCCCTGGGCGGCGGCGCCTCCGCGCAGGAGGACGTGCCCATCTGCGTGGTCGCGAACCTCCCCGCTTCCGTGGGGGAGGTCGACCTGGATCTCGTGCGACGGCTGTTCCTCCTGCGGCAGCGGTTCTGGCCGGACGGCTCCGCGGCACACCCCGTGAACCTCCCGGCCTCTTCCGGGATCCGTGAGCGTTTCTCGCAGGCCACGTTCGGCGAGTCGGTGAAAGAGCTGGTGCCATACTGGAACGAGCGCTACTTCCACGGCACCCGGCCGCCGCCCACGGTGGCCTCGGAGGCAGCGGTGCTCCTCTTCGTGGAGCGTACGCCCGGCGGCGTCGGGTACGTGCGGGAGCCGCTGACAAGGGGTCTTCCGGACGGCGTTCGCGAGCTCCTGTGCGTTCCGGCCGAGGATCAATCCGACCCGTCTTCCGTCCCTCCTTCCGTGAACACCGGGTAGATCGCGTCCTCCTCGAGCAGGAAGCGCTCGACGGCCTCCACCATCGGAAGTCGACCCCCCAGGCGCCTGCGCGCGTCCTCGACGTCGAAGGCGGCGTAGCGGGTGGGCCCGCGGGCGGCATAGGCGTTGGCGAGCAGGAGCGTGGCCGCGCGCAGGGTGGCCTCCCGGTCACCTTCTCCACCGTGGAGGCGTCGCAGCGCGGCTTCAGCCGCGGCCTCGGCGTGCCTGCGCGCCACGCCGCCCGCCGAGAACCAGAAGCCGAGGCCCACGACCAGAAGCAGGATCCCGGCGCCCAACGCGACCGCGGCCACCCCCGAGCCCAGGCTCAGCATCCGCCCCACGACCGGAAAGACCAGCAGGATCGCGAACCCGGGCAGCGCGATCGCGCACCCGAGCGGTCCGCGATCCGGCGGCAGCGGCTGGTCGCGGACCTCCTTCAGGGCCTCGCGCACCCTGCCCCGATCGGTTTCACTCAGAGATGGCTCCACAGGACTGCTCCGGCGGGTCGGGTGATGAGGCGTCGGTCGGACCGTGCCATGGCCCACCGGCGGAAGAAGCTGGCGCGCGCACGCACGCGCCGCCACCGCGAGGGGAAAGCCAGCTCGTGCGTGGGGTACGACCGACACACCCGCGGCGTTCCGGTGACGGAGCAATCCCGCGCGGGGTCCGGAAGGAAGCACCGATGAGCACCCTCGCCCCACGAGCGACCCACGCCGTCCTCGCCCTGGTCGCGCTGGCCGTCGCCGGCTGCGAGCGGGTCGAGCCGTACCTGTCCGATACGCCGGCGGACCGGGTCGCCGAGGCCGCGCTGGACGCCTGGACGTCTCCGGGCGGTGTCTTCTTCGACGGGGTCCCCGGCGACGACACGGTGGCGGCGGTCACACCGACGGGGGCCCGTGCGTGGGAGGTGGCGGTGGTCCCCCGGGCCGGAGGCTCGCCGCGCGTGTGGTCGCTCGAAATCTCGCGGATCGAGGTCTACCCCGTCTTCGGAGGGGATGCCTTCGTCGCATGGCTCGGTGATCGGGCGCGCAGCCTCGGCTTCCCAGCGCTCCTTCCCGCCGAGGTCGTGGCAGAGGTACGGCGCGCCGACGTCCGGGCCGTGGCCGACATGGAGGTACGTTACGGCCGGGCGGACGGATCCGGCCGCCGGACCGTCGAGCGCGTAGCCTATCTCGTGTCGCTCCCCGGTGACGCTACCGAGTGGCGCGTCCAACCGGAATCGGGCCCCGCCGGTGTGCTCATGGGCGCGCTCAAGTTCGTCGCAGACGACCTGATCCACCGCGATCGGGACGTCCTGGATTGCATGGGGCACGGCTCGGCGGCGGGCGTCGCACGCGCGACGCAGCTGCGCTGCCTCTCCGACGTGCTCGACCGCCGGTTCGGCTCCGGCTGACCTCGGGGCACTTCCCCAGGTTGGCCAGCGCGGCGGCGCGGGCTATCGTGCAGCATGGACCGCCTCACGTCGAAGCAGCGCGCCCACCTTCACTCCCTCGCGAACCCGCTCAAACCGGTCGTCCACATCGGCGTGGACGGCCTGACCGACGCGGCCCTCGCCGGGGTGGCCGAGGCCTTCAACACCCGAGAGCTCCTGAAGGTGAAGGTGCAGGAGGGCGCCCCAGGGCACGCCCGCGAGATCGGAGACCGGATCGCCGTGGCGCTCGACGGCGTCTACGTCGCCCAGACCATCGGGCACACGATCGTGCTCTACCGGCGTCATCCGGACCGCCCGGAGATCCGGCTCCCGGGAGCCTGAGCCGTGTCGCGCGCGTTCGTCAACGAGGACGCTGACGGGGCCCGCGAGCCGGACTACCGGCTCCCGGACCCCGATTCCCCCTACTACGCGGAGGCCGCCGCCTGGGCACTCATCCAGGGCGCAGACCAGGGCGACTCCCGTGGCGCCGAGACCGCCACCGGCTACCGGTGGGGCGACCGTCTGCTGATCGACGAGGTCGAGCGCATCCTCGAACAAGCGGAGGAGCAAGGCCAGGACCGCGTCGCGCAGCTCGCGCGTCGTTTTCTGCGCGCGGCCGGGCGCGGCCGCTGACGCCGGCGGCTGTCGCTCTACTTCTCGATTACTTCTCGATGCCCAGCAGCTCGATCTCGAAGATCAGCGTGGCGTTGGGCCCGATGTCTCCGCCCGCGCCCTGCTCTCCGTAGGCGAGGTCGCTTGGGATGACGACGCGGTATTTGCTCCCCACCGGCATGAGCTCGACCGCCTCCGCGAAGCCCTTGATCACGCCGCCGCTGAGGCTGAAGACCGCGGGCTCTCCCCGATCGTAGGAGCTGTCGAACTGCTTCCCGTCGATCAGCGTCCCCTTGTAGTGGACGCGCACCTTGTCGTCGGCGGTCGGCACCGGACCGTCGCCCTGCGTGAGTACCTCGTACTGGAGGCCACTCTCGGTGGTGTGGACGCCCTCCTTGGCCGCGTTCTGGGCCAGATAGGCCTCGCCCTCGGCCTTGTTCTTCTCGCCCGAGGCCGCTTGGGCCTGCTGCTGCTCGTCCGTGACGGTCTTGCTGAACGCCTGGAGCGCGCTCTGGACCTCGTCCTGACCGATGGCCGGGTCGCGCTCGGCTACGGCGTCCTCGATGCCCTTCATGAAGGCCTTCATGTCCAGGTGGTTCTTGGCCGGTGCCAGGTTGCGGCCCATCTGCAGGCCGATCCCGTAGCTGGCCTTCTGATCGTCCGTGTCCAGCTTCGCCGAGCCGGAGCCCGTACCGCCGCACGCGGACACCAACAGGACGGCGCTCAGGAGCGCGCCGTGGTAACCGATTCGCATGTCTCGATCCCCCGGGGAGGAAAAAATGGAGGCCGGAACCTAACCAAACGGCCCGGCGCCGCCCACCGGCCCGCGGGGGCCGCCCCCGGGGCGATCACCCCCGCACCACCGCCTCCGCCTCCATCTCCACCAGGTACCCCTCGCCGACGATGCCGGCCCGCAGCAGCGTGTTGGCCGGACCCACGTGGCCGAAGCGCTGCCCGTGTACGCGTGAGACCGCCTCCCAGTCCGATTCGTTCCGGATGTAGACGCGCGTCCGGACCACGTCCTCGAGCCTGCCCCCAAGGCTGCGCACCGCGCCTTCGATCTTGTCGATGCAGAAGTGTGCCTGCGAGGTCGCGTCGTCGCCGCCGACCCTTCGGTCTCCGTGCGTGGCGGTGGTGCCGGACACGAGGATCCGGTCCCCGACGCGCACGGCCCGGCTGAACCCGGCCAGATCTTCCCAGATCGTGCCGGACAGCGCCTTCGCCCGGCCCGACGCGTCCTCGACGACGTGGTAGGGGGGAGGGAATGCATCGAAATGGTGGCTCAGGTCTCCGGCAGCGGTCAGGAAGGGCGGCTTGCGGTACTCGTCGCCGGAGTCCCCGGGGGGGCCGCCGAGTCCCTCGAGCGCCGGCACGAGGCGGGCCCGATCCTCGTCGTCGAGGGTGAACGAGAAGACCCGGAGGTTGTCGGCCAGGTGGGCGCTCCGGCCCAGTTGGGCGCCGACGATGACCGCGGCGACGGCCGGCTGCTCCAGCACCCACCGGCACGCGACGTTGGCCATGGAGACGCCGTGGCGCTCCGCGACGTCCCGTGTGGCGCGCAGTAGCTCCTGGAACGCGGTCCATCCGCCGGACGCCTGCACGAACCGGTCGTACTTCATGAGCGACCAGGTCGTGAGCTCTTCCGCCCCGGGGGCGGCGTGGTCGAGCCACCGCTCGCCGATCAGCCCACCGGCCAGCGTCCCATACGCGAGCAGCCAGACGCCGTGCTCGGTACACAACGGACCCAGGCCGTGTGCCGGACGCCGGTCCACCAGCGAGTAGCACACCTGGTTCGATGCCACGCGAATGCCGCTCTCCAGCACCATCCGCAGATGCGCGGTATCGAAGTTCGTGAGGCCGAGGTGCCGGATCAGCCCCTCCTCGCGGAGCTCCTCGAGATGGAGAAGGGCGTCGAGCCATGCCGGATCCGCGTAGCTCCACGCGTGGAACTGGAGGAGGTCGACGGCATCGCACCGCATGCGCCCCAACGCACGCTCCACCGCGGCGCGCGCATCGGCGCGCGTGACCGGGCCGGGTGCCGGGACCCACTTGGTGAACAACTGCACCCGGTCCGACCGGTCGGGGCGGCTGCGGAAGGCGCCGGCCACTTCCTCGGCGGTGCCGTAGTGGTCCGCCATGTCGAAGGTGGTGAGTCCGGCGTCCGCATAGGGCGCCATCGCGTCCGCGGTCGCGTCCGGATCCACCGGTCGGCCGTCCCGCTCCATGTCCGCGATCTGCCACAGGCCGGTGACGACGCGGGAGATCTCCAGGCCGGGAGCCAGCCCGACGCGCTCGATGTCGTCCACGGCCTATTACTCCGGAGGGAGCACGGCGAACACCGCGCCCGGGTCCACGCCCGCGCGGCGCAGCCGCGCCAGTTCCCGCGCGTACACGAGCGACGCCACCACCATCACGCCGAGCCACAGCCAGGTCGAATGGAAGTACCAGGCCGCCATGGGCGTCGACAGATCCTGGCGGACGTGGACGACGAGGAACAGGAGGAGGAGGGCGGCGCCGCCGCCCGCCACCGATAGCTGCAGGCTGCGGGAAGGCAGCACGGTCACGGCCGCCGCCAGCGCTGCGTTCCGCGTGGGAAGCGCGAGCACCGAGAGGCACATCACCAGGAAGTTGACCAACATCGATGTCACCAGGATGTCCACCCCCAGAAAGAAGTCGCCCGCGAAGTGGCTTCCGAGGACCGCCCCGGTAGCGACCAGGCCGCTGGCGACGAGCGCCACATGGGGGGTGTGGCGTGTCGGGTGCACTCGTGCGACCACACGGGGAAACACCCCGTCCTCCGCCCAGGCGAACATGAGGCGGGAGACGGCCAGAAGCATCGCGGGAAGATCGTTGGCCAGCGCGACGGCCGCGCCCGCCACGATGAGCACGGTCCATCCCGCGGGAAGGAGGTAGCCCAGCAGACCCGGCGCCGTCAGGTCCTGCGTGGCGGCCCGCTCCGCCACGAAGCTCCAGGGCACGGCGTGGTACACCGCCGCAGTGAACAAGAAGTAGAAACTCCCGACCACCGCCACCGCCAGCCCGATCGCGAGCGGGAGCGTGCGGCCCGGGTCACGGGCTTCTCCCCCCGCCTGGGCGATCGAATCGAAGCCGATGAATCCCGAGAAGAGGACGGCCGCCGCGGCGAGGAACCGCGCCGCGCTCCAGGGGACCGCCGCGGCCGCCGGCGGCGGCGCGCCCTCCGCGGCCACGAGGGCGGCGGCGAAATCCGCGTGATCGAACGCGAAGCCCGCCACGATCACCACGAAGCCGAGCGCGAACATGATGAACATCATGGGCACGACGACCCGTTCGTAGGTCTTGACCCCCCGCAGGTTGACCGCCACGGAAGCCCACAGGAACGCGAGAGCCGTCGTGACCCGGACGGCACCCACCTCGAGCGCGCCGCTCGTCCGCACCCAGCCCAACGCGGACGCGATGTCGCGCAGGAAAGGCACCAGCAGATAAGCCACCACACCGATGGCGATCGACAGGCCGAACCACTGCGAGAAGGACGCTACGAAGCCCAGGTATGGGCTCAACCCCCGGCTGGCGTAGACGTAGCTTCCCCCGGCGCGCGGCATCGCCGACGCGAGGATGGCGTAGGCGCAGGCGGCGAGCACCGCCGGAACGGCAGCGAAGACGAACGCGGGGAGGACGTGCGGACCGATGCCCGGCACGTTCCGCTGGATCATGAAGGGCACCACGTTGATGCCCGCGCCCAGCATCGAGCAGATCCCCGTAGCGGCCAGGCCGAGCAGGCCGAGCCTGCGTTCGAGGCCTGTGGTCGCGAGCCTTTCGGAGGCAGCCATTCGATCGGGACTCGGGGCTCGGGGAAACCACCGGTGGGGGCGCACAACCTGGCCCGCGGGGTCCCGACGTCGCAAGCTGGCCGACCCGTGGTTCCGAAGTGACGACGCCGACCATCCTCCCCGCCGCGCGCGCTCAACGATCGAGCCCGCTACGTTGTCTCTTGTGGATGTCGGACCCCCCGCCGAATTTCGCTTTCGGGAGCCGCCGCTGCCGCCGGCCGCCGTTCCCGTATCCCGCTCGTCCCAGAGGTTCGATCCCTGGAGGTAACCGTGATTGGCCACCCGGGTCCGAGGTCGATCCGTCGGCGCGTCCGGCGCCGTTGGATGGTGACGACCACCGCACTCGCACTCCTCCTTCCCCTGGGCCTCTCCGCCCAGAACGGGAGCTGGAATCCGCAGCAGATCCTCGACGCAGAAGAATACGTGTCTCCCCCCGCAACCATCGCGGAGGCCGTCCTGGCCCCCCGCTACCTGAACGTGACGCTCTCGGAGATGAGCGCCGACCGACAGTGGTTCGCGCACGAGATCGGCGACGGTCCGGTGCCGATGGAACGATTCTCCAAGCCGTTCGACGAGCTGGGCGGGATGTTCATCGACTATGGCGCGAACCGTGACCGCAACCTCACGATCCGCAGCAACGTCGGGCTCGAGGTGAT
>CAZPZU010000025.1:0-56658 GCA_964591135.1 uncultured Gemmatimonadaceae bacterium | reverse complement strand
GCCCACATGGTGTCCTGCGAGAAGCCGTACGTGAGGATCGCCCCCAGCACCGGGCCGATGCAGGGCGTCCAGCCGGCGCCGAACGCCATCCCCACGCCGAGCGTGCCCAGGTACCCCGCCGGCTTGTTCGCCAGGTACACGCGCTTCTCCTGCATGAGCGGCATCAGCCGGAACACGCCGGCCAGGTGCAGCCCCAGCGCGATGATGATCAGGCCGCCGACGCGCGCGATCCAGATCTCGTACGCCCGGAAGAACTGCCCGAGGAAGGAGGCCGACGCGCCCAGCAGGATGAAGATCACGCTGAAGCCGGCCACGAACAGGACGGAGTGGGTCATCGTCACGCGACGGTTCACGCCGCCCTGCAGGTCCTCGAGGCTCATCCCCGTCACGAACGTCAGATAACTGGGGACCAGGGGGAGCACGCAGGGGGACAGGAAGGACAGGACCCCCGCGGTGAGGGCGATCAATATGCCTACGTCGTTCAAGGAGCGATCCTCTCGTCTTCTCTCGAGCGCTCGTTCAGGAGCGCAGCTTGTCGTTCTTCGGCGCGAGCCCTGCGCGCCTGCGCCCAGGCCCGGAACCCCATCACCGCGCCGAACCAGAACGCGACCAGCGCGACGGCCCACCCCACCAGGGTCGGCAGGAGCGCCGCCAACGCGGCCACGAGCAGCGTGGCCACGGCCAGCGTGCCCAGCACCGTGCGGTCCTCGCGTCCCAGCGGACGGTTGCCGGCCAGCGCCCCGCCGAGCAGGGACCCGGCGCGGACCAGGGGCGCCATCCCCACCCGGCGTCCCGCGCCCCGCTCCAGCGCCCGCTCCAGCCGCTCGGGAAGCGAGCCATGGGGGTCGAGCGGTTCCTTCGGTGTCTCCAGCTCCCCCGGCAGGTAGGGCACCGGGACCCGGTTCCTCCCCGCGGGGAGCACGATCTCGCGCGAGGAGGCGAGATCGCCCAGGAAGAGGCCCTCGAGCTGCTCGGCCAAGCCCAGGTCCAGAACACCCGCGTCCATCTCCCAGTTCCCGTTCAGGCTGGCCGAGTTGAGGTTGCTCGAGCCCACGCGGCACCAGCTGCCGTCGACGACGGACGTCTTCGCGTGCATCATCGCCCCCTGCCACTCGAAGATCCGTACGCCGTTCTCCAGCAGGAAGCGGTATCCGCCCCGCGAGATGCTGCCCACCAGCGGCCAGTTGTTGTGCGCCGGCAGCACGATGCGCACGTCGACGCCCTGCAGCGCGGCCGCGGCCAGCGCCTCGGTGAGCGGCCGCGGCGCCACGAAATACGCGTCGGTGATCCAGATGCGACGGCGGGCCCGGACGGCGTTGAGGTGCAACGTCCTGTACACACGCGCCCGACCGGGCTCCCCCTCGATGAGCCAGACGGGGGTGTCTCCCGCCGCCGGAGGATCGGGGAGCGTGGCCGCGAGGTACGACGGAGGCCCCATCTCACCCCACAGCCGCTCGAACGCCAGCGCCGCCGCCCGCGCGGCGGGGCCACGGATCTCGATGCCCGTGTCGCGCCACGGCGCGCTCGTGCGCGTCCCGGCCCATTCCTCGCCGATGCAGAAGCCCCCGATGAAGGCCACCTGGCCGTCCACCGCCACCAGCTTGCGGTGGTCGCGCTGTGCCAGCCCGAACGGGTCTCCGAGGGCGAGGGAGGGCGGGTTGAACGCGCGCACCTGGACACCCGCATCCTTCATGGGTTTCCAGAACCGCCGCGGCGTGGCCCAGCAGCCCATCCAGTCGAAGATGACCATCACCGGCACGCCCTGGCGCGCCTTGGTGATCAGGGCCTCGCGGAACGCCCGGCCGACGCGGTCGTCGCGCACGACGTAGTTCTCGAAGTACACGAACCGCTCGGCGGAGTCGATCGCCTCGATCCACGCCTCGAACGAGCTGGAGCCCTCGAACTGCAGGCGGATCTGGTTTCCGGTCAGCGTGGGCGAGCCGGTCGCGCGCTCGACCTCCTGCCACGAGAGGAATCCCGCCCAGGCTGGGTCCGGCGGCTCCGTCCGGCCGGAACCGGACGGCGCACGTGGCTCGGTATCGGGGGCAGGCTCGGACACGGTCGACATGGACGCGGGGAAGATGGACGCCATCAAAGGTCGAGGGCCATCGTCCCGCGAGCAAGCCGCTCCTACTTGGCCAGCCGCTCCTGGAAGCGGTACGAGATCAGCTTATAGACCAGCTTCGCCACGAGAAAATCCGGAGCGTGCAGGCCGGGCGTCGGCGCCAACTCCACCACGTCCGCCGCGACCACGTTGCGCTCCCGGTACACGCGCTTGAGGAACTTCAGCGTCCGATACCAGTCCCCGCCGCCGGGCTCCGGCGTGCCGGTGGACGGCACGTACTTCGGGTCGAAGTAGTCCACGTCGAAGGTGAGGTAGACGTCGGGCCGCAGCGCCTCCAGAGCCCGGTCCATCCACCGGTCGTCTTGCCACATCTCGTCGGCCCACACGATCGTCGACGCTTTCGATCCGCGGTGCACTTCCATCTCCTCGTCGCTCACGGCGCGGATGCCCACGGCAACCACGTCCGCGCGGTCGAGGACCCGCGCCATCGCGCTGGCGTGGGAGTTTGGCGTGCCCTCGTATTGCGGGCGCAGGTCGGCGTGCGCGTCGAGCTGCAGCACGCTGATCCGCTCGGGGCGTCGCTCCGCCTGCGCGAGGATCGCCGGCGACGACACGCTGTGCTCTCCCCCGAGCATCATCAGGAAGCGGTCGCCGCACACCTCCGCCACCTTCGCGTACGCGTCGTGCAGCTCCCGCATCGCCGGGGTCGCACCCGCGCGCGTGAGCTCGAGAGCCGGCAGGGTGTGGATGCCGAGCAGCGCGCCGGCTTCGCAGTCCAGCTCCTGGTCGTACAGCTCGATGTAGCGGGACGCCTCCACGATCGCGCCCGGGCCGGCGCGCGTCCCGCCTCCGTACGACGTCGTGGACTCGTAGGGAACGGGGAGGATCACCGCCGCGGCCCGTGCGAAGTCGGAGCCCGCCTCGTCCAGCCCCAGGAAGGTGTGGGGAAGCTCCCACGGAAGGGACTCGAGTCCGCTCGGAATTCCTGCAGGCGTCACGGTGTGATGCGCTCCCGCCGGTCCGGCCGCGGAGCCCGGAGCTCCGCCCCGACCCGACGCTCGAGGGTTTCGTTGGTTGGGCACCGTGTGGCTGGGCGCTACACGGTCTCGATGGGGCAGGTCAGCCCGCGATACGGCAGGACCGCGCCCCGCTCGCTGCACTCGCGGCACAGCCCGTAGATCTCCAGCCGATGGCGTGCCGGCACGAATCCGTGCTCGATCTGTACGCGCGCCTCCACGCCCTGGATCTCCTGGCTCTTGAACTCGATCACCTTCCCGCACTCGAGGCAGATCAGGTGCTCGTGCACCGGCTGCTGCGACAGGCGGTGCTCGTAGCGCTTGAACCCCTCCCCGAAATCGTGCTCCTCGACCAGCCGGCTGCGTACGAGGAGATCCAGGGTCCGGTAGATCGTCGCCTTGCCGATGCGGTCACCGCGCTCGCGGAGCCGTCGTTCGATGTCGTCCACCGAGAGGTGCTCGCCCGACGTGAACACGACGTCGGCGACGGCCTCGCGTTGGTGGGTCACCGGCAGCCCCCGCTCGCGGAGGTAGCGGCCGAAGAGCTGGATGAAGGGCCGCATGGGCCCCTGCCCGCTCACGGCCGGTCCCCGACCAGGAGCCGCGGGTCGAACTCGTCCACCAGGGCGGCGAAGCGGTCCTCGGACCCTTCGATGTCCACCTCGCGCGGCTCGCCGTATGCCTCCCCGGCGCGGCGGACCACGCCGGCCATGACCCGCGGCAGCAGCTCGGGCGGCGCCTCTCCTTCCTCGTGGAAGGCGTGCTCCAGCGTGAGCCCCTTCCCGGTTCGCTCGGCAGCGTACGCCAGCGTGAGCAGACGGCGGCGCTCCTCCCCCTCCAGGAAGAGGCTCACGGCCACCAGGCCCCGCTCGCGTCTCCCCCGCCGGATCGGCGGAAAGATCCACAGGCGGTCCACGGCTCCGGCACCAAGGCGGTCTCGGGCGTGCACGAGGGATCTCGGAAGCGCCTCGGGCACGCCGGGATCCTCTGACCGCTCCTGACGCTCCGGGCTGTGGGACTCGGTCAAAAGCGCTTCCTCATGAATCGGTTCGGGTGATCGCATCCCGGGTGGCTTGCACGACGGCGCGCACCGCGTCGGGCATCGGGCCGGGCACGACGGCCCCGGAAGCCCGGAGGTGTCCGCCGCCGCCGAAGCGCTTCGCCAGCTCGTTCACGTCCACCGGTCCGTTCGACCGGAAGGACACCTTCACCTCGCCGGTGGCGGTCTGACGGAACAGCAGGCCCACGTTCGCCCCCTCCACGCCGCGAGGCACGTCCACCATACCCTCGAGGTCGTCCTGTGTGGCACCGAGCTCCACGAACGCCTTCTGGGGCACCTCCATCCAGGCGATCCCCCACTTCTCGTCGAGCTCGAGCGTCTCCAGGGCCTGGCGCAGCAGCCGGTACTTCCGCACGGGCGCCTTGCCGTAGACGCGGTCGTGCATCTCCTCGGGGTCCACACCCCGGGCGATCAACTCGGCGACCACACGGTGGCTGTTCGGCGTCGAGTTCGTGAAACGGAACGATCCGGTGTCGGTCAGGATGGCCACGTACATGCCTTCCAACGCGGGTCGTGGCCACGGCCCCCCGGCGACCGCCGCCATCACGTCGAACACCAGCTCGCCGGTCGCGCACGCCTGCGGATCACGCAGCGAGATCCCTCCGATCGGCTGATCGCCCGGCTGATGGTGGTCGATCACCACGGTGCTCAGCTCACGGATCAGGGAGCGGACGCGCCCGATGCGCTGCACCTCACCCGTGTCGACGACCACCGCCAGGTCAGCCTGATCGCAGATTCCCGGCGCCTGCGCCGAAGACGCGTCGACGATCCAGTGCTCCTCCACCAGGAACCTGAACTGGTCGGGAAACGGGGTCGGATTCACGATCCACGCCTCGGTCCCGTTGGCCCGCAGCCAGGCCGTCAGCGCCGCCTCGCATCCCGCCCCGTCGCCGTCGGCGTTCAGGTGCGTGGTGAGCACGGTCTTCCGGGATGCCAGCAGAGCGTCGCGCACCTCCCGTACCGACGATTTCCGCGCGTCCGGCGTGCGGTAACTCAAGACAGGCTCCTGACCCTGAAGCGACAATTCGGGAGACTGCGGCCGCGGGAGGAACGCCGCACTGCCGAAAGGTAGGGAATGGCGGGCGGACGCCGCTAGCGGGGGGCGGGGGGCCGGGGTGCCCCGGGTAGCTTCTTGCGCACCTTCGCCCACGTCGAAGCGAGGTGGACCAGCGTGGACGTCGTACGACCCCGCACGGTGCCGTCGGCGAGGGCGCGCAGGAAGGCGTCCGGCCGGTTCCGGTGTGCGGCAACCTCGACCGAGACCCCACCCACCTCCGCGAGCGTGTGCGCGTCCGAGCCGGCGCCGCGGGCACGGGCGTGACGGCGCGCCAGATCCTCCGCCGGTGCGTTGAGCCGGCCCGGGTGGAGGCGCCCGTTGAACACCTCGACGACGTCCACGAGCGGAGCGAGCTCCTCGGCGAGGCGACCTCCACCGCCCTTCCCCTCGGCGTAGGGGTGGGGAAGGTAGGGGATCCCGCCCTGCGCCCGGATGCGCTCCACCGTCTCGCGCGCCGGCGTCCCCTTGGGGATCTCGTCCGACAGGTAGAGGCCGATCACGTCCACCCCTTCCGCCGTCTTCACCTCTTCCCCCGGGATGATCCGGTCCGGGAACTCCTCGGCCATGCGCAACGCCACGTGCAGTCGGTTGTGGTCCGTGATGGCGATGCGCCCCACGCCCCGGGCCGCGGCCCTTTCCAGGACGGCGTGGGGATCCGAGAGGCAGTCCCACGAACCCACCGTGTGGAGGTGCAGGTCGAGCCGGAGCCGCTCGGCCCCCGCCCTCTCCCGCAGCTCGGCCAGCACCGCCGAGGCCCGGACACGCAACGCGTCGAGCGAGCCGGCGTTGTCGACTACGAGGTCCGCGCGCCGGCGCTTCTCGGCCGGGTCCATCTGGGCGGCCATGATCCGCCGCGCCTCCTCCTCGGACAGGCCGCGCGGTCCGGTCAGCCGGCGCAGCCGCACGTCCTCGGGGGCGTCGACCAACACGACCACGTCGAAGGCGTCCTCGAGGCCCACCTCGAAGAGGAGCGGGATCTCCGCCACGACCAGCCGGTGGCCGGCCTCCCGATGCTCCTTCGTCCACCCCGCCCTGAGCTCCTGGACGCGCGGGTGGACGATGGCCTCCAGCCGCCGGCGTGCCTCGTCGTCGTCGAAGACCCTGGCGCGAAGCGCCGCCCGATCGAGGGTGCCGTCGGCGGCGATCACGCCGTCGCCGAACGCGGTGCGCACCTCACCCAGGCCCCGGCTACCGGGGGCGACCGCCTGGCGTGCCAGCTCGTCGGCGCTGACGACCGGCACGCCTTCCTCCACCCACGCCGCGGCGACCGCCGACTTGCCCGCCGCTACGTTGCCGGTGAGCGCGACGCTCAGCATACGGGGTCCTCCGGCTCCTCCACGTCCCGCGGCGCACGGCGCGCCGTTCCCGAACGGACGCGACGGCGCAAGGTCCACCAGGCGGTGATCGCCACGCCGAGGAGGGCCACCGCCCCGCCGATGCCCAGGGCGCGCGTAGCCGCCTCCCAGCTCTCCCGCGCGAGCACGCCGATCCCGACGTAGAGCCCCACGCACGCCGTCAGTCCGACCAGGTCGTAGGCGACGAAGCGGGCGTAGCGGATCCGGCTCATGCCCGCCGCGAGCGGCATAACCGTGCGCACGAACGCGACGACCCGCGCGGCGCTCACCGAGTATGCGGGATGGCGCCCGAACCAGCGCTGGAGCAGCGGATCCCGCCTACGCAGGCGGCGCGCCCACCTCCCCTCCCCGGTGAGGATGCGCTCGCCGGAGGCCCGTCCCACCCAGTACCCCACGGAGTCGCCCAGGGCGCCTCCCGCGAGGACGGCGCCCACCACCGGAAAGAAATGGAGCTCACCCTCGAGCGCCAGGACGGTCCCCAGCGCCGTGGCCACGCCCGCGGGCACGACGAGGCCCGTGATGAAGCACGTCTCCAGGAACGCGAGCGCGCACAACAGCCACGGACCGTAGACGGGAAGGAGCTCGAGGAGGCGATCGGTGAGATGGAACACGGGGGGGGCGGTGGAGCGCGTGGTCGCGCCGTCCGTCGGCGGGGCGTCAGCGCTTGGGGCGCTGGCGGGGCTGTGAAACCTGGAGGTCGTCGTCCGTACCCGCGGTACGATCCGGTCCGTACGAGATGACGGCCACCGAATCGGCCCAGACCCTGAGCTGGTAGGTCGAGCCCCACGGGTCCTGCTTGGTCTCGTCCGTGGCGTACCGGTAGTCCAGCCATTCCAGCCAGCCCCGGCCTTCGGGCAGCTTGCCCGTGAGGGCCTCGTTGGCGACCAAGTCCTTCCCCACCTGCTTCATTTCCTCCTTCGCGTTCCACCGGACCACGGGTGACCAGACCGGACGGACGATGCCCAACAGCCACTGCCTGGAGTCCGGAAAGTAGAGGGTGACCGCCACCCAGAGCATGGCCAGGAGGATGACCTTACGCACGAGCCCTCCTCATCGCGCGCCTCATCTCCGTACCCCAGGCCAGATACCGCTCGAGATCCTCCGACGGAGGCGTCGCCTCCGGGTCCCCGTACGCGGTATCCAGCCGCCACCGCATGTACGAGGCCGGCGGCAACGGGAGGAATGGCGGGCGCCGATACCAGCGTCGGGCCCGGAAAGCCCATGCCGCCCGCACGAGGTGCGGAATCGCGCGGGGATGCCTGAGAGCGAGCCCCGCCATGCTCAGGTACACCGACAACGTCTTCTCCCGGGGTGGGTTCTTCGAATCTAGACCACGCTTCGCCGAGGTACAACGATCCAGTGACCCTCGGTGAAACATGTGTTTTTCGCCGGCCCAGCCGCGATGCGCCCCCATGCGCACGGAACCACCGCCCCGGCGCAGGGTGTGATCCCCCATGCCGAACCGACTCGCCGGGCAGAGCAGCCCCTACCTGCTCCAGCACGCCGACAACCCCGTGGACTGGTATCCCTGGGGACCCGAGGCGTTGGAGCGGGCACGCGAGCTGGACCGGCCCATCCTGCTCTCCATCGGGTACTCCTCCTGTCACTGGTGCCACGTCATGGAGCGGGAGTCGTTCGTGGACCCCGCGGTGGCCGACGTGATGAACCGCTCGTTCGTGAGCGTGAAGGTGGATCGGGAGGAGCGCCCCGACATCGACCAGGTCTACATGCGCGCGGTCCAGGCGATGACGGGTCAGGGCGGCTGGCCGCTCACCGTGTTCCTCACGCCCACCGGCGAGCCGTTCTACGGGGGCACCTACTTTCCCCCGGCTCCCCGTCAGGGGATGCCGTCGTTCCGGCAGGTGCTGGACGCGACCGCACGGGCCTGGGACGAGCAGCCCGAGGGCGTCCGCAAGGGTGCGGCGCAGCTGCTGTCCGCGTTGCGCAGGGCCCAGGAGGCCGGGGGAGCCGGCGACGCGGCGGCCGTGCCCGGTGAGGAGCTGCTGGACGTCGCGGTTCGGCTGATGGCCCGCCAGTACGACCCCACCTGGGGCGGCTTCGGGGGCGCACCCAAGTTCCCCCAGCCCGTCACCCTCGAGGTGCTGTTGCGCCAGCACGCCCGCACCGGGGACCCCGAGCCCCTCGACATGGCGTTGCACACCCTGCGCCGCATGGCGTCCGGCGGCATCCGCGATCACCTGGGAGGCGGCTTCCACCGCTACGCAGTCGACGCTCGCTGGCTCGTTCCGCACTTCGAGAAGATGCTGTACGACAACGCGCTCCTGGCGCGCGTCTACCTCGACGCCTATCGCCTGACGGGCGCCGTGGACCTGCGGGAGGTCGCAGAGCACACGCTGGACTACGTCCTCGCGGACTTGCGTGACCCCCGCGGCGGCTTCTACGCGGCGAGGGATGCCGACTCGGAGGGGGAGGAGGGGCGCTACTACCTGTGGACGGCGGGCCAGGTGCTGGCGGCGCTACCGGACGAGGAGGCCCGCCCGTTCATGCGCTGCTACGATGTCACGCCCGGGGGCAATTTCGAGGGGCGCAACATCCTGTGGCTGCCGCACGACCTGGAGACGGTAGCGCGCGCCGGGGGGATCGGGGTGAACGACCTGCGACCCGTCCTGACCCGCGCCCGTGACACCCTGCTCGGGCTCCGCATGGAGCGGGTGCCGCCCCGGCGCGACGAGAAGGTGCTCGTCGGGTGGAACGGCATGGCGCTGCGTGCCCTGGCCGAGGCCGGCGGCACCCTCGGACGTGCCGACTACGTAGACGCGGCGGCGGTCGGCGCGGACTTCGTCCTGGCCGAAGCCCGGCGCGACGGAACCCTTCACCACACGTGGAAGGACGGGAAGGCGGGGGTCCCGGCCTTCCTGGAGGATCACGCCGCGCTGGGCAACGCTCTCCTGTCGCTCCACGAGGCCACGCTGGATCGGCGCTGGCTGGACGAGGCCCGGTGGTGCTGCGAGGAGACGCTGCGCCAGTTCTGGGAGGAGGGTGCGGGCCTCTTCCACGACAGCTCCGCCCGGGACGGGGAGCGGCTGTTCATGCGGCCTCGGGACCCCATGGACAACGCCACGCCTTCGGGCAACTCCCTGGCGGTGGAGTTGCTCCTCCGGGCCGGACACCTCTTCGGGGAGGCGAGCTTCGAGGAGGTGGCGCGGCGGGCGATGACCCGGGAGGCCGAGAACATGGTCCGCTTCCCGACCGCCTTCGGGCGGTTGATCGCCACGGTGGACCGTGCCGCCGCGGAGCCGGTCGAGGTCGCCGTGGTCGGCGACCTCGAAGACGCGTCCACCCACGCCCTCGTGCGGGCGGCGCTGGCGCCGTTCCACAGGAACCGGACCGTGGTCGGCCGTGCGCCTGAGGATCCCGAGGGGGGGATTCCGGTGCTCCAGGGCCGGGGAGCGAAAGACGGAAGAGCGACGGCGTGGGTCTGCCGTGGCTATGCGTGCAGGGCGCCCGTCACGACGCCCGAGGCGCTCACGGAGCAGCTGACGGAGGCAGCGTCGTTGTAGACCCACGCCCTGCGGCGACTATCTTTGAAGTTTGTGCGATCATTCCTGCCCGAGGCTCGATGGCGACGACAGAAAGGGACGTTACGGAAACGAAGGACCTCGCCGGGCTCACCCCCGAGCAGATCCTGCGCCTTTACCGCACGATGGTCACCTCCCGGCGCATCGACGACCGGGAGCAGAGCCTGAAGCGCCAGAACAAGATCTTCTTCCAGATCTCCGGCGCCGGCCACGAGGCCATCGGCGCCGCCGTCGCGGAGCACTGCGTCGCTGCCCACGACTGGTTCTACTTCTACTACCGGGATCGCGCCTTCACGCTGGCACTGGGCCAGACCCCGCTGGACCATCTGCTCCAGGCCGTGGCGGCCGAGGACGACCCCGCCTCGGGCGGGCGGCAGATGCCGGCCCACTTCGGCGACGTGCGCTACAACATCGTGAGCGTCTCCTCGCCGACGGGGACGCAGTTCCTGCAGGCGGTGGGCGCCGCCGAGGCGGGGCTGCGCATCACGCAGAACCCGGATCTGCGCGGGCTGATCGAGCGGTTCCAGGACGACGAGATCGTCGTGGTCACGAGTGGGGACGGCACCACGTCGGAGGGCGAGTTCTGGGAGAGCCTGAACACGGCGTGCAACCTGAAGCTTCCGGTCGTCTACGTGGTGGAGGACAACGGCTACGCCATCTCCGTGCCCGTCGAGGTGCAGACCGCCGGAGGCAGCATCTCGCGCCTGGTGTCCGGCTTCCCGGACCTGCACGTGGTGGAGTGCGACGGCACGGACCTGGTCGACACGTACCGCGCCGCCGGAGAGGCGGTCCGGTACGCCCGGGAGCGGAGGGGACCCGCCTTCATCCACGCGCATTGCGTTCGGCCCTACTCGCACTCGATGTCGGACGACGAGCGGATGTACCGCACGGAGACCGAGCGTCAAGAGCAGGACCGCCGCGATCCGCTCAAGCTGGCCCGCTCCCTGATCCTGCAGCGCGGCATCGCTTCCGAGGCGGAGCTCGACGCCCTCGAGGCCGAGGTGCTCGACGAGGTGTCCCGCGCGGCCGACGAGGCGCTGGAGCACCCGCAGCCCGCCGTGGGCAGCGAGATGAGGCACCTCTACTCGGAGGACGTGGACCCCACGTCCTCCGACTTCGACACGGAGGACCGGCCGGCCTACCGCGAAGACCGCCTGCTCACGATGGTGGACCTGCTCAACGCCTGCCTGCGCGACGAGATGGAGCGCGACCCGCGCATCGTCGTGTTCGGCGAGGACGTGGCCGACGCCTCGCGTGAGGAGGTCCTCGGCGAGGTGAAGGGCAAGGGCGGCGTCTTCAAGGTGACCCACGGGCTCCAGGGCCGCTTCGGCTCGCACCGCGTCTACAACTCGCCCCTCGCGGAGGCCAACATCGTCGGGCGTGCGATCGGCCTCGCCACTCGGGGGCTGAAGCCGGTGGTCGAGATCCAGTTCTTCGACTACATCTGGACCGCCATGATGCAGCTGCGCAACGAGCTGGCCACCATGCGGTATCGCTCGAACGGTACCTTCACCGCGCCCGTGGTCGTGCGGACCACGTACGGCGGGTACCTGAAGGGCGGAGCCATCTACCACTCGCAGACGGGCGCCTCGATCTTCGCGCACACCCCCGGCCTCCGCGTCGTGCTGCCCGCCACGGCCGAGGACGCCAACGGCCTCCTGCGCACGGCGATCCGCTCCGAGGACCCGGTGCTCTTCCTCGAGCACAAGCACCTCTACCGCCAGGTCTACAACAAGGGCCGCAACCCCGGGCCCGACTTCATGATCCCCTTCGGGAAGGCCAAGGTCGTCCGCGAGGGCACAGACCTGACCGTCGTGACCTGCGGGGCGCTGGTGAAGCGGAGCCTCGACGCCGCCAAGATCGCCGCCGAGCAGCACGGCATCGAGGCGGAGGTGATCGACCTGCGCACGCTGCAGCCGTTCGACATGGAGCGCATCGCCGAGTCGGTGCGCAAGACCGGGAAGGTCGTGGTCGTCCACGAGGACTCCCTGTCGTGGGGCATCGGGTCGGAGATCGCCGCGCGCATCGCGGACGAGCTGTTCGCGTGGCTGGACGGTCCGGTGCGCCGGGTCGCGTCGGAGGACACGTGGGTCGCGTACGCGCCGCAGCTCGAGGAGGCCATCCTGCCGCAGACGCCCGACGTGCTGAAAGCGATCGTGGAGCTGGCCGCGTTCTGAGGCGGGTCCGCATCCGCTGCGGAGGCCAGTCCGGCGCTGATCGCGCCGCCCTCGACTTCGCCCTCGCGCGGGGGATCCCCTACACCGGCTGGTGCCCGGCCGGCGGCTGGGCCGAGGACCTTACGACGCCGCCAGGTCTGCTCGAGCGCTACCCCGCCCTCGTCGCCACCCCGTCGGCCGACCCGGCGGAGCGCACGGCCTGGAACGTGCGCGACGGCGACGCGACCGTGGTCGTGACGCCGGACGGGACGACCGCGTCCTCGCCCGGCTCGGGGCTCACGCTCGCGTGTGCGGAGGAAGAGGCCCGCCCCCTGCTCGTGGTGGACCTCTCGGACCCGGCGGCGGCGAACACGCTCGGGGCGTGGCTGGCTGCGGCGGTGGTGGATCGCGGCGACGCCGTCCTCGACCTCAACGTGGCCGGCCCGCGCGAGTCCGAGGTTCCGGGCGTGTACCTGCGGACGCGGACGCTGCTTGACCGAGCGTGGGAGGCTGCTGGAGCATTCGCCCCTCCAGCAGGATGAGGCGGACGGCTCGCCGGAAGGTGATGTAGTTCCACGCCCAGTTCACGAGCACCAGCGCGCGGTTGCGGAAGCCGATGAGCCACGTGATGTGGATCCCCAGCCAGAGGAGCCACGCCACCAGGCCCTTGAAGGCCCGACCGAAGACGTGTGCGACGGCGGCGTTGCGCCCGATGACCGCGAGCACGCCGGGGTCGACGTAGCGGAACGGCTTGGGCGGCATGTCGCGCAGCCTGCGCGCGATGTTCGATCCGACCGACCGCCCCTGCTGGATGGCGACCTGGGCCACCTGCGGAAGGGGTCGGCCCTCGGTGTCCTCGCGGTAGGCCAGGTCTCCGATGACGTGGATCTCCGGGTGGCCCTCCACCTGGAGGTGCTCATTCACCGGAACCCGTCCCCCGCGGGCGACCGGGAGGCCCCACGACGCCACGGCCGGATCACCCTGGACGCCCGCGGTCCACACGACGGTCTCCGTGGGAATGCGCTCCCCTCCCGTCAGCACCACGGCGTCGGAACGCACGGCCTCGACGCGCACGCCGGTACGCACCCGTACGCGCCGCCGCGCCAGCCGGTCGACGGCGTACGTGCCCAGCGCCTCGGGCATCCCGCCCAGGAGCCGGTCCGTCGCCTCGAGCAGCTCCACGGAGATCTCCTCCGCCCGCAGGCCCGGGTAGTCACGCTTCAGCGGGCCGTGGATCAGCTCGGCGAGGGCACCCGAGAACTCGACGCCCGTCGGTCCACCACCCACCACCGTGAACGTGAGCAGGCGCCGGCGCCGTTCCGGATCGTCCGTGGAGGTGGCGGCCTCGAAGCAGGTGAGCACGTGGTGGCGCAGGGGGATGGCGTCGTCCATCCAGCGCAGGGGAAACGCGTGGTCCTGGGCCCCCTCCACGCCGAAGTAGTGGGACACGCTCCCCATCGCGAGCACGAGGATGTCGTACGGGAGGGGGCCGGAGCTCGTCTCCAGGCGCCGCCCCGCGATGTCCAGCCCGGTCACCTCCGACATGCGGACCTCGACGTTGTCCGCCTTGCGGAAGATCGCGCGCACCGGATAGGCGATGTCGGTGGGCACGAGCTCGGCGGCCGCCACCTGGTAGAGGAGGGGGAAGAAGGTGTGGTAGTTGTTGCGGTCCACCAGCACGACGTCCGCGGCCTCCCCCGCCAACGCGCGGGCGGTCCACAGGCCCCCGAAGCCTGCCCCGGCGATGACCACGCGCGGGCCTCTCACGCCGTCACACCACCGCCAGCCCGGGCTCGACGTCGCGAGCCCACGCCAGGATCCCGCCCCGCAGGTTGTAGACCTCCGCCGCCCCGGCGCGGCTCAGCCGCTCGGCGGCGTCCAGGCTCCGCTGGCCACTCCTGCAGTAGACGACCACGGGACGGTCCCGGGGGACCTCCGTCAGCCGCTCGTCGAGGGCGCCGAGGGGAATGAGCACGGCGCCGCGGCTCTCCAGGTTGCTCACCTGCCACTCCCACGGCTCACGTACGTCCAGCAGGAAGGGCGGCACCTCCGAGGAGAGCCGCGCCGCCAACTCGGCTGCGTCGAGCTCCGGCACCGTGGCCGGCTCCGTAGGAAGCGGCGAGCCGTCGGGGGCGACACCGCAGAAGAGCTCGTAGTCGATGAGTTCCCGTTGGGTCGGCGCGTCGCCGCACACCGGGCAGTCCGGGTTGTGGCGCAGCCGCACCTCCCGCCACGACATCTCCAGGGCGTCGAAGATCAGCAGCCGTCCGGCCAGGCTCTCGCCGACGCCCAGGAGAAGCTTGATGGTCTCCATGGCCTGCAGCGAGCCGATGATTCCCGGAAGCACGCCGAGCACGCCCCCTTCGGCGCAGTTCGGGACGAGCCCGGGCGGCGGCGGCTCGCGGAAGAGACACCGGTAGCAGGGCCCTCCCTTGGTCGCGAACACCGAGACCTGCCCCTCCCACCGGAAGATCGAGCCGTACACGTTCGGCTTGCCCAGCAGGACGCAGGCGTCGTTCACCAGATAGCGGGTGGGGAAGTTGTCGGTGCCGTCGACGACCACGTCGTAGTCGGCCAGGACGTCCAGGGCGTTCGCGCTGGTGAGGCGGGTCTCGTGGCGCACGACCTCGACGTGCGGGTTCACGTCCGCCAGGCGGTCCACCGCGCTGTCGAGCTTGCTGCGGCCCACGTCGCGCGTGCCGTGCAGGATCTGGCGCTGCAGGTTGGTGGCGTCCACGACGTCGTGGTCTACGAGCCCGAGGGTACCCACGCCGGCGGCCGCGAGGTAGAGCGCCAGGGGGGAACCCAGCCCGCCGGCTCCGACGCACACGACGCGGGCTTCCTTCAGGCGCCGCTGGCCCTCCATCCCCACGTCCGGCAGGACGAGGTGACGGGCGTAGCGGTGCAGCTCCGCTCGGGAGAGCTCGGGCAGGTTCATGGTCCGTTGCACCCCCGCCCCTCCGCCGTGGTTCCATCGGACCGTGGACAAGCACGACCCGGGCCCCTATTATCTACGAAGTCCTTCGTAATCATGGCTTCCCCGAGACCGTGGCGCCGCACCGCACGCGTCTCGAGGAGCCGCACCGCGGAGATGGCGCATGGGAGGCGAGACGGCCTTCACCGAACGCGAGCTCGACATCATGAGCGTGCTGTGGCGCGCCGAATCGGGCACGGTGGCCGAGGTCCGGGAGGCCCTGTCGACCGACCTGGGCTATACGAGCGTCCTGAAGATGCTCCAGATCCTTGAGGAGAAGGGACTGGTTCGCCACGAGGCCGAGGGCCGCGCGTATCGCTACTTCCCGGTGGTGGAGCCGGAGGAAGCGGGAGGCGACGCCCTCCGGCGCATCGTCGACAAGATCTTCCAGGGCTCCGCGGAGATGGCGATGGCGCGTCTCGTCTCCGACCGTCCGCTGCGCCCCGACGAGGTGAAGCGTCTCAAGGCGCTCCTGGACGAGGCTGCTGCTGCGGAGGGGGAGGAAGGACGTTGATCGCCGGGTGGATGGCCCACGCCATCGCCGTGAGCGGACTCCTCGGGACCGCGGCATGGCTGACCGAGCCGATCCTGCGCGGACGGCGCCGGCCCGCGCGCCTCGCGTGGAGCGCGGCGCTCGTGCTCTCCCTCCTGGTCCCCCTGTCGACGTTCCTCCTCACCCGGCTCCAGTCGGGCGACGCCCCAGCGCCGGGCGGCGCGGCCTCCCTGCTCTCTCTGACGCTGATGACCCGGGGGGCCGAAGCGCTCCCGACACTGGCGAGCCGGCTCGAGGCGGCGGGGCCGTGGCTCCTCGGCACGTGGCTCCTGGCGAGCACGGCCCTCGCCGTCGCGCTGGCCGGCGGCCTCTTCCGTCTGTCGAAACGCGCACGCCGCTGGCCGACGGCCCTGCTGGGTGAGGACGAGGTGCTCCTCTCCGACGGCTTCGGCCCCGCCCTCCTCGGAATCCGCTCGCCCCGCGTGGTGCTCCCGCGCTGGACGCTCGGCCTCGAGGCCGACCGCCTCCGCCTCGTCCTCCTCCACGAAGAGGAGCACCGGCGCGCGGGAGACGGGCTCCTCCTCCTCGCGGGCACGCTCGCCGTGGTGCTGGCACCGTGGAACGCGGCGCTGTGGTGGCAGCTGCGTAGACTGCGGGCGGCCGTGGAGCTCGATTGCGACGCCCGCGTCCTGCACCGGGGCACGCCCCCGGCCGCCTACGGCGCCCTGCTCTTCGCCCTGGGCACCCACACCCCCGGCCTTCCCTTCTCAGTGGCCGCTCTCTCGGCTTCCCGATCCCTTCTGGAAAGGAGACTCAGCATGATCGTCCGAGGTACGAGACCGAGGGGCCCCGTCGGAACCATCCTGGCCACCGCCGCCGCCGCGCTGCTCGTCTTCGGGGCGTGCGAGGCCCCGTCGCCCACCGGGGTGCGACCGATCGGCGGGGACCCGGATGCCCGGGCGGGCTCGCCGACGCCCCCGGCCGGCACCGTCCATGCGATCGTCACGGACGCGGCCGGGCCACAGCCGATGGTGTTCGTGGACGGCGAGCGGATTCCCGGCGGCGTACCCGCCGGGCTCGACCCCGCCGACATCGACCGGATCGACGTGGTGAAGGGCGAGGCGGCCATCCGGCTCTTCGGGCCGGACGCGAAGGACGGCGTGATCCAGGTGTTCACGAAGGCCGCGAGCGGGGACACCATCCGCGTCGATACGATGCGCGCCGATACGATCCGCGCGGACACGACGCCTGCAGGCGTTCTCCGCCGCAGCACGCCTGGAGGGGCGACGTCCGCGAAGGCGCTCCCGGCCGATGCGTCCGTCTATCTGGACGGAACGTTGTTCGAGGGTGACGTCTCGACGCTGGATCCGACCACCATCGCCCGTATCGACGTCGTCAAGGGTGGTCCCGCAGGAAGCATCATCCGCATCACCACGAAGAAGGCGGCCGGCGGAGGGGAAGAGTAACCGAGAGAGTCCGCCCGGGTCGTCCTTCAGCGGGGGGCCGCCTCCGGGCGCCCCCCGCGTCGGCACGGCGCCGGCCGGCTGTCCGGGACGCGCGCGCCTGCCGGCGCTACGTGCCGGGCGTGTCGCCCGCAACCTCGCCCGGGGCGCCCCGCGACCCGCCGTTGGCCACGACCTGGAACGCCAGCGCGTCCTGCTGGAAGCGGCTCACGACCTCGGTGCCCGCGTCCGCCACGCGCGCCACGTCGGACATCTGCATCGCGAGGACGTAGTAGTACCAGGGGATGTTGAGCGTGGACCGGTCCGCCCAGATGGCGCGGTCCCGGAGGCTGCGGAACCGATAGACGTCCTGGTAGAGCTTCAGCGAGGACGGCATGTCGAAGAACTCCCCACCGTACGCGGGCGAGCCCTGCGACACCCCTTCCGGCTGATCGGCCTTCAGGTCGCGCAGCTGCAGCTTGACCGCGAGGCCGTGGCGCACGCCCCACGGATCCATCCCCAGGTCGCTCATGAGCCCGCCGGACGCCGCGAAGTAGATGGGGCGCTCGTCGATGGAGTCGTGGATGAACGCGAGCGCGAGCTGCGCGTCGCGGCTCAGGACCATCCCCGACGGGTACGTCACCGCGATGCCCGGGAACGGCACGGTGACGTCCTGGTTGAGGCGCGCGGCGCCGATGGCGTCCATCTGCTCGTCGGTGAGCGTCGTCACCGCGTCCCCCGGCGGCGCGGCCGGAGCCGCGTAGATCCCCTCGAGCTCCGGCGCACGGAACGGCCGCTGCCGGTCCGGCGAGGTGAGGTTCCTGAGCTGCTTGGGATACCACTCAGTCTGAAGGTACTGTCCCACCACGACGGTCACGTCCTGCCGGACGCCTTCGACCTCCTGCATGTACCACAACGGGAAGGTGTCGTTGTCCCCGTTGGTGAACAGGACCGCGTAGGGCTCCACGCTCATGAGCAGGTCGTACGCCCAGTCGTGCGCGGCATAGTCGCCGGCCCTGCTCGCCCAGTTCCAGTTCAGCACGAGCGGGAAGCACGCGACCACGAGGACCGGGGCCGTGAAGGCCCAGCGACGCGCGTGGTCGAGCGCCGACGCGACGGCGGCCCACGCCCAGGCGAGTCCGACGCCGGACAGGACGCCCCAGAGGAGGAAGCTCGCGACGAAGAAGTAGTCGCGCTCGCGGACCTCGTGCGTGCTCGAACCGCCCGGGATCCCCGGAGCGAGCGAGTAGCCGTACTTGAAGTTGAGGTAGTAGACGAGCCCGAGCGTGAGCGTGAGCATGAGCGTGACCAGGTAACCGAACGTCGGCCGGTCGGATCGCCACGCCGCCCACAGCCCGAGAAGCCCCAGCGCGAGGAAGAGGAGCGAGAACGGGGTGCGCGGAGACGACGGTTGCTCGGTCGCGGCCAGGCCGCGGGACCACTGCCAGTCGAAATACTGCCAGTAGTTCTTCAGCTGAGCGGCGAAGGGAGCCTGGCGGTTCGTGACCGGCGGCTTCTGGTACTGCTTGCGCGTGAGGTTGTCCGCCAGCGCCCGACAGCCCGCCTTGCCGTTCGTGTAGATCGCGACGGCCGCGCCGGTGAAGCTGTCACACGTCGCGCCGCCTTCGTTGATGACCGGATGCTGCGCCGCGCGCACCGGGAGGAAGAAGTACACCGACAGCCCGACGATCACGAGCGGGAGCGCACGCACCAGAAAGCGCGCCCGCAGAACGGTGAGCGGCGCCGTGAGGAGGACCAGGACGCCCACAGCGGGCAGCGGCAGCACGGACATCAGATGATTCGTGCTGCCGATCACCATGAGGAACAGCGCCCACAGCAGCAGGCGCTCGCTCCCCGGCTCCCTCCAGCGTTCCCGCCAGCGCACCGCGAGCCAGCTTACCGCGGCGATGATCAGGACGCTGAGCGTGTACACCTTCTCGTTGACGTTCGACTGGTTCCAGACGGTGTAGGCCGTCGCGCCGGCCAGCGTCGCCGCCGCGGCTCCGGCCACCGCCCGCCACCCGTCGCCGAGCACGGGGCGCAGGATGCGATGGGCCACCAGGAAGAGGAATGCGCTCGCCCCCGCACTCGTGGCCGCGGCGAAGAGGTTGATGCGCACCGCCACGGAGAGGCCGAGCGGCGACAGCAGCCAGCTCCAGCTGTGCGCGAGCAGCACGAACAGCGGATTCCCGGGCGGGTGAGGAATGCCCAGGATGTGCGCGGTCGCGATGTACTCGCTCGTGTCCCAGAACGCCGTCGTCGGCGCCAACGTGACGACGTAGAGGGCGAAGGCCGCCAGGCCGACCAGCGCCGCGGCTCGGTAGGGGGGACGTGGTTCGTCCATGCGCTCGATTCCGGGTTCGCCCACCTGTGCGGAGCTTCCCTGGGGGAAGGCGGGGTCGGGGGTAGTATCCGCGGCGCGCGGCGGGGTTCCGCCTCAGTCGGGCCCGCCACGAGCGGGGACACCACGGCGGGCGGCCGTATCCAGGAGCTCCAGGACGCGGTCCACCTCGGCGGGGCGGTTGTACACGTGCGTCGACAGGCGCATCCACCCGAAGTCGTACTCGGACACGACGCGCGTCCGCACCTTGGCCGTGGTCGCCAGCCACGCCTGCAGGTCGAGCGACGCCACCCCCTCCATCCAGAAGGAGACCATGCCCGCCCGCAGCGTCTCCTCCGACGGCGTCGTCACCGTGACGCCCGGGATCCGGCCCAGGCCCTCCTGCAGCCGCGCTCGCAGGAGGCGCACCCGAGCCTCGACGCGGTCCATCCCGATGGCCTGCAGGAACTCGGCGGAGGCCAGCAGACCGGCCAGTCGGGACTCGTCGAAGGTGCCCAGGTGGTTGAAGCGCTGCGCGCCGAGCGACAGGTCGTCCCACCCGCCCGAGGCGAGCGTGGGCCAGAGCGTGCGCCGCCACTTCGGCGCCAGCCAGAGGAGGCCCGTGCCCTGAGGAGCGAGCAGCCACTTGTGCGGAGAGCTCGCGTAGAAGTCGGGGCCGAGCGCCGCGACGTCGAGGCGCATCATCCCCGGTGGGTGGGCGCCATCCACCACCAGCGTGATCCCGCGCTCGGCACAGCGAGCCGCCAGCGCGGCGACGGGCAGAACGGTACCGT
The DNA here is from genome assembly GCA_964591135.1 of uncultured Gemmatimonadaceae bacterium. Taxonomy (GTDB): domain Bacteria; phylum Gemmatimonadota; class Gemmatimonadetes; order Longimicrobiales; family Gaopeijiaceae; genus SZUA-318. The sequence continues at coordinate 36,387 of CAZPZU010000025.1, read as the reverse complement.
TGGTGAAGGTGACGTGGCTCACGCTCACGACGCGGGTGGCGGGGCCGACCCGCGACCACACGGCCTCGAGGAGGGACCCGGCCGAGGGAGCGGGGACCGGCAGGCGCGCGACGACCAGCGTCGCACCGCGGCGTGTGGTCACGAGGCGCCAAGGCTCCAGGCCGCCGATGTGCTCGTGATCCGTGGTGACGACCTCGTCGCCCTGGCCCACGTCGAGCCCGTTGGCCACGAAGCTCATCGCCTCGGTCGTGTTGCGCGGGAACACGAATCCGTCGGCGTCGCCCCCCACCAGCGCCGCCATCGACGCCTTCACGTCGTCCCACGCCACGCCCGGCGGATACGTCGCGGCCACCCGGCGCGTGTGCTCGGCCACCGCCTCGACGACCACGAGGGGAGAGGGGCCGAGCGTGCCGTTGTTCAGGTAGATGCGATCGGGAGGGATGAGGAACTGCGAGCGCACGATGGACCAGAAGGCCTCGTCGTCCGCGTCCCCTCCCCCCTCGAGCTCGCGCGCGAGCGCCTGCACCGCCCGCGGCCACGCGAGCGCACCACCCCCCAGGAGGGTGAGGAACCCGCGTCGGTCCAGTCGCTTCATGGCCGTGGCCCGGGGCTCGTCAGCGCTTGACGGCGATGAAGGAGATCTCGATCGCGGCGCCACCCACCAGGTCCTTCACTGCCAGGGCCTCCCGCGCGGGGGGGTCGCTCGGGAAGTACGCCCCGTACACCTCGTTCATCTCGGCGTAGCCGTCGATGTCGGCCAGGAAGATCGTCCCCTTCACCACGTCCCCGAAGTCGAGCCCGAGCTCCGCGAAGAGCGCCTTGAACTGCTCCATGACGTTGCGCGTCTCGGCGGCCACCCGCCCCTCCGTCATCGCGCGCGTCTCCGCGGTGGCCCCGATCTTCCCGGAGAACCAGTACGTGTCGCCCACCTGGACGGCCGCGCTGTAGGGGCGGCTACTGCTGGGCTGGTGGGCGATCCTCGGTGCGGCCTGTGCGGCCAGGGGCTGGGTGGCCACGGCGGCGGTGAAGGCCAGGAGGAAGGCGGTGCGCATCGGGGTGCTCCTCGGGAGGAGTGAGTCGAGACGGTGGGCCCGTGCCCCGGGCCCGCCCGATCATGCCGGGACGCGGGTGGGGGGCGCAAGCGCGGGTAGATCGGCGTCGGACGCGGGGCGCTCCGGCTTCGAAACCGGCTCGGCCCGTGAACGCTGCGATGCCGGGACCGCGGGCGATGGGGGCCGCGACTGGCGCCCTCCGTCCGCGCGCCGGTAGATTTTCCGTCCCATGCCCGCCGCTCCGCTCCGCACCTTCCACTACATCCGATCGTGGCTCGCCGGACGGGACGACCTCGTCTCCGGGGAGCTGGTGCTCGACCGTGATGGTACCGAGGTGCCCGCCACGCTCCTCATGCCGCGGGAGGGCGGCCGCCCCCTCCCCGCCTGGGTGGTCCTGCACGGAATCACCCGGCCCGGCAGGGAGCACGCCCAGCTCGTCCGGTTCACGCGTGCCCTCGCGGCCGCCGGCTCGGCGGTCCTGGTCCCAGAGGTGCCCGAATGGCGCGAGCTGGACCTGGCCCCGGGGCTCACGCTGCCCACGGTCCTCTCATCCGTTCATGCCCTCGAGCGGCACGAGCGTGTCGACCCGAAGCGTCTCGGGCTGGTGGGCTTCTCCTTCGGCTCTCCCCAGGCGCTCGCCGCGTCGGCGCACCCCGACGTCCGGGGCCGGCTGGCCGGCGTGGTCGGGTTCGGCGGGTATTGCGACCTCGAGCGGACCATCCTCTTCCAGCTCACGGGCGAGCACGAATGGGAGGGACGCACCCACCACCTCCGCCCGGACCCCTACGGTCGCTGGATCGTCGCTGCCAACTACCTGACCGCGGTGCCCGGGATGGAGGACGCGCACGACGTGGCGGGGGGGCTTCGGAGGCTGGCGGCGCTGGCGGGGGACCTCGGGGTGATGTCGTGGGACGGGCGCCTCGATCCGGTCAAGGAGGAGATCCGGGCGCGCTTCGGCCCCGGGCGTCATCGCGAGGTCTTCGACCTGTTCGCTCCGCCATCCGAGCACGGCTGGGAGAGCGACGTCGGCGTCGAAGTCCTGGCGATGGGGCACGAGCTCGCGGCCGCCGCCCGCCGCGTCGACCCCGCGGTCGAGCCGGGACCCCTCCTGCGTGAGACGCCCGGACCGGTCCACCTCCTCCACGGCCTGCGCGACCACCTGATCCCCTTCACGGAGATGTACCGCCTGGAGAGCATGCTCCCCGCCGCCGCGGAGTGTCGCTCGATGGTGACGCCGCTGTTCGGGCACTCCTCCCGGGATCCGTTCCCGGGCCTCTGGGGCGGGGCCCGGGAGAGCGTGCGCTTCGTGCGCGCCCTCTCCCGACTCCTGGGCGTCGTCTAGCGCATCCCCAGGAGCTCGCGCGCGAGCGCCTTCACCTCCGGGTCCTTGTCGATGGCGGCCTGCACCAGGAGACTCTTGGCGCGCGGGGTGCGGATGCTGTAGAGGGCTCGGTAGGCCGCGATCCGGATCGCGGTGGGGCGCCGGGAGAAGAACGACGTCACCGCTCGTTTCTCGACGGCGTTCACCGCGCTCGGGTCACCGAGCTGCCCGAGGGCGTGCAGCACGCCGACGATCACGTCGGGCTCCGTCTCCTCCTCCAGGAGCGCGAGCAGAGGCTTGAGCGCCCGCTCGACCTTCAGCTCGCCCGCCGCCATCGCGGCGGCCAGCCGGACCTCGGGGTCGGGGTCCTCGATCATCCCGTAGACGAGCATGCCGGCGTCCTCCCCACCCACCTTCGCCAGCGCGAGGACCGCTTCGCGCCGTACGCGGGCATCCCCGTGGGCCAGGGTCGAGACGACCAGCTCCACCGCGCGCTCGCCACCAATCTCCCCCAGGATCGCCACGCCGTTGCGCACCACGAACCACCGACCGTCCTCCAGCATCCGCTGGACCACCGGCAGCGCATGGTCCCCCAGGGCCACCATGGCGTCCAGGAGGGAGCGGCGAGTAAAGCGGTCCTCCGTGGAGGACAGGGCCTCGGAGATCGACTGGATCATGTCCCCGCCGAGACGCCGTGCGATCGTCAGGAGATCCGCACGCCGCGCCTCGTCACGATCTTCTCCCAGCCGCGCCGCCAGGCGCTCTCCGACTCCGGGGGTGAGGAGCGCTCGGGCCATGGCGACGGCGGCCTCGTCCGGCGGGTCTCCCGCCTCGCGCGCGAGGCGCTCCACGGACTCCGCGAGCACGTCGAGCGCGTTGGCCTCGCGCAGGGCCGCCGCCTCCGTTCGCACCGCGCGTCCCTTCCCCCTCCGCTGCAGCCGATCGGATTCGAGGAAGGCGGTCACGGCGGAGCGGAGCGCCTCCGGGTCGGCCGCCGAGGCCTGGGGGCCGGCGGGCGACTCGTCCTCCACCGCTTCCCACACCATCACTTCGCTCACGGCCGAAGCCGGCGGCGGCTCAGAGAAGAGCGCGTCGACCATGCGGGCCATGCCGGTGAGCTTCCTGGGGTCCGACGATTCCATGGTTCTCCGCAGAGGGTGGCGTTGGCCGGATCGGGAGGCTTTCCAATGTAGGCGCCCGCCCCCCGCGGACGCGAGAGACGCTCCGCTCAATCCACGGGCAATCCCGCACTGCGCCGCTCCTCGATCCCCCCTTCGACGTTGGCGACGTCACGGAAGCCCTCGGCCCGAAGCACGCTCACGCCGATTCCCGAGCGGTTTCCCGACCGGCAATAGAGCAGGAGGGGCCGGTCGCGGGGGAGTTCGTCGATGCGGCCGCGCAGGTATCCGAGATGGATGTGGTGCGCCCCCGGAACGTGTCCCTCGTTCCACTCGGTCCGGTTGCGCACGTCCACGAGGAGGGCACCGTCGTCCCGCACCGCCCGCTCCGCTCCCAGCCAATCCACGACGGGGTAGGACTCGAGCTTCCCGTGTCCCGTCCGCCATGCCTCGACGGCCTCTCCGTCGAACCATCCGGCAACGGAGTCGAGCCCGATCAGCACGAGGTCCCGCACCGCCTCGCGCGCCTGCCCCGCCCCGTCGACGATCAGGTGGATGGGACGATCGTACGGCAGGTACCACCCGCACCAGTTCGGGAACGACCTGCCGAGGGGGATGTTGATGGTCCCCGGCACGTGTCCCTCCGCGAACGCGTCGCGGGCGCGGGCGTCCACCACGATGCCGCCGTCGCGGAGGACGGGCTCGAGGGAGCCCGCCGGAAGCCGCGGAGGCCGGGGAAGGCCGCCGAGAAGCGCGGGCCCGTCACGGTTCATGCGCTTCATCTCGGCGAAGTACCGGGGCGGCTCGGGCTGGTCCTGCAGCACCTTGGCCACGAACTCGTCCTCGGTGCGGCAACGGAACGCCCAGTTCACCATCTGCTCGTAGCCCAGCGTAGAGCTGGGCACCGAGCCGAGCGCCTTGCCGCACGCGGAGCCCGCCCCGTGGCCGGGGAGCACCTGGAGCCAGGCGGGCAGGTCACGGAACCGCACGAGGGAGCGATAGAGCGTGCGCGCGCCCTCCTCCATGGTGTCCTTCACGCCCGCCGCCTTCTCGAGGAGGTCGGGGCGACCCACGTCGCCGACGAAAACGAAGTCGCCGGTGAGCAGGCCCATGGGTGCGTCGGAAGCCGCCCCGTCGGTGATCATGAACGAGATGTGCTCGGGCGTGTGGCCCGGCGTGTGGAGGATGCCGATCCGCACGTTGCCGAGGGTCACGACGTCTCCGTCTCGGACCAGGCGCGCATTGTCCGAATCTGCGAAGCGGTAGCGCCACTCCGGCGGAGCGTCCCCCGAGAGGAGCAGCGTCCCGCCGCTGCGGGCGGCCAGCTCCCGCGACCCCGACAGGAAGTCCGCGTGGATGTGCGTCTCCGAGACGTAGCGGATGTCCATCCCCTCGTCCGCCGCCGCGGCGAGATACGACTCGGTGTCGCGGTTGGGGTCGACCACCAGCGCCTCGCCGGTGGCCTGACAGCCGACGATGTAGCTCGCCTGCGCGAGCTTGTCGTCGTAGAAGCGTCTCAGGAGCATCGGGCAGTCCCTTGATGAGGAGATGTCTCCGGCGGCGGAAGATATACCACGCGGGGCCGCCGCTTGCTCCCTCTCGTGGGTCCGGACATCTTGGCGATCCGGACGCTCGGCTTCACGAGACCCTCCCCGGAGTACGACCTCGATGCACGCATACGCCTCGCCCCGCGCCGTCGCGACGGCGATCCTGCTCTGCTCTCTCACCCCCGCCCTGGGAAGCGCCCAGGGCCTGGGGTCGGACGCCCTTTCCGCCCTGCGGCCGCGGGAGATCGGGCCGGCCGTCGTGAGCGGCCGCATCGTGGACATCGCGGTGGTGGAGAAGGACACGCGGGTGTTCTACGTGGCCTCCGCCACCGGGGGCGTGTGGAAGACGACGGACAACGGCGTACGGTTCACCCCCGTCTTCTACCGAGAGGCCACGCACTCGGTGGGCGACATCGCCGTGAGCCAGGTGGACACGAGCATCGTCTGGGTCGGCACCGGCGAGCGGGCCAGCCGTCAGAGCAACTCGTGGGGCGACGGCGTCTACAAGTCGACGGACGGCGGCACCACCTGGCGCAACATGGGGCTGAACGACAGCAAGTCCATCGGGCGCATCGTGCTCGGCCCCGACGACCCGAACACGGTCTACGTCGCGGCCATGGGTCACCTGTGGGGGCCCAACGAGGAGCGCGGCCTCTACAAGTCGACGGACGGCGGCGAGTCGTGGCGGAAGGTCCTCTACGTCGACGAGGAGACCGGCGCGGTGGACGTAGCCCTCGACCCGTCCAACCCACGGATCGTCTACGCCGCCATGTACCAGCGGCGGCGGCGGCCGTGGGGCTTCCACGGCGGCGGACCGGGCAGCGGGCTGTACAAGTCGACGGACGGCGGCGAGACGTGGACGAAGCTCACGAACGCCGGGCTGGACAACGGGTTGCCCACCGGGGTGATCGGCCGCATCGGGATCGCCATCTACCGCCGGGACCCGCGCATCCTGTACGTGAGCGTCGAGCAGGGTGAGCGCTACAACGCGTCGACCCAGTACCAGAAGCCCGAGGCGGGCATCTACCGCTCGGAGGACGGTGGCGCGAGCTGGACGTTCCAGAGCGACTGGAACCCCCGTCCGATGTACGCCAGCCAGCCGACGGTCGATCCCAACGACGACCAGCGGCTCTACATGCTGAACGCGTACAGCTACTCGGACGATGGAGGCAAGACGTTCACGGTGCCCCGCGGCCACCGGACGCACGGCGACGACCGTTTCGTGTGGGTCGACCCGAAGGACTCGAACCATGTCATGAAGGCCGACGACGGGGGTCTTGGCATCAGCTACGACCGCGGCGACCACTTCCTCTTCGTGACCAGCCTGCCGCTGTCGCAGTGGTATCACGTGGCCGTCGACATGGCGCGGCCCTACAACGTTTACGGCGGTCTGCAGGACAACGGGAGCTGGGCGGGCCCCAACCAGGTGTACCGCGCCGAGGGGATCCTCAACGAGGACTGGGTGCGCTGGGGTGGCGGCGACGGCTTCCTGTCGCTCGTGGACACGACGAACAACAGGATCCTCTATTCCGAGAGCCAATACCTCGGGCTGACGCGCAACGACCTCGTCACGGGAGAGGGCCGCGACATCCGTCCCGACCAGCCGGAGGGCTTCATCGCCGACCGGCGGAACTGGACGACGTGGCCGGATCTGAGCGACCCGGCGCAGCGCCTGGGCAACGCGATGGCGCCCGGCAACTGGGACGGTCCGTTCATCATCAGCCCGCACGATCCGAACACGCTCTACGCCGGGCTCGACCGGCTCTTCCGCAGCACCGATCGGGGCGACACCTGGGAGCCCATCGGGTCGCCGACGACCGGGACGGACCGGCGCACGCTCGAGATCATGGGTGAGCGGCCCGACTCCTTCACCCTCTCGCTGGACGACGGCATCCCCTACTGGCCCACCATCAGCGCGATCGCCGAGTCCGAGCACACGCCCGGCGAGCTCTACGTGGGCACCGACGACGGCCAGGTCCAGGTGTCCATGGACGGCGGTGACACCTGGACCAACGTCACCGCGAGCGTGCCGGGTCTGCCGCGCATGGCGTGGATCAACGACCTGCACGCCTCCACGTCGGTGGACGGACGGGTCTACCTGGTGGCGAACAACTACCGCAACGACGACTACGCCAACTACCTGTGGCGCTCCGACGACCACGGACGCACCTGGACGTCGATCCTGGGCGACCTCCCTACCCAGCGGGTCACCCGCGCGATCTTCGAGGACCTCCGGAACCCGGACGTCCTCTATCTCGGCACGGAGTTCGGCGTCTTCTGGTCGTGGAACGGCGGGACAAGCTGGGTCGAGCTCCGTTCGGGGCTGCCGACCGTGCCGGTCAACGACCTCCTCGTCCATCCCCGCGACAACGACCTCGTCCTCGCCACGCACGGGCGCGGGGTATGGATCCTCGACCAGGTGACCGCGCTGCAGGAGCTGACGCCCGACATCGCCGCGCGGCCAGCCTATCTCTTCGCCATCGATCCGGCCGAGGAGACCCGCTACCGGGGCGAGCGCGCTCACACGGGCAACATGATCTTCGAGGGAGAGAACCCGCCCGCCGCTGCGCTCGTCGACTACTGGCTGCGGGACCAGGGGACCGAGGTGTCGATCGCGGTGTTCGACGCGGCCGGCGAGCGCGTGGCCGAGGTGCGCGCGCCCCACGAGCGCGGCGTGAACCGCGCCCAGTGGAACCTGCGCTACGCCCTCGACGGCGCGGCCCAGCCCGCGCAGGGTCGCGAAGGCTTCGGGTTCGGCGGGCCGCTCCAGGGACCGCTTGTCGTTCCGGGACTCTACACCGTGCGCCTCACTGCGGGGGGGAGCACGCAGGAACGGGTGGTGCGCGTGGAGGAGGACCCCCGCTTCCACGTCGATCCCTCGGTGCGCGCTCAGTGGACCACGGACCTCCGCGAGATCACGGCGACGCTGATGGCGGCGCAACGGGAGGCGCGCGAGGTGCGCGACGCGGCGCGCCGCATCGAAGAGGGCCAGGCCACGCCCCTCGCCGACGTGACCGCCAAGGTCAAGGACCTGGACAGGGAGTTCGAGGAGCTCGTGTCCCGCCTGACCCGCCTGCGCGGCGGGGCGGAAGACTGGGTGGGCCCGCTCTCCGCCGACCAGGCTTCACAGAAGGCCTTCCTGGCGGGCATGCTCGAGACCCTGAGCGGAGAATGGCGCGCCGTTCGGGACAGGGTGTCCGGCTGAGGGGAGGCCGAAGACATGCCGGTGTTCCATAGCGTCGAGGGGGGCCTCCTCCTCGTGACCGTGGACGGGGACTTCACGGCCGCCGAGGTCGTGCGGGTCGGGGGAAAGGCTCTGGAATCCCCCGACCTCGTACTGCCGGCCTTCGTCCTCCTCGACCTGTCCGGCGCCGCCGTGCCTGCCAGCGCGGGCACCGCGGCGCTCGAGCCGATCGCGTCGTTCTTCGCCGGCCCGAGGGCGCCGACGGCCCGGCTCGCGGTGCTCGCCGCACCGGACATCGCCGCCGCCATCGTGGGTGCCGCGGCGGACTCCGGGCTGGAGTCGCGCGCCTTCCAGATGAAATCCGAAGCCCGGGACTGGCTCGCCGGCTACTGAGTCCCGGCAGGTCGCTTCGGACCCGCCGGACGCCCCTTCACGCCTCCGGGGCGCGCTCCGGGAAGGGGACGGGCACCGACGGGAAATCGAAGGCGCCCGGGAAGTCCTCGGCGACCTCCTTCTGCTTGCCGCTCCATGCCTCGATGTCGATCCGGTACACCGCCGTCCGCTTGAGCTCGTCGTCCGTGGTGGCCCGGTAGTCGACGCCGTAGCGCAGGTGCGGCGCGTATTTCTCGAGGAGGATCATGAGGCCGTGCCTGCACTCCTCGGGGTCCTCCACGATCGTGCCCTTCCCGAAGACCACGGCACCGGCGTACTCCACGGTGAACTCCAGCGCCTCCGGCGCGGGAAGGAGACGCCCCATCGCAGCCACCGAGAACGCGACCCGGTCGTGGGAGGCGACGTTGTCGCGCGTGCGGCCGGTGCGGTGGGTGTGCAGGTACAGGCAGTGCCGCTCCTCGTCGAAGACGAAGAGGTTCGAATTGAGGAACGGCTGGCCCTCGTCGTCCACGGTCGCCAGGAAGCCCATCCCCGACGCGCGCAGCAGCCCGCGTATCCACTGTTCGTCCTTGCCGCGGTCCCGCCTCCGGAGCGCCGAGCGCGGATCTTCCGACGCCGACGCGCTCACCGCGCGCCCCCCAGGTAGTCACGCTCCAACAACGCACGGTGGTAGAGCTCGTGGCCGGCGATGATCCACGGGAACGAGCGCGCGGTGAAGGGCTTGCCGCTCGCGATTCCCACGCGGGCCGCCGCGTCCTCGTCGAGGCTGCGGAAGAGGAGGATGTCGTCGCGACGCAGCGCGATCCACTCTTCGGCGAGGTCCACCAGGCGGCGCCGGCCGGCGTTCGAAGCGCGCGCCCACGCGTCCTGCTCGAAGGCGGGCTGCGCGCCCTCGGCGGCCCGCGCCACCCACACGCACCGGAAGGCGAACGCCCGCTCGGTGTCGATCAGGTGCCCCACGACCTCGCGCACGCTCCACTTCCCCGGGGCGTAGCGGTACTCCTCCAGGTCGGGCGGCACGGACGCCAGCAGCGCCTGCGTCGTCACCATCTCGCGCCCGAGGATGTCGAGGATGTCGCCCTCGGGGACGAGATCCACGTAGCGGCCGTAATACGCGTCGTATTCCGTCGCCTCCGGCCGCCGCATCAGTGGGACACTCCCCGGTCGAGCTCCTCGATGGTCGCCATCGACGGCCCGCGCTCACGCTGCAGCCTGCGCGCCACCGCCTCGGCCTCGCGCATCACGCGCAGCACGTTCTCGCCCGCGAGCTTGGCCAGGTCCTCCTCGCTCCACCCCCGGTGGCTCAGCTCCGCGAAGACCTTGGGGAACGTCGACACGTCCTCCAGCCCGACGGGCGTCTCCGTGATGCCGTCGAAGTCCGACCCGATCCCGACGTGGTCGACGCCGGCGACCTGCACGATGTGCTCGATGTGGTCGGCCACGTCGGCCACCGTCGCCTGGTCGCGATCGGTGAGGAACGACGGAACGAACGTGACCATGACCACGCCGCCGTTCTCCGGGAGGCGGCGCAACACGTCGTCCGGCACGTTGCGCGGTACGTCGTGCAGCGCCTTCGCGTCGGCGTGCGACCAGATGACCGGTGCCTCGGACACGTCGAGGGCGTCGTTCATGGTCTCCGGGGACGTATGCGACAGATCGACGAGCATGCCCAGCCGGTTCATCTCGCGCACGACCTCCATCCCGAAGGGCGTGAGCCCGCCGTGGCGGTGCTCGTCGTTGGCCGCGTCCGCCCAGTCGAGGGTGCCGTTGTGCGTGAGCGTCATGTAGCGCGCGCCCATGTCGTAGAAGGCGCGCAGCGCACCCAGCGAGTTCTCGATGGCGTGGCCCCCCTCCATGCCGATCATCGAGGCGATCTTCCCTTCCCCGAAGATCCGCTCCACGTCCGATGCGTCGTCCGCCTCCTCGAAGACGTCCGGATAACGTGCGATCATCTGCTTCACGATGTCGATCTGCTCGAGCTGCACCCTGGCCGCCCCCGAGTCCACCGACTCGTACGGGATGTACACGGACCAGAACTGCCCGCCGACCCTCCCCTTCCGCAGGCGTGCGATGTCGGTCATGAACGACGGATCTCCACGCAGGTCGTTCCGGGGAGACGCCACGTCGCGGGGCGCCGTCTCGCTCTCGCGGATCGCCCACGGCAGGTCGTTGTGACCGTCGATGAGGGGCGTACGGCTCAGGACCCGGAGGGCCTTCGCCATGTCGGGATCCTCCTGCGCCCGCATCGGCGCGGGCAGGAGGACGGCGGCGAGCAGGAGGAGGGCGGCGCGTGTCATGGCTGCGGTCGATCCTTCGGAGGGTCGGCGAAACGAAGGGGGAACAATCGCGAAGGCGCCCCACCAGCGGCAAGCCGTGCCCAGCGACGCGCCCCGGGGCGGGACTTTCGCTCCGGCCCGCCCTCCGGCCACATTGGCCGCCGTCCCCCGATCCGAAGAGGCACCCATGCGCAGGACACCCTCCGCCGTCGCTGTCGGCCTGCTCGCCCTCCTCCCCGTCGCGCTCTCCGCCCAGACACCTCCCGGGTTCGGCCCCGCCTGGGACGCCGTGGTCGCGTCGTGGGACGCGGCGTCGGCGAAGGCCGGGATCGTGGGCGGGACTTTGGCGTTCCTGCGCGGCGACGACGTCGTGCGCCTGGACACGCGCGGGCTGGCCGACGTCGCGACGAACCGCGCCGTCGACGACGCCACGATCTATCACTGGGCGTCGATCACGAAGACGTTCACCGCGGTGTCGATCATGCAGCTCCGCGACCAGGGGCTGATCTCGCTGGACGACCCGATCGTGAAGTACGTCCCCGAGCTGAGGGAGGTCTACAACCCCTTCGGCTCCATGGAGGTCGTCACGATCCGGCAGCTGCTGTCCCACTCGGCCGGGTTCCGCAACGCCACGTGGCCCTGGAGCCGCGGCGAAGCGTGGGAGCCGTACGAACCCACGGAGTGGAGCCAGCTCGTCGCGATGATGCCCTACACGCGCATCCTCTTCCGACCGGGCTCGAAGTTCAGCTACTCCAACCCCGGCATCATCTTCCTGGGCCGCGTCATCGAGAAGGTGACGGGCGACGTCTTCGAGGCCTACGTCGACAAGAACATCTTCCGCCCGCTCGGCATGCGGCGCGCCTACTTCGACGTGACCCCGTGGGGCCTCCTCCCCTACCGCTCGAACCACTACTTCCTGCGCGACGGAAAGCGTGAAGAGGGGGGCCTGGACTTCAACACCGGGATCACGGTGTCCAACGGTGGACTCAACGCCCCCGTCCCCGACATGGCCCGCTGGTTCGGCTTCCTCCTGGGCGCGCCTCCCGACGGCGTGGACGGCGACCGGATCCTGAAGCGCTCCAGCCTCGAGGAGATGTGGAAGACGGTGGTGCCCATCGGCGACACCGACATCGGCCGGGAGAGCATGGGGTTGTGCTTCTTCCTCTACGACGACGGCACCCACCACCTGGTGGGCCACACGGGGACGCAGCGGGGCTTCCTGTCCTTCTTCGTGCTGGATCCGGCGGCGGGCGTCGGCGTGGTGGCGGTGTCCAACACCGTGGGCACGACACCGCGCGACCCGGACGCCCGCGCGATCCTCGACCGGGTGCGCTCCGGCGTGGTCGACGGCGTCTTCCCTCTCTTCCGGAAGGAGACGCCATGAGCGTGGACCGCAGGACCTTCGTCAAGCTCGCCGGCACGGCCGTCGTGGCCCCCGGCTCCCTCCTGGGGAGCCGGCCACGCAGGGCGTGGGCCGCGGCGCGCCTGTGGCCCGGGTACGCCGAGGCGATGGTCGTCGACTGCCTCGCGAGCCCCGGCGCGTTCAACATCCCCGAGGACGAGGGCGGCGGCCTGGGCCCGACGGCACTCGATGCGGCCCGCCGCTCCGGCATCACCGGCGTGAACGTGACGGTCGGGGTGGTGGGCGACGTCTCCGAGCCCTTCGAGCAGACCGTCGCGGACCTGGCCCGGTGGGAGCGGGAGATCGACCGGCACCCGGACGTCTTCGCCCGCGTGCGCACCGTGGACGACCTGCGCCGCGCCAAGGAGGGCGGCCAGGTGGGGCTGATCTACGGCTTCCAGGACACCGTGGCGCTCGGCGCCGACCTGGAGCGCCTCGACACCTTCCGCGCGCTCGGCCTGCGCATCGTCCAGCTCACCTACAACGTGCGCAACCGGGTGGGCGACGGCAGCCTCGAGCCCGGGAACGCCGGGCTGTCGACGTTCGGCAGGCAGCTCGTGGAGCGGATGAACCACCTGGGCGTCCTGGTGGACCTGTCGCACTGTGGACAGCGTACGACGGCGGAGGGCATCCAGACGTCCTCGGTTCCCGTGGCGATCACGCACACGGGGTGCCAGGCGGTGTTCATGCACCCGCGCAACAAGCGCGACGAGGAGTTGCGCGCGTGCGCGGACCGGGGTGGCGTGGTGGGCGTCTACCTCATGCCGTACCTCAACGCGTCGGGGCCGCCGACCGCCGACGACGTCATGGCGCACCTCGACCACGCGCTGCAGGTGTGCGGCGAGGACCACGTCGGGATCGGCAGCGACCAGTCGATCACGCCGGTGGACGACTCGCCCGAGTACTACCGCCGCATGGAGGCCGAGGTGAACCGCCGCAAGGCGATGGGGATCAGCGCCCCGCGCGAGGACACCGCACCCTTCGTGCCCCAGCTCAACGACGCGCGCCGCATGGAGATGATCGCCGACCTGATGGCCGGACGAGGGCACGGCGCGCGCACGATCGAGAAGGTGCTCGGTGCGAACTGGATGCGGCTCTTCGGCGAGGTGTGGCGCTAGCCGGTCGGGAAGGACTCGCCGGAACAAGACGCTGGCGCCCGGACCGGCATGCCGACATTCCTTGGGCGTGATCCGTAGCGCGATCCGCGGTTCCCGACGTCGCACCCTCCACAGGAGCTGCCCCCATGGTCGGTCTCGCGTCCCTCTGGCTCCCGATCCTGCTCGCCTCGGTCCTCGTGTTCGTCGCGAGCTCGATCATCCACATGTTCCTCCCGTACCACCGCAACGACTTCGGCAAGATCCCGGACGAGGACCGCGTGCTGGACGCGCTCCGCGGGTTCTCGATTCCACCGGGCGACTACATGTTCCCCAACGCCGGCGGAGACCCGAACGTCCTGAAGTCCGAGGAGTTCCGGGAGAGGGCGAGGAAGGGCCCGGTCGGGGTCCTCACCGTGTTCCCCTCGGGTGATCCGTTCGCGATGGGCGCGCAGATGACGCAGTGGTTCCTGTACTGCGTCCTGGTGAGCGTCTTCGCCGGGTACCTGACGAGCCGCGCGGTCGGCCCCGCGACCGACTACCTCCAGGTGTTCCGCTTCGCCGGCACCACCGCGTTCGCGGCCTACGCGCTCGCGCTCCTCCAGCGCTCGATCTGGTACAAGCAGCCGTGGAGCACGACGCTCAAGAACGTCTTCGACGGGCTGATCTACGCCCTGCTCACGGCGGGGACCTTCGGCTGGCTCTGGCCGTCCTGAGCGCGCCCGTTCGCTCCGCCGGGGTCACACCGCCTCGGCCGCGCTGGGCCAGAGAACCGGGTCCAGCCACCCCCACGGGTCGTCGCCGTGCCCGTGGACGAGGTCCAGGTAGACCTTCTGGAGGCGCTTGGTCACCGGCCCGGGGTGCCCGTCGCCCACGGGGATCCGGTCCACGCTGCGCACGGGCGTGATCTCCGCGGCCGTGCCGGTGAAGAACACCTCGTCGGCCGTGTAGAGCATCTCCCTGGGCACGGGTCCCTCGAGCGCCTCGATCCCCAGATCGCGGCACATCTGGAGCACGGTGTCGCGGGTGATGCCGCCGAGCAGCGTCCCGTCCAGCGCGGGTGTGTGCACCACCCCGTTCCGCACGAGGAAGACGTTCTGGCCGCTGCCCTCGCTCACGAGGCCGGCCGGCCCCACGGCGATGCCCTCGTCGTACCCGTCCGCCACGGCCTCCAGCTTCATGAGTTGGCTGTTCAAGTAGTTCCCGCCCGCCTTGGCCAGCGCCGGGAAGGTGTTGGGAGCCGGTCGGAACCAGGAGGAGACGCAGGCGTCGACGCCCCGCTCGAGGGCGTCCGCCCCCAGGTAGCGCCCCCACGGCCAGCAGATCAGGAAGGTCTCGATCGCGCTGGACGTCGGGTTCAGCCCGAGGGCTCCGACTCCACGCATGACCAGCGGCCTCAGATAGCCCTCCCTCAGGCCGTTGCGCCGCAGCAGCTCGCGGCAGCCCTCGGCCAGCTCGTCCCGGGGGTACGGCACGCACATGCGATAGATGCGGGCCGAGTCGACGAGGCGCTTCAGGTGGTCCCGCAAGCGGAAGATCGCCGGGCCCCGCGGCGTTTCGTAGGAGCGCATTCCCTCGAAGACGGAGGACCCGTAGTGCACGACGTGGCTCATCACGTGCACATTGGCATCCTCCCATCGCACGAAGGTGCCGTTCCGCCAGATCCAGCGCATACCTGTGTCCAGCACGCTCATGACACCACCCTCCGGACGTGGAACGTGGGCCACCGAACGGCTTGCGGGCTGGGTCGCGTGGCGGGAGCGGGCGCTCGATCCGTGCGGGGTGCCGGAATATAGCGCTACGCCGCCGGGGCGGTCAGCGCCCTGCCCCACCGCCCGGTGACGGAACCCCCGCCACCGGCGTCATTCCTCCCGAAGCACCTCGACCGGGGACGTGCGCGCCGCACGCAGCGCGGGGGCCATCGCGGCCAGCACGGCCACGGCCGACAGGATCGCCGCGACCGCACCGTACACGCGCCCGTCCCAGGCGCCCACGTCGTAGAGGAACGCCTCGAGGGTCCGGCCTGCGAGGGCCGCGCCGACCATCCCGACCCCGATGCCCGCCGCGGTGAGCGCGACTCCGCGGGCCACGACCATGCCGAGGACGTCGCCCGGCGAGGCTCCCACCGCCATGCGCACGCCGATCTCGGGCGCCCGGCGCGCCACCGCCAGGGACAGCACGCCGAAGATGCCGAGCGCCGCGAGCAGGAGGGCGACGACGGCGAACAGCGAGGTGGTGGCGCCCAGCGCCCGGCTCGGGCCGAGCTTGTCGTCCACGTATCCGGAGAGGGGTCCGAGGTCCGCGATCGGGATGTCCGGCCGCAGGTCCGCCACCGTCCTGCGCACGAGCCCGGGCAGCGTCCCCGTCCCGTCCCGCGCCCTTGCCAGCACGGTGAGGGAGACGCCGGACGTCCGGAACGCCTGGCGCATCGGCACGTACGCCTGGACCCGCGACACGCTGGTCAGCTCGTAGTGGCGGACGTTCGGCACGACGCCCACTACCGTCCGCCACACCACCTCGCCGGGCGCGTCGGGGGCGTCCTCGTCCCCGACGGGCTCCATGAGCGTGATGCGCCTGCCGATGGGGTCCTGGTCCGGCCAGAAGCGCGCCGCCATCGTCTCGTCGATCACCACCGCCGGCGGCGCGTGCGCGTCGTCCGCGATCGTGAACGCGCGTCCCCGCTCGAGCGGGATGCCCATCACGTCGAAGTAGTCGCGCGACACGACGTTGAACAGCACCGAAGGCGCCGCGTCCGGGTCGAACGGCGCGTCCTCGGGAATGACCCGGCGCTCCCACGAGCGGTCGGACAGCGGCACGAGGAGGGAGAGCGCGGTGCGCTCCACCTCGGGCGAGGCGTCGAGGCGGCCGACCAGCTCGTCGTAGAAGCTCAGCCAATCCGCCGTGGACGCGAACGCGCTTCTCGGCTGGGACAGACGCGCCGCCACGACCCCTTCGTCGACGAAGCCCTTGTCCACCGATGCCATGTTGTGGAGGCTGCGCAGCAGGAGGCCCGAGCCCACCAGCAGCACCAGGGAGAGCGCGACCTGCACGACCACCAAAGCGTCGCGCATCCGGCGCCCCTCCCGCCCCCCAGTGGTCCGGCGCCCGTGGCGCAGGTCTCCCACCGAGCGCGACGCCCGCAGCGCCGGGACGAGCGCGAAGAGGGCGCCGGAAAGCACGGTCAGCGCCAGCGCGAAGGCCAGCACGGGAGCGTGGACGCCGATCCCGGCCGCCATCAGGGACGGGATCCGCAGCGGCAGCAGCCGTGGGAGCACGTCCGCCCCCGCCACGGCGAGAGCCACCCCGGCGCCACCCCCCGCGGCGGAGAGCCACGCGCTTTCGGCCAGGAGCAGCAGGACCAGATCACCCGAGCCCGCCCCCAGCGCGCGGCGCACGGCGAGCTCCGATCCCCGCGCCTCCCCCCGCGCCAGCGCCAGGTTCGCCACGTTCGCGCCCGCCACCAGAAGGAGGAAGCCGACCGCACCCATCAGGAGCCAAAGGCCTCGCTCCACGCCACCCAGCAGCCGGTCCCTCAGGGGAAGCACCTCGGCGGTGACGACGGGCTTGCCCTCCAGCGCGTCCACCTCGGCGGTCACGCGGTTCATGTCCCGCTGGGCCGCCTCGATCGTGGAGCCGGGCGCAAGGCGCGCCAACGCGGTCGAGCCGAACGAGCTGTCGCGCACGTCCCACGGGAGATCGGCGGCCAGGACCCCCATCGGCACGTACACTTCCACGTCCGGGCGCGGATAGCCCACGCCGGCGGGAAGCACGCCCACGATCGCGTACGGTCGGTCGTCCAGCACCAGCGATCGGCCGAGGACGGTCGGATCGGCTCCGTACGCCCGTTCCCAGAATCCGTGGCCGAGGACCGCGACCGGTGTGGCGCCGGGGCCGGTGTCGTCCGGCGGGATCAGACGTCCGAGCTCCGCCTCCACCCCGAGCGTCCCGAAGAAGTCCCCGAGCACGGTGCGCGCGTCCACGCGCTCGGCGCCCTCCGGCGTCGCGCGCACGAACCCCCACCCCGCGGAGGCGCCGAAACGATCGAACGCCCGGTTGCGCTCCGCCCAGTCCCGGTAGTTCGGAATCGAGAGGGAGATCCCGTAGCCCGTGTCCGCGTCCGTCGCCTCGATCGCGACGATCCGGTCGCCGTCGCCGAAGGGGAGCGCGCGCAGCAGCACCCCGTCCACCAGCGAGAAGATCGAGGTCGCGCCCCCGATCCCCACCGCCAGCGTGGCCGTGACGAGCAGTGAGTATCCCGGACGGCGAACGAGGCTCTTCGCGCTGGCGCGTAGGAGGGGCAGGCGTTCCATGGGCGGTCCGTGGCAGGGCGGAGGGGAGCGTCGCGACTTTGGACGCCGCCCGGGGGCCGGGGGTTTGAACGCGTCCCGCCGCTCACCCCTTCAGGACGCCCAGCGGCCGCAGACGCGCCACCTTGCGGCCGATGCCGGCGCGGTGCACGACGTCGACCACGTCGGCCACGTCCTTGTAGGCCTCGGGCACCTCCTCGGCCACGGTGGCACCGGAAGACGCCCGCACCTCGATGCCCTGCTCCTGGAACTCCCGCCGCAGGTCGCGGCCGCGCGTCTGGCGCTTCGCCTGGCTGCGGCTCATCCGGCGCCCGGCCCCGTGGCAGGTGGACCCGAACGTCTCCTGGTAGGCGCCGTGGGTGCCGAGAAGCACGTAGGAGTAACGGCCCATGTCGCCGGGGATGAGCACGGGCTGGCCGAGATCGCGGAAGCGCTCGCCCAGATCGGGATGGCCCGGAGGAAAAGCCCGCGTCGCGCCCTTGCGGTGCACGCACAGCTCCCGCTCGCGCCCCTCGACGACGTGACGCTCGAACTTGGCGTTGTTGTGCGAAACGTCGTAGACGAGCTCCATCCCCAGCGCCTCCTCCGAGCGGCCGAATGTCTTCTCGAAGGCGGCGCGCACCCGGTGCGCCATCACCTGCCGGTTGGCGAAGGCGAAGTTGGCGGCGGCGCGCATCGCGCCGAGGTAGCGCTTCGCTTCCGGCGTGTCGAGGGGGGCGCAGGCCAGTTGGCGGTCGGGGAGGTCGATCCCGTGACGGCGGGCCGTGGACAGCATGAGGTCCAGGTAGTCGTCGCACACCTGGTAGCCGAGCCCGCGCGACCCCGAGTGGATGAAGACGGTCACCGTGCCGGGATCGAGGCCGAGCACGTGCGCGGCCGATTCGTCGTACACCTCGTCCACCCACCCGACCTCGATGAAATGGTTGCCGCTGCCCACCGTGCCCACCTGGTCGCGGCCACGCTGGATCGCCCGGTCGCTCACCTCGTCCGGGTCCGCGCCCTCGAGCACGCCGCCGCTCTCGATGCGCTCCAGGTCCTCGCCGCGGCCCAGCCCCGCCTCGACCGCCCAGCGCGCGCCGTGCGTCAGCACCTCGCGCACGTCCCCGGGACGCAGCACGAACTTGTCGTACCCCCTCCCCACCCCCGCCGGGATCGAGCGGAACAGCTCGTCCATAAGCCCGGGGAGACGACCACGTAGGTCGTCCGCAACGAGGTCGCTGCGGAGCACGCGCACGCCGCAGTTGATGTCGTAGCCCACCCCACCTGGCGAGACCACGCCACCGGCTTCGGGATCGAACGCCGCCACGCCGCCGATGGCGAAGCCGTAGCCCCAGTGGATGTCGGGCATCCCGATCGACCGCCCGACGATCCCCGGGAGCATGGCGACGTTGGCCACCTGCTGGACCGCCTGGTCGCCGCGGATGTCGCGCATGAGACGCTCGTCGGCGAAGATCAGCCCCTCGACGCGCATCCTGCCCCGGCGCGGGATCAGCCAGCGGTGCTGGTCGAGCCGTCGGATCTCCAGGCCGGGCTGTGTCTTGCTCATGGTGCGATCCTCCTCCCCGGGACGCCGAGGCCACGCCCGGCGTCACACGTCGAAGATGACCCGGGCCGTCCACTCCCCACCCAGCCGCTCGGCCGAGAGGCCGTGGAGCGTCACGCCCTTGATCTCGCGCACGGGCTCGCCCACCTCCGGAGCAACGGTGACCGAAGCCTCGAGGGACTGCCCGTCGAGCACCTCGAAGCGGGCGGCGCGGAAGGACAGCCGCTCCGTCTCCTGCCAGTAGAGCAGCTCGCGCAGCCAGGCCCGGAGGAGGGCCGCCACGTCGTCGGCCGAGAGGCGGAGGCTCCTCGCGGTCCGCTCGGGCTCCGCCGCCTCGTCCGGGTCGCGTCCCTCCCCGCGCATGAGCCATGCGGCTCCGAGGGCGGCGCGCACGAAGAGCTGCGGGAGGCTCGACGCCGTCACCTCCAGCCCCACGTCCGCCGTGTGATCGAAGGACGTGACCCCCGGGGGAGCCGACTCACTGTGCATGGTGGTACGCTCGCAGCAGCGCAGAGCGTGTGCAACGGCCCGGGCTCCACGTATCGTGGGCCGCAGGCTCGCCGGGTGCGGGGCGCTCCGGGTCCCGGCCGCCGCTCCCGCTGCGCCGGCTAGTCGCGCCCCTCTCCGCGCC
Source organism: uncultured Gemmatimonadaceae bacterium (assembly GCA_964591135.1). Taxonomy (GTDB): domain Bacteria; phylum Gemmatimonadota; class Gemmatimonadetes; order Longimicrobiales; family Gaopeijiaceae; genus SZUA-318. Next base: position 16,519 of record CAZPZU010000025.1, on the reverse strand, counting down.
CGCCGATGAGCGTGCGATCGAACTCCTGCGCCTCCCTGAGGCGCGCCACCTCGTCGGTCAGGAGTTGCACCTGCTCGGTGAGTTCCTGTAGCCGGTCCACGCCCCCGGAGCCCGCGGCGAAGCCCGATTCACGCAGGGCCTTGGCGATGGTCTCGGTCATCGGCTTGAGCGCGAAGCGCGCGGTGAGGATCAGCGTGAGCCCCGTGACCGGGACGAGCACGAGGAGGATGCCGAAGATGGGGACCAGGACTTCGAAGCCGTTCACGGGGACTCCTCGTACCGGTGGCGCGTGCCTTCCGTCCGTCCGTACGTCGGCGGCACGGGACGGGATTCAGGAATCCTCAGCAGCGCCCGCCCATGATCCGCTCGATGTCCTCCATGGACTTGGGCGCGGCCGCCGTCGCGCACCTCATCCCCCGATGGCGAGGTAGAGGTCGTGGGCCTTCTCGGTGAAGCCCCTCGTGTAGCCGACGTCCAACTTGAAGTCTCCGGTGCTCAGACCCTTCGCCTGCGCCCACAAATGCATCTTGGCGAAGGAGGCGGCGATGCCGGTCAGGGGGCCGCGGTGGCGGTGGTGCAGGTAGCGGCGCGCCGGGATCTCGAGCGCGGTCATCCCGTCCGGCACCTCCCCGGCACTGGCGACCTGCGCCCCGACCACCTGGCGGTGGATGCCGTCCTCGACGTCGACCGAGACGTCCACGAAGGTCGGCCCGGACCGGTGCGCGATCTCCGCGGCGCGCACGAACAGCGCCTCCCACGCCCTGGGCACCTCGCGCCACAAACCCCGAAACGAGGCGCGCACCTCGAGGCCCACGACGATCATCGCCCCCAGCTCGACGACGTCCACGTCAGCTCACCGGCCTTCTGCGCACGGCCTTCCCGGGACGCGCCGACCCCACGACCTCGCCGTTCCGGACCACGAACACTCCTCCGACCAGTACGTACGGGATGCCGGCCGACGGCTGCGCGGGCTCGGCGAAGGTGGCGCGGTCCATCACGGTGGCGGCGTCGAAGAGCGTGAGGTCCGCATCCCCGCCCACGGCCACGCGCCCCTTGCGCCGCATCTCGGGGAGCGCGGCCTCGAGGCGGCGTGCCGGCATGAGCGTCATCTTCCGCAGCGCGTCCATGAGGGTGAGCGTACCCTGCTCCCGGACGTAGCGGCCGAGGACGCGCGCGAACGTCCCCGCGCCGCGGGGGTGCGCCCGCCCGCCGACGAAGGGCGTCCCGTCCGACGCGATCATGACGATCGGATCGCCCACGGCGTACTCCATGTCCTCGCGGGGGATGATGTGCGCGATGATCGGCCCGCCTTCGGCGCGCCGCGCGGCGAAGGAGGCCGAGTCGAGCCGCTCGCCGGTGGCCACCCACTCGATGTCGCCGTAGTCGCCGCCGAGCCGCTCCTGCCACCCCGGATCGAAGATGGCCGCCCGGATGTCGGTGGAGGCCGCCGTGTAGGGATAGATCTCCGTGGTCACGTCGATGCCGGCGTCCTGGGCGCGGGCGATCATGTCCAGGAGGAGCGGGACCTGCTCCAGGCCGCTGGAGCCGATGTGCACGATGTGCACGGAGCCTCCCGAGCCGGCCGCGTCGGCGATCATCTCCTGCACGGCAGCGACGCTGCTCTCCGGCTCGACCAGGCCCGCGTAGCGGATGTGCACGAAGTTCGTGACGCCCCACTTCGCCGAAGTCTGGAAGAGGCGGAAGATCTCGGAGCGGGACGCGCCGGGAGTGTACTGGATCCCCATGCCGATGCCGAGCGCGCCCGCCGACAGCCCGTCCTCGACGAGCTGCTGCATGCGCACCACCTGCTCCGGCGTGGCCTCCTGGTAGACGGCCGCCTCCCGGTCGCGGCCCATGGCCTCGAAGCGGACCGCCCCCTGCGACACGGTCGCGCCGTAGTTGATGCGCCAGCCGTCCGACCGCTCGGCGTACCAGTCGCCCACCGGGAAGACCCCGCCCTCCAGCTCCAGGGCGGTGGTGACCCCGTCGCGCACCTGTAGATCCGCGCTGAAGGGGTCCTGCCCGTGGGCGTGCAGGTCGATGAAGCCGGGGGCGACGACCAGGCCGCTGGCGTCGACGACCTCCCGGCCCTCCAGCGGATCCTCGGTGATCGCCGCCACCCGCCCGTCGCGGATGCCCACGTTGCGCACCGCGTCCAGCCCGGACTCGGGATCCATGACGCGACCGCCCCGCAGCACGACGTCGTAGGTCTGTGCGGCGAGCGACGCCGGCACCCCCAGGACGAGGGCCGCCACCAGCCAGGGCCGCCGAGATGTCATGATCCCCCCGTGAACGAGACGACTGTGCGGACCCATAAGACGCCCCGACCGGCTGCCCCCGCAAGGACGCCCGCCCCCCGAAGCCGAACTGCGCTGGTCAAGAAGCGCGGAGGGCGCGATGGTTTGACATGATCTGTGCAGCCCCCCGCCGGATTCTCTGGAGCCTCGCCCTGGGTGCCGCGCTGTGCCCCGCGCGCGCCTCCGCCCAGGCCGGCGCCGCCGCGGCCGGGACGCTGGTCGGCGCGGCCGAAGGCGCCTACCTGACGCTGGCGCTCGCCACCGCCGCGGCGCACGCTGGGCACTTCGTCTTCACGCCCCGGCAGGCCCTCTGGCAGCTCGTGCCGATTCCGGTCGCGGCCGTCGCCGGCGGCACGCTGGGCTACCACGACACCGACCGGCTGGGCGACGCCGTGGCCTACGGTCTGGCGGGGTTCGCGGCCGGCGCCGCGGTGGGATCGGTCCTCGCCGCCCTGATCGGCGACGGCCCGGAGAACGTCTGGTCGGGCGCAATCCTGGGCAGCGGCACCGGGCTCCTGGCGGGGAGCCTCTGGGGTGCGCTGCGCAACGTCGGTGACGACGGCGACACGATCGCCGTTCCCGCCATCACCCTCTCGATCCCGTTCGCACCATGAAGCGGAACGTCTTGCTCCTCGCGTTCCTCGCCGCCGGCTGTGCCCGCGCGCCCTATGCCTCCGGAGAGCCGCAGACGATCGACGAGCCGGAGCCGGACGACGTGGCGTCGGTGCTCTTCCTGGTCGGAGACGCCGGCGACGCGAGCATCGACGGATCCCCGCTCTTCCACCGCCTGCGTCGCGACGTCGAGCGGTGGAGCGCGGCCCTCGCCACGGACTCGGCCGTCACGGTCCTCTTCCTGGGGGACAACGTCTACCCCGCCGGCGTCCACGATCCCGGCAGCGACGACTTCGCCCGCGACACGGCCCACCTGGGCGCGCAGGCGTGGACCGTCGACGGCCCCGAGGCGCTGCGCCACGCGACGCGCGCGATCTTCCTCGCCGGCAACCACGACTGGGGCAACATGGCGGGGCTGGCCGGGGAGGAGCGCCTGCGCAACGAGGAGGCGGTGCTCGCCGGCTGGGCGTCGGCCGGGCGGTACGTTTCGCTTCGGCCTGCGGCGGGCTCACCCGGCCCCGTCGTGGTGCAGGCCGGCCCCGCCACCGTCTTCCTCCTGGACACCGAGTGGTGGCTCCAGGCGGACGACTCGGTGGCGAAGGAGGGGGTGATCGAAGAGCTGGAAGGCGCGCTCCTGGCCGCGGGTGGACGTCCTGTCGTCGTCGCCGCGCATCATCCCATCGAGTCCCTGGGGCCGCACGGCGCCCGGAGGGGAGCCGGCCTGGGCAGCCTGCTCGGCCGCGCCGGCGCGCTGGTCCAGGACGTCAACTCGGCGCCGTACCGGGAGCTGACAGAGGCGCTGACGCGCGCGTTCAGGGAAGCGGACCGCCCGCTGGTCTACACGGCGGGCCACGACCACTCGCTGCAGGTCATCCACACCGCCGGCCCGGGACAGCCCGCTTGGACGCTGGTCAGCGGCGCGGGAAGCAAGCTCACGGACGTGTCCGACGGCCCCGACCTCGAGTGGGCGGCCGCGCAGCCGGGCTTCATGCGCCTGGTCGTGCTCCGCGACGGCGGGGTGCAGCTGTTCGTGGAGACGGCCCCCGCCTCGACGCTGTCGTGTCCGGCGGGCGAGGAGCTCGATCCGTGCATGCTCCGGGGCCTCGCGGCCTACCGGACGGTCTACTCCGCACGCCTCCGCTGATCCGGACCCCCGCCGGAGGCGCCTCAGCCCGGTCGGGAGAGCCCGTACCCGCGGATCTTGCGGTGCAGCGTGCGGTCGGAGATCCCGAGGAGCTCGGCGGCCTGCCCCTGGTGCCATCCGGTCCGGTCCAACGCCTCCTCGACCGCGAGCCGCTCCAGCTCCTCCAGGCGCAGTGACGGCAGCGTGGGGCCCGAGCCTCCGTGGCCGTTGCCCACGGCCTGGCCCGCCGCCACCGCGGCCCCGAGATCCACCGACCGGATCTCCCGGTCCTGGCTCAGGAGGGCGGCCCGCTCGATCACGTTGCGCAGCTCGCGGACGTTGCCCGGCCAGGCGTAGGCCTTCATGGCCACGATCGCCCCGGAGGCGATCGTCCAGCGCCCCGCGTCCGCCGGGTTGACCTCGTCGAGGAAGTGGCGGGCGAGCAGGAGGATGTCGCCCGGCCGCTCCCGGAGGGGGGGAAGGTCGAGGACGATCGCGTTGATGCGGTAGTAGAGGTCGCCTCGGAAGGCCCCCCGCTCCACCAGCTCGGACAGCGGCTGGTTGGTCGCCGACACGAGCCGGAAGTTCGTGGGGATCTCCTTCACCCCACCGACCCGGCGTAGCGTGCGGGTCTCCAGCGCGCGCAGGAGCTTGGCCTGGAGCGGCTTGCCCAGGTCGCCGATCTCGTCGAGGAAGAGCGTCCCTCCGTCGGCCAGCTCGATGAGGCCGATCTTCCGGGCCGCCGCCCCCGTGAACGACCCCTTCTCGTGCCCGAACAGCTCGGACTCGGCGAGGGCCTCGGAAACCGCCGCGCAGTTCAGCGCCACCAGTGGCTCCCGATGCCGTCCCGAGCGGCGGTGTACCTCGCGCGCGATCAGCTCCTTCCCCGTGCCCGACTCCCCGGTCACGAGCACGGACACGTTCGAGGGCGCCACGCGCTCCACCAGCTCGAGCGCCCTGCGCATGCGGTCGTCGCCCGTGACGATGCGCACGCCGCCGGCGTCGCGGCTCGCCATCGCCGACAGCCGCTCCGTCCTGGCCTGCATCCGACGCGCTTCGGCCGCCTTCCACACCAGCGCGAGGAGGCGGTCGCGCTCGACGGGCTTCTCCACGAAGTCGTAGGCGCCCAGCTTCATCGCGCGCGTCGCCGTCGCCACGGTACCGCGCCCCGAGACGAAGATCACCTGCGGCCGGGCGGGATCGCCCGCGATGCCCTCCAGCACCTCGAGCCCGTCGAGGCCCGGCATGCTCAGGTCGAGGAGGGCGACGTCGAACACCCTCTCGCGTAGCGCCGACAGCGCGGAGTTGCCGTCGGGAACCGTCGTGACCAGGTGACGGGCACTTTCGCCACGCCGCAGGATGGCCTCGATCAGGACCCGCTGGTCCTCGTCGTCGTCGGCGACGAGGACGGAGATGATCGGCTCGGTGGGCTCGGACATGTAGCTAGGCTACAGTCCCGGCCGCGCCCCGCAAGCCATGGGGGGGAAAAAGTTTGGCCCTGCGGGCGAGCCCGCAGGGCCGAGGGGCCACCCTGCCTGGGGGGGCGTGGCACCCTCTTCCTGCATTTGGCGGGACTGCGGGGACCCGGCCCTGGGGGGGATTCGCCGTGCAGTTCTGGCTCAGCGTCTACCCACCGTCACCGGTGAGAAGAGCGCGGGCCCCGCAGCCCCATCGTCTCTGTCGCCCCTGATAGAAGCAAGGCGAGTGCCAGAACGGTCCGCATCCTATAACCGACTCCATCACAACGTGTTAGGGCGATTCTTAGGTCGCTGTGGGGCCTCGTGGTGACCCGACAGGATGGCCGAATCGGACAGGTTGTCCCGACAGGCTGGCCGGGTGGCCGCGCGGCGACCGTCGTGGCGTGGCGAACCCCGCACGGCCGAGGGTGCGTAGAGTCGTCAGGCAGCTCGTGTCATCCGTTCCCCCAACGTCCCCGTACCACACCATGCGCAATTTCCTGATCCGAATCGTCGTGAACGCCCTCGCGCTCTCCGCCGCCGCCTGGCTCGTGCCGGGCATCCGGCTGTCCGGAGGGTTCTGGGACGTGATGGTCGTCGCCCTGGTCTTCGGGCTCGTGAACGCGCTCCTCAAGCCCATCGTCTTCCTCCTCTCCCTCCCCTTCGTGATCCTGACGCTCGGCCTGTTCGCGTTCGTGGTGAATGGCGTCATGCTGTGGGTCACCGCCGGCCTCACCGAGCGGTTGGCCGTATCGGGGCTCTGGTCCGCGGTGCTGGGCAGCATCGTGATCTCCCTCGTCACAATGCTGCTCGGCGGTGTCCTGAAGGACGAGAAGGAGCGCTCGAGCTAGTCCGAGCGGATGGCGCGCAGCGGGTCGGCGCGTGTGACGCGCCTTGCCGGCAACCACGCCGCGAACGCCGCCGCGGCGGTGAGGACGAGCGCGGCCCCTCCGAGGCTCACCGGGTCCGTGGGACTGACGCCGTGGATCAGCCCGCGCGCCACCCGCCCCGCGGCCACCGCGCCGAGCATTCCCAGCGCGATGCCGATCAGGGCGACGCCCATGCTGGAGCGGACGATCATCGAGACCACGTCGCCGGCCGCGGCGCCGAGGGCCATGCGGATGCCCATCTCGCGCACCCTGCGCGCCACCGAATAGGACACGACCGCGTACACACCCACCGCGGAGAGGGCCAGCGCGGCCAGCGCGAACACGAGGATGACGAGCGCCTCGAAGCGCGGCCGCACGAGCATGCGATCCTCCGTGGCCACGAGGGGACGGGCCGTCCCCAGCGACAGGTCCGGGTCCGCCTCCAGCAAGGCGTCCTCGACGGACTGCACCAGCGCCGTCGGCTCGCCGGCCGTGCGCATCAGGAAGAACGTGGCCCCCCGGCCGAGCTGCCTGTTCGACCAGTAGATCTCGGGGAGCGGCGAATCGCCCGGCGTGAGGGGCTGCACGTCGGCGACCACTCCGACGACGCGGAACACCCTGTTCTCCAGTTCCGGGAGCGTGACGGTCTTCCCCACGGCGCTCTCGCCGGGCCATGCGTTGCGGGCCATCGTCTGGTTCACGACGGCCACCGGCTCGACACCCAGGCCGTCGGCCTCGGTGATCTCCCGGCCCTCCAGGACCGGGAGCCCCAACGTGGCGAAGTAGCGGGGTCCGACGTCGTACCACCACGCCGAGGGGAGCTGGCCGTTGGGGTCGGCGCCGTCCACCAGGTAGGGCTGGGCTCCGTCGCCGCCCCCGAAGAGCGGCCCGGCCGAGGCGGTCGCCACCGACGTCACACCCGGCACCGCGGCCACGCGCTCCTCCGCCTGCCGCCACGTGGCGAAGAGCTGCTCGCGCGACTGGTATTTCCCCGAGTTCGCGAAGGCGCTCATCGCCATCAGCCCCGAACGCTCGAAGCCCGGGTCCCACGACAGGTAGCGCGAGAAGCTCCGCGACAGCAGCCCGGCACCGGCCAGGAGGACGAGCGACAGGGCGAGCTCCGCGACCACGAGCGTGCTGCGCAGCCGGCTCGAGCCGCGCGTCTCCGCCTCGCGCGCGCCGGCCTTCACGGTCTGCGCGAGATTCCACGCCGTCACGCGCAGCGCCGGCAGCACCGCGAAAGCTGCCGTGGCGAGCACCGAGAGGATCGCCGCGAACGCGAAGACCCGACCGTCCATGGCGACCTCGTCCATACGCGGCATGGGCGGCGCCAGCCGGAGGAGCAGCCCCGTGGCGCCGTTCGCCAGCACGACCGCGAGGACGGTGGCGAGGCCCGTCAGCACGAAGCTCTCGACGAGAATGCCCCCCACCAGCCGCCGACGCCTGGCGCCCAGTGCCGCGCGCACGGCGAGCTCCTGCCTGCGGCCCAGGCCGCGGGCGAGCAGGAGGTTCGCGACGTTCGCGCACACGATGAGCAGGAGCAGCACCGACGCGCCGAGGAACGCCATGAGCACGGGGCGCGTGTCGCCCACCACGACGTCGAGGAGCGAGGTGACGCGCAACCGCCACTCGTCGTTCACCTCCTCGTGCTGGGTCCCGATACGGGCGTACAGCCCGCGCAGCTCCTCGGTAGCCGACGCCCGCGTCGCACCGGGGGCAAGGTGGCCGATGACCCGGAATCCCCTCCAGCTGCGTACCTCGGGGTCGAGGGGGTCGAAGTAGGGCGGCCTCCACATCGGGACGTCCGCCATGTCGAAGGGCGCGCGGAAGCCCTCGGGGAGCACGCCGATGATCTCGTAGGGCTCTTCGTCGAGGTGGATCGTCGAGCCGACCACGGAGGGGTCCGCGCCGTAGCGGGTGGTCCAGAAGGCGTGGCTCAGTACCACGACCTTGTCCCGATCCGGCCCGTGCTCGTCCTCCCCGTACAGCCGTCCCAGGATGGGCCGTACGCCGAGCGCACGCAGGAAACCCGCGCTCGCCATTCCACCGGTGATGCCTTCGGCGCCGGCGGCGTCGGACAGCGCGTAGGGCCACGTGCGGCCGATGCCCACGTCGGACAGCTCGTGGGAACCGAGACGGAGGTCCTCTACGTTCCCCGGCGACCCGATGCAGAGCCCACGGAGCCGCGGATGGTCCTCGCAAATGATCACCAGGCGACCCGAGTCCGGCAGATCGAGCGGCCTGAAGGCGATCGAGTCCACGACGGTGAAGATCGCCGTGGCCGCAGTCATCCCGATCGCCAGGATCAGCAGCGCCGGAATCGTGAAGCCGGGGCTCCGCAGGAGCGCACGCAGGGAGAGTCCGATCGCACGCGACAATCCACCCATCATCCACCTCCGGATCGGTCGACCTCTAGTTGTCCCTCAAACCTATGGGACGCCCGAGAACGCCGTAGAGTTTCCCCCGTGGGGAAACTTCCGCGCGCACCCGTCCGTCTTTGCCCATGTCGGCACACTTTTGTGGAGACCCCCGGATGAACGTCGTCGAGACCCACGGGCTCACCAAGCGCTACCGCAAGCAGCTCGCGGTGGACGCGATCTCCTTCGACGTGGAGGAAGGACAGGTGTTCGGCTTCCTCGGGCCCAACGGCAGCGGGAAGACCACGACGATCGGCATGCTCCTCGGCATCATCTCTCCCACCGGCGGCGACGTGCGCCTGTTCGAGCGCTACGGGCGCGGCGAGCTGCACGTGGCACGCCGGCGGATCGGGGCCACGCTGGAGACACCCAACTTCTACCCGTACATGAGCGGGCGGGACAACCTGCGCATCGTAGCCAACGTGAAGGGCGTGCCCCACCGGCGAATCGACGAGGTACTGGAGCTGGTGGGCCTCGCCTCACGCCGCAAGGACCGCTTCGGTGCCTACTCCCTCGGGATGAAGCAGCGCCTGGCCATCGCGGCCACCATGATCGGCAACCCGGAGCTGGTGATCCTGGACGAGCCGGCCAACGGGCTCGACCCGGAGGGGATGCGCGAGATCCGCGAGATCATCGGCCGCCTCGCGGAGCAGGGGAAGACGATCTTCCTGTCGAGCCACCTCCTGTGGGAGGTCGAGCGCACCTGCACGCACGTCGCGGTCATCCAGAGGGGCCGCATCGTGCGGCAGGCGAGCGTGCACGACCTGGTGGGCGGGGGCGTGGTGGTGGGGCTCACCGCTCCGGATCCGGACGCGCTGGCCCGCGCCGTTCGCGAATACCCCGCGACCGAGGCGGTGCGCGCCGACGGCCACGAGGTGGTGGCCGAGCTGCGGGATGACGACCTCGCCTCCCTCAATCGCTTTCTCGCGGCCAGGGGGATCTGGGTGTCCCAACTGGCTCGCCGCCGCCGCAGCCTGGAGGATGCGTTCATGGAGCTCACCGGCCCGTCCGCCACCATGCACGAGCTGGCCGCTCCGGCAGCGGAGGGCGCAGCATGAGGCCCGGGGTGCTCGTGAGGAACGAGACGCTCAAGACGACTCGCCGCTTCGCCTTCTGGGTGACGCTCCTCTCGTTCGGGGGCATCGCCAGCATCATCAACGGCGAGAACTGGGCAAGCGCGCGCAGCCACGCCGACAAGGTGTTCGCGCTGCCGGACGCCTGGAGCACGATCCTGTCCGACATCGGCCCGTTGCCTGCGATCTTCGGCGCCGTTGCGCTCATCCTGCTCGTCACCGGCGAGTTCTCGTGGAAGACCGCCCGCCAGAACGTCATCGACGGACTGTCCAAGAACGAGTTCTTCGCGGGCAAGGTGCTGCTGTATCCGGTGGTCGGCGCGACGTTCCTCGCCCTCCTGCTCGCGATCATCGCCGTCTTCGCCGGCGCGGGCACGGAGCCTGGCGCCGCGGACGTACCCCTCGTCCGGGGCACCGACCTCGCGCTGATGGGCGGCGTCGCGACGACCGTGCTCGGCTACACGAGCATCGCGTTCTTCGCCGCTTTCCTCGCGCGCTCTTCGGGCGCCGCCATGGGCCTCTTCTTCCTATACGTAGCTTTCCTCGAGCAGATCGCCGGTGCGGTGCTGTCGAAGGTCGGAGGCGCCTTCGCAGCCGCCGCGGCCTACCTGCCCCGTGGCGTGTTCGATCGCCTGTTCGACCCGAGGCAGTTCGATCCGGCGGCCCGACAGGCGTCCATCGACCGGGCCCTCGAGACGGGCAAGGAGGCTCCGGTCTTCCACGACACAGGGCTCCTTCTCGCGCTCGCGTTCTGCTGGATCGCCCTGTTCCTCCTGGGCTCCTGGTTGGTGTACCGGCGCAGGGACCTGTAGGCGGCGACGCCGGTCAGCCGCCGCCGGCGCCCACCGCGTCCAGGATCGCGGCCGCGACCTCCTTCCCGTCCTTGATCCGGTGACCACCGTCCCGCTCCACCACGCCCACGAAGCCCGGAAGGTCGAGCCGACAGAGCGAGTCCTTCTCGTTGTCTCCGTACACGCACAGGACCCGCGTCCACCCCAGGCGCTCCACCTCGGGGAGGACGGGGAGGTCGGTGGCCCGGTGGACGTCCTTGACGAGGTCGATCGTGTGGAAGTGGAAGCTGGCATGATCTGTGGGGCCGAGCAGCGCGATCAGCCGTACCCTGTCCCGGAGATCCTCCGCAAGGCCGTTCGCGACGAACGGCATCATCTCCGCCCCGCGCGAGTAGCCCACCAGGACGATCTCGCTGCGGTTCCAGCGCTCGAGGTAGGTCCGCAGCACCTGCTCCGCGTCCGCGGCCGTCCCCTCGGGCGTGGCGTGGCGCGACTTGAGGTAGTCGCGGGCCTTCAGGCCGACGACGGAGATGCCGTGCGCCGCCAGCTCCGCGGCCATGTCCTTGTCCGCACCCGCCCAGTTCCCGTCGCCCGAGATCAGGAAGGCGAGCAGGGTGCCGTCCGCGGGCGAGGGGACCTCGACGAGCGGGAGGCTCTGCGGCATCGTCGGCGGTGCGCCAGCCGCGAGCGTGAGCAGGAGGAGCGCCGACGGCAGGGTGGCAGTGTGGAAAGGTCTCATCGCCTTCAGGCGTGCGCTCCAGGTTCGTGGGCACCGGACCTCGCGAATCCGGCGTCCCGGAAAGCTAACGAGAGGTAAAGGTCCGTCGTGGCCTTCCCGGCCAGGCTCGTGCCCCCGAGGCTTCGGCCTCCTGGCGGGTCGAATGCCGTAGCGCAGCCGCGACGGAGCATGTACCGTAGGGCATCGGCAGACCGATCCCAATCGAGCGAGGGCGGGGACTCAAGGAGGCGTGTCGTGAGCCTCGTCGCGATCCCCTTCAAGAACGAAACCCCCGAGACGGTCCTCCGCATCGTCGAGGCCTCGGCGGCGCATCCCCGCGTGAAGACGGTCCTGGCCGTAGGCGCAGATGAGGACGAGACCTTCCGGGCCCTCCACGCCCGTCGCGAAGAGCTCCAGCGCGAGAACGGCGCGACGCTCGAGGTCATCCTCCAGGACCGGATCGGGACCAAGCGCCCCGGCAAGGGGGACGCGATGAACACGGCGCTGCGCTGGTTCCTGGACGAGACGCAGCTGAGGCGCATCCACTTCTACGACGCAGACATCACCAGCTTCACGAGGGACTGGATCACCCATGCGGAGGAGGCGGCCGACCTGGGCTTCGACGTCGTGCGGCACTACTTCCCCCGGACGAGCACCGACGGGATGATCACGTTCCTCATCACGCGCACCGGCTTCGCGCTCCGGTGGCCGACCTCCGAGCTTCCCTGGATCCAGCAGCCGCTGGGCGGCGAGCTGCTCTTCTCCCGCGGCGTGGCGGAGAAGCTCACCGCCAATCCCGTCGTGCAGGCACAGAGCGACTGGGGAATCGACACCGTCTACACGTTCTTCAACGTGCGGGACGGATTCTCCATGTACGAGACGTATCGGCCCGAGGGGAAGGCGCACACGCTCTACGGAAAGCTGGCGGACCTGCGCACGATGCTCGTGGAGTGCTTCTCCGTGGTCCAGGAGCTCTCCAACTCCCCGGAGAACCACGGATGGGAAGGCTCCGACCCCCACGTGCCTGGCGGCATCGTCCACCGCGTAGAGCCGCAGTTCCAGGTCCCGCTTCCCATCATCGAAAACGTGGGTTTCGACATCCAGGGAACGGTGGGACTGCTCCTGGAGGGGTGGACGCATCGCCAGGAGGAGCTGCTCAACCACTTCCCGCGACCGATCCGCGACGGACTGCTGGAGAACCGGAAGCACCCGAACTTCCAGTTCATGGGAGAGGACGAGTGGGCCGAGACGTACCTGACCCTGCTGCAGAGCTACGAACGGGAGGATGCGGATTGGGAGGACCTGCTGTTCAAGCTGTGGACGGCGCGGGTGCTCAACTACTCTGTGAACGTGGCCTTGCGCGGCTACGGCTTCGCGCGCCGGTACCGCCACGCCACCATCGTCCGCTACCTGAAGCAGGCACACCTCCGCGAGCGGACCCCCCTCGCGGCGAACTGAGCACAACCACGGGGTTGCGCCACATCGGGCGCGCCCGCCCCACCGCCCCGGTGGACTCAGAGGTCGGTGTCGACCGCCTCATCCGTGTCGGTGGGCGGTTGCCCACTCGTGGGTCGGTACCGGTCGGACCATCGCGGACGTTGCGGGGCGTGCCTGCGGCGGAGCGCTCCGCGCGCCGGGAGGACCGGCTCGAAGGAGGTGGCCTGAATCCGGTGCTCGACGGTGTCCCGGAAGGAATCGAAATCCATGTCGAGGAGCGCCGGATATCGGCGCACCGGCTCCAGAGACTCGCCGGGCTGCAGGCACCCGCCCCGCTGGAGCTCCTCCTCGATCGAGCGCCGGAGCGTATCCGGGCAGAGGAAGGACCCGTGGATCGTGCTGAGCGCTACGCGGGTCATGTCCCGGATGTGGCTCTCCTCGCTGGCCTTGTGGAAGTGGGGGTTCCTCGACTCGATCTGGAACACCTCGACTCCGGAGCGCATCACGTCCGGGAAGGGGCTCTCGCGCTCACCCCCGAAGCGTTCCAGCAGCGAGATGATGTGTTGGGGCTCGACGCCGTAGCCGGTCGCGTAGTCCAGGCGCAGAGCCAGCTCCAGGGTGAGCGCGTGCTCCCCGGCGTTGCCCGTGCCCATCACGTCGGTCTCGAACCCGGTGTAGCGGCTGATGAGCTGGTTCAGATAGTGGTTCGTGACCCGCGACGTCCGGCCCCACTTCGCGAAGTACACCTCCCCGTCTACGTACTTGGGCTTGCTCTGCCACAGGATGCGGACCATCGCGTACTGGCACTCCGCGAGGGCAAAGCCGGCAGCATACTCGCAGATGTACTCGTGGGCCGCGCCTGGCGAGAAGTTGTCGGCGTCGACGAACCCGACGTACCGCTTCCCCGCCAGGTGCGCGATCACCGTCGCGATCACCATGCCTTCGGCCTTGCCGTCGCGGATCCGCCCGTCGGTGTCGACCAGCTCGGGGTACCCCGCCTCGAGGAAGGCCCGAGCCAGCAGGGGATCCTTCTGATGGACGAGGATCAGTCGCTTGCGGGCCAGTCGCGCGAAGGTGCACAGCGCCTGCTGCTCCACCCGGAACCGGTCCACGGGCTCACGCGGACTGTTGGAGACGACGATGGTCAGGCACTGGTTGGGAACGGCGAAGAGGATTCCCTCGACGAGGCGGATCCGCTCCCCCTTCACGGGCACCACGATCGCCATCTGGCGCTGCACCTCGTGGAGCCGTTCGTAGGGCAAAGCGACGATCGCGCCCGGCGCGTCGTCGCGCTGGTTGCGAAGCCCGCCGTCGAGCTCGTAGACGGGCACCGGGCCATAGAAGACATTGGCCCCGAATCGCTCGCTCTTCCGGGGAAGCTCGATGCGCATGGAGCCTCCTCGCGCGCTGCGACTACCTCCGAAACCCCTCGCCGGCCGGCAGGCGTCTGGAAACGTCCCCCCTGCCGAACATCGGGGGCTGGGGCCGCCCCGTCCAGTCCTCCCCGGCCGGTGGCCGCCGGGGGGGAAACGCGGAGATGAGTCTACCGCCCCAGGACCCGCGTCTTTCGCCACGAATCCTCCTCTTCACCGATCTCGACGGTACCCTGCTGGACTACCGCGGATACACCTGGGCGCCGGCCGAGGGCGCGGTGCGCACGCTGCTCCGCCGCGCGGTCCCCGTCGTCTTCTGCTCGTCCAAGACCCATGCCGAGCAGCGGATCCACCAGGAGGAGCTCGGGATCCGGGATCCGATGATCATCGAGAACGGCTCGGGCGTCGTCGTCCCCCACGGACCCCTGAGCGCGACGCTCGCCGCGCTCGTGGACGCGGAACGCCTACGACGCGGCGACGGGTACGACGTGGTGACGTTGGGGGTGCGGGTCGACGTGGTACGGGCGGCCTTGCGCCAGGTGCGGGAAGCCGAGGGCGTCGTCTTCCGCGGCTACGCCGACATGACGCTCGACGAGCTCGTGGAATCGACGGGGCTGCCCGAGGCCGCGGCCCGACGGGCACGGGAGCGGGAGTTCAGCGAGACCGTGACCGTGCAGGGCGGTCCGACCGCGTGGCGCCGGCTCATGGCGGCGCTCGAAGAGCGCGGCCTGCGCTGCTTCGGAGACGGCCCGAGCGGCTCGATCGTCGGAGCGGGTGCGGACAAGGGGAAAGCGGTGAAGCTGGTCGCGGAGCTCTACCGGCGATCCGGCGGGGGTGACGGGCTACGGCCGCGGACGGCCGCCATCGGGGACGCGGCCAACGACGCGCCCATGCTCCGGGCCGTGGATCGCGCGTTCCTGGTGGAGCGGCGCGGGGGAGGATGGGCTCCTCTGGACGTGGACGGCCTCGAGCGCGTGGAGGGTGTCGGGCCGGTGGGATGGCGGCGGGCGGTGGAGCGACTCCTGGAGGAGGAGGTGCGACCGTGAGGAGGGTTCTCGTTGCCCCGCAGGGCTTCAAGGGAAGCCTCACCGGGATGGAGATCGCCCGGGCGATGGAGGCCGGCGTTCGCCGCGTGTGGCCCGACGCGGACACGGTCCTCGTCCCCGTCGCGGACGGGGGTGACGGAACGCTCCAGGCCCTGGTCGACGCCTCGGGGGGAGACGTGCGCACGGAACGGGTGACGGATCCGCTGGGCCGACCCGTCGACGCACTGTGGGGCGCGCTGGGCGACGGGGAGACCGCCGTCATCGAGATGGCGCGCGCCGCGGGCCTGGCGCTCCTGCGGGACAGCGAGCGAAACCCCCTGATGACCACGACCTACGGCGTCGGAGAGCTCGTGCGCGCGGCCCTGCGTGCCGGCCATCGCAGGCTGATCGTGGGCATCGGCGGGAGCGCCACCAACGACGGGGGTGCCGGAATGGCGCAGGCGCTCGGGGCGAGGCTGTTGGATTCCAGGGGACGGGAGATCGGCCGCGGCGGCGCCGCGCTCGCCGATCTGGCCCGCATCGACCTGTCGGCCCTGGACCCCGACGTGCTCGAAGCCACGGTCGAGGTCGCCTGCGACGTCACCAATCCCCTCACGGGCGAGCACGGCGCCGCGGCGGTCTACGGGCCCCAGAAGGGCGCCACGCAGGAGATGGTCCGCCGCCTGGATGCCGCGCTGGCGCACTTCGGCGACATCGTGCGCCGCGACACCGGACGGGACGTGGCCGGCGTGCCGGGTGCCGGGGCGGCCGGGGGACTCGGGGCCGGGCTACTCGCCTTCGCCGGCGCCGAGCTCCGCTCCGGAGCAGACATCGTCCTGGAGGCCCTCGACCTGGAGGGGAAGCTCGAGGGTGCCGACCTCGTCATCGTGGGCGAGGGTCGCATGGACCGCTCCACCGTGTTCGACAAGGCGCCCGTCGCAGTCGCGAAGCGGGCTCGGCAGAGGGGCATTCCGGTGGTGGCCGTGTGCGGGTCGTTGGGCCCCGGCTACGAGGAGGTGCACCGGTACGGCATCTACGCCGTGTTCAGCGCGGTCGATGGGCCGATGACGCTCGAGGAGGCGTTGGCGGACACGGAGCGTCTGGTCGCGGCCGCGACGGAAGAGGCGTGCCGGGCGCTGGCGACAGGCGGGTAGGCCCGACCCGCATCCGCGGGGAGATCCGGTGGCCGCCCGGGTCTTTCCGCGGCCCTTCCGTCAGATCTTCCCGAGGATCCAGCTCAGGACGAGGCGCACGATGCGCTTGAGGATATTGATCATGGCGGCCCCTACGATGGGGCGGGTCCGAGGGTTTCCGCCAGAGCTAGCCT
>CAZPZU010000024.1:49244-57194 GCA_964591135.1 uncultured Gemmatimonadaceae bacterium | reverse complement strand
GCGAGCCCGGCCAGCGTGGTCACCCCCGCCGCGCCGAGGGCTCGGCGCTGGTCCCGCGTGATGCCGCTCACCAGCGCGAGGTGATCCACCTCCCGCCGCTCCTCCTTGCACCGGCCCTGCCAATCGCAGATGCGGCAGATGTCCGTCGGCTCGGGCGGGATGGGCGGCGCGTCGCCGGCTCCATCGAGGTGGGTGAGGAAGCGGGCCTTCAGGGCACGGTAGTACGCCCCGAAGTGCGCCAGCCGGAAGGACGCGAGCCGCGGGCCCGGGCCCCCCAGGTACAGATGGATCCGCTCGGGCGCCGCGCCCTGCACCCGCTCCAGCAGGTCCGAGTAGACGCACGTCTGCAGCAGGGCGGTGGCCTTCGCCTCCCGGGCCAGCTTTGCGTCCACCACCTCGTAGGACCACGCGCCCAGCGCGCTCGGACGCTCGACGCGGATCACGAAGTCCGCGAAGCCCAGCCACGCACCGTCGAAGAGCGTGCCCTGGTAGATGACGTCGGGCCCGTCCCGCATGGCCCGGACCGTCTCCTGGGCCCGGCGCGCGTACGCCTCCGGACATCGCTTGTGCTTCGCGAGGGCCTCGAAGCACACCACGCGCTTCCCGGAAGCCCGCAGCTCCTCGAGGTATCGCTTCTCGTGCGCCGCACCGCGCTCGCGCAGCAGGTCCAGCCGGGGGTCGGGATAGACGTCGGGCTTCGCCACCCCGAGCGCCCGCAGGCGGTCGAGGAGCGTACGCTGTGGGCACGCGGAAAACGCGGCGAGGTCGGTGGGTGAGAAACCGACGGACGAACCGTCCAATCGCATTCGATGAGCGTTCTTTGGGACTACGGGTACGCGAGGGGAGGGACAGGAACAGCGTACCTGGGGGGTGTGACAGTACCAGAATACGGGGCGGAAGGTTGTCGTGACAAGGAGTTCGTGCTGCGGGGATCGGCCCTCTCCCGCCTCCTGATGCTTGACCCCTCTGGAGGATGTTCCCATATTGGGAACTGGACGTCCCGCTGCGGGAACCTCACGTGGAACGGGGAGTGGCGGTGCGGATCATCTCGCGAAAGGCCTTGCGTGAGTTCGCGGAGAAGCACGCTGACGCAAAGGCCCCGCTGGACGCCTGGTACACGATCATGAAGGGTCGAGAATTCGAGACTCCACATCAGGTCCGAGCGGACTTTCCCACGGCGACGTTTCTCGGTGGGCGCCGGACGATCTTCAACATCGGTGGAAACAGGTATCGGCTGGTCGTGGACATGCGGTACGATCTCGGACGTGTGTACGTGCGCGAGGTCCTGACGCACGAAGAGTACGACCGGAAGTCGATGGAAGGTGCCCTGTGAGCGCCCGAGGGGAGCGATCATGACCGCGGTGCTGGATTTCTCGAAGCCGCACCTCTTGCGGACCGAGGCGGAGTACCAGGCCGCCATCGCGGAGGTCGAACGGCTCCTCGACGAGGACGTGGTGGCCGGTAGCGAAGGCTATGACCGGCTAGAGTTCCTTTCGGTCCTGGTCGAGCACTACGAGGACGAGCACTACCCCATGGGCCCGGTGACGCCCCGGCAGGCCGTCACGTTCATGCTGGAGCAAAAGGGGTTGCGCCGCTCGGACCTCGACGACGTGATGGGCGGGAAGGCGCGCGTCTCGGAGTTCCTCGGCGGCAAGCGCGATCTCTCCAAGTCACAGGTCGCGGGCTTGAGGCGCCTGCTCGGGATTCCCGCCGACGTCCTGCTCGGTCTGGACGGTTGAGCGGATGACCGGTCGACATC
Source organism: uncultured Gemmatimonadaceae bacterium (assembly GCA_964591135.1). GTDB lineage: Bacteria > Gemmatimonadota > Gemmatimonadetes > Longimicrobiales > Gaopeijiaceae > SZUA-318. Next base: position 55,435 of record CAZPZU010000024.1, on the reverse strand, counting down.
ACTGATGCTGGGCCCGCGGACATCCGCGCCAGCGACCTGGCCGCGTGCTCCGGATCCGCCCCCACCAGACGTGGACCCCCTCCTCGGGGATCTCGCCGCGCCGGTGCGCCGGGGCCCGCTCCACCAGCACGCTCAGGTGGGCATCCATCGCGTCGACGGCGTACGCGGGATTCCAGACGGAGACCAGGTGGCGCGGTCGATCGGCGTCCATGGTGCGGCCTCTCGGACGGGGTGGTACGCGGGGGGGAGTGCGGCGTACGCGGGGGGCAGGTCAGGATAGCCGGAGGGGTGGGGAGGCGACAGGTGAGCGGGGTGCGAGCCGTCCCGAGCCGCCATCCTCCAGGCTCGCCCTCCCCGGTAGGCTGAGTTGCCCAACAGCCAACCGGGAGTCGGAGCTTGCCGAAAGTCAGCGAGTTCTTCGGGATTGCGATCTATGTGTACTGGCGTGAACATGGTCCTCCGCACTTCCATGCGGTGTACGGAGAGCACGAGGCGTCCATCGCCATCGGGAATCCAGCTGTCCTGTCCGGGTACCTGCCTCCGCGAGCCACTCGGCCTGGCGTTCGAAATGGGCCAGCTTGCGACGACGGGAGTTGGAGCGGGTGTGGCGAGATGCCGCGGAGATGAAGCCCATCCAGAAGATCGAGCCACTCGGATAGCGGGGAAGAGCGCATGTCCTATCGACTGACCGTCGCCGAGCCGAGACCCGACTACCGGCTCTGGGTACGTTTCGAGGACGGCGTGGAAGGCGAGGCCGACCTCTCCGATGTCGCCGGGCGAGGCGTGTTCGAGCGGTGGACGGACCGTCCCGACGAATTCGCGCGCGTCGAGATCGATCCGGCGACCGGGGCGCCCACCTGGCCGGGCGGCCTGGACGTGGCGCCGGACCGTTTGTACCGGGAGGTGGCCGGGATTCAGGAATCGAAGGCCGACGGGTCTCGCTGAAGGCACCGCCCCCGATCTCGCCGTAGCCGCCCGTTCGGCATGGGATCGCGGCGGCGATGGCCTGTGCTGGTGGTCGAGCTTCTGGGGCGACTGGTACACGGTCGTGCTCTTCACCGGCCGGCTGGGGGATGCGCTCGGGTTCTCGGAGCCGACGCCGCTGAGCCTCGAGCGGGCATCCGTGCTTCAGGCCGCCGCCCTCCTGGGAATGGCGACGGACTGAGCGGCGACCAACCTGGACTGCGGATTCCGGATCCGCGATATTTCTTTCGTGCGGGTCGCACCGCACCCCGGCGATTTCTGGCGATTGCATCCGGGTGACCAACGTGCTAAACCGCTCGGGGGTCCCGTGCGGTGTTGATCGCGCGGGACCCCTTGTTATTTGAATGCATGGGAAGTCCGGCCCGGGCCGAAGAGGTCCGGGCGGGGACGGGCGCTTTGAACGCGACAGCTTGGCGGGCCCGCCCCCTGGAAACGGCAACCGCCTAAAGCGTCGGAAGGCCCCATGCCGCTCCTGCGCGGCTGGGGCCTTTCGGCTTCTCGACCACTTTTCAGGAGCGCGGCCGATGAACGTGATCCGGCGACCCACGAGGGCCGAGATGGACCCCGAGGCCATGGCCAGCTACGTCGAGCGTCATCCGGCTCTCAAAGCGGAGCTGTTGGCGGATCGATTCGCCGGGAGGTTCTGCGTCGCGTGCTCGGGCAGGGGCGCGCTCTTCGCCACGCCCATCTGGTTCGTGCCGTGCCCGCGCTGCCTCGCCGCCCGCATGCGTCGGCTGATGGAGAGCCGAGAGGACCTGCCCTGGTGGGTCGAGTACCTCGCCGACCAGTGCGAGCGGACGGTCGTGAGCATGGAGCGAGAGGAGCGGAGCGCGCTCTCCGTGGAATTCGACCCACTCCTCACGTGCCACCGGTGTGGACGGCTGATCCCGAAGGACAAGGCGCGGTACGTCTTTCCCGGGGGGAAGGGGCCGGGGCGTCCGCATTGCCAGGAGTGCATGGAGCGACGTGCTTGGGATCAGGATTGAGACGGGGACCCGCGGACGAGCTCGATCCAGGACTCCCGCAGCGGCTCGAGCAGCCTCCCTCTGACCCACACCTGACCACTGCGGGCCGCTAGCTGCCCATACGCCCAACAGGCGATCCGGAGGGAGGCCTGGAGGTCGTGGCGGACCCGGCGAGCGTCGAACTCCCGGGCAAGCCGGTCGCCGAGCCGCTCGTTTCGATTCGCCCAGTTGGCGAGGTGCTGCTGCCCGGCCAGGTGGTCCGACTTCTGGCCGTTGCAGCGGCCGTCGGCGAGGACGAAGTTGTGCCCCAGGTCGGTGGGGTACCGCCACCAGGGAATGAAATGGTCGACGTGCTGGTCTTCCTTGCGGACCCGCTTGCCGCAGTAGAAGCACGTCTCCTTCTGGATGTCGGCCAGGATGGGCCGGACGGCCGCCAGCGACTGGCGGGGTGTGCCGAAGAGGAAGCTGCGCAGGTCGACCTGCTCGCCCAGAGCGGGCGCGTTGGTCCTGCGGATGTGGTTGGACCAGGCGCCCTCGACCAGCTCGCGGACGAGGGGGTGGAACGTCCGGAAGCACTCGGCCACGCCGGGAAGCAGGGTGATCTCGTGGGCGCCCTCGTCCTGGTGGTAGAAGACCTCCTGGACCTGGTTGCCGACGACCTGGAGTCGCCAGAGGGGCATGACGCGCACGACGCGGTCCACCTCCCGGACCAGGCGACGCCACGCCACGGGATCGTCCTCGATCGTGCCGATGCTGTCGCCGTAACGCACCCGCGCCTCGGCTACCCGGTTCACGATGGCCGCCTGCCGCCCCGTGTTCTGGCTCAGCAGCCCCGCTTCCGCCGCTCCAGGAAACGGCACCACCTGCCGCCAGTACAGGTGGATGAAGCGCTCGGCGATGTCCCGCGTCGGGAGCGTGAGCGGCACCCCCGAGTCGTTGCCGCGCTCCACCGCCAGGTCCGCCAGCGCGTGGATGAGCGCGAACTTGTACGTGGCGACGAAGCTGCCCTCGTCGAGGATCCGTTGGAGGTTCTGGAGGAAGGCGACCTGCGCTTGCGGCGTGGGAGGCGTCACGGCCTCCAGGCTCACGGCGCCCCTTCTCCTCCTGCTCCCTCTCCCGCTTCTCCCGTGCGCGGGGACCAGTAGTCCGCCTCCACCGGGACGATCCACCGGATGCCCCCCCGCGGGTCGCGCACGTCGCCGGGGGTGCGCGGGATGACGTGCACGTGGGCGTGCTCCACGGTCTGGCCGGCGGCGGCGCCGTCGTTGACGCCGACGTTCGCGTCCTTCCCCTGGAACTCGTCCCGCTCCTGCCGCACCTGGCGCACCAGGCTCCAGAGCTCCCGCCACTCGTCGGGTGTCAGTTCGAAGACGCTGGCGACGTGCCGCTTCGGGACGACGAGCGTGTGGCCGTGCGTCACTGGGTAGCGGTCTCGGATGGCGCGGACGAGATCGGACTCGGCCAGGATCGCCTCGGGGGGTGGTGAGCAGAGGGGACAAGTCGACGGCGTCATACCATCAATCTAGGACCGGGTCGCCGGCCCCGCAGGGCCGGGGATGGACGACCCGGTCCCGATCCGCCATCCCTGCGCCCGGGTGACGTCGCGACCCTTGTTGGCGACCGTCGACGCTGGCCACGGCCAACGCCGCCCATCGACGCCACCCCGGACCGACCCGACCCGCTTGTCTGATCTGTACATGTAATTGTACAATAAGGCATGGCCAAGCAGATGAGCATCTCCCAAGCCCGGGCGCGCCTGACCGAGTTGGCGCACCGGATCGCGGGTTCGCCGGGGCGGGTGGAGTACATCGCGCATCGTGACCTGGACGACGACATCGCCATGACGACCCGGAGCCACCTGCGCTTCCTGGAGGACTCGCTCGCGCAACTTCGGGCGCGGGCGGATGGCGACTTCCGCCTCGCCGAGAGCATGGCGACGGAGCTCACGGACGCCGAGGTGGAAGCCGGGCTCGCCGCCGTGAAGCGTGAGGCCGCGGGGGCGGCCGCGGACAAGCAACGGAACCTGAAGGGGTGACGCGCATCGCGGTCGTGGACACGCACGCGCTGGTCTGGTATGCCCTGGGCCGCCGGAAGCGCCTGGGCCGGGGGGCGGCCGCATTCCTGGACCGCGTGGACGCCGGCGAGGCCGCGGCGTGGATTCCCGCCATCGTGCTGGTCGAGCTGCTGGAGGCCGCACATCGCGGGGTGCTGGGCCTCGCAGGCGGGTCGGAGGCGTGGGTCCAGGGACTCGTGAGCTCGGGCTCCTTCTTCGTGGCCGACCTGACAGCCGCCATCGCCCTGCGCGCGGATACCCTCTACGTCATCTCCGAGCGAGGCGATCGGCTGATCGCGGCCACAGCGGCCCACCTTGATCTGCCGCTGGTGACGCGTGATCCGGCGATCGCGCGGGCGGCTGCGGTGCCGGTGGTGTGGTAAGTCGGCTGCACGGGCCTCGGAGCTGACGGCCGGGCTCACGCCGCCATCGAGTCGTCCGATTCATCGGCGCCCGGGCGGTCGCCACCCTCCGACGCCGCGACCGCCTCGTCACCAGGCCGCCGGGGGTCCAACGCCTCCCACGCCGCCGCTTCCATGCGGTAGGGAATGTCGCCGTCGCGCCGGTACCGCGGGGCCAGGTCCCGACCGGTGGGTTCGATGCCGCGCGGCCCGTTTCGACCTACCAGCCCACCGACAGGATCATCCCCGAGCGCCGGGGGCTCGGGCGCGTCCGCGATCGCCCTCCCGCCGGGCGTGAAGAACACCACGTTGTCGCCGTCGCTGTCGCTGCAGATCCGCCAGCCGCCCTCGTGCACCAGGCGGTGATGCCGACGGCAGAGCAGCGCCGTGTTCCGCAGGCTGGTCTCCCCCCCGTCGGCCCAGTGCACGATGTGGTGCGCGTCGGTGAAGTGGAGGCCGCAGCCCGGGAAGCGGCATCCGCGATCCCGGGCCTCCACCGCCCGGCGCAGCGCCGGTGGGACGGTCCGCCTCCGGCGCCCCACGTCGAGGATCGAGCCGTCCGGGGCGTGGCGAACCTCCACCACACCGGCGTCGCACGCGAGCCTGCGGGCAGTTACCGCGGTAACTCGGGTGCCGTCCTCCAGCTCCGAGCGGCCGGGCTCCCCCTCCTCCTTCAGCGTCGCCGCCTCCACGTGGAGCACGACCTGATGTCGCGCGGCCCGCGATCCGCTGACCGGGGCGTCCACGTCGCCGAAGCCCGCCGCCAGCGCGCGCTCCGCCAGGAGACCGACGGCGTCGGCCCGTCGCTGGCGGGGCTCGACCGGCTCCTCCTCGGGATGGTCGCGGTGGGGATGCTCGGGGACCGGTCCTGGCCGGCGTCGGTCCTCGTTCCCGCGCGACCGCCGGAACAGCGCGTCTCCGGCCGCCTCCACCGCCCGCATGAGCACCGCCGCCACCTCCGGCGTCAGCCGTCCCCGCACGACGTACATCCCGTCCTCGTCGGGAAACACGGAGAAGCAGCGCCGCCGGTGCCGCGCCCGCTCCCACGCCGCCTCGTCCTCCCGGCTCAGCCGCTTCCAGCCACGCACGACCCGCTCCAGGTTCGCCGCCGATCCGGCGCGGGCGAGCTCGAGGAGTGCGCTCTCGTTCTCCCGCGTCGCCACGCGGGTCAGCGCGCGCACCTTGCTGAAGGACAGCTCCCCCCGCGCCATGGCCTCCGACGTCCGGGGCAGCGCCTCCAGCGCCCGGGCCGCCCGCACCTTCTCGTTGGCCGTGTTTCGCGTGACGCCGATGCGCCACGCCAGCCACTCCGCGCACGAGGCGAACCCTTCCTCGGCCCAGTCCCCGTGCCGGTCGGACTCCGCCAGCGCCACCAGGAACTCCCGCGTGGCCGCCGTGATCCGGGCGTAGAGCACGGCGACCCGGTCCATGCGGGCCTCGCGCTCGTCCGACGCCCGCGCTGCCCGTTCCAGCTCCCTCACCTCCGCCTCCGTCCGCATCCCCGCGTCCTCCTCCCAAGACGATCACGCTCAACGACTTACAAAGATACGCGCGGGTATTTCGGAGCCCGGATTCGCCACGAGAGCACGAAGACGAGGCTAGGAGGCTTGCGGGCGAGGACGGAGGCCGCGAGGACGCGCACGGGTCGGAGGACAGGGCCGAGGCGGGGCAGTGCGGGGACATCCCGGATCACCCCGGCCGTGCGCCGACAAATCCGTCCATGTCTGGATGGGACGACTTTCGCGGGGTCCGGGCGACTCCCCGGGAACGAAGCGGCTCGGCCGCGCC
>CAZPZU010000024.1:11861-49144 GCA_964591135.1 uncultured Gemmatimonadaceae bacterium | reverse complement strand
CCCCCTACCTCTTCGGCGGCCGCACCACCATCCCGAAGTCGTGCCGACGGCACATGGCTCGGTGCTCCGCGCGCATCGTCGCCCGCACGGCCCGGGCCCCCTGAACGGTCAGCGTGTAGCGGAGCATGACCTCGAACAGGAGCACCTCGAAGACGGCCGAGTCGAGCCAGTCCACGGGCGTCCGGAATCCGGAGGCCGCCACCAGCCCAGTACGGTCCAGGAACCGGCGGATGATGCGCCGGTCCACCCTCAGCGTGTCGCAGGAGCCGAAGTGGACCACGCGGCGCGAGAGGCCGGTCCCCAGCATCTCCGCCAGGTCGTTCAGCGTCACCACCGACTGCTTGCGACGCTGGTCCCCGATCCGGATGCAACCGGGCTCCCCGTGGAAGGCCAGGTAGAGGATGCTGTAGCGCGCTGTCCCGCGCTGGGCCCAGCGGCTCAGGTAGAACGCCAGCTCCTCCCGCGTGCCCACGTCGCGGTGGACGTGGGGGACGTCGGTCCGGACGCCCTGGGACAGGAGATGGAGAACCGGCTCGACGGTGGACGATCGGTTGAAGTCGGACCACCAGTCGGTCTCGAGGCAGAAGATGCCGTGGGGCTTCCTTCGCATGGGGGTCCCGGGGGATCGGGGTTGCGGCAGGCGCCCTGAGCATCGATGGGCGCGGGGCCGTCGTCAATCGGGCGACCGCGGGCCCGCCCGCGATCCTGGAGATGTGCGATGTTACTTGGGAAGACCGACCAGCCGGGCACACCGCAGGAGTCGACGACGCCGATGAACGTCGGACACACCCACGCCGGAGGGGACGGGGCGCTTCCCGTCCCTCCCGAAGTCTGGAAGGCCATCCTCGACGGCTACACGCTCCCCCTTCTCGGAACCCACGGCGTCGTCCACTGGGCGCGCGTCCTGGAGAACGGCCGCCGCATCGCGGGCCCGTCGGGGGCGGACCTGGCCGTGGTCGAGCTCTTCGCGCTCTTCCACGACGCCCGCCGGTCGAGCGAGGGCGACGATCCCGAGCACGGGCCGAGGGGCGCCGAGCTGGCCCGGGCGCTGCGGTCGCTCCTCCCTCTCGTCACCGACACGCAGCTCGAGCAGCTGTGCGTCGCGTGCGAGCAGCACACGCACACCCTCACGCACGACGACCCAACCGTGCGGGCATGCTTCGACGCGGACCGGCTGGATCTGGCCCGGGTGGGCGTCACCCCCGACCCGCGCCTCCTCTGCACCGACGCGGCCCGCGACCCCGAGGTGCTGGCGTGGGCCACCGCGCGGGGCAGGGAGCGGGTCGTGCCGGCCTTCGTGCACGGGGTGTGGCTGCGGTAGGGATGCTCCCGCGGGCCTGCGCCAGCACTCGAACGAAACGATGGACCTGATTCAGTTCGAGTGGACATGGTGGCATATTGGCATATGCCTACCGACGACCGGCGGGAACCGCGAGCCGACCTGCGCGCCCGCTTCCGGGATCTCGGCGTCTGGGAGCGCGAGGGCGAGCGTGCCCCCTACAAGCCCCTTCTGCTCCTGCACGTCCTGGGTCGGTACGCCCACGGCGCGCCGCGCCTGATCGAGTACGAGCGCCTGGACGAGGATCTCCTCCCCCTCTTCCGGGAGTTCGGGCCGCCGCGCGCCGGGTACAACCCGGTCTACCCGTTCTGGGATCTGCGCACCGACGGCTTCTGGGAGGTGCCGGGTGGGAAGGCGGCCCGGGTGCGGGAGGGGAAGTCGTCGGAGCCCACGAAGACCTGGCTGCGCGACAACCACATCGCCGGGGGGCTGACGCCCGAGCTCTTCGACGCCGTGGCCGCCGATCCGTCGCTGCTCAGGGACATCGCCGGCGACCTGCTGGTCGCGCACTTCCCCGACACGCTCCACGGGGAGATCATGGCCGCGGTGGGACTCGACCCGGAACTGGGCATGCCGCCCTCGCGCCGGGACCCCAAGTTCCGCCACGACGTCCTGCGCGCCTACGAACGCCGCTGCGCCGTATGCGCCTTCGACGCCCGCCTGGGGGACGCGCTGGCCGGCCTGGAGGCCGCCCACATCCAGTGGCACCAGGCCGGCGGTCCCGCCACGGTGAGCAACGGCCTGGCGCTGTGCAGCCTCCACCACAAGCTCTTCGACCGGGGGGCGTTCAGCCTCACCGAGGACCGTCGCGTGCTCGTCTCCCAGGAGCTCCACGGCTCGGAGGCCACGGAGCAGTGGATCACGCGCTTCCACGGATCCGCGCTCCGCGTGCCACGCCGTGCGGCGCAGCAGCCCGGCCCCGCCTTCATCGCATGGCACCGGGGCGAAGTGTTCCGGGAACCGGGGCGGTGGATGGCGTGAGGGCAGGAAGGCCGGCTCTCAACCGGTGGCGTGACAGGTGCCTCGCCCCCCCGTAGGTTTGCGCGCCCCCCTCCGAGGCCGGTTTCGTCCCTCAGGAGCTCCTTCCGCCCATGCCCGAACCACTGCGTCGCCAGGGACTGCGCCTGGCGGCGGTCTCCTGCCTGGCGCTCTTCCTCGAGCTCACGCTCATCCGCTGGCTTCCGGCGGAGGTGAGGGTCACCGCCTACTTCCCGAACCTGGTCCTCATCGCGGCCTTCCTGGGGCTGGGGATCGGTTCGCTGCGCAGCGGTCGTCGACCGCTCCTGGCCCTGCTGCCGGCGCTGCTCGCCGTGGTCGTGCTGGTGAGCCTCGCCCTGGGTCGGGTGGCGTTCACCGACGCGGGGGTGAGCGAGCATCTCTGGCTCCTGTACGACGACCTCCCGAAGGACGCCCTCGTGGTGTCGGGCGTGCGCGCGCCGATCGTGCTCCTCTTCATCCTCACGGCCGCCACCTTCGTGCCGCTGGGCCAGTTCGTCGCCGAGCGGATCCAGGAGTTCCGGGAGGCGGGCGTGCCGCTGAAGGGCTACGCCATCGACCTCGCGGGGTCGCTGGCGGGGGTGATCGGCTTCGGCCTGCTCTCCGGGCTGCGCACGGGGCCGGTGGTGTGGTTCCTGGCCGTGGCAGTGCTCGCCTCCGCGTTGGCTCTGCCGCGCCGCGGGCTGGCGCTGGCGCTGGGGGCCGCGGGCGTGGTCCTGGCCGCGCTGGTCGGCCACATGGACACCGCCACGATCTACAGCCCCTACTATGCCCTCTCGCTGGATTCGGTCCCGGACCTGCCGGACGTGCGGGTGCGCGCCAACGGCTCCCTGCACCAGGTCGCGGCGGACCTGGTGAACCCGATCCCGGCACAGACGGACCAGCGGGCCCGCGCGGTGGAGGGCTATCACGCGCCGTACCGCATGCTCCACAAGCCGCTCGGGAAGGTCCTGGTGCTGGGCGCGGGAACGGGCAACGACGTGGCGGTGCTCCTCGACGAAGGGGCCAGGGAGATCCACGCCGTGGAGATCGATCCGGAGCTGGTCGCGCTGGGCCGGAAGATCCACCCGAACCACCCGTACGCGTCGGACAGGGTGAAGGTGTTCGTCACGGACGCCCGCTCCTTCCTCGACCACTCCGACGAGACGTACGACCTCATCGTCTTCGGGACCCTCGACTCGATGACGCGTCTCGCGGCGCTGTCCACGGTCCGGCTCGACAACTTCGTGTATACGGAGCAGTGCATCCGGGCGGCCCGCGACCACCTCGCCCCGGACGGGGGGATGGCCCTCTACTTCATGGTGGGGGAGCCGTTCATCGGCGACCGGCTGGTGGGACTGCTGGACTCGGTCTTCGGGAAGGTCCCGACGCTGGTGCGCGGCGACTACTCGATGTTCAACACGGTTCTCCTGGCGGGCCCGGCCTTCGAGGCCACCCGGAACGCCCCGCCCGATCTGGACGCGTGGTACCGGGAGAACGAGCTGCCGGGCCTCGATCTTCCCACGGACGACTGGCCGTATCTCTACCTCGCGCAGCGGACCGTCAACGGGTTCTATCTGTCGCTCATGGCAATTCTGGCGGTCGTGGCGATCGTCGGCGTCCTCCTCGCCGACCGCACCCTCCTGACCGGCGCGGGCCGCGGGGGCGCGGACTGGGAGATGTTCCTCTTCGGTGCGGGCTTCCTCCTTCTGGAGACCCGCTATGTCACGGCGATGAACCTCCTGTGGGGCGCGACGTGGATCACGAGCGCGGTCGTCTTCGGGGCGATCCTCTTCACCGTCCTCGTCGCGACGCTGGCCACTCCCCGCGTGCGCGTGCCCTGGTGGCTGGCGTCGACCCTCCTGGTGGCGAGCCTCGCCGCGTCGTGGGTCGTCCGACCCCACGCGCTCCTCGCGGTTGAGGGTGCCGCCCGCTTCGCCGTGTCGATCGCGTACGTGGGCGTGCCGGTATTCTTCGCCGCGACCTGCTTCGCGATGCGCTTCGCGCGCCGGGCGGACGCGGGCCGGGCGTTCGGGTGGAACCTCCTGGGCGCCGTGCTGGGTGGGCTGGTCGAGTTCCTGGGGATGGCGGTCGGCTTCTCGGCGCTCGTCCTCGTCACCGTCACCTTCTACCTGGGCGTGATCCTGCTCAGGGAGCGGGAGGAGCGCCGCGCCGCGGCCTAGCAGCCGCCCGGCGCCTTCGCATCGTATTCGGTAGCCACCGCAACCAGGAAGCGGTACATCTACCCCCCACGAGCTTTCCGACGCACCTGCCCGCGTGCATCCCCAGCCCGGAGGTCCAGATGAAGCTCTCCGTGAAAGGCCTCGCCATCACCGCCGCCATCGTATGGGGGGGCGCCATCTTCCTCACCGGTCTCCTCAATCTGATCTGGATGGGATACGGTGTGGCGTTCCTCGACTTGGCCCGATCCATCTACCCGGGCTACGCGGGCACTGCGGGGTTCGCGGGCGTGATCGTCGGGACGCTGTACGGCGTCGTCGACGGCGCCGTGGGCGGGGCCGTCTTCGCCTGGCTGTACAACCGCCTGTCGGCCGGGGGGACCCAGGCGTAGCCTGGCCTGCACGGCGGCGCTTACCGGCGCCTGGACGGTGGTCACGATCCGCAGACGCTATCGGTGGATTTGCACCGAGACGGAGGAGGACCGTGCAACCGGTGGCACGGTCCTCCTCCGGTTTTGGCCCGAAAAGCCTCCTCCGGCATCGATTCCGGCCTCTGGACCGTTCCTTGCAAGTCCATACCCGTGGAGGGCGCTCCCGCGGGGACGCCCGAACGACGTGAAATCGGAGTCGACATGGCCGCGGCCATGGAGGAGGACCTATGAGACGCATCGTCACCACGGCGCTCGCTGCGCTGGCCCTGATCGCCACCACCGCGTGCGCCACCGGAAGCCCGCAGCCCTACTCGAACGAGGTCAAGCCGGAGCGCGACAACGTGGTCCTGCACGTGACCAACCACAACTTCAACGCGGTCACCGTGCGGGCCCTCACGGGCGGCCAGAACATCCGGCTGGGCACGGTCGAGACCGACCAGAATGGCACCTTCGTGGTGCCGCCCACGTTCAACCGCACGGACCTGCGCTTCGAGGTCGACGTGATCGGCTCGAACGAGACCTACGTGTCGCCGCAGCTCACCGTGATGCTCGGCTCGGTCGTGGACATGGAGGTGGACCAGCAGCTCGCCTTGACGAACGTGACCGTCGCGAGCCCGTGACCGGACGCACATCGCGAAGCGGGGGCGTCATCCGGAGATCCTTCCGGGTGGCGCCTCTGTGCGCAACGGATTATGTTGCGCAAGTGATACCGTTGCGTAGGAGATTGAATGCTCGCGATCCTCGAGTCCGTCGCCCACCATCACCTCGCCGCCTGCCGGGCGGCCCTCGGCTCCGACCGGGCCGTCGCCGACATCCTGGGGGTCTCCCCCTCGCAGGTGTCGCGCTGGCGCAGGGGACAGCTACCGGATCCCGACAACGCCGACCGGCTCGCCGGGTTGGCGCTCGTCGTCGAGATGCTCGGCCGCTGGCTGGCGGCCCCGGTCATCGAGGGTTGGCTGCACGGACCCAACGCACACCTGCAGGACCGCACGCCGGCCTATCTGATCTCGCTCGGCCGCGTCGCCGACGTGGTGGGCGCCATCGAGGCCGAGAAGGCCGGTGCCTACGCCTGAGCCGGTGGCCCTCTGGCGGGTCTTCCCGCTGGACCGGGCCGCCGCGCCCGGCGCGCGCTACTCGCCCCGGCAAGTCCCGCCGCCGACGGGACGGGGCCGCTTCGATCTGCCACGCGACCTCTCCCCGGTGCTCTACCTGGCGGACACGCCCGAGCACGCGGTCGCCGAGACGCTTCAGCCGTGGCGGGGCCGGTGCCTCGAGCCGTGGCACCTGGAGCGCGCGGGGCTTCCCCTGGCCCTCGTGGAGGTGACACTCGCACCGGACGTGGCCGCAGGCCTGAGCGACCTTTGCGATCCGGCCACGCTGATGGCCCTGGGCACCACGCCGGACGTGACTGCGTCACGCCGGCGCGAGCAGACGCAGCCCATCGCGCGGTCCGCCTGGGACCGGGGAACCCCCGGGCTGCGCTGGTGGTCGAGCTTCTGGGGGGATTGGCACACCGTGGTGCTGTTCACCGCGCGGATCCCCGACGGCCTGGGCTTCGGGGAGCCGGAGGTGCTCGAGGCGACGAGCGCCTCGGTGCTCCGCGCGGCGCAGCTGCTGGGGATGCCCGCCTGAGCGGATCCTACGGTGCGGCGGCCGGAGCCGGCCGGACCCTCAGGCGACCTCTCTCCCCACCCCCACCCCCAGGTCGAGCAGGCCGGCGCGCCCGAGGGCCTGCAGCAGGCGCGCCTCCGTCGACGGCGCGGGCGGCACCAGCGGCTCCCGGTAGCGCGCCGTAGGGCCGCCGAGCAGCTCGACGCCCTTCTTCACGGGGATCGGGTTGATCTCCGTCGCGTTCGCGCGGATGAGGTCGAGGAGGCGGAAGTGCAGCCAGCGGGCGCGCGCGAAGTCGCCGTCGAGCCCGAGGCGGACCATGTCGGCGGTGTCGCGCGGCGCCTGGTTGGCGACCACCGAGACGAGGCCGTCGGCGCCGAGGGCGAGCATGGGGAGCGCGAGCTCGTCGTCTCCGGACAGGACCAGGAAGTCGTCCGGGCGCCGGGCCAGGATCGAGGTCACCTGCTCGAGGTCGCCCGACGCCTCCACGAGGCCGGCCACGTTGGAGATCTCCGCGAGCCGGAGCGTGGTGTCGGGATGGAGGTTGCCCGCAGAGCGCCCGGGCACGTTGTAGAGGAAGACGGTGATCTCCGCCGCCCGCGCCACGGCGTCGAAGTGGCGGAAGAGCCCCTCCTGCGGCGGCCTGCCGAACCAGGGGGTGACCGGCAGGACGGCGTCCGCGCCGGCATCCCTCGCCGCGCGCGCCAGCGCCACGGCCTCCCTCGTGTCGTTCGCGCCGATCCCCGCCACGACCGCGACGCGCTGCGCCGCGACCTGGACAGCGACCTTGATCAGGTCGACCCGCTCCCGGAAGGTCATCGTGACGCTCTCGCCGGTCGTCGCGCACGGCACGAGCATCTCCACGCCTCCGGCGATGATCCGCTCGGCGTGCGCCGCGTAAGCGTCCACGTCGAGCGTGCCGTCCTTCGCGAAGGTCGTCACCAGCTCCACGCCGGTGCCCCGGAACCGGTTCCTCGTCGTCATCCTGCCTCTCCGTCCGCGTGTGTGGGAGGGCCCCCACGCCTCCCGCGCGTAGGGTGATGCAAGCTGCGGACCACACTCTGCCGCTTCGACACGCCGGCCCCGGCGCGTCGGTCAGAATGACAGGTGCGCGAGCTGCGTAACCCATTGGGCTCGTTCACTTTGACAGGTCGGAGGGGTCCGCGGGGCTGGCACGCCGGTTGCATCGATGGGAGGGCATCAGGCGAACCTGTCCAACATGGGAGGCAACCATGGCCATCATGCGGTACCCGCTCCGGAACCCGACCTTTTCCCCCTGGCGTGACCTGGAGGAGGTGTCCAACCGTCTCGCGCGCATGTTCGAGGACACTTCGCTCTCGACGGGCACGAACGGCGGAACGTGGGTCCCCGCCGTGAACGTGGAGGAGACGAAGGACGAGCTGATCCTCTCCGCGGAGCTTCCGGGGATGACGCACGACAACATCTCCATCGACCTCGAGAACAACGTGCTCACGATCAGCGGTGAGAAGACCGAGGAGCGCACGGAGGGCGACGAGGAGCGGCGCTACCACCTGTGGGAGCGGCGTTACGGCAGCTTCCAGCGCTCGTTCACGCTGCCCCGCAGCGTGAAGGCCGACGACATCCGCGCGGGCTTCGACAACGGCATCCTGCGTGTGCGCATGCCGAAGGTCGCCGAGGCCAAGGGCCGGAAGATCGAGGTCCAGACCAGCGGGAAGTGATCCGCACGACGTCGTCCGGTCGCGCGATCCTCCGGGCACGACCTCCGAGGTAGACGCGGCCGCACCGGCGGTCCGGGCTCCGGCCCGGACCGCCGGTTCTCGTTTCGGGGACCCTCTTCCCTGGTGGTGCGCCACCGGCACGCTTCGCTCCGGGCGCCACGTTATGTTCCTGTAAGGTTCTCCCCTCTACCTTTCCGGTCTCCCGAAACCGGAGTGTGCACCTGAGGCAGCGGGCGGCGGCCATCGCCATCGGACGACTTCGTGGAGGACGCGGCGGCGCCCTCCTCCTGGCGCTTCTTTCCTCCGCCTGCGTCCGCTACCACGCGCAGCCCATCGCCCCGGCGGGGAGCCTCGAGGACTTCGAGGCCCGGAGCCTCGACGACGCCGAGCTCGGGAGCTTCCTCGCCGCCCGTGGCGAGGCGGCCACCTGGCCGCCCCGACGGTGGGACCTCCGCACCCTGACGCTGGCCGCGTTCTACTACTCGCCCGCGCTGGACGTGGCGCGCGCCCAGTGGGCCGTCGCCCGCGGGGGCGTCCTCACCGCCGGAGCCCGCCCGAACCCGACCCTGACGGCGGGCTCGGGCTACAACGCCACGACCCCCACGAGCGAGGTCACACCGTGGATCCCCGAGGCGGCCCTGGAGCTGCCCATCGAGGTGGCGGGCAAGCGGGGCATCCGCATCGCCGAGGCGACCCAACGCTCCGAAGCGGCGCGCCTGAACCTCCTCACGTCCGCCTGGCAGGTGCGGGGTCGCGTCCGCGGCGCCTTCCTCACCCTCTACGTGGCGCGCAGGACGGACTCCCTCCTGGCGCGTCAGCGGGACATCCGCACCGAGACGGTCCGGATCCTGGAGGCGCAACGGCAGGCCGGTGAGGTTTCGCCCATCGACGTCACGCAGGCACGCGTCGCGCTGGCAGCCAGCAGGGTGGCCGCCCTCGACGCTGCCCAGGCGGCGGCCCGGGCCCGGAGCGACCTCGCCGACGCCATCGGCGTGTCACCCGCCGCCCTCGACTCGGTGACGCTCGACTTCGCGGAGCTGGGCGCGGTGGAGGTCGTGGTACCCGAGGCGGAGACGCGCAGGCGCGCGCTGCTGCATCGATCCGACGTGCTCGCCTCGCTGGCCGAGTACGAGGCGACCCAGAAGGCGCTCCAGCTCGAGGTGCGCAAGCAGTACCCGGACATCAGCCTCGGCCCGGGCTACCAGCTCGATCAGACCGACACCAAATGGACGCTCATGCTGTCGCTGTCGCTGCCCATCCTGAACCGCAACCGCGGACCGATCGCGGAGGCGGCGGCGCGGCGCGAGGCGGCGGCGGCCAGCTTCCTGGCGCTGCAGTCGCGGGTGCTGGGCGAGGTGGAGACCGCGGTGGCGTCGGCCCGCGCCGCCGCGACGCAGGTACAGGCGGCGGATACCCTGCTTTCCGCGTTGGGGCGGCAGGAGGCCACGGCGCAGGCCGCCTACGACGTCGGGGAGATCTCGCGCCTCGATCTCCTTGGACTGCAGGCGGAGGCCGTGGCGACCGCGTTGACCCGCCTGGACGCCCTGTCCAGGGCGCAGTCGGCCGTCGGGGCCCTGGAGGACGCCATGCAGACGCCGCTGGACATGGAGAAGTGGGCGCTCGATCGCCCGCAACGCACCCCCGGATCGCACGAGGACGCGCGATGATCAGCCGTCGACAGACCCTGGGCCTCCTCGCCGTCGTCGTGGTCGTGGTGATCGTGATCGCGTGGCTGCGGCGTGGCGGGGGCGAGGAAGGGGAGGTCACGCCGAACGTGGCGGTGCACGTGGAGCCGATCCAGCGCGCCACGCTCCGACGCACGGTCACGGCGTACGGCACCGTGGAGCCGTCGCCCGCGGTGGACGGCAAGCCGGCGGCCGGAGCGATGATCACGCCCTTCGTGGACGGCGTCGTCTCCTCGGTGGAGGTGGTCGAGGGCCGTCGGGTGGCCATGGGCAAGGTGCTGGTCCGCCTGGACAGCCGCATGGCGCAGGTGGCCGTGGACCGGGCGCGCGTCGAGGCCGCCGTGGCCGACAGCGCGTTCCGTCGGCAGGAGACGCTCCTCGGCTCCGATGGCACGTCGCAGAGGGCCTGGCTCGACGCCCGCGCGCGCCGGGACGCGGCGAGGGCCGACCTGGCCGCCGCCGAGACCGCGCTGGCCTACCTGAACATCTCGGCGCCCCTGGCCGGAACCGTGCTCCACCTGGGGGCGGCGGTGGGCCAGCACGTGGACGCCACAACGGTGCTCGCGCAGCTCGTGGACCTGAACCGCCTGGTCGTCACGGCCGGTGTGCCCGCCCGGGAGATCGGCGGCGTGGCGCTGGGACAGCGCGTCCTGCTGGGCGTGGGCGACTCCGTGCCGGAGGGCGCGGTGCTCGTTCTCGGGAGGGACGTGGACCCCGTCAGCGGCACGTACCGCGTCCAGGCCTCGGTGCCGGCCGGGGCGGGCCTCATGCCGGGGCAGTTCACCGAGATCCACATCGTGGCCGAAGAGCACCCGGACGTGCTGGCCGTGCCCGAGAGGAGCGTGGTCACCCGCCCCGACGAAGGAACGTGGATCGTCGTCGTGCAGGGGGACCACGCGGTGCGCCTGCCCGTCACCGTGGGGCTGCGCGACCGGGGTATGATCGAGGTGTCGGGCGAGGGCGTGGAGGAGGGCGTGCGCATCGTCACCGACGAGGCGTACGGGCTACCGGAGGAGACCGCCATCCGCGTGGTGGGCGGCTGACATGCTGGGCCGTTTCGCGACCAGACAGTCGCTGTCCATCGTCTTCATCAGCGCGGCGCTGTGCCTGGGCGGCGTGTACGCGGCCACCAGCATCTCTTCGTCCGTCTTCCCCCAGACGAACTTCCCCCGCGTCGTCATCCTGGTGGACAACGGCGTCATGCCCGGCGACGAGATGATGGCGCGCATCACGCGCCCCATCGAGGAGTCGATGAAGGACATCCCGGGCACCGTCACCGTGAAGTCCGCCACGGGCCGCGGCTCCGCCGAGATCAACGTCTTCTTCACGTGGCAGGTGGACATGGTCCAGTCCGAGCTCTACGTGCTGAGCCGGCTGGGCCAGATCAGGAGCCAGCTTCCCGCCACCGCCGAGACCACGGTCTACCGCCTGACCTTCGCGGCCTTCCCCATCGTCGGCGTGAGCCTCACCAGCGACACGCGTGACATCACCGAGCTGTGGGAGGAGGCGCGCTACGACCTGAAGCTGCGCTTCCTCCAGATCCCGGGCGTCGCCCGCGTGGACCTAGTGGGGGGGAAGGCGCCAGAGTACCAGGTGGTGGTGGATCCGCTGCTGCTGGAGCAGGCCCGCCTGAGCCTGTCCGACGTCACGGCCGCACTGGACGACAACAATCTGGTGGCCTCGGCGGGGATGCACGAGGAAAGCCACACCCTGTACCTCACGGTGGTGGACGGGCGGGTGCACGGCATCCGGGACATCGAGGACTTCGTGGTGAAGGCGCCGGACGGGCGTCCCGTGCGCATCGGGGACTTCGCCAGGGTGCAACGGGGTCCGGAGCCGGTCTTCAACATCGTGACCGCCGACGGGCACCCCGCGGTGCTGCTCAACGTGCGCAGCCAGCCGGACGGGAGCACGCTGAAGATCGCCGACGCGCTCCGGGCCGAGATCGCCCAGCTCCGCGGCGAGCTTCCGCCCGATATGAAGCTGGCCTTCTTCTACGACCAGTCGGAGATCGTGCGCGCGTCGGTGCACAGCGTTTGGGAGGCCATCCTCTTCGGGTTGGTCCTCTCGGTCGTGATCCTCTTCTTCTTCCTGAAGAACTGGGGCACGACGCTGGTGGCGACCACGGTCATTCCGGTGACGATCCTGATCACGCTCGTCGCCATGCGCCTCACCGGGCTCACGTTCAACCTCATGACGCTGGGGGGCATCGCGGCGGCCGTCGGCCTCGTGATCGACGACGCCATCGTGGTGGTGGAGGCGATCCACACCCACCTGATGGAGGGCATGAGCCGGCGCCAGGCCGTGGAGGCCGGCATCACGGAGATCTTCAGACCGTTGATCGGCTCCACCCTCACGCCGGTGGTGGTCTTCATCCCCCTGGCCTTCCTGGACGGCATCACCGGCGTGTTCTTCCGCGCCCTGGCCCTGACCATGGTGGTGTCGCTGCTCATGTCGCTGGTCCTGGCCGTGACGCTCACGCCTTCGCTGGCCGGCTGGCTGATCCGCCGGGGCCACGGGGACGAGACGGGCCCGGTCCACGAGCAGGCTGGCCCCCTGCTGCGCAAGGTCATCGACCTGTACGAGGAGGCGGTGCGCCCGGCGCTGCACCATCCGTGGTGGACGTTGGGGGCGTGCGCCGTAGTGCTGGTCCTGGGGATCGGCGTCTACCGGCGGCTCGACAGCGAGTTCCTGCCGCCCATGGACGAGGGCGGCTTCGTCATCGACTACTTCACGCCCCCGGGCACCAGCCTGGCGGAGACGAACCGCCAGCTGCTGGGCGCCGAGGCGATCCTCGCCACCGTGCCCGAGGTCGAGAGCTACTCGCGCCGGACGGGCGCGCGCCTGGCCCTGGCCATCGCCGAGCCCAACACCGGCGACTTCCTGGTCAAGCTGCGCACCGACCGGAGTCGCTCCACCGACGACGTCATCGCCGAGCTGCGCCGGCGCTTCAACACCGAGATCCCCGGAGCGGAGTGGGAGTTCCCCGGCATCCTGTCCGACCTCATCGGGGACCTCATGTGGGCGCCGAGCCCCATCGAGGTGAAGCTCTACTCCACGGACCAGGCCTGGCTGGAGGAGCACGCGCCCGAGGTGGCCGCCCGGCTCGAGCAGATGCCCGGTGTGGTGGACGTGTTCGACGGCCTGGTCTACACCGGCCCGACGATCAGCCTGCGCACGCGGCCGGCCGACGCCCGCCGCTTCGGGCTCACCGCGGGCGACGTGGCCAACGCGGCCAACACCGCCATGCTCGGCCAGACGGCATCGTCGGTGCTGGAGGGCGACCGGGTCGTGAACGTGCGCGTGAAGGTGGACTCCACCCGACTGCTCAAGATGAGTCAGGTGCAGGATCTGCCCATCCGCACGCCGACAGGCGCCTTGGTGAAGCTGTCGCAGGTGGTGGACGTGGTGCAGGAGCCCGGCCAGCTCGAGCTGCGCCGCGAGGACGGCCGCCAGGACGTGGCCGTCACCGCTCGCCTGGAGGGGAGGGACATGGGGAGCGCCATGGCGGAGATCCGACAGGCCCTGGACGCGGACGCCTCGCTCCCACCGGGCACGTTGGAGTACGGCGGCCTCTACCAGCAGCAGCGCGAGTCGTTCCGGAACCTCGTGTTCGTCCTGCTCATGGCCATCACGCTGGTGTTCACGGTGCTCCTGCTGGAGTTCGGGTCGTTCTACGAGCCGGTGTCGATCGTCTTCGGGGCCGTGCTGGCCCTGTTCGGCACGGTGCTTGCGCTGTGGGTCACCGGAACGTCGTTCAACGTGGTCTCCTTCCTGGGGGCCATCATCGGCATCGGCATCGTGGCCAAGAACGGGATCCTGATGCTGGACTTCGTCCGGGTTCTGCGGGCCGAGGGGCTCGACCTGGAGGAGGCGCTCGTGCGCTCGGGACGCAGGCGCCTGCGCCCCGTGCTCATGACCTCGCTGGCCGCGGCGCTGGGCATGCTGCCCCTCGCCTGGGGCATCGGCTCGGGCGCCGACATGCTCAGGCCCCTGGCCATCGCGGTCATCGGTGCGCTCGCCATCTCGGTGCTCCTCTCCCTTCTGGCCACACCCACCCTCTACTTCCTGCTCCAGCGCCGCCGGGGCAGGGGGCTCTCGAGTCCATCGGAGGTGACGTCATGAGTCGCGCATGGTTCCTTTCGGCCCTTTCCCCCCTCCTCGTCGTGGCCGCTTGCGGGTCTCCGGCGAAGCGCACGACGCAGGAGGCCGTTCCCACGTACCACCCGGTCGCGGAGATCGCCGTCGGAGGTGACGCCGGCTTCTGGGACTACCTGTCGGAGGACCCGGTCGCCCGCCGGCTGTACGTGACCAACGGCACCCGCGTCGTGGTCATCGACATGGACGCCGACTCGGTGGTGGGGGAGATCTCCGACCTGCCGGGTGTGCACGGCTTCGCGGTGGCCCACGATCTGGGCCTGGGCTTCGCCAGCGACGGCCGTGAGAACAAGGTCGCCGTGGTGGACCTGGCCACGCTCCAGGTGCAGTCGCGGGTGGACACCGGCGACAACCCCGACGGCATCCTGTACGTACCCGACTTCAAGGAGGTCTACGCCTTCAACGGGCGCGGCCATTCGGCCACGGTCATCAACGCCGCGACCGGCGAGGTGGTGGCGACGATCCCGCTGCCCGGCAAGCCGGAATTCGCCGTGTACGACCCGGGAGCGAAGCGGATCTACAACAACATCGAGGACCAGAACGAGATCGTCGCCATCGACCCGACGGCCCACGAGGTCGTGGCCACCTGGCCCATCGCGCCGGGCGAGGCCGCGTCGGGGCTGGCCATCGACCTGGAGCACCACCGACTGTTCGCGGTGTGCGACAACGGCATCATGGTCATGGTGAACAGCCAGACGGGCGAGGTGGTGGACACGGTTGCCATCGGCGAGGGCCCGGATGCGGCGCGCTTCGATCCGGCCACGCAGCTCGCCTTCAGCTCCAACGGCGGCGACGGCACGGTGACCATCGTCCACGAGGACTCTCCGTCGGAGCTCACCGTCGTCCATACGCTCCCGACGGCGCGGTCGGCCCGGACGATGACGCTCGACCCGACCACGCACCGGATCTACCTGTCCGCCGCGGACTTCGGGGAGACACCGCCGGCCGACTCCATGGGGCGGCCCCGGCGCCCCCCGATGATTCCGGGCTCGTTCAAGGTCCTCGTGTACGGGAGCGGCTCATAGACGAAGCGGCGCTGCCGGACTCCGTCCCGGGCGAAGCCGGTCGGACGGTGGGCGTAGCCAGGATCGGCGCGCTCGCCGTCTGGCTGGCGGGCCTTTGGGTCCTCCCCGCCGGGGCCGGTGCACAGACTGCACGGGCCTCGGAGGAACCGTCCGGCGGGACGAGCTGGACGGCCGTCGCCGTATCGGCGGCGGCCGTGGCCGCCTCCCTCCCGCTGGACGGGCGCGTCCGGTCGTGGGTCCAGGGTGCGCCCAGGCAGGAGAGCACGGTGCTGCGCCGTGCCACCGAGCTGGTGACGCCTTGGGGCACGTGGGCGCCGCTGGTGGTCGGCGCCGGCCTTCTCGGAGCTGCCGAGGTCCTCCACCACCCCACGCTGGCCGAAGCCGTGTGGCACACGGGGGAGGGCACGGTGGCCGCCTCCGCGATCGGGCTCGTGCTCAAGGTGGCCGTGCACCGCACGCGCCCCTACGCATCCCCCGACGACTCGTGGACGTTCTTCCACGGGCCCATCTTCCCCACCGGGTCGAGCCGGCAGTCCTTCCCGTCGGGCCACACCGTCGTGGCCTTCGCCGTGGCGTCGGCCGCCACCGAGGAGGCCGGCATCCACTGGCCCGGGCACACGCGCCTGTTGGACGTCGCCCTCTACGGGATGGCCACCGGGGTGGCGTTCGCGCGCGTGTATGACGACGTGCACTGGACCAGCGACGTGGTGGCGGGCGCCGCGCTGGGCACGCTGGTCAGCCGGGCGGTGGTGCGTCGTGCGCATCGCGGGGGCGGCGCGGATGCGGGTTCGCCTGCTTTGACCGTGATGCTGTTGCCGGGTGGCGGTGCGGGGGTGGGCTGCCGCATCGTCCTGCCATGACGGACACCGAAAGGCGGGACCTGGGCTGGTGGCGGCACCGCCTCTTCCAGGTGGGCATCGTCCTGAAGGGTCTCGACGGCGTCCTGGAGGTCGCCGGCGGCATCCTGCTGGCGATCTTCGGGTCGGCGGGCGTCAGCCGCGTGGTCGCCTTCTTCACCCAGCACGAGCTGTCCGAGGATCCCCGGGACGCGGTGGCCCGATGGGTGTTCGACCACTTCGGCCACATCGGGGTGGGGACCGCGCACTTCGCCGCCGCCTACCTCCTGGTCCACGGCGCCGTGAAGGTGGTGCTGGTCGGCGGCCTCATCCGCGAGCGCCTCGGGATCTTCCCCTGGGCGCTCGGCTTTCTGGGGATCTTCATCCTCTACCAGGGCTACCGGCTCCTCGTCCATCCCTCCGCGGGGCTGGCGTTCCTCACCGCGCTCGACCTGGTGATCATGGCGCTGGTCTGGCGGGAGTACGAGGCGCTGCGCCGCGCGGCGTGACGCGGCGCGTCGCGGAAGGTCGGCGCGGTGTCTCTCAGAGGCGGAGCTGGACTCCTGCGCTGATTCGCCTGCCCTCGAGGGGCGCCCACTCCTCCGTCGTCCAACTCCGCGTCCGCCAGCGGGCGTCCTTCCGCCGTCACCGTGACCAGGAGGTGCGGAAGCCCCGCGGCCGGCTGCTGCTGCGCGGTGAGCGGATGGGCGAGGATGGCCGCCAGCGCGAAGGCCGCCCACGCACCTCCACCCGACTTCACGCCTCCGCGCCCCCGCTCCGCCTCGGGAACGTCACCCGCACCGTCGTGCCCACGCCCACGGTCGAGTCCAGCGCGATGTCCGCGCCGTGCGCGTCGGCGATGGTGCGGGCGATGGCGAGCCCCAGGCCGCTCCCTCCCTCGCGCCTGCGCGCGGGGTCGGCGCGGTAGAACCGCTCGAAGACGTGGGGAAGCGTCTCGGGGTCGATCCCCGGCCCGGTGTCGTGCACCACGACGCGGCATCGGCCGGCGTCGGCGGTGACGCCGGCCCGTACGGTGCCGGGCGAAGGCGTGTACTTCACCGCGTTCTCGAGGAGGATCAGGAAGAGCTGGCGCACGAGGTCGGGGTCGGCGTCCACGGGGGCCTCCTCGAAGTCGTCCAGCTCCAGGGCGATCCCCTTGTCGTTTGCCAGCGGCCGCGCCATCTCGGACGCCTGCACCAGGAGGTCGTCGAGGAACACCGGCCGCCTGCGCACGGGCAGGCGGTCCTCGTCCGCGGCCGCCAGGAGGAGAAGCCCGTCCACCAGGCGGCCCAGACGCTCCGCCTCGCCCTTCATCTTCTCGACGATGTCGGCGTACTCCTCGACGGTGCGGGCGCGCTGCAGCGCCACCTCCGCGCGGGTGCGCAGGACGGCCGAGGGGGTGCGCAGCTCGTGGGACGCGTCGGCCACGAAGCGACGCATCCGCTCCATCGAGCGCTCCACCGGCACGAGGGACTTCCGCGCCAGCGCCGCGCCCCCCACGGCGACGAGGACCAGGGCCCCGAGGGCGGCCAGGAGGAACGACGCCATGAGCGCCGGATACTGCTCCTCGACCTCGACGGCGTTGGCGACGGCGAGAGCCGCGTACGTCCGGCCGCCGGCCACGATGCGCCGCGCGTAGACGCGCAGGCTCGTGTCCTGGCCGGTCTCGGGCCGCCCCCACGCCTCACCCTGCGTCAGCGCCGCGCGCGCGAGAGGTGCGAGGAAGGCGGGAGGCGTGCCCGGCTCCAGCGAGTGACCCTCCTCGTCGAACACGAAGAGCTCCCTGCCGGGGATGCGCAGCTCCTCGAGGGCGTCCACGGCGTGGCCCGTCAGGCCCCGCTCCTGCTCGCGGATCTCCATGGCGCGCTCGATCTCGTGCGTCGCGGCCACGAGCTGCGCGTCGAGGACGCGCTCGATCTGCTGCGTCACCGCTACGTAGACCGCGGTCCCGAAGAAGAGGAGGATCGTGGCGAAGATCCCCACGTACCATGCGGTGAGGCGCCGGCGGATCCCCCGGAAGGCGTCGGTCACGTGCCGAAGCGGTAGCCCGCGCCCCGGACGGTGTGGATGAGCTTCGGCTCGAAGTCGCCGTCCACCTTCTTTCGCAGCCGCCACACCAGGACCTCGAGGAGGTTGGTGAACGGGTCGTGGTTGTCGTCCCACACGTAGGCGGTGATGTCGGCGCGGGAGACCACGGCATCCTCGTGCCGGACGAAGAACTCGAGCAGCGCCCACTCCTGCGCGGTCAGCGCCAGGTTCCGTCCACCCCGGGAGGCGGTATGCGCGTCCAGGTCCACCTCCAGGTCGGCGATGCGGCGCACGGCGTGCAGGAGCTCGGGGGGCCGCCGCGCCAGCGCACGGATGCGCGCGACGAGCTCCCGGAAGGAGAACGGCTTCGTGAGGTAGTCGTCGCCCCCGGAGCGGAAGCCCTCGATGCGATCGTCTTCGGCCCCGAGGGCGGTCAGGAAGAGGATCGGCGTCTCGTTGCCCTCATCCCGGAGTCGCCGGCAAAGCTCCACGCCCGTGCCGCCCGGGAGCATGACGTCGAGGACGATCACGTCCTGCGCGCCCAGCCCCGCGCGCAGAACGCCCTCGCGGTACGACGTCGCCGTCTCCACGCGCATGCCCTCCTCTTCGAGGCCTTCGCGTACGGCTTCGAGCAGCTGGTCATCGTCCTCGACGATCAGGACCTTCATGCGTTTTCCCCACGTGCGGCGCCGTGGAATGAAGCTGCGGCGCGAACAAGAAGCTGGAGCGCAGGAAGAGCGAAAGGTAGGGTCATTCCCCTTTCAGTAGTCTTACCCGAGCACGATGGTCGGGGCCATTCGCGGGTGAGGTGTCTCCGTTTAAAGGTGCTTGCAAGGTGGTGTCGGTAGCTTGATCGTTTGCTGGGCGATGGGCACCCGTCGAGTACACCACGGAGCGAACCGGTTCGAAACAGATCGAACCACCTCGCAGGACGATGCGGATGAGGGCAGGCCGAAATACGACCGTCGGGTATCCGGTTGCGGAGGGGTTCGGGCTGCTCCGGACGATGTGCACGGTCGTGGTTTCGTTGGCGGGATGCACGACGTATCACGCCCGGCCCCTCCCGCCGTCCGACGCGATCGGGACGCGCCCCGAACAGGATCTTGGTGCCATCGAGATCCCGGCCTCCGAGATCGAGCATCCCTTGCTACGGCCCCTCGTCGTCAGGGTCGAAGACGGGCTCACCCCGGACGAGGCGGCTCTATTGGCCGTGGCGGCGAATCCGGAGCTCCGCGCGGCGAGGGCGGCGAGGGGCGTGGCCGCCGCCCAGTTGGTCGCCGCCGGTATCCTCCCCAATCCCGTGCTGTCGGCCTCGGAGGACGTGCCGGTCTCCGACACGACGGGCGCGGTGACGGGCGTGTCCCTCGGAGCGGCGCTGGACATCCTGGGCTTCCTGACGCGCGGCGCGGAGAAGGAGGCCGGACGGCGAGGCGTGGAATCCGTGGATCTCGGACTGGCCTGGCAGGAGTGGCAGGTCGCCCAGAGCGCCCGTATCGAGACCTACTACGCCATGCTTCTGGATCGTGCCGTCCGGCTCGCGAGGTCGCAGGAGCAGCAGATGAGCCAGTCGGTGAGCACCCTGGAAGACGCCGTGAGCCGGCAGTTGGCCACCAGGGTCGAGCTCGGGGCCGCGGAGGTGGCGTACCGGACCACGGTGGACGCGCGCCTCACGCTCGAGCTTCAGCGCGACACGGCGGCAGTGTCCCTCGCGCGCATGCTGGGCGTGGATCGGACCGCCCTGCCCGAGCTCCAGGATGTCGGCATTCCGTTCGACACGGACTCAGCGGACACGGGCGGCGCCGGCCTGCCGACGCTCGACGCCCTCGTGGCCGGCCTGGGAGCGCGTCGGCTCGACCTGCAGGGGCTGCGGACGGGATACCTCAGCCAGGAGGCCCGGGTGCGCGCGGCCGTGCTGAGGCAGTTCCCGCAGATCGGCATCGGCGTGAACCGGATCCGGGACACGGGGAACCTGCTCACCCTCGGTCCCGCGGTGACGATGTCGTTTCCGCTGTTCGACCGGAACCAGGGGGAGATCGCCGTCACCCGCGCGACCCGCGACGTGCTCAGGGCCGAGTACGACGCGCGGGTGATCGGCGCCCGAGCGACGATCGAGGCGCTCTTGCTCCAGGTGACGGTGACCAGGCAGCGGCTCGCGAACCTCCGAGC
Organism: uncultured Gemmatimonadaceae bacterium; assembly: GCA_964591135.1. Lineage (GTDB taxonomy): Bacteria > Gemmatimonadota > Gemmatimonadetes > Longimicrobiales > Gaopeijiaceae > SZUA-318. The sequence continues at coordinate 29,010 of CAZPZU010000024.1, read as the reverse complement.
GGGCGTGGCTGCGCAGGAGCGGACCGTGGAGCTCTACAACCGCGCGCTCCAGAGCGGAAACGCGGATGTCCTCACGTACTACAACGCGCGGAGTGACCTGATGAACCGTCGACTCGAGGCCGTCGCGGCGCTGCGCGATCTCGTCGGACTGGCCATCGCCCTGGAAACGGAATCCGGCGTCCACTTCGTCGGGACGATCCCATGACCAGAATGAGCAGACTGCTGCTTCTGGCGGTGAGCGCCGGGTGCGGAGGGACATCAGGCGGTGGGCAGGGCGACACGGCCGAGGTCTCGGCCCTGGTGAATGTCGAGGTCGTCCGCTCCGCCCCGCTGACCGAGTCTTTCGTGGCCTACGGGACCGTGGTTCCCGCTCCCGGGTCGGTGCGCGCCTCCACCGCGCCCTTCGAGGCGATCGTCGAGCGGCTCCACGTCAGCCGGGGACAACGCGTGGCGAGAGGACAGATGCTCGTCGACGTCGCGCCGAGCCCCGACGCGAGGCTCCTCATCGAGAACGCGCACTCGGCCGTGCTGTCCGCCCGCGGCCGCATGGCGGACGCAAAAGAACGCCTGAACTTGGGCCTGATCACTCGCGACGAGGTTCTCGTGCAAGAACAGGCGCTGTCGGATGCGGAAGCGAAGTGGGCCGTGTACTCCGAATGGGCCGACGGCCTCACGGTGACGGCACAGGACGGTGGGGTGGTCGACAGGCTGCCGGTTTCGGAGGGCGAGCGCATTCCTGCCGGCGACCTCTTGGTGTCGGTGGTGACCGAGGGTCGTTTCGAAGTTGAGCTGGGACTCGAGCCCGAAGACGCCTCGCTCGTCGCGACGGGCCGGAGCATCTCGGTCGAGCGGCTCGCCGGAGGGTCCGATGCGCGTGCGATGACGGCCACCCTCCGCAGCGTGTCGCTGGCCGTCGATCCGGCCACGCGACTCGCTTCGGCTCTCGCCGTACCGGACTCGGGAGCGGACCGCCTCATGCTGGGCGAGTTCGTGCGCGCGTCGATCCCGGTCCAGGGCGACACGGGCCTGGTCGTGCCGAGGTCCGCGCTTCTCCCTCAGGAGAGTGGGCCGGTGGTCTTCGTGGTGTCGGGGGGGCGGGCGTTCAGGCGGTCCGTGACCGTGGGGGTCGAGACGGACTCCCTGGTTCAGGTGACCGCGCCGGGCGTCCGCGCGGGGGACACCGTCGTCGTGTTGGGCAACTACGAGCTTACGGACAGCATGCGCGTGCGCCTTCCGGGCGACACGGCGTCAGCGGGTGGAGCATCGTCCGCGACGCCAGGGCGAAGTTGAGCATGGGTTTCGAAGGATGGGTGCGACGGCACCGCCGCTCTCTTCTCTTCGCGCTGGGCGTGCTGGTCGTGGGTGGAGGCGCGTCGGTGTTTCGGACCCCGGTTGCGCTCTTTCCCCACATCCAGTTCCCCCGAGTCGTGGTCGCCCTCGATGCCGGAGATCGCCCCGCCGAAGAGATGATGGCGCTGGTGACCGCCCCGGTGGAGCAGGTGCTGCGGGCAGTGCCCGCGGCGCGCTCCGTGCGTTCCGTAACGAGCAGGGGGAGCGCCGAGATCTCCGTGACCTTCGACTGGGGCACGGACATGACCACGGCGGCGCTCCAGATCGGGGAGGCCCTCGCCCGGACTCTGCCGGACCTTCCCTCCGGGACACGTGTCACCACCAGGCGCATGGATCCCACGGTGTTCCCTGTAATCGCGTACAGCCTGGTCTCGCCGCTGCGCAGCGAGACGGACCTGTACGACTTGGCCTACTACCGGATCAGACCGCTGCTGGCCAGAGTTGACGGCGTCGCACGCGTCGAAGTGCTGGGAGGGGCGCCGCAGGAGATCCAGGTCTACGTGGATCCCTTCGAGCTGGAGCGGTTCGGCCTGTCCATCGATGCGGTGGCGCAGGCGCTCTCCGCCGCGAACGTGGTGGCGGCGGCTGGCGTCCTGGAAGACAACTACAAGCTGTATCTCGTCCTCACCGATACGCGATTCCGGGACATCGACGAGGTCCGCGAAACCGTGGTCCGGTCGGGATCGGAAGGCTTCGTCCGCGTCTCCGACATCGCCACGGTGGTGCGCGCCGCGGTGCCCAGCCGCAGTCGGGTCACCGCCGACGGTCAACCCGCCGTGCTGTTCCAGGTCTACCAGCAACCGGGCGGGAACACGGTCCGGATTGCCCGCGACGTCCGCACGACCCTCGAGGGTGCCACGGGCCTGATTCCCACGGACGTGCACGTCGCGAACTGGTACGACCAGAGCGATCTGATCAACGCATCGGTGAGCAGTGTGCGGGATTCGGTGCTGATCGGGATCGTCCTGGCGGCCCTCGTCTTGTTCGGGTTCCTGAGGGATGTCCGCATCACGCTCATCGCGGTCATCGTCGTGCCGTCCGTGCTGGCTGCGACCATCCTGTTCGTCGCGGTCCTGGGGATGGGCTTCAACCTCATGACATTGGGAGGGATGGCTGCCGCGGTAGGGTTGATCATCGACGACGCCATCGTGGTGGTGGAGCACATCGTGCGACGCACGGCGGAGAGCGGCGTGCCCGCGGACGACCAGGACGCTCGCCTGGGCCGCGCGCTGGGTGCCGCTCGTGAGTTCACCGCGCCGCTGGTCGGATCCTCGATGTCCACCATCGTCATCTTCGCCCCCCTCGCATTCCTGAGTGGCGTCACCGGGGCCTTCTTCAAGGCGCTGTCGCTTACGATGGCATCGGCCCTGGTGATCTCCTTCTTCGTGGCGTGGCTTGCGGTTCCGTTGATGGCGGGATGGCTCCTCCGGCGGGAGGAGAGCGGAGAGGTCGAAAGCCGCCTGGCCACCCACCTCCACTCGCGCTACGCGACGCTGATGCAGCGATTGTTCGCCCGACCTGTCCTGCTCCTGCTCGGCATCGTGCCGCTGGTGCTCCTGGGATACATGGGATACCGCCGCGGCGGATCCGGCTTCATGCCGGCCACCGATGAGGGCGGGTTCATCCTGGACTATCGCGCGGATCCCGGTACGTCGCTGACCGAGACCGACCGCCTGTTACGGCAGGTCGAGCAGATCCTGCGATCCACGCCGGAAGTCGATACGTACTCGCGGCGCACCGGCCTGCAGTTGGGCGGAGGCATCACCGAGTCCAACGAAGGAGACTTCTTCGTCCGCCTGGTGCCCCCGCCGCGACGTCCCATCGACGAAGTCATCGACGACGTTCGCGGGCGCGTCGAGACGCGGGTACCCGGGATTCGCGTCGAGATGGCCCAGCTCATGGAGGACCTGATCGGAGACCTCACCGCGGTGCCTCAGCCCGTCGAGGTCAAAGTCTTCTCCGAGAGCGGCGAGGTGCTCGACTCGTTGGGGCCGGTCGTGGCGTCCATGATCGATTCGATCCCCGGGGTGGTGGACGTCAAGGACGGGGTGGTCTATGCGGGAGACGCCGTGATCGTGCGGGTCGACCGGGAGCGGGCCGCGCTCGAGGGGGTGGATCCGGACGACGTGGCCCGCCGACTCGAGGGGTTCATCGGGGGGACCGTCACCACCACGATTCAACGAGGCGAACGGGTGGTGGGGGTCAGGGTGTGGATACCCAGCTCGGGCCGCCGTCGGGTCGGCGACGTCGGGAACCTCATTCTGAGCGCGCCGGACGGTCACCGCTTTCCGGCCCGCCGCGTCGTGACGGTCGAGACCGTCTCGGGTCAGCCGCAGATCGCGCGCGAGGATCTCAAGCGGATGGTGGCCGTCACAGGGCGGATCAGCGGCCGTGATCTGGGCTCCACGATCCGGGACGTCAAGGCCCGCCTGGATCGCCCCGGCGTGTTTCCCGAGGCGGTCTACTATCAGCTCGGTGGCACGTACGAGCAGCAGCGCATCGCGTTCAAGGGGCTGGTGGTGGTCTTTCTCGCCGCCGTGGTGCTCGTGTTCCTGCTGTTGCTCTTCCTCTACGAGCGGTTCCTGGTGGCGGGGGCGATGCTGGCGACCACCCTGCTGGCATTCCCCGCGGTGATGATCGGGCTGTGGCTGACCGGGACGGAGCTCAACATCTCGTCCATGATGGGCCTCACGATGATCGTTGGCATCGTCACGGAGGTGTCGATCTTCTACTTCTCCGAGCTTCAGGACCTGGCTCCGGGGCTGCAACACCCTCTGCCCCTGCTGGAGGCGGGGCGCAATCGGGCGCGACCGATCGCCATGACCACCGTCGCGGCGATCCTCGCCCTGCTTCCACTGGCGCTCGGCATCGGCCAGGGCTCGGGCATGCTGCAACCCCTGGCTATCAGCATCATCTCCGGGCTGCTGGTCCAGCTTCCACTCGTGCTCGTGGCGTTCCCGGTTCTCCTGTCGGTGCTGCTGAGGGACTCCGGCCAGGTAGCGCCCGGCGAATGATCCGGGTTGGGGTTGGGACCGCGGCCGGCACCAGCCGTGGAAGAACCAACTGCCGCCGGCCACCCACGACCGGTAACCGTGGAGCTGGTGTGCACGATCGGGTTGGCGCACACTCTGTTCTCGGCGCTCGAGGTGTCGGTCTCGATCAAAGCTAGGACAACAATCAGGCGGTGCTGTTGCGGCCCGGGTTCACCTATCGCTTGCGATGAGTCGACGGGTCCTCCGGCGTGTGTCATCCTGGTGAAAGGTAGCCGGACGCTTTTTGCTACGTCGGCCGATCCGTCCATCCTCCACAGGCGGGTTCTCCCATGATCACGCTGCGCACACGCTCGATCCGCTCCCTCGCCGTGCTCGGCTCGGTGCTCCTCTTCGCCGCCGGTGCCCGACAGGCTGTGAGCTACCACGTCGCCCGGGCCTTCACCCTCGGGGGCGACGGCAGCTGGGACTACCTCGCCCTGGACACGGTCGACCACCGCCTGTTCATCGGACGGGAGGACCGGTTCATGGTGGTCGACCCGGCCACGGGCGAGCTCATCGGCGAGATCCCGGGCATGCACCGCGCCCACGGCGTGGCGTTCGCGTACGACGCCGGCCACGGGTTCGCCACCTCCGGCGCGGACAGCACGGTGACCATGTTCGACCTGAAGACGCTGAAGGTCCTGGGAACGACCATCGCGGCGGTGGACGACGACGCGCTCCTCTACGACCCGGCGACCCGTCGCGTCTACACGTTCAACGGGGACGCCCACTCGGCGAGCGTCATCGACCCGGTCACGGGGAAGCGGATCGGCACCATCGACCTGGGCGCCAAGCCCGAGTCGGGCGTCACCACCGGGGACGGCAAGCTGTACGCCAACCTGGAGGAGGAGGGCGCGGTGGCGGAGATCGACGCGGCGGCCATGAAGGTCACGCGCACGTGGTCGCTGGCGCCCTGCGGCTCTCCCACCGGCATGGCGCTCGATGCGGCCCACCACCGCCTGTTCAGCGCCTGCAGGAGCAAGGTCATGGCAATCTCGGACCTGGACGCCGGCAGGCTCGTGACCACGGTTCCCATCGGCGCCGCCGTGGACGGTGCCGTGTTCGACCCCGCCACACAGCTCGCGTTCGCGCCCAACGGCGACGGCACGCTCACCGTGATTCACGAGGACACGCCGGACCGCTACAGCGTCGTCCAGACCGTCACGACCATGCCCGGAGCCCGGACCATGACCCTGGACTACGCCACGCATACGGTCTACACCGCCAGCGCCAAGTACCAGCCGGTCCCCCCCGGTGCCCAGGAGAACCGTAGGCGGCCTCCGGTCGTGCCCGGGTCCTTCGCGCTCCTGGTGATCCAGCCCTGACGGAGGGCGCCACCGTGTAATCCACCTGTGAGGTGGAATGTCGATCTTCCGGCCCGACGACTTACCGCAGCTACTGGAGACAGCATGATATCCCGGAACATCCTGACCGCGGCGTTCCTCGTAGTCACGGCCACCGCCTGCGGAGAGGGCGGCGGGAACGGGGAGATCCAGGCGCCCCCCGAGCTGGCGGCCCGCGCCAAGGTGAGCGGAGAGACGGCGAAGGCGACGGCGCTGGCGCGCGTGCCCGGAGGCAAGGTCCTCTCCGGCGAGCTGGAAGAGGAAGGGGGCATGCTGATCTACTCCTTCGACATCAAGGTCGAGGGGCAGCCGGGCGTCGAGGAGATCCAGGTGGACGCGCTCAACGGGGAGCTGGTGGCGGAGGAGCACGAGACGGAGGCGCAGGAGGCCGCGGAGGCCGGCTCGGAGCTCGCGGGCTCCGGGGCCGCGCTGGTGGTGGAGACGCCCGGCCTCGAGGGCCGCGCGAAGATCTCCGACCGGGACGCCCGCACCGCGGCGCTCGCCAGGGTTCCGGGCGGGCGCATCACGGGTGCGGAGCTCGAGGAGGAGGACGGGCTCCTCATCTACTCCTACGACATCGCGGTCGACGGGCAGGAGGGCGTGCAGGAGGTGCACGTGGACGCCACGACCGGCGAGGTGGTGAGCGTGGAGCACGAGGAGGGAGGCGAAGAGGGAGGTAGTTGATCTCGCGCATCAGGGACCTCCTCGCCGCCCTGCTTCTCCTCGGCTCGCCCGCCGCTGCGCTGGGCCAGCGGAGCGAGCCCTCGTCCATCGAGGCTCTGGAGGTCTCCGAGTCGATCCGGCTGGACGGCTCGCTGGACGAGCCGGCTTGGCAGCGGACGGAGCACGTCTCGAACTTCACGCAGCGCGAGCTCGACTTCGGCGCACCCGCGAGCGAGCGGACGGAAGTGGCGATCCTGTTCGACGCGGACGCCCTCTACATCGGATTCTGGGCCTGGGACACGGACCCCCGAGCCATCCGCGCCAACGAGATGTCGCGTGATTTCGGTTGGGGCGCCGACGACGTCTTCGAGGTGGTCCTCGACCCCTTCGACGACGATCGCAACGGGTACCTCTTCGTCACCAACCCCAACGGCGCCCGCGCCGACGCGCTCCTGGCCGGGGGGGAGCGAAACGAGGATTGGGACGGCGTCTGGGACGTGCGCGCCCGTCGGACCGACCAGGGGTGGTTCGCCGAGATGCGCATCCCGTTCTCGACCCTGCGCTTCCCGGCGGACGCCGACCGGGCCTGGGGGATCAACTTCCAGCGCAACATTCCCCGCCTGCGCCAACAGGCTCTCTGGCAGGGATGGTCCCGCGACTACCGGCTGGAGAACCTCAGTCGGGCGGGAGCCCTGACCGGAATCCGCGGCATCGCCGGGACGCGCCTCGCCGAGGCGAGGCCGTACGGCATCGGGGGCCTGGAGTGGCAGGACGGGGAGGGGCGCTCCGCCGTCCACGGTGCCGGGCTGGATCTCAGCTTCCTGCCCGTGCCCAACTGGAAGGTCCAGGTCACGGTGCGTCCGGACTTCGCCCAGGTGGAGTCGGACCGCGAGCAGGTCAATCTCAGCCGCTTCTCGCTGTTCTATCCCGAAAAGCGGACGTTCTTCCTGGAGGGCAGCGAGTTCTTCGCCTTCAACCTCGGGGGGGACGTACAGCCCTTCTACAGTCGGCGCATCGGCCTGGCCGAGGACCGTACGGAGATCCCGATCCTCGGCGGGGCCCGCGTGCTCGGGAAGAGCGGCGGGACCACGCTGGGCGCGATGGCTCTGCACACCGAAGCGACGGACGTGGAGCCCCCGGCCAACTTCGGTGTCGTGCGCTGGAAGCAGGACGTGCTGGGCCAGTCGTCCGTGGGCGTCATCGCGGTGGGGCGGACGGAGCCGGGGCGCAGCGCCGCCACCTACGGAATGGACTTCGACTACGCCACGTCGTCGCTCTTCGGCGAGCGGGAGTTCGCGGCCGGTGTGGCCGTGGCGCAGACGTGGGCATCCGACGCCCGGCAGAGGTTCGGCCTCGCGCATCGCGTCTACGTCGACTATCCCAACGACCTGGTGAACTTCTCCGCGTCGTGGGCCAGGACGGACACCGCGTTCGATCCACGCGTGGGCTTCGTCCGCCGCACGAACTACCAGCGCTTCGCGTCCGAGCTCTCCTTCAACCCGCGGCCCGGCTTTCTGCCGTTCGTGCAACAGATGGAGATCAAGCCCTTCGAGGTGTCGTACTACCGGGACGACCGCACGGGCGCGCTCCAATCACTGCAGGTGGAGTTCGTGCCCTTCGCCTTCACCCTGAAGAGCGGTGACGGGCTCGAGGTGAACATCCAGCGCCGGGCCGACCACCCCGACGAGCCCTTCGAGCTCTTCGAAGGCGCGGAGATCCCGGTGGGCGAATACTGGACCTCGCGCCTGGAGCTCCAGCTGGAGTCCTACAGGAGCCGCTCGCTGTCGGGGAACTTCGAGATCAACGAGGGCGGCTTCTACCTGGGCCGCCGGCTGGAGGCGACGCTGGGGGCGCGGTGGAAGGCCGGCAAGCACCTGGGGCTGAGCGGTGAATACGTCCACAACCGCATCACCTTCGAAGAGCGGGTCTTCCGGGTGGACGAGGCCACGGGTCGCCTGGACCTGGCGCTCACGCCCAACCTGTTCGGCGCGCTGGCGGGGCAGTGGAACAGCGAGGACCGCGAGATCATCGTGAACTTCCGCCTGAACTGGATCCCCCAGCCCGGCTCCGACCTCTTCCTGGTGATCAACCAGAGCGCGGACTCGGGTGATCGCTTCTGGGTGCCCACGCGCACCACGGTGGTGAGCAAGCTCGTGTGGCGGATCGCGATCTAGGTGGCGCGCAGCTTCTGCGCCAGCGCCTCCATCAGCTCCGGGTCGTTCGCGCCCAGGACGCCGCAGTCCACGAGCTCGAGGGGAGAGCCGTCGTCCTTCGCGAGGACGCCGCCGGCCTCCTCGACGATCAGCCACCCGGCGGCGAAGTCCCACGGATGGAGGAACAGCTCCCAGAAGGCGTCCAGCGAGCCCTGCGCCAGGTAGCACAGATCGAGGGCGGCCGCGCCCGCCCGCCGGATCCCGGCCGAGCTGCGCAGCACGCGGTCGAGCTGGCCGAGGTACTCGGGCAGCCGCTCCAGCAGCTTGAAGGGGAATCCGGTGCCCACCAGCGCGGCCTGCAGGGGGCGGGACGGCGACACCCGGATCGGCACGCCACCGCGGAAGGCGCCCTCACCGCGGGCGGCCCACCATCGCTCTCCGGTGGCGGGCGCGACCACGGCGCCGGCCACCGGCCTGCCGTCGACGGCCACCGCCACCGAGGCCGCGTACTGCGGGTGGCCGTGCAGGAAGTTGGCCGTGCCGTCGAGGGGGTCCACGACCCACATGGGCGAGCCGTCCCAACCGGCGACGCGGTCCGCCACGGGCCGCTCGTCCTCTTCGGCGAGGACGAGGTGGTCCGGATGGCGGGACCGGATCACCTCGAGCGCGGCGGCCTGGGCGTCCATGTCGGTCTTCGACACGTAGTCGGCCCGTCCCTTCTCGCTGGCGCCCTCCAGGACGACCCGGCCCTGGTCCCGACGGTGGACGGCTGCTGCGGCGTCGGCGGCGGCGAGGGCGGTCAGGGCGAGTTCGTGCATGGGCCTCGACGGGTCGGGGTGGGGTGTCGGGCAGACTTGTCGTTCCGGAGGGTGGGAATGCTGTTAGTTTAGCCGTTTCGGATCCCGGACGAGGGATCGTCGACCGCAGTGAGCAGGGATCATGACCGAATCGAAGCCCACCAGGAAGAAGCGCATCTTCAGCGGCATGCAGCCCTCGGGCGAAGCCCACCTCGGCAACTACCTGGGCGCGCTCAAGCGCTGGGTGGCGCTGCAGGAGGAGCACGAGTGCATCTGGTGCATCGTGGACGACCACGCGATCACGGCCGGGGGCGACCCGAAGGAGATGGCGGGCAACGTGTTCGACCTGGCGGTGAGCTTCCTCGCCGTCGGGCTCGACCCGGAGCGCGCCACGATCTTCGTGCAGTCGGACGTGCACGAGCACACCGAGCTGGCCTGGCTGCTCAACGCGGTCACGCCGGTGGGGGAGCTCGAGCGCATGACGCAGTACAAGGACAAGAGCGCGCGCTTCGAGTCGGTGCCCGCGGGGATCCTCAACTATCCGATCCTGCAGGCGGCGGATATCCTGGTCTACAAGGCCGACGCCGTCCCGGTCGGCGAGGACCAGCGCCAGCACCTGGAGCTCTCCCGGGAGATCGCGCGCAAGTTCAACAGCACGTACGGCGACACCTTCCCCGAGCCGGAGGCGCTGATCGGCGAGGCGGGCCGCATCCTGGGCCTCGACGGCGACACCAAGATGAGCAAGTCGGTCGGCAACACCGTGGGCATCCTCGCGGAGCCCGACCAGGTGTGGGCGCGGGTGCGCACCGCGGTCACCGACCCCCAGCGCGTCCGCCTCACCGACCCCGGCCGCCCCGAGGTGTGCAACGTCTACCACCTGCACAAACACTTCGGCGACGCCGCGACGGTGGAGGACGTGGCCGTGCAGTGCCGCGCCGCGACGCGCGGGTGCGTGGACTGCAAGAAGATCCTCTCGGACAACATCGTGGCGGCCTTCGCCCCCTTCCGGGAGCGGGCCGCCCACTTCCGCGCCCACCCCGACGAGGTGCGGCGCATCCTCGACGAAGGAGCCGACAAGGCCCGCGCGATCGCGTCGGATACGCTGAACGAGGTCCGGGGGCGGATGGGGCTGCGGTGGAGGGATGCCCTGAAGTAGCTTGGAGGCATGGGCGAATTCATCAGCTGGCTCCTGTCGCTTCCCGCACGGCACCCGGAGTTGCGCCTCGACCTCATGGGCGAGCTCCTGCTGGCGGCGGTGCTCGGCGGTGCCATCGGCTGGGAGCGCGAGCGCGCGCACAAACCCGCCGGACTCCGCACCAACCTCCTGATCTGCATGGGCGCGGCGCTCGTCGCCGACCTCTCGCACAGGGTGGCGACCGCTTACGGACCGCCGGCGGACCCCGGGCGCATCGCCGCGCAGATCGTGTCGGGCATCGGTTTCCTGGGCGCGGGCACGATCATCCAGCAGCGCGGCAGCGTGACGGGGCTCACCACGGCGGCGACCATGTGGGTGGTGGCCGCCATTGGGATGGCCGTGGGGTTCGGGGCCCACGTCGAGGCCCTCGGCACGACGGTCCTGGTCCTCATCGCGCTGATCCCGCTTGGCTGGATGGAGGGCAAGGTCGAGGAGAACCACCTCTACGAGCATCGGCACAAAGCCAAGGAGCCCGACGAGACGCTTCCTTTGGGACCCGAGCGCGAAGAGTAGTATCTTAGCCCTCGGGCCCCTCATCGCCGGGAGGATTCGACATGCAGGATCTCTTCAAGGCCGCCATCGAGCGTGGCGCGAGCGACATCCACATCAAGACGGGTGACGTCGTGCGCGCGCGCGTATATGGCGACCTCGTCCCCCTCACGCAGCAGAAGCTGTCACCGGACCAGGTGAAAACCATCGCCCTCCGGCTCATGCCGCACGAGGAGGACCGGGAGAACTTCGATAAGCTCCTGGACTACGACTGCTCGTGGGGCCTGCCCGGGGTCGGCCGCTTCCGCGTGAACATCATGCGCCAGCGCGGCTCACCGATGATCGTCATGCGCGTGATCCCCATCGAGATCCCTTCGATCGACGACCTCGGGCTCCCGCCCATCATCGAGGACATCGCGAACCACGAGCGCGGCCTGATCCTCGTCACCGGCGTGACCGGCTCCGGAAAGAGCTCGACACAGGCGGCGATGATCAATTGGATGAACCAGCACAAGCGCCTGCACATCGTCACGCTGGAGAATCCGATCGAGTTCCTGCACCGGGACAACCAGTGCTCCATCACGCAGCGCGACATCGGCACGGACACGGATTCGTTCGCCACGGGGCTGCGCGCCGTCCTGCGCCAGGACCCGGACGTGATCCTCATCGGCGAGATGCGCGACAAGATCACCATCGACATCGCGCTGAAGGCGGCCGAAACGGGCCACCTGGTGATCTCCACGCTGCACACGAAGAACGCCGTGCAGACGATCTCCCGGGTGATCGCGGTCTTCGACCCGGGCGAGCAGGAGATGATCCGCATACGCCTCTCCGAGCAGATCCAGGCGATCATCAGCCAGCGCCTGGTGCAGAAGAAGCTGGGCGGACGCACGGCGGCCATGGAGATCATGCCGGTCACCGGCACCATCCGGGACTGCATCCGGGACAAGGACCGGATGGACGAGATCTTCGACCTGATCGAGGAAGGCAAGGACCACTACGGCTCGCAGACCTTCGACCAGCACCTGACCCACCTGGTCCACAGCGACCAGGTTTCGTTCGAGGTGGCCAAGGCGGCGGCGAACAACCCGGCCGACTTCGATCTCAAGATGAACATGTTCATCGATCCCAGAACGAAGCAGCCGGGTGCCCAATCGAGCGTCCGCAACGACATGAGCCACCTGTACGAGGGATGACCCAAGGCCAATGAGCATCGATCTGCGCGGCACGTTCCTGCCGGTCACCACCCCCTTCGATCCCGTCACGGGCGATGTCGACGTCGTCGCGTTCCGGGCCAACCTGCGCCGATGGTTCGAGCACCCGCTGCGCGGGCTCCTGATCGCGGGCTCGACGGGGGAGTCGGTCTTCCTGGACGAAGGGGAGGTCGCGGCGCTGATCGAGGCAGCCCGTGACGTGGTGCCGGAGGACCGGTTGATGCTCGTGGGCACGGGCGCCGAGTCCACGCGCCAGACCATTGCGAAGACGAAGAAGGCCGCCGCCGCCGGGGCCGACGCCGTCCTCGTGAAGCCACCGGCCTACTTCAAGGGGGCGATGACGCCCGAGGCGCTCGCCCGTCACTACCATGCGGTGGCGGATGCGTCCCCCGTGCCGGTGATCGTGTACCAGGTGCCGCTGCGCCTGTCGACGCTGGAGTTCCCGACCGGGCTGGTGGCGGAGCTGTCGCACCACGAGAACATCGTCGGAATCAAGGACTCGCGTGGTAACCTCGACCTGGTGGGTGAGCTGGTCGAGCAGTGCGCCGACGGCTTCCAGGTGCTGGTCGGCGCGGGCTCGATCCTCTACGGAGGGCTGGGCGTCGGCGCGGTGGGCGGGATCGTCGCGGTCGGCCTGATGGCGCCGGCCGAGTCCGCCGAGGTGAGCGTCGCCTTCTTCGAGGGCCGCGAGGCCGACGCCGGACGCGTGCAGGAGCGCATCGCGCCCGTGCACACGCGGATCGTGGGCGGCATGGGCGTGCCGGGCGTCAAGGCCGCCCTCGACATGCTCGGCTATCGCGGCGGTTCGCCGCGGCCGCCGCTGTCGCCGCCGAACGACACGCGCCGGGAGGAGATCCGCTCGATCCTCGACAGCGCGGGTCTGCTCGCGACCGCGAACGCCTGAGGAGCTTCACTCCGCCCGCAGGCTCTCGATGGGGTCTACCCGGCTGGCCGACCAGGCCGGCACGAGGCACGCCACCGCGGCGACGGAGGCGAGCACGGCCGCGACGGCGAGGTAGGTCGGCACGTCGAGGGGTGTCACGCCGAACAGCAGGGACTCCACGAAGCGCGAGAGCGCGGCGGCCCCGACGAGCCCGGCACCCAGCCCGATGAACACGGGCGCCATCCCCTGGAGGAGGACGCGGCGCGCCACGAGCCCGCCGGAGGCCCCCAGGGCGATGCGGAGCCCCATCTCCCGTGCGCGCCCCCGCACGACGTAGGCGAGAACGCCGTACACCCCCAGCGCCGCGAGGATGAGGGCGAGCGCCGCGAAGCCACCGAGCAGCGCCGTGAAGAAGCGGGGGCGCGCGAGCGTCTCCGACGTGAGCTCCGCCAGCGGGACGATCTCCGTGATGGGCTGGTCGGGATCGACCTCGCGCACGATCCTCCTCATGTCTCCCACGAGCGCCAGCGGGTCGCCCGACGAGCGTACCACGTACGACATCTGGATACGCGGGTTCTGGTCGTTGCGCACGTAGAGGGCGGGCTCGGTCGGCTCTGCGAGGCCGGCGAAGTGCACGTCGGCGACCACCCCGACGATCTCGATCTCGTTCCTGGCGTCGTGGCCGGGCTCGAATCGGCGGCCGACGGGGTCCTGGCCGTGGAAGAACTCGCGCTGGAAGGCCTCGTTGACCACGACGACGGGCGGATCCTGCGGGCCGTCCGTCGGGCCGGGGACGCGGCCCCGCAGCAGCCGCATTCCCAGCGCCTGGAAGAGATCGTCCGAGATCTGGAAGAGGTGTCCGTAGCGCTGCGCTTCCGGCGCCGGCTCGTAGAGGCCGGGCACCTGCACCGGGATCGACTCGCCCTCTCCGCGGAACGGGAGGTAGCGGATCGCGCCCGCGTCGACGACGTCCGGGTGCGCCGCCAGGCGGTCGAGGATCTGGTGGTAGAGCCCCATCCACTCGGTGCGCTCGGGATGCTTCTGGTCCGAGAGCGTGAGCGTCATGGCGATGCGACCCTCGGTCTCGAAGCCCGGGTCGACGCGCGTGAGCGCGCCCAGGCTGCGCACGAGCAGCCCGGCGCCGGTGAGGAGGAGCACGGCGAGCGCGACCTCCGCAGCCACGAGCGCGCGCCGGAGGCGCAAGCCTTTCAGGCCGGTGGAGCTGGCGCGGCTTCCCTCGCGCAGGTCGTCGGCGGGCGCGACGTCGGCGGCGCGCAGGGCGGGGAGGACCCCCGCGAGCGCCGCGGCCAGGAGGGTGACGAGCAGGGCGGCGCCCACCACGGTGCCGTCGAGGCCGATCTCCCCGGCGCGCGGCAGCAGCCCCGCGCTGCCCCGGGCCAGAGCAGCCGTGGCGGCCCACGCGAGGCCGAGCCCGAGCACGCCGCCCATCCCTGCGAGCAGGACGCTCTCCGTCAGGAGCTGGCGCACGACCCGGCCGGCCGGCGCGCCGAGGCTCATGCGCAGCGCGACCTCGCGGGCCCGCGAGGAGCCGCGGGCCAGCAGGAGATTGGCCACGTTCGCGCACGCGAGGAGCAGGATGAAGCCCACCGCGCCCAGCGCCACGAAGAGGGCGGAGCGCACGTCGCCGACGGTGTTCTCGGAGAGTGGCTGGACGAGGGCGTCCGAGACGCCCGCGTTGGTGTCGGGATACGTCCCTTCAAGGGAGCGGGCGATGCCGCCGAGCTCCTGCCGGGCGGTCTCGACGCTCGCATCCGGCGCGAGACGTCCGATGGCGCCGAGGAAGCGCACACCCCGGTTCTCGGTGGGGATGTCGTCCTGCGGCACCACCGTGATGGGCAGCCAGAGGTCGACCTCCGCGTCCACCGGGAACGTGAAGCCCCGCGGCATCACGCCGACGACCTCGAAGTTCCGGTAGTCGATCTCGAGGGTGCGGCCGACCACCGAGGGATCGCCTCCGAACAGGCGCTGCCACAGGCCCCACGAGATCACGGCGACCAAGCGGTGATTCGCCTCGTCCTCGGGCAGCAGGGTTCGCCCCGCGACGGGGGCCATGCCCAGCACGCGGAAGAAGTCCTGCCCGACCCACTCGGTGGCGAGCTCCGTGGGTGCGTCGGCGCCGAGGTACACGTAGTCGGCGGGCAGCGTGGAGTAGAGCCCCAGCCCGACCAGCGACGAGGATCGGTCCCGCCAGTCCTTCAGCTCGGGGTAGGAGAACGCGGTGCGCTCCGCCCCCCGCGCCGGCCACACCCGCACGAGCCGGTTCGCGGCGGGGTAGGGAAGGGGCTCGAGGAGCACGGCGTCCACCACGCCGAAGAGCGCGACGGCGGAGCCGATCCCCAGGGCGAGCACCAGGAGCGCGCTGGCGGTGAAGCCGGGGCTCTTGCGCAGGGAGCGCACCCCGTAGCGCAGGTCCTGGACGAAGTCGTCGAGCATGCGCCCGCCCCGTTCGTCGCGGACCCGCTCCTTGGTGCGCTCCACGCCGCCGAAACGACGCAGCGCCTCGCGGCGCGCGCGGGCGGAGTCCATACCGCGGCGCTGCAGCTCTTCGGTCTCCATCTCCACGTGTGCGCGCAGCTCGTCGTCGAGGTCCCGCTCCAACCGGCTCTTGCGGAAGAGGATGCGGAGTCTGCGCCCCAATCGCTCGATCCATCTCATGTCGTGCCGCCTCCCGTCGTCGTCATCCCGTCTGGAGCACCTGCTGAACCGCCGCGGAGAAGAGGCTCCAGTTGTCCCGCTCCTCCACGAACTGCGCACGCCCGGCGGGCGTGAGCGTGTAGAACTTCGCCCGCCGGCCCTCGTTGGAGACGCCCCACTCGGCGGCGATCAAGCCACGGTCTTCCAGGCGGTGCAGCGCCGGGTACAGCGAGCCCTGGTTCACCTCCAGGATCTCGCCCGACATCTGGCGGATGCGCTTGGAGATCCCCCACCCGTGCAGCGCCCCGAGGGTCAGCGCCTTGAGGATCAGGAGGTCCAGCGTACCCTGCAGGAGATCGGCCTTCGAGCGGGGCATCGTCTTCGGCTCCTTCGTGGGGGCTTCCCTGTCCGTGGGACGCCGCAGGTGGATTCTTTGTTGTAGAATACTAATGCCTTGTCATTCGACAACAAGGGTGCGCGCCAAAGAGGCCGGCGCCGAGATCGGTCGCGATCGCCCCGGCTCGACCTGTGCAACTTTTCGCGCACTCGCACCGTCCATTACTACCGAGGACGAGGTTCCGTCTTGATTTATCACACACTGTATAAGAAACTTTGACCAGGGACGCAGAGAATCGGCGGGCGCCGCGCCCGTGGGCGTGGCTCCTCGGCCGGCTGATGCCGGCCGGGCAGCGGGACGCGGCGCTCGGGGACGCCGCGGAGGAGTTCGTCCTGCGTGTGGGTCGCGAGGGTTGGGCGTCCGCGCGCCGATGGTATCGGAGGCAGGTGTGGCGTTCGATCGGGCCGGCGGCCCGGCACCGCGCCGGCCTGCTCGTGGAGACGTGGCGAGGGACGGAAGGGGAGAGGGAACGGATGGCCGCTTGGATCAACGACTTCAGACTGGCGTTCCGGGCGCTGCGCAGGCGGCCCGGCTTCTCGCTCACGGTGCTGGTGACGCTGGCGCTGGGCGTCGGCGCCAACACCGCGCTCTTCGGCGTCTTCCGCACCGTCTTCCTGGAGCCGGTGCCGCTCCCCCACTCCGATCAGCTCATGATCGTCATGGAGCAGGGCGGCTTCGGGTGCTGCGGGCCGGCCTCCGGCCCCGACTACCTGGACTGGGTCGAGCGCAACCGGACGTTCTCCGGGCTCACGGTGCTGAGCCCCACGACCTTCACCCTTACCGGCCTGCCCGAGCCCGAGCGCATCTCCGGCACGTACGTGACCGGCAGCGCCTTCGACATGCTGGGCGTGGCGCCGCTGATGGGCCGCGCGCTCCTGCCCGAGGACCAGGACGCGCCGGGCGTGGTCGTGCTGAGCTACGCGCTCTGGAAGAACCAGCTCGGCGGTGGACAGGACGTGCTCGGGACGACGGTGGAGC
>CAZPZU010000024.1:0-11761 GCA_964591135.1 uncultured Gemmatimonadaceae bacterium | reverse complement strand
CTCTGGAAGAACCAGCTCGGCGGTGGACAGGACGTGCTCGGGACGACGGTGGAGCTCGACGGGACGCCGTACACGGTGGTCGGCGTCATGCCCGAGGGCTTCGACGTGCCCTCTCCCTGGTCCCAGATGGGGAGCTTCCGGCTGTACCTCCCCTTCCAGAACGAGAAGCTGAGCGGGAACCGCGGCAGCCATTCGTTCCCTGTCATCGGCCGCCTGGGACCCGCCCAGACGAAGGAGACCGCCCAGGCGGACATGGACCGCATCATGCGCGACCTCGCCGCGGAATACCCGCAGTCCAACGGCGACCGCTCCGCGCGGGTGTTCACGGTGCACGAGTACCTCTTCGGAAACGTGGGCAAGCAGCTCGGCCTCATCCTGGGTGCCGCCGGCGTCGTGCTCCTGATCGCCTGCGGCAACGTCGCGGGCCTGCTGCTGGCGCGGGCGGCCGGGCGGGAGACCGAGCTGGCCGTGCGGGCGGCCCTCGGAGCCTCCCGGCGGGCCATGGTCCGCCTCCTCTTCTCCGAGGCGCTCCTGCTCGCGTTGGTGGGCGGCGTGCTCGGGCTACTCTTCTCGTTCGCGGCCATCGACGGCCTCAAGGCGGTGCTTCCGCCCTCGATCCCGCGCATCGACCGGATCCGCGTGGACGGATGGGCCCTCGTCTTCGCCCTCGGCGCTTCGGCCTTCACGGCACTCCTTTTCGGCATGGTGCCCGCGCTCCTCGCGTCGCGCACCAACCTTGCGGCCAGCGTGAAGGAAGGCGGGTATGCCACGCTCGCTCCGGCCAAGGAGCGCCTGCGCAACGCGTTCATCGTGGGCCAGATCGCCCTCGGGCTGGTGCTGGCCAACGGGGCGGCGCTTCTGGTGCAGTCCTATGCCGCGCTGCGCGGGCAGGACTTCGGCTTCGACACGGACGGCATCGTGACGATGGCGCTCAACCCGGCCGGCCCGCGCTATCAGGACGACGAGGCCTATGTCACGTTCTACGACCAGGTGCTCCAGCGCGTCGGCGCGATCCCCGGCGTGACCAGCGTCGGGACGATCTCCCGGCTGCCGCTCTTCGGCGGGATGAACGGCAGCGTCTGGGTCGAGGGCACGCCGCCCCGCCAGAACGCGGGCGAAGGCCCGCTGGTCGAGGTGACGAGCGTCAACGGCGACTACTTCCGGACGATGGGCATTCCGCTCCTGAAGGGACGCCTCCTGGAGCCGGACGACTCGGTATCGGCGGCCCCCGGCGTGGTGATCAACCAGCGCTTCGCCGACGTCGGCTGGCCGGACCAGGACCCATTGGGCAAGCGCTTCAGCTTCGACGACAACCCACCACAGTGGCTCACCGTGGTCGGCGTGGTCGGCGACGTGCGCCAGTGGGGGCCCGAGCAGGCGCCCCAGGCTCAGATGTACGCACCGTTCATGCTGTGGTCCTCCTCGGCCTACCTCACCGTGCGTGCCTCGGGCGACCTCGGCGCCCTCGTGCCGCGTATCCGAGAGGCCATCCAGGAGGTGGACCCGGCGCAACCGCCCTCCGACGTCCAGACCATGGAGGCGCGCGTCGACCGCACGTTCGCGCAGCGCCGCTTCTACACGACGCTCATCGCGCTCTTCGCGGTGGCGGCGCTCTTCCTGGCCGCGGCGGGCGTATACGGCACGGTGTCGTATTTCGTGGCCCGCCGGGTGCGGGAGCTCGGGATCCGCATGGCGCTCGGCGCCGGTGGAACGGGGATCGTGGGCCTGGTCGTACGCCGGGGGATCCGTCTCGCGGTGTGGGGCGTGCTGATCGGACTCGCGGGCGTGTGGGCGTCGACGCGCGTGGTGGAGGGGTTGGTGTACGGCATCGACGCGGTCGAGCCGCTCACGCTGGCCGGCGGTTGCGTGGCGCTCGCGCTCGTGGCCGTGGCGGCTTCGGCCCTTCCGGCCCTGCGGGCCGTGCGCGTGCCCCCGGTTCTCGCCCTCAGGTCGGAGTAGAGCATGGGCGAGTTCGAGCAGCTCGTGATGCTGGCGCTGCTGCGCCTGGGCGAAGACGCCTACGGGATGTCGGTGCGCGAGGAGATCGAGCGACGTACGGGCCGCGAGGTGTCGTACGGCGCGGTGTACACGACCCTCGATCGGCTGGAGCGGAAGGGGTTCGTGGCCCACGCCCTCGGGGAGGCGACGGCGGAGCGCGGAGGACGCGCGAAGAAGTTTTTCCGCGTGCTGCCCGCCGGCCGCGACGCGCTCCGCGACACGCAGCGCGCGCTCACCGTGATGTGGGAGGGCGTGCGGCTGTAGCACCGTGGGCGCCAATTCCGTTGACGCCCCTTCCGGGCCCGCCTAGCTTTGACCCTAGGACACAGGAATCAACGTGATCAACGGTCCGTCCCCGCCCGAGGGATGGGCCTTTTTTGTCGAGCGGGAGCCATGTCCGGAACCGGAAGGTGCACCGTCGTCGTCGGCTGCCAGTGGGGCGACGAGGGCAAGGGGAAGATCGTGGACGTCCTGGCCGAGGACGCGGACATCGTCGCCCGTTATCAGGGCGGCGCCAACGCCGGCCATACCGTGCACGTGGGCTCCGAGGAGTTCATTCTGCACCAGATCCCCTCGGGGATCCTCCACTCCGGCAAGCGCTGCCTGCTCGGCAACGGCGTCGTGCTGGACGTGGAGCAGTTCTTCCGCGAGTACGACGCCTTGGCCGCGCGCGGCATCGAGCTCGAGGGACGCGTCGGCGTGAGCCGGCGCGCGCACGTGCTGATGCCCTACCACCGCTTCCTCGACAAGGCCTCGGAGAGCACGGCCGAGGAGAAGATCGGCACCACGGGCCGCGGCATCGGTCCGGCGTACGAGGACAAGGCCGGGCGCCGCGGCGTGCGCGTGGCGGACTTCGGCAACACCGAGCGGCTGGGCAAGCGCACGGCCGCCGGAATGGAGCGGGTGTGCGCCCGTCTGGAGGAGCTGGGCCACGGCGCCGGCGAAGACCTGAAGCAGCAGATGGACGTCGCGCTCGGCCTTGGAGAGCGCCTGCTCGCCCTCGCCACGGACACGGGGCCGGAGATCGCCCGGGCGTTGGCCTCGGGACGGCGCGTGCTGCTCGAGGGAGCTCAGGGCACCGCCCTCGACCTGGACCACGGCACCTATCCCTTCGTGACCTCGTCGAACACGACCGCGTCGGGCGCGGCGACCGGTACCGGGATCGGGCCGACGCTGATCGACGACGTGGTCGGGGTGGTGAAGGCCTACACGACCCGCGTGGGCGAGGGGCCACTGCCCACCGCGTTCCCGCCCGAGATGGACGAGAGAGTCCGCCAGCTGGGCGGAGAGTTCGGGGCGACCACGGGCCGCCCCCGCCGCTGTGGCTGGTTCGACTCCGTGCTGTCGCGTTTCGCGTCGCAGGTCAACGGCCTCACGGGCGTGGCGGTCACCAAGCTCGACGTCCTCGACACGCTGCCGGAGCTGAAGGTCGCGCGCGCCTATCGCATGGCGGACGGAAGCGTGGTCGAGGACTTCCCGGCCGACACGTGGTCGCTGGCCGAGGTCGAGCCCGTGTACGAGACGCTCCCCGGTTGGGAGCGGAGCACGGGAGAGGCGCGCACGCTCGCCGATCTGCCCACCAACGCGCGCCGCTACCTGGACCGGCTGGAGGAGCTCACCCAGGCGCCCGTGCGCTGGGTGAGCGTCGGTACCCAGCGGACCCAGATCATCGCCACGGGGTGACCCGGGTCCCGCTCCCGACCGACCTCCTCGACGCCCGCCGAGTGCCCGCGTCCCGGGTTCCCGGGACCCGGCCGACTACCGACCGAGCCGGTAGCTCACGCCCACCAGGAGCGCCAGGCGCAGCTTGGGCTGACCCACGGCCTCGTCCGCGTCAGCGTATGTGAAGTCCTCACGCGGGTTCACGTTCTGGTTGCTCGGGCTGTACGAGGTGTCGTGGCCCGCGATGCGGGACGAGAGGTAGTACTCGGCGCCCGCCGACAGCAGCAGATCGAGCTTGCGGGCCATGGGGAAGCCGCCCTCGAAGCCGCTGGCCACGCCCCAGTGGCTGCTTCTGACCTCGAAGTCCTCGTTCCCGCCGATGAACACGAAATCGGCCATGAAGCTGCTGTGGCGGAGCCCCGCGTAGATCCGTGTGCGGGGTCCGCGGGGAAGGAGGACGTCGAGCCCGCCGTCCCACGTGCGTCCGGAGGCGCTCGGGGTGCCATTCGTCGCCTGGTTGACAAAGACGCGGCGTGCCAGCGTGGGGCTTCCGGGGCTCACCGCCGTGTGGCCGAGCCGGAGCCGCACGGCCCACGGGATCCCTTCCGCGAGCCCACGCACGGTACCGAAGGCCTGGATGGCCGTACCGTTCTCGTAGCCCACGAGCCCGCCGACGGAGAGCGTCGGGCCCTGGGCCGCGACGGGCGCGACACCCAGGAGGGCGAGGGTCGAAAGAAGAAGCGGTAGCTTCGCGCGCATGGAACCTCCTGATCCTCCACGGGGGGAACACCGCCGGGCGCCGGGACACGTCCGTAGCCCCGGCGCACCGGTGTTGCGCCCACGCATCGCGCAATCCCCGTGCCAACCCCGGAAGGGCAGCGGAGAGCCGCACATCCGGAGCCGGAGGAGTCGATTCCGGGAAGCGATTATCGTTCTCCGGCAGAATGGTGCGGGGAATCGTATGTTTACGGCCATGCCCACGCGACGCGACCAGATCCGGGACCTGTACGCCTGCAACCGCGAGCGGGCATGATGGTGGCCGACTCCGAGCACGACCGTCCGGTCCGGGTCGAGGCGCGCGAGCCCGCCGGGTTCGGGCTCGCCCTGGGCGGCGGCTTCGTGCGCGGCCTGGCGCACCTGGGCGTCCTGTCGGTGCTCGAGGAGGAGGGCCTGACCCCGGGCTGGCTCGCCGGAACCAGCTCGGGGGCGATCGCCGCCGTCTTCGCGGCCTTCGGGGTCTCGGCGGACCAAGCCGGGGAGGCGTTGGCCGAGCTGGGATGGGGAACCATGACGCGCGCCCGTCCCTTCGGCTCCCTCGGCCTGGCCACCAACGAGGGGCTGGAGGAGATCGTCCGTGACGCCCTGGGCGACGTGCGCCTAGAGGACGCGCGCATCCCGATCGCCGTGGTGGCCACCGACATCAACACGGGCAACCGCGTGCTCCTCGACCGTGGCGACGCGGCCCGCGCGGTCCGGGCGAGCAGCTGCGTGCCGGGGCTGTACGCGCCGGTGGAAGTGGGCGGCCGCCTCCTGGTCGACGGTGCGCTCGTGGAGAACGTCCCCGCGCGGGCGGCCCGCGAGCTGGGCGCGCCGGTGGTCGTGGCGGTGAGCCTGGGGTTCGCGCTGCCCTTCGACGAGGTGAAGAGCTGGCGGCAGCTCGTGGCCAACGCGTTCGACATCGCCGTCAACAGCCAGATGCGCTACGAGATCCTGGGCGAGGCGGACGTGCTGATCGACCCGGACGTGGCCCGGTTCAGCAAGGTGCGGGCGCCGGATCGGGCCGCGCTCATCGAGGCTGGACGCGCCCGCGCCCGGGAGGCCCTTCCGGCCCTGAGGGAGGTGCTGGAAGCCTCGGAGGGCGGCGCCGTGATGCGCTGGATGAAGGGGGTGCGCGACCGCCTGGCCGGCGTCCTCGACTGAAACACTCCGCGTCCAACAGGGTTGAGCCGTCTCAGGAGATCCTACGCCCCCAGCTGCGGGAGCCGCGCCCCGATGCAGCTTCTCGACACGTCTCTCTACGGAAACACCCTACGCCAGTGGGCCATCGCGGTCGGTACCGCGCTGGTCGTGTTCGTCGCGCTGCGCGTGTTCATCTGGGCCGTGCGCGGCCGGCTGGAAGCACACCGAGAGAAGACCGCCACCGGCCTCGACGACATCCTCGCCATCGCGCTCCGCAAGACCCACACCCTCGTGCTCCTGGCGGCGGGAATCTGGGTCGGGTCGGCGACGGTGGCGCTCCCCTCCAAGGTGCAGAAGCTCGTCAACAGCGTCGGCATGATCGCCTTCCTGGTACAAGGCGGGCTGTGGCTGAGCGCGGGGATCGTGGAATGGGTCGGGCTGCGCCGCGAGGCGAAGCTCGCGGAGGACGCGGCCGGCGTGATGAGCCTGAAGGTGCTGTCGGTCGCGGTGCGCCTGGCGCTGTGGTCGATGATCGTGCTGCTCGCGCTCTCGAACCTCGGGGTCGACGTCACCGCGCTGGTGGCCGGCCTGGGCGTGGGTGGCGTCGCGGTTGCGCTCGCCGCTCAGGGCATCCTGGGCGACGTCTTCGCCTCGATCTTCATGGTCATCGACAAGCCGTTCGTCCTCGGCGACTTCCTGATCATCGGGGACTTCCTCGGGTCGGTCGAGGACATCGGCATGCGCACGACGCGCATCCGCAGTCTCTCGGGCGAGCAGCTCGTCTTCTCCAACAACGACCTGTTGCGCGCCCGCATCCGCAACTACGGGCGGATGTACGAGCGCCGCGTGGTGTTCAGCCTGGGCGTCACGTACCAGACGCCGCGGACGAAGCTCGAGGCGATCCCGAGCATGATCCGCGAGGCGATCGAGGGTCAGGAGAAGACGCGCTTCGACCGCGCGCACTTCCAGAAGTACGGGGACTTCGCGCTGGTGTTCGAGGCGGTCTACTACGTGCGGGTGCCCGACTACAACCTGTACATGGACATCCAGCAGGCCATCAACCTGCACATCCACCGGCGGTTCGAGGAGGAGGGCATCGAGTTCGCCTACCCGACCCAGACGCTCTTCCTGGCTCGGCCGGAGGAAGGCGGCTCGAGCCCGACGGTGGCGTCCTAGCGCTGCCGGGAAGCCGACCCGTCGCCGCGGCCCCTCACGGCCGTCGA
The DNA here is from genome assembly GCA_964591135.1 of uncultured Gemmatimonadaceae bacterium. Taxonomy (GTDB): domain Bacteria; phylum Gemmatimonadota; class Gemmatimonadetes; order Longimicrobiales; family Gaopeijiaceae; genus SZUA-318. Next base: position 4,979 of record CAZPZU010000024.1, on the reverse strand, counting down.
GCGACCACCACGGTCGAAGGCTCCTCGCGCCAGACGCAACGCGCCTCGAAGCCGGCGGCGGCCAGGGCCGAGAGCTCGTCGTCGAGGGGGAAGTACGTGTCCTCCTCGGCCCACTCCGCGAAGTGTGCCCGGGCCTGCGCCTCGCCGATGCCGGACCGCGCCATGTGGGTGGCCCATGCCGCGAAGCCCGCCTTGCGGCCGGCTTCGTCCGAGGGCATGGTGGCGTCCGCGTTGACGAAGACGCCTCCGGGTTGAAGCGCCTCGAAGATCCGACGGAAGAGCGCGGCCTTGTCTTCGAACGCGCGGATGTGGTGCAGCGCCAGCGACGCGGCGACCGCGTCGCAGGAAGGGAGGGGGTCGGTGAAGGAACGCAGCGTGAAGCGGGCGCGCGCCCCGAAGGAGCGCAGCCTGTCGCGGGCCTGGCCGAGCATCTCGGCGTCGACGTCGACGAGCTCGACCACGCCGACTTCCGGGTGGCGGAGGATCGCGGCGGCCAGGGCCCCGGTGCCCGCGCCCAGGTCGAGGACGTGCTCCGGCGATACCGCGGCCACGGCCCCGGCCGCGGTGGCGATCATGTCGCCGTAGCCGGGGATCCAGCGACGGATGGTCTCGTCGTAGGCTTCGATCTCGACGCGGAGGTGGCGGCGGACGCTGTGGCTCATGGCGCAAGCTTCGTGCGTCTGGGCCGCCGCTGTCAAACGCGCCCGCGTCGGTCCCGGCCAGCTCCTGGAGCGAGCGTGCCTCTTTCGATCAGGGCGTTCCGCCCAACGGTTGGGCGACCCCCACCGTGACGGGCACCTGGGTCTCCACCCCTCCGGACGACGCCAGGACCGTCGCGCGGCCCTCGCCCTGTGCGGTGAGAATCCCGTCGCCCGAGACCGTCACGATCGTGAGGTCCGAGGACGACCAGTCGATGAGCGCGTCCTGGACGGGCTGCCCGGCGGAATCGAGCGCGGTGGCGGTCAGCTGTACGCTCTGGCCGATGGCGTCGATGGTCACCGAGTCGGGGAACACCCGGATGGACGCGACCTCCGTTCCGACCCCGGTGTCCGCCGGGACCACGCCCAGCGGAAAGGAGCTCCCGCCGCAGGCGCCCAGGGAGGCCGCTCCGACGACGCCTGAGATGACCAGGATCGACTTCGAGATATGTGGGAGCTTCATGTGCTCCTCCGATTTCTTCGGGTTGTCCTGGCACCCGGTAGCGCAAGAAGCGTTCCCGCTGGCGATTGCCGCGCCGGCGCCGGGACGGTCCCGTCCGCGTCCTTGGCACAGGGATTGCCACTTTCGGATGGGCATGAGAATCGATGAGCACTACGTACGGGTCCAGGGACTCGACGTTCCTGCACTCGGCTTCGGAACCTGGGGACTGAAGGGAACGTCCGGTGCGGAGGCCGTAGCGGATGCCCTGCGAACGGGGTATCGGCACATCGACACCGCCCGGTCCTACGGGAACGAGACGGCGGTGGGCGAGGGGATCCGCCGCAGCGGTGTGCCGCGAGAGGAGATCTTCCTGGTCACGAAGGTCTGGCGCGACCATCTGAGGCGCGACGCGCTGCGCAAGAGCGTGCGTGCCAGCCTGCACGACCTGCGCTTGCCGTGGGTCGACCTCCTGCTCATCCACTGGCCGTCGAACCAGGTGCCGATGGAGGAGCCCCTCGAGACGATGCAGGAGCTACGCGAGGAGGGAAGCGTGCGGTACCTCGGTGTCAGCAACTTCACGCCGGAGATGGTTCAGCACGCCACCACCGTGGAGCCGCTGCTCGCGGTCCAGGCGGAATACCATCCCTTCCTCTCGCAGCGGAGCCTCCTCGAGGTCGCGGCCGCGCACGACCTGATGTTCACAGCATACTCGCCGCTGGCGCGCGGGCGGGTCCAGAATTCCAGGACGCTGCAGGAGATCGGGCAGCGACACGGAAAGACCGCAGCGCAGGTCGCGCTCCGCTGGTTGTTACAGCAGCCGCGCGTCACGGCGATCCCCCGTGCCTCGAGAGGTCGCCACAGGCGCGAGAACTTCGACGTGTTCGACTTCCGGCTCGACGACGAGGAGATGGAGCGGATCGCCGCGCTCGACGAGGCGGGGCGCATCGTGGATCCCTCGTTCGCGCCGGTTTGGGACCGTTGAGGCCGGCGGAGGAAGAGCACGACGCGCCTCCCGTGCCCCTGCACGCCTCACCCGGCGAGCGGCGCCGTCTCAGCGTCGTCGTGCTGCTCGTCCTCTCGGCCGGTGCCGCCTGGGTGTTGTGGCGCTTCCTCTGGCCGTTCGCCTCGGGGATCATCATCGCCGTCGTGCTCGCGGTGCTGGCCTATCCGGCCTATGGATGGCTGTGCAAGCGGATGCCGCACCGAAGCCTGGCCGCCCTGGTGGGCACCACGGTCCTCTTCTTCCTCGTGCTCATCCCGATCGCGGGCGCGTCGATGCTGGTCTTCCGGTCGATCCAGGGAAACGTGGATTCGATCTCGCAGCAGGCGGGAGCGCTGCTGGCGCCGGACAGCCCCCTGCGCCACGGAGTGCACCGACTCGCCGACTGGGTGGGGATGGGCGACGTCGATTTCGCGCAGGTTGCGCGCGACCAGGTGCGCCGGCTTGGGGGCTTCCTGGCGGGGAGCACGGTGGGCATCGTCTCGGGACTGGGAGGAGCGCTCCTGCAGGCGGCCGTGGCGCTGTTCACCCTCTATTATCTCTTGGAGGACGGACCCGAGCTGGTGCGCGGGATCACGCGCCTGGTGCCCCTCGACGACGAGCTCACCGAAGCGCTGCTGGCCCGTTCGCGCGAGATCATCTTCGCGACGGTCTACGGCCACGTGGTCGTCGCGATCGTGCAGGGAACACTCGCGGGCCTCGCCTGGTGGATCCTCGACCTCCCAGCCCCGGTGCTGTGGGGCACGGTGATGCTGGTGTTCTCGCTCCTGCCGGCCGTCGGGCCTCCGGTGGTTTGGGGGCCGGCCGCCATCGTGCTGGCGCTCCAGGGCGAGGTGTGGCGGGCCGTGGCCCTGGTGGCGGCAGGCGGCCTCCTCATCGGTGCCGTCGACAACATGCTCCGCCCCTACCTGGTCAGCGACCGCGCCCAGCTCCACCCCCTGGTCGGCTTCTTCAGCGTGTTGGGTGGGATCCTCCTGTTCGGGCTGACCGGCCTGTTTCTCGGACCCATCGTGTGGGTGGTGGCGCAGACCCTCCTCGAGGTCACGCGCATGGTCCTGGACCCCGAGCACGCGATCTAGCGCCATCTCGACGCACTCGATCGATGCTTCGCTGTCTTCGGCATGCTTGTTGCAATGTGTCGTTCTTCGGCACGACCGTCCCCCCTCCGACAAGAACGTGCGACGCCAAGGAGGAAAGGTCGAATGCAGACCAGAGAAGTCGTGACCTCGCCGGGTAGAGCGGGTTTCGACCCGACTCACCCCATGCCGTCCGCCCCCCACCGGTCCCGGAGGGACGAGGGTGCCGACACGACGGCCCTCCTCAGGCGTGTGCACGCGAGAGTGCGGATGGAGCTGGCCTCCCGTCGCCACGGTGCACGCGTGCCACAGACGAAGCGAGTAGACGGCACAGGGCGCTGAGGCTCAGGTGTCGTCGGCTTCCCCGTCCGCGACGTAACGCCGCCAACTCTCCGGCGGGCTCATCGCGTCGGCGGGAACGACGTAGGGCAGGCCCGGCAGCAACCCCACCTCTTCATCGTCGACCGCCAGGGGACCCGGCCGCCACGGGTAGAGCGTCCGGTACCTCCAGGTCGTTCTTCCGGTACCACCGGGCGGGATCACGGCGCAGCTCCTCGACGATGTGGGGGAGCACCTCCATCAGGTCGTAGCGCGGCGTCCAGCCCAGGAGCCGCTCGGCCCGCGAGACGTCGAGCCCGTAGTGGTCGTCCGCGAGCTCGATCATGAACGGCCGGATGAACGGCTCCGTCTCCGGCGTCCGCTCCTGCAGCCACGCGCCGGCCTTCGCCACGGCCTCGGGGAGGCGGATGGTCGGCCACTCCTGGTGCCACACCAGCTCACCGATGGCTTCCTGGAGGTCCCGATAGCTGGGTGGGTCCGGCTCGCCGATCAGCATGGTCACCTCGGGCGGCAGCGAGGCTCGCCGATCGACGGTACGCACGATGGCGTCGGCCGCGTCCTCCAGGTGGACGAGAGACTGTCCGGCGTGGCTGTCGCCGGGGAAGAAGAAGTTCGTGAGCTCCTGCTGGTGGATCCGCATGATCTGCTGGACCAGGGTGGGCTGCTGGCCGTAGTCCGTGTAGACGCCCGCGAGGCGAAGGAACACGCACGGGATGGCGCCGTGCTCCTTTTCGATCACGTGCTCCGTGCGCAGCTTCGACTTCGGGTAGGCCCACCGCGGGTCGAGGGGCGAGTCCTCGTCGATCCGGTCGCCCGGCGGCACCGGCGCGTGCACGAGCATGGTGCTCGAGAACACGAACTGCCCGACGTCGAACTGGGCATCACGCAGGCCGATGAGCAGCCGCTCCGTGCCGTGCACGGTGATCCTGTCGTAGAGCGGGCTGGGCTCTCCGGTGAAGTCGTAGTACGCCTCCAGGTGCAGCACCGAGGCGATGTCGTTGCCGTGGTGCTCCCTGATGTAGTCGAGCGTCTGGCGGACGCTCAGGACCGAGGTCACGTCCGCGTAGCGGGTCTCGTGGATGGCGGTGTCGGCGGGAGGCTCTGTGACGTCCAGGCCGATGAGGTGATAATCGGAGGCGAGGCGGCGTGCGACCGCCTGGCCGATGAGACCGTTGCACCCGGTCATCACGACGATGGGACGGGTCATGTCTTCGAATCCGGCGCGAGGAGCGAGAACTCGGGTCGTTCGACGGAGATGAAGGTTCAATATCCATGCCATCGGCACGGGACCCGTGCAGAGGCGCCTTCGAAACGAACCATGCACAGGAAGACCGCGAGCACATGACGGACCGGATACGCGCGGTGGGCCGCTTCGTCTGGGAGATGTTGCAGGAGTTCGTGGGCGACGACTGCCCGCGCATGGC
>CAZPZU010000023.1:23611-57979 GCA_964591135.1 uncultured Gemmatimonadaceae bacterium | reverse complement strand
GAGACCTTGTAGACCTGGAAGGGCTCGCCAAGAGGCGCCACAAACACCTCGGTCCACACGTTTCCGTGGAGCATCGACGGCTTCAGGGCCCAGACATCACCCGTGGTCTGCCCCACGAACTGATAGCCGGGAAACGTGCCGTACTTGGCGTTGAACATCTCCCTCTTGCCGGTCGTCACCGTGTGGAGTTGGTACCAGAACGTTCCGTTACCCTGCAGATACTCATCGAGGCAGGGTACATACCCGACCCACCCGTCGTCGACTAACACGGCCTCGCTCCCCCCCACGTCGGCGGCTGCGAACTGGGGTGAAAGGTCCATGTCCGGTGCGGCGGGATTGCCGTCCGTGCAGGTTGCGAGCAGGAGTGGGACCAGCAGGAAACGCATGGAGCGCATGAGGCACCTCCTCGAGATGACGTGACGCGGATCGTCCGTCGTCGACGGCTCGTCGGCCTCCCGTCGGAAGTGTCGGCCTGCAGAAAGCCCGTACGGCCAGGGCCGTACGGGCCCTGGGGAGCTGCGGGTCGGTGGTCTCCGGGGGAAAGGACCACGAACGGTCCCCAACCTGGGCGCGTAGCCTCTTGCGCCCGTTAGTTCCGCCTTAGTCTTCGGTTATCTCCTGCCCTCACGCACGGACTTCGGCGGGCGCATGGTGAAGCTTCGTCTGTTGGGCGGGGTGAGCCTCACGGAAGGCTCCCTGGCAGAGATCCGCTCGGTCCTCTCCCATCCGAAGCAGATGGCCGTGCTCGTCTACCTGGCGCTCGAGGGTCGCCGGGGGTACGTGAGCCGGGATGCGCTCATGGGGCTGCTCTGGCCCGAGGCGGACATCGCCCACGCCCGCAACACGCTCAACCAGGCGCTCCACGGGTTGCGCAGAGGCCTCGGCCGCGGCGTGGTGACCACCCGGGGCAGGCGCGAGGTCGGACTGGCTCCGGCACGGTTCGAGTGCGACGTGTGGTCCTTTCGTGACGTGCTCGACGAAGGAGATCACGCGGCGGCCCTCGCGCGGTACACCGGGGAGCTGCTCCCGGGCTTCTACGTCAGCGGGAGCGGGGACTTCGAGCGCTGGCTGCAGGAGGAGCGCGAGCGGCTCAGAGAAGCAGCGGCCGATGCGGCGTGGCGGTGCGCGCACGGACTCATCGCGGCGGGGGCGCTGACGGAGGCGGAGCGGGCGGGGCAGCGAGCTCTCGACCTGGTGCCGACGGACGAGAGTCCGGTGCGGGCGTTCATCGAGGCGTTGGCGGGGGCGGGGGACCGGGCGGCGGCCGTGAATTTCTTCGAGAAGTTCCGTGGCCGGCTGAGGGACGAGCTGGAGCTGGAGCCGTCGCTGGCGACTGTGGCGGTGGTGGAGGCCATTCGCGTGCCTGGCCGGGACGCAGCGCCGGTGGCGCCGGTGGAGGCGTTACGAGGCGGGCAGATCGAGGCAGCGATGTCGGCCCCGGCCCTGCCCACGGTGGCGGGAAACTCGGGCGAAGGCTCGGGAGCGGTGCCGTCCGTGGGCGTGGGCGGGAGGATGACCTGGCTGCGGCTGGGCCTGGTGGGGATCGGATTGTCAATGGTGATGGGCGCGGCCATCGCGCTGGGTCACCGGAGGGCTTCGGGGCCGGCCGACGGGTCGGCGGCGACGGAGCGCGAGCGAACGGCTATCGCGGTCCTCCCGTTCCGGAACCTGAGCCCCGAGGGGCCCCACGCGTACTTCGCCGCCGGCCTGCACGACGAGCTGCTGAGCCAGCTGGCCAAGGTGGAGGCGCTGCCCCTCCGGGGGCGCGCGTCGCTCATGGGCTATGCGGGGACGACGAAGCCGGTCGGGGTGATCGCGGAGGAGTTGTCCGTGGGCACCATCGTAGAGGGCAGCGTGCAGGTGGTGGGGGACCGAGTCCGGGTCGTGGTGGAGCTCGTCGACGTGGCCACGGGCGACCACCTGTGGGCGGAGCGGTACGACCGACGGCTGGACGACGCGTTCGCGGTCCAGAGCGACATTGCCCGGCGGATCGTCGCGGCGGTGGGAGCCAAGCTCTCCGGGGCCGAGGCGAGGGCGATGGCAGCGGCGCCCACGGAGAATGCAGACGCCTACCTGCTCTACCTTCAGGGGCTCGAGTACTGGCGCCGGCCGGGGTATCTGCGCCAGAACTACGCGGTGGCACAAGACCTTTTCGAGCGAGCCGTCGCGCTGGATTCGACCTTCGCCCTCGCCTGGGCCGCGCTCTCCCAGGTGCACGGCCGGATGTCTTGGCTACGCCTGGATCCCTCCCCGGAACGACTGGCTCGCCAGAGGAGTGCGGCGGAGGTAGCCCTGCGCCTCGCGCCGGACCTTCCTCAGGCCCATTTCGCCATGGGCTCGGTCCACTACTACGGGGAACGAGACTGGCGTTCGGCGGTGGAGGAGTACCAGGTCGCGCTGGAGAGGCTCCCGAACGACGCCGAACTGTGGCTGCGGATCGGCTACGCGTATCGGCGCCTGGGGAAGTGGGACGAGGTCTTCGCCACGTTGGAAAGGGTCTTGACGCTCGACCCGCGCAACGCGGACGCGCTCCGCGACCTGGGGGGCACTACGCTGCGGCGCATGCGCCGGTACCAGGAGGCTGTGGCGTCGTACAGCCGGGCTTTGACGTTGGCGCCCGACGTGGCCCAGAACGACGTGGACCGAGGATGGACCTGGGTCATCTGGAAGGGCCGGCTGGACTCCCTGAGGGCGGCGCTGGATCGCCAGCCGGCGGACGCTGACCTCGGTACCAGGGGCGACGCACGTAGGAACCGCGGCACCCTCCTGCTCTGGGAGCGGCAGGCCGACAGCCTCGTCCTTCTCGTCCGTCGGAGCCCGCTGGCGGTTCTCGAGGGGCAGGACTACTACCTGCCCACGGCGCTCTACGCGGGATGGGCCTACCATCTCCTCGGGGACACTGTGGCGGCGCGCGAGGCCTTTGGCTCGGCCGTCGTCCGGCTGGATTCCGCGATGGCGGTGATCCCCGACGATTGGCGGATGCACGCTGCGCGAGGCCTGGCCCTCTGTGGCCTCGAGTGGCAAAGGGAGGCGGCGGCCGAGGCCCTCTGGCTGGAACACTCTCCGATCTACACCGCAGATGCAATCGACTGGGGGGAGCCGGCCGAAGAGCGGGCGCGAATCCTCGCTGGGATCGGTGAGGCCGACGCTGCCCTCGAAGAGATCGAGCGTTTGCTGGCAGGACCCTCCCGGGTCAGCGTCTACACGCTTCGCCTCGACCCCCTCTACGATCCCATCCGCGATGACCCCCGGTTCCAGACGGTCCTGGTGAAGTACGCGAATCCACAGCCGGTGTGGTGAGTCCGGGGGGCGCGGGCGTGCCCAGTGCAAAGAGTCGGGAGACGCGTCTCCCGGCGTACCGAGTCGGCATCTCGACGCAGGCGCCGCGAACGGTCCGAGCGGGGTCGTTCCGATGCCGCGGGAACGGGCGGGCGCGTCCGTCGTCGGACCTCATGGGGCGACCTGGGCGACGCGTCCGCCGTCATCCCGACCGTGCGCCTGGTGAACGTCGGCATCGGGTTCTGACGGAACGCCGCGCCGCCCGGCCTACCGAGGACTCGCTACTTCACCGTGCAGGGCGCCAGCGTGAAGTCAGCCTTGACTTCCCCCGAGGCATCCCGCGCGACGAGCATCTTGAACGGCCAGGACAGCGTCTCCCCGGTCGTCTGGTTCACGAAGTCGAAGCGTGCGTTGGTGATCCTGTACACCTGGAAGGGCTCGCCCAGGGGGAAGACCACCGTTGTCGTCTGGACGATGCCGTGGAGCATGGACGGCTTCAGGAGCCAGACGTCGCCGCTGGTCAGCCCTACGCCCCGGTAATCGGAGAGCACGCGGTATTGAGCGGTCCAGATCTCCCGCGCGGCGTTCACCACCCAGTGGAACCGGTACCAGATGCCGCCGGTGAAGTGCACTTCCTCGCCGACGCAGGACAGATAGCCGGTGAAATCGTCGTACGCGACCTCCTCGACGGTCCCCACATCGGCAGCCGCGAACAGGGGTGAGACATCCACGTCCGGTGCGGCGGGGTTCTTTTCCGTGCAGCCTACGAACAGGAGCGGGACGAGCAGGAGTCGGATGGAGCGCATGCGGTACCTCCTCGAAGTGACGTGACGCAGGATCGATCGTCGGTCTCTTCGTGGAGAGGGGAACGGCCGGCGGGCGACCCGTGCGGCCGGAGCCGCACGGGCCCGGGGGGGCTGCCGATCCGTGGGCCCCGGGGGGAGAGACCTCGAACGGTCCCGCAATCTGGGCGCGTATCCTTTTCCGTCCCTTAGTCGTGCCTTAGTGTTCAGTTATATCCTGCCCTCACTCTCCGGACTCCGGCGCAAGCATGGTGACGCTTCGGCTGTTGGGCGGGATGAGCCTTTCCGATGGCTCGCGGGAAGAGGTGCGCTCGCTCCTCTCCCACCCGAAGCAGATGGCCGTGCTCGTGTACGCCGCGCTCGAGGGTCGCGGGGGGTACGTGCGCCGGGACGCGCTCATGGGGCTGCTCTGGCCCGAGTCGGATATCGCCCACGCCCGCAACGCCCTCAACCAGGCCCTCTACGCGTTGCGTCGAGGTCTGGGTCGCGGCGTGCTGACCACACGGGGCAAGCACGACGTCGGATTGGACCGCGCACGGTTCGCGTGCGACGTGTGGTCGTTTCGTGAAGCCCTGGACGAGGGCGATCACGCGGCGGCTCTCGCGCGGTACACGGGGGAGCTGCTCCCCGGCTTCTACGTCAGTGGTGGCGGGGACTTCGAGCGCTGGCTGCAGGAGGAGCGCGGGCGGCTCAGGGAAGCGGCGGCCGACGCGGCGTGGCGATGCGCGCACGGACTCATCGCGGCGGGGGCGCTGACGGAGGCGGAGCGGGCAGGGCAGCGGGCCCTGGACCTGGTGCCGACGGACGAGAGCCCGGTACGGGCGTTCATCGAGGCGCTGGCCGGGGCGGGGGACCGGGCGGCGGCCGTGAACTTCTTCGAGAAGTTTCGTGCCCGACTGGCGGACGAGCTGGAGTTGGAGCCGTCGAGGGCGACAGCGGAGGTCGCGGAGGCCATCCGGAACGGCGTGGTGGACAACGGCTCACACGATCCCCGCACCCCCCCCGAGAAGACCCCTATGTCGGCCGGCATGCCGCCGTCCCTCGTGCGGGATTCGGGTGGGAAGCCAAGCTCGGACGCACTTCCCGTGCCTGTCCAGGAAAGGCCGAGGAGGAGGTGGTGGGCGTGGGTCGGGACGGCCGTCGCGGGCATTGCCGTCGTTGCCGGCCTGACGGCGCTCAACAGGACCCCATCCGTAGGCGCTCCCCCTCCCGACCGGCCCTACACGGTCCTCGCGCGCGTCGGCGGCAGTGCGGAGGAGGCGGAACGGGAAGCCGCCGCCTTCCTGCTTCGGACCGGGCTGGACATGGCCCACGTGGTCCGGACCGTTCCCACGGGCGAGGTGCAGAGGACGCTCCGCCTCATGGAGCAGGACCCGGGTGCCCCCCTGGAGCCCGCTCTGGCGCAGGAGGTGGCGGTTCGTCTGGGGGTGAGCACGGTCGTGCTCCCGCGCCTGGACCGCTTCGGGGACCGGCACGTTCTGTCCCTGCGGGTGGAGGATGCGGATGGGGGAGCACTCCACTTCGACGCCCGCGGAAGCGCCCGGAACCGCGGCGAGATCGTGGAGATGGTGGACGAGGTGGTGCGGGAGGTCCAGCGGAAGCTGGGCGAAAGCCGAGAGGTCCTGGCCGCCATGGAGCCCTTGCCCCGTGTGCTCACTCCTTCCCTGGAGGCCCTTGAGAAGTACCGGCTCGCCGGGCAGGCTGGCCCGGGACAGGCCCGCCTTGCGGTCCTCCGGCTGACGGAGGCGGTGGCCGCCGACACGGCGTTCGCCATGGCCTGGCAGCTGATGGCTTCGTACTACGGGAACTACCTGGGTGAGCCCGATTCCGCGGAGGTCGCAGCCCGACAGGTGCAACGCTATCGGGATCGATTGAGCCAAGCGAGGCGGGCGGATCTGGATCTGCACCGTCGGATGCGGTCGGACGTGGCCCTGTGGGACGTAGCGCTGGAAGAGGCGGAGCGTGCGGTGCGGCGCGACCCGCGCTACCTGAGCAACTACAGTGTCTACCTGTCTCTTCCCGGCGGACTCCCCGATTCGGCGCTCGCTATCCGGCTCAGGCTGGAACGAGAGCGGGTCGAGGCGGCCCGGTCCTTCGACCCCGACGCGCGCTACGTCACCCCCTGCTTCGTCGGCTCGCACTACCTGGCCGCAGCCCTGGACCGGGTCGACGATTGGCGGACGCTCATGGATTCCCTGGACATCGAAGTGCCTCCGGGCTGCAGCCGTGAGGTGGCGCTCTTCGAGACCGTGGCCGCGGGGGAGTGGGACCGGGTGGACAGCATGGTGACCCACGGACCCGGGGACTGGCCCTGGCCCACGGCCGTGGAGACGGCGCTCCTGCAGATGGCCCCCCTGCGGGGCCGGATCCGCGACGGAGGCCGGATGCCGTCCCTGCAGCACGCGGAGACGAAGGCGCTGCGCCCCGACCACTACGGGTTCTCCAACATCGCCCATCTGGTGCTCCAGGTCGCCTACGGGCTGAGCCCCGGGGAGGCAGCGGAGGAGACGTTCGCCGGGGGGGTGCCGAGGGAGCTGGAAAGACGCGGACGAGACGAGGTGACCGACTACGTCCTCTACGGTGTCCGCGAATCCCTCCTGGGCGACACCCTCGAGTCGAAGCGGGTGTCGCGGCGGCTCCGGGCCATGCGGGACAGCGCCACCAGCCGGACCTTCGAGCGCGGCTTCGAGCCGTGGTTCGCGCTGCTGGACGTGGGGCCCGCCTTCCGGAGGGGGGACTGGCAGGTCGTCGTGGAGACCCTGGAGCCCGGGGCGGAGAGAATCCACGAGCCCGGGGTGGGGTCCCTCGCAGGAGACGACTACCTCGTCTGGTGGCTCCTCGCCGAGGCCCACGTCCGGTTGGGGCGGCCCGACGCGGCGATCCCGCATCTGGAGTCGATCCTAGAGCGGCCCCGCTTCCGGCTCAGGGGGTGGATGCTCCAGGGGTACATCCAACCCGCGGCGCGTTTCGAGCTGGCCAGGCTCCACGCGCAGATCGGTGACGCCCGGAAGTCCGAGGAGCACTACCGCGCGTTCCTGGACCTCTTCACCGACCCCGATCCCGAGTTCGCCTGGATGGTGGAGGAGGCGAGGAAGGGGCTCCTGTGATGCTTGCGCGCGAGGACCATCGGGCGACTTCCGGTAGGTGACGAGCGCGGTTGGTCCCGCCTTCCCGCACACCGCGACGGCGGAGGCGACACCATGCGTGGTGCCGCCTCGTCGCCGACCGGCCATCGGGCCCGATGGTGCGGGGACCCGGGGCGCCGGATACCTGGAGCGGCCCGGGAGATCGATCAGCCGTGGGGGCTGAGGATCTCTCCCGTGCAGGCCAGCACCTCGGACTCGGCCGAAGTCTCGTCACAGGCCGCCTTGAGCTTCCGGCCGTCCGGACCGTGGAGGTTGATCGTCGAGAAGAGCTGTGCGTTCCAATCGCTCTGCGTCGGGTCGAAGACGAACTCGGCGGTAAGGTTTCCCTCCCAGGTACCTCCGTCGGTCATGATCGAGAGGACGCCCCAGGTGCTTCCTCGCCCAGGGCCCGTGGCCCACCAGGCTGCCTTGTCCCAGTTGGAGTTCAGAACCATCTCCGCGGTTCCCTCCAGGTCTCCCGCCACTTCGAAGAAGATCTGGTAGTTCCGGATCTTTCCCCTTCCGCTCCGCCCCGGGTCCGCGAAGTAGGCGTCCCCGAAACCGGTGACGGCCATGGTGAAGGTAACGTCCGTCTTCGCCGCGGCATTCACGGCGAAGAGGGGCTGTTCGTCCATCTGCGGCTGCATGACATCCGTGCAGGCGACTGCCCCCAGGAGCGCCAGGATGGGAAGAAGTCGAACCGTCCTCATGGAACCTCCTCATTTGTGGAAAGACCCGACCCGCGCCCGTAGTGGCTCCTCGGTCGGCCTGTCGGCACCTCCGAGGAGGGCTTGTTCGGCGGCACGCTTGCGGCGTGACCGGGCACGGTCGGCGTCCTCATTCTGAGGAGGTGTTCCTTATTGGCGGTTATTCGGGGCTTATTCCTGCGTTATGCGCCGGAAAGAGGGCTCCCGAGGCGCGTCGCCTCACCCCGCGTCGCCCAACCGCTCCAGCGCCCGGCGCGCCTCCTCCACCCGCGGCTGCGCCGACGCGTCGGCACCCGCCCACTCCGTGACGAACCGCCGATAGGCCACCTGCGCCTCGTCGGTCCTCCCGCCGGCCTCCAGAGCCCGCGCCGGGGGGAGGTCGAGGCTCCGCTGCTGGTGCAGGTATCCACGAACGAGGGTGGTCAGGCGATCGATCCCCTCCGCACGCCCCTCGGGCCATACGGCCTGTGTCCGGGCCAACGTGACGAGGAGGGGCAGCCGCGTGCGGAAGTACCGCTGGTCGTAGCCCGTCTCCATCACGGCGGCTCGCAGCGCCGCCAGGCCACCCAGGGTGTCGCCGTCGGCGATGGTGGCCCACGCCCGGAGCGCCCGGAAGTACGCGGGAGGGGGGATCGGGTCCGCGGAGCTGTCCGAGGTGAGGGGCGAGTCGAGGAGCGCGCGGGCCCGCGCGACCTCGCCGGCCGAGAGGGCTACGGCGGCCTGCCAGTACGTAATGCCGCGATCGAGCGGAATGGAGTCCAGGTGGGCCAGCGTCCGTGGGGCCGTACGCGCCGGCGCGAGCCCGGCGGCCAGGTAAGGGAGGAGGATGAGCGAGGACTCCGCGCTCGCAGTGAACATCGTTTCTGCCCGGGCCGCGGCATCGGCGAACCGACCGAGGCCGATCAGGGGCAGGAACTCGAAATAGGCCCCCCTCGCGGCGACGAGGGGTGAAGGTGGGGTCTCGGACGCGTAGATCGCGTTGACCGAATCGACCAGCTCCAGCGCGGATTTCGGACGGGGGGTCGGGGAAAAGAACGCGGCGCCGTCCCCGGCATTCAGAAGCAGGCCGAGCCACGTTGCTTCCGCCGATGCGGGGGTGGCGCGAAGCGCCTCCGAGATCACCTCCGCCGATCGCGTGTTCGGGCCCCATCGCAGAGCACGAGCGTTCCGATAAAAGCCTACCTGCTCGGGCGCGGCGCTGCGTGCGAACCCCTCCATATGTCGGTCGAATGTGACGCTGTCGCCCAGCGTGAGGGCCAGATCCAGCGGGTGCATATACGCCGGCGCGGCGGAGGGATCCAGCGCGATGGCATGGTCGAAGGCAGGTAGAGAGGACGCCAGTGGCCTTCCGGTGACTGTGGCCGAGTGCAGCTGCGCGTCCCCCAGGAGCTCCCAACCGTCGGCGTCGTCGGGGTAGAGGGTGACGAACCGCTGGAGGGAGTCCAGCGCCGCGAGGTCGCCTTGCTCGTGGAGCCGGTTCGCGCCCACCAGGGACCGTTCGCGCGGGGGAAGGCGGTCGGCCAGCCTCCACGCCGCATCCGCGTACTCCGTGACGTGGGGCGATCCGAGGAACTCCGTCCAGCCGTAGGACGTGCCCAGCCGCATGTACGCGAGGGCGAACGTCGAGTCCTCCTGGATCGCGGTCTCGAATGCCGCGGCCGCCGAATCCCACTGCGAGGCGCGGAAGAACCGCTCACCGCGCAGGTATGCCCGGAGCGCGTCCGGAGAGGTCGTGGTGACGGCGCTCAAGCGGAAGGTCGGCCACGGCTCGCGGGCGCGCCAGATCCGGCGAAGCACGTCGGTGCTCAGACGATCCACCAGGGACAGGACGCTGTCGGCAGAGCCGGTCGCCTCCGCGCTCGCCAGCTCGTGGCCGTCGATGCCGATGAGGTTGCTCGCGCAGCGCCCTCCACCGGGCTTCGAGTCGTTCCAGCGGGGACGTGACCACACGGCCGGGAGGAGGTTACGAGCGATCCAGGGCAACATCCGACCGAGGTGGTGTCCGGTCAATGACCCTTGCGCGGTGGGGCCCTCGCGGGGTGGTTACCTTGAGAGCCGCTCGCGACCCGCCGACCCTCATCCGGAACCCCACATGATCGCCTTCTACGGCATGGGCCTCCTGGGCTCGAACTTCGTGCGCGCGCTGCTCGAGCGCGGTGAGACCGTACACGTCTGGAATCGCACGACGGAGCGCGCCCGGGCCCTCGAGGCCGACGGGGCCGTGTGCTTCGAGGACCCCGCAGAGGCGGCGCGCGGCGCCGAACGTGTCCACCTGACGCTCTCCGACGACGACACGGTGGACGCGGTGCTGGAGCGGGCGCGGGCGGGCTTTGACGACCGGGTCATCGTGGTCGACCACACGACGACGTCGCGCACCGGTACGGCCGAGCGTGTGCGTCGATGGACCGCGGACGGCATCGCATTCCAGCACGCGCCGGTCTTCATGGGGCCCGCGAACGCGCGCCAGGGCACGGGGTGGATGCTCGCTTCGGGGGATCGGGCCCGTTTCGCGGCGATCGAGCCGGAGCTGGCGAAGATGACCGGCAAGGTCGTCTACCTCGGTCCTGAGCCCGATCGGGCGGCGGCGTTCAAGCTCATGGGGAACCTCTTCCTGATGGCGATGACGACCGGGCTGGTGGAGATGCTCTCACTGGCGAAGGCCATGGGCGTCGAGGCGGACGAGGCGGCTTCGATGTTCGACTGGCTCAACTTCGGCGCCTCCGTGCCCGCCCGCATCGGGCGCATCCTGGAGGCGGACTTCGACCACCCGTCGTGGGAGCTCGCCATGGCCCGCAAGGACGCCCGGCTCATGATGGAGGAAGCCGGTCGCGCCGAGGTGCCCCTGGCCATCATCCCCGCGATCGCCCGCGAGATGGACCGCTGGATCGAGAGAGGCCACGCCCACGACGACTGGACGGTCATTGCGAAGGACGTTCTGGGCTGAGGCGATCCACGCGGTGAGAATTCCGCGGACAATGCAGCGTCATACCGGTCGTACGCATCGGGCATCCCCTGACCGAGGTACGACCGATGAAGAGACCGTCCATGCCGCGTGCCCTTCTCGTCGCCACCGGCCTCCTGCTCGCACCCAGCGCCTACGTCGCAGCGCAGACGTCCGCCGAAAGCGAGGCTCCCTGGCTGGATCTTCCGGCCGGATGGTCGCGCATGGTCGAGAACGGCGTGGTGGTCGCGGTGCCGGGCGACCTCCCCGCCGGCAGCTCGTTTCTGCTCATGGTGGAGCCGGTCCGGACGGCGCCCGCGGCCGGCCTGGAGTCGGAGTACGACCAGGCCGTCGCCGACCTTGGGCCGTGGTCTCCGGTAGGGAGCCCGTCGGATCAGGCTCCCGGAGGCGCGGGTTGGATGTTCCGCCTGGGTGCCGGAGTCACGCACCTGAACGGAAAGCCCTATACGGCGCTCACGGCGGTCGCCCGCCGCGGCTCGCTCCGTGCGCGCTTCTGGGTGCTGGCCGACACCGACGACACGTACAACCGCTACCAGCCGGCGTTCACGAACGCGATCGCGAGCGTCCAGGACTACACGGCCCCCTCTCAGGCCTTACCGCCTGGTCCTCCGCGGACCGACGTGGCGCCGGCCGGGGGAGGAACGCTCCGGTTCGAGCATCCGGCGTTCGAGGGCGTCAGCGGCATCTACACCGGCCTGGTCCGTGGCCTGAGCGCCACCGCGGGCGCCGGCGGCCTCACCACGACCTTCGACCCGCAGACCGGCTCCCTCGGCTCGGCATACTCCTCCGCGGCGCCCAGCATGGGCACCACGATCAGCGACTCCCAGGAGCGGGTGCTCCTCCTTCCGGACGGGACCTTCCGCTGGGGCCTCCCCGAGCGGGGGCTCGACTCCGACCTGTCGTGGGACCAACGCACCATCCCGTCCCGGTGGGGCACCTGGCGGCAGGAGGGTGATCGGATCGTCATGGTCCGCGAAGGCACGACCGACTCCTACGTCGTCGGCAACGGGGAGCTCATCGACGAACGCGGGCGGAGCTGGACGAAGGTACGGGAGCTGCCGTGGCAGCACATCGACGGGACGTGGGTACGGCAGGACTTCCGCGACGCCTCCGCGCCGCGGCTCATCCTGCGGAGCGACGGATCCTACGAGGACCGCGGTGGGTTCCTCCACATGGCGGGCGGCGCCATCGCGCTCGTGGTGCCCGACGGCTGGGCGATGATCTCGCGCTGGAGCAGGGCCGAAGCGGACCACTACCTGAGCGCGAGCACGGGGACGTACCGGCTGGAGGACTTCACGCTGACGCTGACCGCGACGGACGGCCGCGTGTGGAAGCTGAACGCCTACCTGCCGCCCGACGCCTCGCCGGGCGACCTGCACGTGATGATGCTCAACACCCTTCGCCTGGTGCGGCAGTGAGAATCCTCGCCAGGTCCCGACGTTATACGCGTGACGAGGGGACGGAACCGCCGTGCCCCTCCTCCGGTCGGCCGGCAGCCGACGCTTCTTCCCGGAGGCCATTCCCATGAACCGATCGTTCCGATGGGCAGCCCTGCTGCTCACCCTGCTCGCGGCGTCCGTCACCCTTCCCGCGCCGGCGAGCGCGCAGCTCGGCGGCCTCGCTCGCAAGGCGAAAGAAGCGGCGAAGGGGAAGGCCACGGACAAGGTCGACGAGAGCCTCTACGTCCCACCCCCGGCTCCCGAGTTCGACGACCGTACCCTCGAGATCACCGAGGACAACTTCGCCGGGCTGATGGCGGGACTGAACGCGGAGGTGGACTACGCGAAGTCCGCCGGCGCCGAGTACAAGGCCAGGGAAAAGGCCTACGAGCAGGCCAGGAAGGACTTCGACGCGGCCATGAAGGAGTACGACAAGCGCATGGACGCCTACGAGGCGTGCTCCGAGCGCTTCCGGCAGGCGGAGGACACGGCACAGGCCGCCAACGAGAGGAAGACCGAGGCGCTCGCGGACATGGACGACGATGAGTTCGAGGCGTACGTCGAGGACCTCTACCAGCGCGGCGAAGCCATCGCCCGCGACGTCCAGGCGGGGAAGAACGACTCCGAGACTCAGCGCAAGTCGCGGGAATACCAGGCCGAGGTGGCAGCCATGCAGGTCGAGCAGAGCCGCAGGATGGCGCAGGTGATGTCGGGGATGGCGGCGGAGAGCCAGCGCAAGCGGACGGAGAATCCCCGCTTGGCGGCGGCGTGCGGCGAGGAGCCCGAGCGTCCGGTCGAGCCCGAGTCGGTGCTCGGTGGACCCGAGAGCGTCCTGGCCGACAAGGGTGCCGAGGCGGCGGGGCTGACCCTCCAGCAGTACGCGATGATGCGCGAGCGCGTGCTCTATTGGTCCGACGAGGACGGCATGCCCTCGGGGATGGGCTACTCCGAGGGCGAGATGACCACCCTCAAAGCTCACAAGGGGGACATCGCCACCGTCGTCGAGCGGATGGAGAAGGCGCAGCTGCGTTGATCCGGATGATCTCCCGGCGTGCGTTTCTCCTCCTGCTCGCCCTCGCGCCGGGCCACGCCGCCGCCCAGGCGGGCAGCGCCCTGGTGGTCAGGGTCGGTGACGAGTGGGAGGAGTGGTGGGACGGAGACGCGCCGCCGGAACGGTGGGCGGGGGCCCTCGATCGCGTCGCCGACGCGGCCGGTTGGACGGCCGCGTCGGCGGGCGTCGACCGGGGCGAGCTCACGATCCGCCGCGTCGGGGAGCCGTGGCGGATCCGGGTGGTCCTCGTCCGAATCGATCCGGCCCTGGTGGACCTGCGCCTGATGGTTCCGCCCCCGAGGGATGACGGCTTCGCGGGCCGGTGGAGCATCGACCAGGCCCCGCCGGGGGCCGTCTTCGCGGTGAACGTCGGGCAGTTCACCGGCGGCCCCTGGGGATGGCTGGTACAGGGCGGACAGCGGCGGCAGCGCGCCGGCACGGGGGCCCTCGCCCCCGGTATCGCCGTGGACCGCTCGGGCTCGGTGGCGCTCCTCCCCCGGGACAGCCTGGGGACGGCCACGGACGTCGAGGAGGGCTTTCAGTCCTATCCCGCGCTCCTCGTCGGCGACGGCACGGTCCCGCCCGCGCTCCTCGAAGGGGGGCGGGGCGTGGACCTCGTCCACCGGGACGGTCGGCTCGCGTTCGGCGTGCTCCGGGACGGCCGCGTCCTGCTGGCGCTCACCCGGATGGAAGGGCTCGGCGGGCTGCTGGAGATCGTGCCCTTCGGCCCCACGACGCCCGAGATGGCCGCGCTCATGGGGGCGCTGGGCTGCACCCGCGCCGTGCTCCTGGACGGTGGCCTGTCCGGCCAGATGATGCTCGTCGAGGACGGGCGCAGGGTGGAGTGGCGAGGGCTCAGGCAGGTGGCCGCCGGGCTCGTCGGGATGCCCCGGCTGCAGGCCGGAGCCGCCCGTTGACCCCGTCCGCTCTTACGCGTGGGCTGCAGGCGCCTATCTTCCTCCGCGCATGGACGGAGACGAAACCACTCGGGACGACGCGTCCTCGGCGCTCGAGGACCACATCCGCCGGTTCGCGGGCCTGCTTCACCACGCGCGGCGACGGCACGGGCTCGCGCCCGAGGACCTGGACGAGCTGGTCCAGGAGGTCCGGGTGCGCCTTTGGCGCGCCCAGGGGACCGGTGAGAAGATCTCGGCCGTCTCGTCGTCCTACATGTACAGGACCGCGATGTCCGCGGCGGTGGATCTGATCCGGCGACGTCGGCACGAGCGCCACGAGGTGGCTTCGCTGGACGCCGGAGGCGGCGCGGAGGAAGCGCTCCATGACCCGTCCTCGGGATACGACGCGGGGTCCGAGGAGATCCTGCAGGCGATGGGGCGGGCGCTGGGCAAGCTGGCCAGGCCGCGGGCGGTCGCGGTGCGCATGCACCTGGCCGGGTACTCGCGCGAGGAGATCGGCGGCATCCTCGGGTGGAGCGAGGCGAAAACCCGCAACCTGATCTATCGGGGGCTCGCGGATCTCAGGGCGCGCCTCACGGAGCTGGGGGTCGGACCGGAGGCGACGAGATGAGCGACGAGATGCTCGGGGAGCTGTACCGGCGGATGCTGGCACGATCGCGTCCGTCCGGGCGCGACGACTGTCCGTCGCCGGAGGCGCTTCGCGCCGTCGCGGAACGGGAGGCGACCGCGGAGGAGCGGCTCGGCATCATGGAGCACGTGTCCGCATGCGCCGACTGCCAGCGGGAGCTGGCGCTCCTGGGCCAGGTCGCGGACACGGTCCGGCGCTCCAGGCGCCCGATGCCGGCCTGGTGGCTCGCGGCGGCCGCCTCCGTCGTACTGGCCTTTCTCGGTGGCCGCACGCTTCTGACGCGGAACGGCGAGGAGCCTGTGGTGCGCGGCGAGGCTCCCAGGGTCACGCTGGTCTCCCCGTCCGGTGCGGTCGGGGCGGGCTCCGCCGCTGCCCTGGTATGGCGCGCGGTCCCTAACGCCGCCCGCTACGAGGTCGAGGTCCTCGGGCCGGAGGCGGAGCTCGTCCAGTCGGCCACGGTGCGGGACACGGTCGTCCCGCTGGGCGGTGGCCTCGAACCGGGCGTCGAGTATCGGTGGCGCGTGACGGCGGTGCGTGGGGACGGCACGCGCGTGGAGAGCCCCCTCCTCCCCTTCACGCTCACCCGCGACTGACGGCGTCGGCTCGGGACCGGCGTCGCCTGCGCGTCGCCACGATCCCCACGCCCAGCAGTAGCACGGCGGCCGCCAGACCGCCCACGGCCACGAGCCGCCGCCGGAGGGAAGGGGGTCGGAGAGGAAGGGTGAGGCGCTCGTTCCCGACGACGGTGAGCGTGGCCCACACTTCCACCGGCGCTCCGCGCTCCCGCGCCGCGAGCTTGGCGGAGTGGACCGCATCCGCCACGGACATCCCCTCGGACAAGCCCCGATAGAGGGCATCCACGAGGCCGGCCGCGGCGCGGTCGTCGAGGGGCCAGCGCGTCAGGATGACGGAGCGCACCCCTGCGACCCGGAGCGCCGACGCCAGGCCCACCACGCCCTCGCCCCTCACGACGGTGCCCGACGCCGTGGAGCAGGCCGACAGGAGCGCGATGCCGGCCTGCAGGCGCATGCGGGCCAGCTCCCCCGCGCGCACGACCCCGTCCTCGCCGTCGCCGGGGGCCAGAAGCAGCTCCGCTCCCGCGAGGCTGGCCTCGTCCAGGCGGGCGTGCGTGGCGAAGTGGATCATGCCCCAGGGGCCGGAGGCGACACGCTTGAAGCGAGCCTCGGTGGCCTCCTCCCCCAGCAGGGCGACGCTTCCGATCCCGTAGCGTGCCGCTTCCCGGGCCTCGCGCGCCGCCCGGGGAAGCGGCTGCAGGTCCGCCAGCGTGCCTCCAGCCGGGCGAGGGTCTCCGATGGCGAGGACCGCCCCCGGGAGGGGGGTGCGCCCGGCGCGCCACGCCATCGTCGCCAGGGAGGCCGACGGCTGCACGCTGAGCGTGAAGCGATCCATCAGGGCCGACCCGTCCGGGAGGACGAGGGCGTCGAACGGGACCAGGTGCAGCAATCCGTCCGGTACGAGGACGAGCCGGGAGACGGACGGTGGCAGGAGGGAGAGCGCGTCTCCGAGCACGACCCCGGCGACGGCGCGGGACAGCGGCGCGGACCACCCTCCCGAGCCGATCACGGCATCCAGCCGTCGAATGGCCGGCTCGACCGAATCGACGGGTGGGAGAATCCGGGAGCGGACGCCGAAGCCCCCGACCACGAACAGCGTCGTGGGCTCGCCGCCCCGGCCGGTGACCCAGGCGAGGAGCGCGGTCTCGTCGTCGGGCACGGCGGAGGTCACCTCGGTCACGGTCGCGGCGTGAAGCGCGGTCGTGGGCCCCCGTTTGGGGGCGCCCGCCGTCGTGTCAGCCAGCGCCTCGATGCGCGCGAGCTGATCCTGGAGGCTGCGCGCCCGAAGTCGCTCCGCGAGCGCGAACGCGTCCTCGGCCCGCCCGTTGCCGGCCAGCGCCGCCACGATGGACGCAAACCCCAGGTCGGGATCCGACCGATCCTCTGACACCTGGAACGCCAGGAGCCGGAGCTCGGGGCGGGAGAGGGTGGCCCGCCACGCCTCGATGCCGTCCATCGCCTCGGCGGCGAGCGTTGCGGCGGCGTCGGTGTTCCCCTTTTTAGCCTCGATCTCGGCCAGCCGCAGACGGTAGTAGTACGCCCAGTCGGGTTGGCCTCTCGCCGGATCCATCCGCCAGGCGGTCTCCACACGCCGCAGGGCCGACGAAAGGAGCGCCTCGGCCGCGTCGAGACGGCCCCGCTTCAGCGCCAGGACCCCACGGTGGTAGGCCAGGCCCTGCAGCCGACCCTCCATCCCCGCGTCCTCCGCGGCGACCCGGGCCGAATCCAGCTGTCGTTCCGCCTCGTCCCAACTTCCCTCCGCCATGGCGGCGTGGGCCAGGCCGATCCGCGCCGTCACCACGCCGACGGCGAATCCCAGGGGCTCCAGGGTCTCCACCGCATGGGCGTAGGCGGCGCGCGCCGCCTGGGGGTCACCCCCGGCGAGGGCGATGTCGCCCACGGCGCCGGCCAGCGAGCCCTGGCCATAGCGGTCTCCCTGGGCCGCGAACAGCGCCGCGGCGCTGTCGGCGTGGGCCGCGCCGGTCCGCGTGTCGCCCAAGGCGAGGTCGATGAAGGCGAGGTTCGCGTAGGCCCAGGCCCGAGGGGAATCGGCGTGGGAGATCCTCGCGGCGTCCAGCGCCTCCTCGAGGTCCTTGCGGGCCTCCTCTAGGGATCCCACGGAGCGCAGCATGAAGCCGCGCCATTGGAGGGCGACGGCGAGCCCGGCGTAGTCCCGCAACCGCCGCCGGAGGTCGGCGGCGGCGCCCATGTCCGCGACCGCTCCCGAAATGTCCCCGGTTCGGGCGCGATCCGAGGCGCGTGACCCGAGGCACGCGCTCTGCAGCCTGCGCTCGCCCGCCTCCTCCGCCAGGCGTGCCCCCCTGTCGGCGTCATCGGCGGCCGGACGGCTGCTCAAGACCGCGACCTCGGCCCGCCCGCAGTAGTAGAGGGCGCCGAGGAAGGGGTCGTCACCGAGGAAGGGAGCGGCCTCGGCGAAAAGCGCCTCCGCGGCCCCCGGGCCCACCGTGCGAGCGCGGGTCAGGCCCAGGAGAAGCAGCGTCTCCGTGCCGGTCTTCTCGTCCCCGATCCGACGTGCCTCCTGCAGGGCCGTCTCCAGCAGCCGCTCGGCCTGCGGGAGCGTCCCCCTGGAGCGCGCGACCTGCGCGAGGCCGAGTCGCGCCCGCAGGGAGACGGCATCGGGCGCAGCTCCGGGCGCCGGGAGGAGCAGCGTCAACAGGCTGTCCGCGGCGTCGAGATCGTACGTCAGGTGGGCGATCGTCCCCAGCCCGAGCAGCGCCGAGCGGTCACCTCGGCGGGCGGCCTCCTGCCAACGGCGTCGAAGCGCGGGCACGCTGTCCCCCTCCACAGCCGCCGCGGCATGGCGGACGGTGGCTCTGGGCGCTTCGGGCACCCGGACCTGGAGGCCGACGACACCGGCCAGGAGGAGCGGTAGCAGCACCCTCCCACATACCAGCGCGGACGAGCCCCAGGCAAGGGGCGCGGAGCGCGCTCCGGTCCTCCTAGGAGCGCGAGGCCCGCTCGCGCACGTGGTCGAGGAGGAACGCCACCTGGTCCGGATCGGTGTGGGGATGGAGGACGTGGCCGAGGTTGAAGATGTGCGCCGCGGCGCCCGCCCCCTCGCGCAGGACGTCGTCCGCGGCGGCGGCCAGCTCGGCCCGGGAGGCGAAGAGCGCAGCGGGATCCAGGTTGCCCTGCACGACGACGTCCTGGCCCAGCGAGCGAACGGCCGCGGACAGCGGAATCGTCCAGTCGAGGCCGACCACGTCGGCGCCGACCTCGCGGATCGCGGGCAGCAGCGTGGCCGCTCCGTTCGCGTAGTAGACGATCGGCCGATCGACCCGGGCACGGACCGCCTCCACCAGATCCACGAGCACGGGGAGCAGGAAACGCCGGTAGATGGGCGGCGCGAGCAATCCCACCCAGGAGTCGAAGAGCATCAGGACGTCGGCGCCCGCCCGCGCCTGGGCGACCAGGTAGCGGGCCATCGACCGGCCCAGAAGGTCGAGCAGCTCGGCGCCCAGGTCGGGCATCGCCCGCAGGAAGCCACGTGCCTCCGCGAAGTCCTTCGAGCCTCCTCCCTCCACGAGGTGGCAGAACAGCGTAAAGGGCGCGGCGGCGAAGCCGATCAGCGCCGCGTCCTCGCGCAGCTCCGCCCGTACCAGGCGCAGGGTCTCGAGCACGAACGGCACCCCCTCGTCGGGATGGAGCTCGTGGAGTGCTGCGACCTGCGTCCTCGTGCGGATCGGCGCGCCCAGCACCGGCTCGGGGTCGAAGTCGACGGAGACGCCCATCCCTTCGAGGGGCGCGAGCATGTCGGCGAACAGGATGGCGGCGTCCAGCGGATACCGCTGCATGGGCTGGAGCGCGATCTGCGCGGCGAGCTCCGGCGTCCTGGTCGCCGTGAGGAAATCGACGCGCTCGCGCACGGCCCGGTACTCCGGCAGGTAACGCCCCGCCTGCCGCATGATCCAGACGGGTGTGCGGCCGTTGCGCTCGCCGCGGCACGCGCGCTCGAGCAGCGTCGGAGCGTCAGCCACGCGGGAACCCCGGCGCGCGCATGACGGCCTCGGCGGCCTCCAGCGTCTGCTCCACGTCCGCAGAGGTGTGTGCCCGGGACCAGAACCACGCCTCGAACGGGCTCGGCGGCAGGTGGATGCCGCGATCGAGCAGGCCGTGGAAGAGCGCCGTGAAGCGCTCGCGCGACGAGGCCGAGGCGGTGGCCCAGTCCACGACCGGCCGCTCGGAGAAGAAGAGCGAGCCCATCGCGCCCACCCGGTTCCAGCGCAGGGCGACGCCCAGTCGGTGCGCGATGTCCCCGAATCCCTCGTCGAACATCCGGCCGAGTGACTCGAGGTGATCGTAGACGCCCGGCTTCTCCTCGAGGTAGCGCAGCGTGGCCAGCCCGGCCGCCACCGCGAGGGGGTTGCCCGACAGCGTGCCCGCCTGGTAGACGGGACCGTCGGGCGCGATGCGCCGCATGAGGTCTGCTCGACCGCCGTAGGCGCCCACGGGAAGCCCACCGCCGATGACCTTCCCCAGCGTGGTGAGGTCCGGGACGATGCCGAAGCGTTCCTGCGCGCCTCCGGGTGCGACGCGGAAGCCCGTCATGACCTCGTCGAACACGAGGAGCGCGCCGTCCTCGCGGCAGAGTGACTGCAGTCCCTCGAGGAACCCGTCGACCGGCGGGACGCAGCCCATGTTCCCGGCGACCGGCTCCACGAAGACCGCCGCGATCTCTCCGGGGTGCGCCGCGAAGAGGGCACGCACGGAGTCGACGTCGTTGTATTCCGCGACCAGCGTGTCCGCGGCGGTCCCGGGCGTCACGCCCGGGCTCGACGGAACGCCCAGGGTGGCCGCCCCCGAGCCGGCCTCGACGAGGAAGGCGTCCCCGTGGCCGTGATAGCCGCCCCGGAACTTCACCATGCGGTCGCGCCGGGTCGCGGCGCGGGCGAGCCGCAACGCGCTCATCGTCGCCTCGGTCCCCGAGTTCACCATGCGCACCATGGCGATGCCGGGCACCCGGGCGACGATCGCCTCCGCCAGCTCCACTTCGCCCTCGGTCGGCGCGCCGAACGAGGTGCCACGTGAGAGCGCCTCCGCGAGGGCGTGCAGGACCCTGGGGTGGCCGTGGCCGAGGAGCATCACGCCCCAGGAGCCGATGTAGTCGAGAAGGCGATTGCCGTCCGCGTCCTCCAGGAACGCGCCGTGGGCGGCGTGGATGAAGCGGGGCGTGCCGCCCACGCCCGTGAAGGCCCGCACCGGGCTGTTGACGCCGCCGGGCATCACGCCACGCGCCCGCTCGGCGAGACGCTCGGCGACCTCGACGCGTCGACGCGCGGCGGCGTTTCTCATCGTGTCGGAGGTCTGCATGCGTTCCATTCCCATCGGCGGGATATGTGTTGCGCCGCCCGGCGGCTCCCCGTGCAGCAGGTTTCGGGCCAACGGAGCATCAGCCGTCGTCCCCGGGGCCCGCAGGCTCGGTCTCCCACGCGAAGTCCCGGAGGGAGCCGATGCCGAGCCCCTCCAGGAGCTCGGCGGCCGCGGCGGCACCGAGGGCGGAGGGCTCCGAGGCGGCGCCCGAGCGGCGGACCCGCACGATCCGGCGCGGGGTGACCACGGCCGCTCGCAGCACTACCTCGCCGGCGTCGATCCGTGCCAGGGCGCCGACGGGCGCCTGGCAGCCGGCCTGGAGGCGACGCAAACAGGCGCGCTCCGCGCTCACCTCCGCGTGGACGCGTGGGTCGTCCACCGCGGCCACGAGAGCGGCCGTGCGCTCGTCGTCCACGCGGATCTGGACGGCCAGCGCGCCCTGTCCCGCCGCCGGCAACATGACGTCCGGGTCGAGGATCTCGACGATGCGCTCCGCGAGCCCGAGGCGGCGGAGACCGGCGACCGCGAGCACGATCGCGTCCACGCGCCACTCGTCCACGGCGCGCACGCGTGTCGGCACGTTGCCGCGCTGGTCCTCCACCCGCAGGTCCGGGCGGGCGTGCGCCAGGAAGTTCTTCCGGCGCGGGCTGGACGTGGCCACGCGCGCTCCGGGTGGGAGCTCCGCGAGCCCGGGCCCCCGACTCACCAGCGCGTCTCGCGGGTCTTCGCGCGCGGTCACGGCTCCCAGTGCGAGCCCCTCCGGGAGCGTCGCTGCCAGATCCTTGCAGGAGTGCACGGCCACGTCGATGCGGCCGCCGAGGAGCGCGTCCTCGATCTCCTTCGTGAAGAACGCCTGACCCAGCTCGGGTCCCAACGGCACGTCCTGGATCCGGTCACCCGAGGTGCGGATCTCCACCAGCTCCACCGTAAGCCCCGGGTGGGCCTCCTCCAGCCGACGCGCCACCGCCGCCGCCTGCACGAGCGCCAGACGCGAGCCGCGCGTGCCGAGACGGAGCTTGCTCATGGCCCTCGGGCTCCCAACCGTCTCACGCGTCGCTCCTCAGCGCTTCTCGCCCAGCCAGCGCGCGGCGTCCAGCGCGTGGTAGGTCAGCACCATGTCGGCGCCGGCGCGCCGGAACGCCAGCAGCGTCTCGAGGACGACCGACCGCTCGTCGATCCAGCCCCGATCGGCCGCGGCCTTCACCATGCTGTACTCCCCGCTGACGTTGTACGCGGCGAGCGGATGGTGGGGGAACGCCTCCCGCGTCCGACGCACGATGTCCAGGTAGGCGAGACCCGGCTTGACCATCAGGATGTCGGCGCCTTCCTCGACGTCGACGGCGTGCTCGAGCATGGCCTCGCGGCCGTTGCCCGGATCCATCTGGTGGCTGCGCCGGTCCCCGAAGCGTGGTGCGCCGTCGGCGGCGTCCCGGAAGGGACCGTAGAACGACGACGCGTATTTGGCCGAATACGAGAGGATCGGCACGTCGTGGCGGCCGTCGGCGTCGAGCCCTTCGCGGATCGCCCGCACCTGTCCGTCCATCATCGCCGAGGGCGCGACGACGTCCGCGCCCGCGCGGGCGTGCGAGACCGCAGTGTCCCGCAGCCGGTCCAGCGTCGGGTCGTTGAGCACGGCCCCGGCGTCGTCGACGAGGCCGCAGTGACCGTGCTCGGTATACTCGCACAGGCACACGTCGGTGATCACCACGCCCCGGAATCCCCGGGAGCGCAGGGCGCGCACGGCCCGCTGCACGATGCCGTCCTCCGCGTCCGCGCCCGAGCCGCGGGCGTCCTTGTGCGCGGGGATGCCGAAGAGGAGCACGGCCCCGACCCCCGCGGCCTCCGCCTCCCCGGCCGGGCGGATGACCTCGTCCTCGGGCCACCGGAGGACACCCGGCATCGAGGGGATGGGGGTCGGCTCGGATTCGATCTCGGTGACGAAGAGGGGCAGGATCAGCTGACGGGGCTCGACGTGGTGCTCACGCACCAGCGCCCGCAGCGCGGGGGTCCGGCGGAGCCGGCGAAGTCGCGTGTTCACGGCTGGATCCAGGAGAGCGGTTCGACCTACGCCTGTTGAAAGCTCCCCCGGATCCGCCGTGCGCGAAGTCGGGAATCCCCCCTCACGAGGGATGGTGTTTCCCCCGACGCGCCTATTCGCCCCGTAGCGCGACCATCGGATCCAGCCTCGACGCCCGCCGCGCGGGCACGAAGTTCGCGAGGGCCGCGACGACCAGCAGCAGGGCGGTGACGGCGACGTACACCGCCGGCTCCCTGGGGCCCACCTCCACCAGGATCCCGGACACCAGCCCGCCGGCGGCGACGCTGGCCAGGAGCCCCACGCCCACGCCGGCGCCGACCAGGGTCATCCCCTGGCGGACCACCTGCGCGAGCACCTGCCCGTGCCGGGCGCCCACGGCCATGCGCACGCTGATCTCACGGGCGCGCTCGTTCACCGAATAGGAGATCACCCCGTACAGCCCCGCCACGGCCAGGAGGAGCGCGACCGCCGAGAACGTGCCGATGAGCCAGGATGCTGCGCGCCGCGTCCAGAGCGAGCGGTCCATCGACTCGGACATCGTGCGCACCGAAGCGAGGGGCAGCTCGGGGTCGAGGTCCGCGGTGACCCGGCGGGCGGCCGCCACGGCGTCGGCCGTGGGACCGTCGTACACCAACGCGATCTGCATGCTGGAAAGCGGGATCTGCCGCCACGGCTGGTAGACGCCAGGGCGCATGGGAGTGTCCACCCCGTAGTGCATCACGTCCCGGGTGACACCCACCACGGTGAGCCAGTCCTCCTCGTCGTCGGGGATCCCCGTACCCGGCGCGATGCGCCGGCCCACGGCGCCCTCGACGCCGCCCATGCGGGTGCGCGCGAACGTCTCGTTGACGAGGATCACGCCGGCCCCCTCCTCCCGCCCGTCGAACTCGTCGAAGCCCCGTCCGGCCAGGAGCTGCACGCCCATCGTCTCCAGGTAGCCGGGGGTGACCACCCGCTGCAGCACCACGGGGTTGGCGTCGTTCTCTCCCCGGGGGGCCTCGCCCTCCACCACGTAGAACCACCCCCAGTGGCCCGAAAGCGGCAGGCTGCTGGCCGCCGCGACGTGCTCCACGCCGGGCTCGGCCCGGAGGCGTTGGAGGTACGCTTGGAGGAACGCCTCCCGGCTGTCGGTGTCCGGGTAGCGGGCGGCCGGGAGGGAGATCGCGTATTCCGTGAGGCCGTCGACGCGGAATCCGGGGTCCACCCGGCCGAGACGCCAGACGTCCAGTGCGCTCAGGCCGCCCACCACCAGGAGCACGAGGGCGAGGGCCACCTCCCCCATGACGAGGAGGCCCATGCCGCGACGCCGGGCGCCCGACGCGGTGGTGCGCCCGACCCTGGCGGCGTGCGCTCCCCGGGCGCTGCGCAGGGCCGGTGTGAGGCCGAAGAGGAGGATCGCCGCCGCCGTGAGGCACAGCCCGAACCCGAAGACCCGGGCGTCCAGCTCGAAGGTGACCCACGGTGGGAAGCGGTCGGCCATGGCCCTCACCAACGCGCCCGAGCCCCACAGCCCGAGGACCGCGCCGGCCACCGCACCCAGGACGGCCAGCAGCGCGCTCTCCGTCAGGAGCTGCGACGCGATACGAACCCGCCCGGCCCCCAGCGCCAGGCGGACGGCCATCTCGTCCTCCCGGGAGAGGGAGCGGGCGTACATGAGCCCGGCGATGTTCGCGCAGGCGATGAGGAGCACGATGCCCACCGCGGCCAGCAGCAGGCCGGCGCCGAGGCGCACGTCGCCGAGGTAGCGGTCCCGCAGGGACGACATGACCGGCGACGTGATCCGGTTCACGTCTCGGGACTCGATCATCCCCTTGTGCACGGACGTGAGGTCGGCGACCGCCTGCTCCATCGTCACGCCCGGCCTCAGCCGCCCGACGCCGGTGAGGTACCATCCCCGGCTGCTCTCGACCTTCTCCTGGAGCGGCCTCCACACCTGGGCGTCGGCCACGAAGCGGGCTTCCGGCGGGAGCACGCCGATGATGTCGTAGGGCTCCCCGTCGAGGGAGATGCTGCTTCCCAGGACGGCGGGGTCGCGATCGAACTTCTGAGCCCAGAAGCCGTCGGTGAGGAGCACTACCTTGGGTCCGTCGGGCACGTCCTCGGCCTCCGTGAAGAAACGCCCCACCTCGGGCTCCAGGCGGAGGACGTCGTCCAGGTCGTGGGAGGCCGCCACGTAGGAGATCCGCTCCGCCGTGCCGCCCGACGCGAAGTTGGCACCCCCGCCGTCGTAGACGGCCATTGATTCGAAGCTGCGGTTGGACTCCCGCCACGCCGCGAAGTCGGGGTAGGCGATGCCCACGTACTCCAGGTTCCACTGGGGCGCAGTCTCGTCCAGGTCCACCAACTGGCCTGCGTCCTCGAAGGGGAGGGGGCGCAGAAAGAGGCCGTTGAAGATCCGGAAGACGGCCGCGTTGCCCGCGATGCCCACGGTCATGAGGAGGAGGATGAGCCCTGCATAGAGGGGCTCACGCAGGATCCTGCGCCAGGCGTAGCGGACATCGGCCATCATCTGGGACATGAGCTCTCCTCGAGCGACCCCCGTCGCCCTCGTCGACGTTTCCATGGCCAGGGACCCCCACTCACCCGCCGCACCCCGCACCGTGTCCCAGGTGACGGAAAGCCAGAACCGGGTGCCCGGTCGTCCCCGCTCGTCCTCCCACGCGGCCCGCACGTCCGTGAAGAGCCGCTCCATCTCCCGTCCCCGCGCCGTCCGGAACCCCTGCGGGAAGAGCCGCATCAAGGCCCGGTAGGCGCTCGTTCCCCGGTCGCGTCCCATGTCAGGACAGCTCCGCCTCCGCCGCCCGCACCCAGCGGGCGAGAAGGTCCGACTCCCGGCGCAGTCGCTCGCGCCCGGTCCGGGTCAGCGCGTAGTACTGGCGGCGCTCGTCGTCGGGTGCGTCCTCGGGCGCCGCCACCGACGCGATGAGCCCTTCCTCCTCGAGCGTGGCCAGCGACCGGTACAGCATGGCGGGCCAGAGCCGGATGCCCGCGTCGGTCCGCTCCAGCACCGCGCGCTGGATCCCGTACCCGTGCAGCGGAGCCCGGGCCAGGGCCAGGAGGATCTGGAACCACTGGGGCTTCATCGGGCTGGGAATCATGGCGCGCTCCACATGGTATCAACTGATATCAATATCAGATGATATCAAATAGGACAGGCGGTGTCGAGGGAAGGGTTGCAGGGCAGTCTCGTCGGGCTTGCTTGCCCGCCCGCCCACCCCGCATGTTCGCCGCCCATGGCCGACTATCCGAAGTACCGCTCACACTTCGTCCCGCGCACGCGGGACGGGTGGATCGCCACGGTGGCGTTTCTGGTGCTGTTCGCGATCGCGATGCCGCCCGTGACGCACACGCTGCTCAACCGCGTCTACCCGACGATCTTCGGGCTCCCGTTCCTGTACGCGGTCCTGCTGTTCGTCTACGTGGCCCTCATCGGCGTGCTGGTCTGGGCGCTCCGCCGGGGGGTCTGACGTGGAGCCCTGGGTCGTCTCCACGAGCCTCATCTTCGTCTACCTCATCGCGACCGTCGTCCTGGGCATCGTGGCCAACCGGCGCATGAGCGTCGACATGGAGGACTTCCTCCTGTACGGGCGCAAGGCCGGCTTCATCGTCCTCTACCTGACGGTGGTCGCGACCTTCCACTCGGCGTTCGCGTTCCTGGGTTCGGGGGGCTTCTTCTACACCCACGGCCTCGGCTTCTGGGCCGCGGGGACGTGGACGGTGCTGGTGGGCGCCATCACCTACGTGCTGGGTACGCGCATCTGGGCGCTGGGGAAGGCGTTCGGCTACATCACGCCGGCGGACATGCTCGCGGACTTCTACGAGTCCGAGAGCGTGCGGGTCGCTGTGGCCGTGGTGTCGGTGGTGTTCACGATCCTCTACATCCAGGTGCAGGCGCAGGGGCTCGGCTACATCATCAACGTCGCGTCCGGCGGGCGCATCTCCTTCCAGCTCGGCACGTTCATCCTGCTGGCCGTGGCAGCCGCCTACCTCATGGCAGGCGGCCTGCGCGCCGTCTACTGGACGGACGTGCTCCAGGGCATCTGGATGTACCTCGCGGTGTGGATCGGCGCCCTCGTGCTGTCCTACGAGCTGTTCGGCGGTCCGCTGGAGCTGTGGCACGCGGTGGAGGACGTACACCCCGAGCTGCTCACGCTCCCCGGCCCGCGGGGTTTCTTCACGCCGGGAATGTGGGTGGGGATGACGATCACGCTCTCCTTCGGGATCGTCTTCCAGCCCCACATGCTGATCCGGTACTACACGGCGGTGGACGGCAGGACGCTCAAGCTCCTGGGCGCCACGACGCCGATCTACCTGATGACGCTGTACATCCCGGCCGCGCTCGTGGGCCTCGGAGGCGCGGTGGCGCTTCCCGGCCTCGACGTGCCCGACACGATCTTCCCCGAGCTCCTCTTCCGCTACTCCCCCGCGTGGCTGACGGGCATCATCCTGGCCGGTGCGACCGCGGCGGCGATGTCGACGCTCGACTCGATCCTGCACGCGAACATGACGGTGCTGACCCGCGACGTGTACCAGCGCTACATCGCGCCGGAGCGATCGCAGGCGCACTACGTCTGGGTCGGGCGCATGATCGTCGTCGCCCTCCTCGCGGTGGGCTACGTCCTCTCGGTGAAGACGTTCGGTTTCCTGGTCACGTTGGTGACGCTGTCGGGTTCGGGGGCGCTGCAGCTCATGCCGGCCATCCTGGGCGTGTGCTTCCCCGGGGGGCGGGTGCTGACGAAGGACGGCGTGTTGGCCGGGCTGGGCGCGAGCATGGTGACGCTGTACGTGACGCTGGTGGTCACGCCCCATCCCCTCGGCATGCACGGCGGGATCTGGGCGCTCCTGGTGAACATGGTGGTGGCGGTAGCGGTGTCGGCGGTCACGCCGCGGCCGTCCGCGGAGACCGTGCGCCGGGTCCACGGCGAGGTGGAGCGCTTCGTGTACGGAACGGAGGAGTGAGCATGATGAAGGGTTTCCGAACGGTGTTCTGCGGGGCGATCCTCGCCCTCTTCCTGGCCTTCTCCACCGCCGGCGCGCAGCAGCCGCAGGCCGGCCCGCCGCAGGTCGGTCCTGCTCACGGCTCGCTGGTCGTGGTGGGGGGCAACATGCACGATCCCGCCATCTACCAGCGGTTCATCGAGCTGGCCGGCGGGCCCGACGCGCCCATCGTGATGATCCCGACGGCGGGCGGCGGGGAGGAGTACGACGACTTCTACGACGGGCTGGTCGCCTGGCGGGAGAACGGCGCCCGCAACCTGATCGTGCTGCACACCCTGGACCGCAAGGTGGCCGACAGCGAGGCGTTCGTGGCCCCCCTGAAGACGGCCCACGGCGTCTTCTTCTTCGGTGGTCGGCAGTGGCGGCTGGTGGACGCGTACGCCGGCACGCGCACGGAGACGGAGATCCGCAACGTGCTGGAGCGGGGCGGGGTGATCGGCGGCTCCTCGGCGGGCGCGTCCATCCAGGGCTCGTTCCTCGTCCGCGGGGACACGGAGAGCAACGAGATCATGATGGGCGACCACCAGGTCGGCTTCGGCTACCTGAGGAACGTCGGTATCGACCAGCACGTGCTGCGCCGCAACCGCCAGTTCGACCTGGTCGAAGTCGTGCAGGCGCACCCCGAGCTGCTGGGCATCGGCCTGGACGAGAACACCGCGATCGTCGTGCGGGGCGACATGGCCGAGGTCATCGGCGAGTCCTACATGCTCGTGTACGACAACCAGAAGACCACCGGGGACGGCGGGAAGTTCTACTTCGTCGCGCCGGGAGACCGGTTCAACCTCGCGACGCGCGAGGCCATGCGCCCCGCGCAGACGCTCCGTCCGGTCGCCGGTCCCCGGAAGAGTCCCTGGGGGGGAGGGCGGTGACACCGTGGCCTGCGGAGGGGCGCGTCGGCGCGTTGGCCGTCGCGCTCGCCTTCGCGGGCTGCGCCGACGGCCCGCCCGACCCGATCCCGATGGACGCCGAGGCGCACCGGGCCGCGGTCCAGGCGTTCGCCGACGCACGGGTCGCCGAGCTGTCGGCGCCCGATTCGTGGCTGTCGCTCATCGGGCTGCATTGGCTGTCGGAGGGAGAGAACACCGTCGGGTCGGCCTCCGACAACGACATCGTGCTTCCGGCGAAGGCAGAGCCGAGGGTCGGCACCGTCGTGGTGGAGGGCACCGATGTGCGCTGGAGGACTGCGCCGGGCGTGACGGTCACGCAGGGCGTGGACTCCACCTTGAACCTCGAAGCCGGCTCCGGCGCGTTCCCGCCGGACGTGTCGGGCGACCCGGCGGTCATGGAGGCGGACCTCACGAACAGCCCCGGGGAGGGGAAGTTCGTGGTGCTCCGCCACGGTGACCTCAACTGGATCGCGATCGAGCGCGGCGACCGGATGGCGCTGCGCCTGCGGGACAACGGCAGCGCGGCCTATGCCGCCTTCCAAGGGATCGACCGCTACCCCACCTCCGAGGCGTGGCGGGTCACGGCCCGGTGGGTCCCCCGCGACAAGACGGTGGCGGTCCCCAACGTCCTGGGGACCGTCGCCGAGGTGGCGTCGCCCGCGGCGCTGGAGTTCTGGCTCGACGGGCGGCGGATGACGCTGGACGTCCCCGGCTCGGAGGAGCACGGCCGCTACATGCTCGTCTTCGCGGACTCCACGAGCGGGCGCGAGACGTACGGCGGTGGCCGCTACCTGTGGATCGACGGCCCCGACGCCGAGGGACGCGTCGTGGTCGACTTCAACCTGGCGTACGACCCGCCGTGCGTATGGACGGAGTACGCCACCTGCCCACTTCCCACGAAGGACAACCGCCTCCCCGTCGCCGTGACGGCCGGGGAGAAGATCTGGGCACACTGACACGACTCGAGGTTCGAAGATGACCACCACGCGGCGCATCTCCTCCGCGCTCCTCCTCCTCGCCACCGCCGCGGCGGCGCCCGCCGTCGCCCAGGAGGCCAGGCCCTTCCTCTATCAGCCGGCTCCCACCCCCGACGGCTCCGAGATCGCGTTCGTCTCTTCGGGGGACATCTGGGTGGTGCCGGCGGCGGGCGGTGCGGCGCACCTCCTGGTGAGCCACGAGGCCGACGAGGCCCGTCCGCTCTACTCCCCCGACGGGACGCGGCTGGCCTTCGTCTCGGATCGGGACGGTGACGACGACGTCTACGTCCTCACGCTGGCCTCCGGCGAAGTGCGGCGGATCACGTGGGGGGACGGCGCCGAGGAGCTGGACGCCTGGTCTCCCGACGGCCGCTGGATCTACTTCGCCGACGGCCGCGGCGACCCCGATGCCAAGGCGGACGTGTGGCGCGTGTCGGCCGAGGGCGGGACTCCCATGCGCGTGCTGGCGGATCGCTTCACGCCCGAGTTCGACGCCTCGGTCTCCCCCGACGGTCGCACACTGGCCATCGCGGCGGTGGCCGGGATGGCGCAGTCCCAGTGGTGGCGCCACGGCCACGCCCACATCGACGAGTCCGAGATCTGGCTGGCCACGGTGGCCGACCCGCCGACCTACGGGAAGCTCTCGGAGAGCGGGTCCAAGAACGTCTGGCCCATGTGGTCGGCGGACGGAAGCCAGGTCGTGTACGTGTCCGACCGCTCCGGCTCCGAGAACCTCTGGATTCAGCCGGTGGAGGGTGGAGCGGCGCAGGCGCTGACCAGCTTCCGCGACGGCCGCGTCCTCTTCCCGACGATGTCCGCGGACGGAAGCACCGTGGCCTTCGAGCGGGACTTCGGCATCTGGCGGATGGACCTCCCCGACGGAACCGCCCAGCCGGTGGCGGTGACGCTGGACGGCGCGCCGCAGCGGACGGGCATCGAGCACCTGAGCCTGTCGAGCGACCTCGGCGACCTCGCGCTGTCGCCGGACGGGAAGAAGGTGGCCTTCACCGCGCGGGGAGAGGTGTTCGCCGCGTCGGCGAAGGACGGCGGGCAGGCCACGCGCGTCACACGCACGGTCGCGGAAGAGGGGGAGGTGACGTGGGCGCCGGACTCGAGGCGGATCGCCTACGCCTCGCGCAGGTCGGGAACCCCGAAGCTGTTCCTCTACGACTTCGGCAGCGGGGAGGAGCGGGCGCTGACCCGCGGCGACGGATCGGACGTGACGCCGCGCTTCTCACCCGACGGCGCGAAGCTCGCCTACGTGCGCGACGGCCGCGAGGTGCACGTCCTCGACGTGGCCTCGGGCGACGATCGGCGCGTCGCCGAAGGGCAGCTCACGGACGCGCCTTTCACGAGCCCGGAGCCCCTGGCCTGGTCGCCGGACGGGAAGTGGATCGCGTACTTCGCCACGGACGGGAACATGTTCACGAACGTGTGGGTCGTGCCGGCGTCGGGCGGCGAGGCGAGGCCGGTGAGCGAGCTGGCCAACTCCTTCGCCGGCTCGATGGCGTGGTCGAAGGACGGCAAGACGATCTACTTCGACACGCAGCAGCGGACGGAGAGCGGCGAGCTCGTCCGGGTCGACCTGGTGCCGCGCACGCCCACGTTCCGCGAGGACCGCTTCCAGGACCTCTTCCGGGAGGAGGAGCGGGGCGGCGGCGCGGACTCGGCGTCCGCGGGTGCGCAGGCCACCGACTCCACGACGAGGATCGTCTTCGAGGACGTCCACCGCCGCCTGGAGCTGCTGCCCACAGGCGTGGACGTCGGCCTCGTGGCGCTGAGCCCCGACGGCAAGACGCTGGTGTTCACCGCGTCGGCCGAAGGCCAGCAGAACCTGTACGCCTACAGCGTGGACCCCGCCCAGGAGGGGCCGCGGGTGACGCGGCAGCTCACCTCGACGCCGGGCTCCAAGAGCATCCCCCGCTTCACGTCCGACTCCAAGGAGGTCTACTTCCTCGACCGGGGACGCATCCACGCCGTCGAGGTCGCGTCGGGGAAGGACCGCACGGTGTCCGTCACCGCGGAGATGGACGTGGACTTCGACCGGGAGAAGGTCGAGGCCTTCGACGAGGGGTGGACGTGGCTGCGCGACGACTTCTACGACGCCAGCTACCACGGGGCGGACTGGCAGGCCGTGCGCCGGACCTTCGAGCCCTACATCCGGGGAGCGGGGACGCGCGCCGAGTACTCCCGGCTCATGAACATGATGGTGGGAGAGCTGAACGCCTCCCACCTGGGCCACGGCGTCCGGGGCCCCGACGGCCCGAGCACGGGGGAGCTGGGCCTGCGCTTCGACCGAGGGGCGTGGGAAGGGTCGGGCCGGCTGCACGTGACCGAGGTCGTGCACCTGGGACCCGCGCACGTCGCCGGCATCGAGCCGGGCGACTGGATCCTCGCCGTGGACGGCACCCCCGTCACCGCCGGGACCAACCTCGACCGGCTCCTCCAGGGGAAGGTGGGCGACAAGGTCCTGCTGCGCGTGGCCGACGACGCCTCGGGCGGGGGAGGCCACGACGTGAGCGTGCTCCCGATCACCTCCGGCCAGTTGCAGCAGCTCGCGTACCGCGACTGGGTGGAGGCCAACCGGGCTTACGTCGACAGCGTGAGCGGCGGCCGGCTGGGTTACGTGCACATGCGCGACATGGGGTGGGAATCCTACCGCCGCCTGGTCGAGGATCTGGACGCGGAGAACTTCGGGAAGGAGGGCGTCGTCATCGACATCCGCAACAACCACGGCGGCTTCGTCAACGCCTACGCCCTCGACGTTTTCTCCCGGCGCGGCTACCTGACGCTGGAGATCCGCGGCTATCCCGAGACCGCCGCCCGCAGCCTCCTGGGCCAGCGCGCACTGGAGAAGCCCACCGTCCTGGTCGTGAACCAGCACACCCTCTCGGACGGCGAGGACTTCACGGAGGGGTACCGCACCCTCGGCCTGGGCCAGGTCGTGGGCGTCCCGACCGCGGGGTGGATCATCTACACGTGGGGGGGGCAGCTCGTCGACGGATCTTCCTTCCGCATGCCGCGCTCGAAGGTGCGCGGGCACGACGGCGAGGTGATGGAGCGCAACCCGCGGCCGGTGGACGTGGAGGTGGTGCGGCCGATGGGCGAGAGCTACACCGGGCACGACAGCCAGCTGGACGCGGCCGTGCGTGTCCTGACGGCCGGACGCTGAGCGTGGCGCGCGAGCCGGGGGCCGTCCCCAGGAGACCGTCCGTCACCGATCCGGAGGCGCGGGCCCGCCAGCACGCGTACTGGCGCACGAACGTGCGCTACGTCGTGATCCTCCTGGTCGTCTGGTTCGTCGTGTCCTACGGGTGCGGGATCCTCCTGGTCGAGCCGCTCAACGCCTTGCGCTTTCCCGGCACGGGCTACCCCCTCGGCTTCTGGTTCGCCCAGCAGGGGAGCATCTACGTCTTCGTGGCGCTCATCTTCGTCTACGTCCGGCTCATGAACCGCCTGGACCGCGCGTACGAGCTGGACGAGGGGGATGACCGATGAACGTCCAGGCGTGGACGTTCCTGCTGGTGGCGGCGTCGTTCGCCCTCTACATCGGCATCGCGGTGTGGGCGCGGGCGGCCTCGACACGCGAGTTCTACGTGGCGGGCGGGGGTGTGTCCCCGCTGGCCAACGGGATGGCGACGGCGGCCGACTGGATGAGCGCCGCCTCCTTCATCTCCATGGCGGGCCTGATCTCGTTCATGGGCTACGACGGCTCCGTGTACCTCATGGGGTGGACGGGCGGATACGTGTTGCTCGCCCTGCTGCTCGCACCCTATCTGCGCAAGTACGGGGCCTTCACCGTGCCCGACTTCGTGGGGGACCGCTACTACTCGCAGACGGCGCGGGGCGTGGCGGTGGTGTGCGCGATTTTCGTGTCGTTCACCTACGTGGCGGGTCAGATGCGCGGCGTGGGCATCGTGTTCTCGCGCTTCCTCGAGGTGGACGTCGCCACCGGCGTCGTGATCGGGATGGCGATCGTGTTCTTCTATGCCGTCCTCGGCGGGATGAAGGGCATCACCTACACGCAGGTGGCGCAGTACTGCGTGCTGATCTTCGCGTACATGGTGCCGGCGATCTTCCTGTCGCTGCTCATCACGGGCCACGCGATCCCGCAGTTGGGCCTGGGTGGCGTGGACCAGGCCTCGGGATCGGTCCTGCTGGAGCGGCTGAACGGGCTGCACCGCGAGCTCGGCTTCGCCGAGTACACGTCGGGCACCAAGTCGACGCTGGACGTCTTCATGATCACGGCGGCCCTCATGGTGGGCACGGCGGGGCTGCCCCACGTGATCATCCGCTTCTACACGGTGCCGCGGGTGCGCGACGCGCGCGTGAGCGTCGGATGGGCGCTGGTGTTTATCGCGATCTTGTACACGACCGCGCCGGCCGTGGCGGTGTTCGCCCGCACGAACCTCCTGGCCAACGTCGCCGGCCGCCCCTACGCGGAGGTGCCGGAGTGGTTCCACAACTGGGAGGCGACGGGGCTGATCGACTTCGAGGACCGCAACGGCGACGGGCGCATCCAGTTCGTGGGGCCGGCGGCGCGGGACGAGACCGGCGCGCCCATCGAGAACGAGCTGCGCATCGACAACGACATCATGGTGCTGGCGAACCCCGAGATCGCGCGCCTCCCCGACTGGGTCGTGGGCCTGGT
>CAZPZU010000023.1:3843-23511 GCA_964591135.1 uncultured Gemmatimonadaceae bacterium | reverse complement strand
TCGTCGTTCTTCCCGGCGATCATCCTCGGGATCTTCTCGAAGCGCACGACCCGTGAGGGCGCGATCCTCGGCATGGCCTCCGGGATCACGCTCACGGCTTGGTACATCGTCTGGTTCGCCCTCGTGCACCCCGAGCTGAACGACGCCGATCACTGGTGGCTCGGCATCTCGCCGCAGGGGATCGGCACGGTGGGGATGGTGCTCAACTTCGTCGTGACCGTGACGGTCTCGCGGTTCACGCCGGAGCCACCCCGCCACGTCCAGGTCCTCGTCGACCTGATCCGGGTGCCGCGGGGCGCCGGGGCGGCGCACGAGATCGACGCGTAGCGGCGCCAGAGGCCGTCACAGGAGCGCCGGCTCGCTCGTATCTCGATGCAGCGGCCCTGGGTACGCCCTCTCGCGCCCCGGACCGCCTCCGTGGACCCTGCAAATCTCCGGGGAGACGCGCCATGCCGACCCCTTCGAACACCCGACGCGGACGCCGCGGCGCTCTGCCCGCCGGCCTCCTCCTGCTCACCCTCGCCGCGTGCGGCGAGTCCCCCACGGGCCCCGGGCACGTGGACGAGATCACCGAGCTGCCGCGCCAGCTCACGGCCGGCGAGATCGAGGTCATCGGCGCGAGCAACCGCTTCGCGTTCGACCTCCTCCGCCTGGCCGGGGTGCCCGCGGTGGAGAACCTCTTCCTGTCGCCGGTGTCGGCCTCCATGGCGCTGGGGATGACCATGAACGGCACCGCCGGGGAGACCTTCTCCCAGATGCGCTCGGCGCTGGGCTTCGGAGACCTGTCCATCGAAGAGATCGACGCCTCCTACCGGAGCCTCATCGACCTCCTGCTCGGGCTCGATCCGACGGTGGAGATGGCCATCGGCAACTCGGTGTGGTCACGCTCCGGCTTCCCCGTGCGGCAGACGTTCCTCGACACGGTCAAGCAGTACTTCGATGCCGAGGCGGCCGAGCTCGATTTCTCCACGCCGGCGGCCCCGGACCGTATCAACCAGTGGGTGAGCGGTGCGACCGGGGGGAAGATCCAGGAGATCGTGCCGAAGCCGATCCCCGGCTACGTGGTCATGTACCTGATCAACGCGACCTACTTCAAGGGCACCTGGACCTGGCAGTTCGACCCGAAGGACACGCAGACCGCGCCCTTCCACCTCGCCGACGGCTCGACGGAGTCGATGAGGTTCATGAAGCTGGACGGCACGATGCCCTATCGGGTCACCGATCGGTACCAGGCGGTCGATCTCCCGTACGGCGGGAAGGCCTTCTCGATGACCGTCGTCCTGCCCGCGGCGGGCGTCGACCTCAGCGAGGTGGTCGCGTCGCTCGACGACGCGGCGTGGACCGACCTCACCGGTGGATTCCTGGGCACGAAGGGCACGCTCTGGCTCCCGCGCTTCCAGATGAGCTACGAGCGCGTGCTCAACGACGACCTGAAGGCGCTCGGCATGGTGGACGCCTTCGACGACGCCCTCGCCGATTTCTCGCCACTCTCCCCGGCGCAGGGACTCTTCATCAGCAACGTCCTGCAGAAGAGCTGGGTGGCGGTGGACGAGAAGGGGACCGAGGCGGCTGCCGCGACCTCCGTCGAGGTGGGGCTCACCTCCGCCGGCGGAGGATTCGCGATGCGGGTCGATCGCCCCTTCCTCTTCGTGCTGCGCGAGCGGCTGTCGGGGACGATCCTCTTCGTGGGAGAGATCGTGGCCCCGCCGGAAGCCTCCTGAGGTCGGATCGCGGGGCGTTGACCCCGGCGATTCGACCGCCCCCGGCGCACGTCACCGTCGACCTGCTGCCGTTCGGCCCATAGCTTGAGCCAGGGCCCGCTCTCGCCCCATCCCCCCGTGCTCGGCTGGGACCGGTCCAGGAGACTCGGCATCGATCACCCTCTCCGACATGGGCATGCGCATGGCTGGACGACGGTATGGGCACGGGGCCGCTGTCGCGGCGCTGCTGGCTCTGTGGGCATGCTCCGGTGGAGCGCCCGCAGACCAAGCGGTGCCCGGAGCTACGGCGTCCGCGTCGGACGTCGACACGCTTCCCGCTCCGTCGTCGTCCCTGGACACGGGCCCGCCCCCCGCCGCGCTGCATCCGCTGGAGGGGACTGAGTGGATCGTCGTGGCGCTGCCGGGAGCACCGCCACCCCCGCCGGGCGTGCGCGCGACGCTCGTTCTGGACCGCGAGGGGGCCGTCGTACAGGGCTCCACCGGATGCAACACGTTCGACGGATCTTGGCAGGTCGCCGGGACCCGACTCACGCTGGGACTCACGTCCATCACGGGCCGGCGCTGCGATGACGCCCTCGCCCGGTTGGAGACCGACTACGTGGAGGCGCTCAGGCGCACCGGGAGCTTCCGCCTGCGGGGCGACGTCCTGGAGTTGCTGGGAGAGGGCGGGGTCGTGGCCCGCCTCGAGCCTCGAAGCACCACTGGGGGTTGACGCATGGAACTGATCATTCGCAGGATGGCGGCCACCGCGCTGATGCCTTTGCCGGTATGCCTCCTGCTGGGCTTCGCCGGGTGGATCCTGTGGAGCCGCGGACAGCGGACGAAGGCCGGCCAGACGCTGGTCGCGCTGTCTCTCGTCCTCCTCACCGTTCTGGGGCTTCCGCCGGTCGGATCCGCACTCGCCGGGATGCTCGAACACGGACTGGTCCCGTTCCCGGGCGGCCCGGTGGACTACGTCGTCGTGCTCGGGAGCGGGCACGTCTCCGATCCGGAGCTGCCGGTGAGCTCCCGACTCTCGGAGGCCGGCCTCTACCGCCTCGTGGAGGGACTGCGCATCGCGCAGGCACAGCCGCAGAGCACGCTCGTCCTCTCCGGGTACGGCGGAGCCGATCCCCGTCCGAACGCGGAGGTCTACCGGGACGTGGCGATCAGCCTCGGCTTTCCGGTCGCGCGCATTGTGACGGAGGGGCGGCCCCACACGACCGCCGAGGAGGCCGAGCTGCTCGAGCCGCTGCTCCGGGGCCACCGCTTCGCGCTGGTGACCTCCGCCACCCACATGCCCCGGGCCGTCGCGCTCTTCCGCGCGCGCGACCTCGTGCCGGTTCCCGCTCCCACCGGATACCTGAGCGCCCGTGTACCGGGGATGCGGGTCTTGGACTTCGTTCCGGAAGCGAACGCACTCGAGCGCGCGCAGCGGGCATGGTACGAGGTCCTCAGCCGCCTGTGGGCGCACCTCAGAGGCGACCTCTAGGCCGGGGGGACACCACCCCCGGGCGGGCGTCAGGCACGCCGCCCGTTCCGCCGGACGACTCCCCGGCGCCTACCGCCCCAACTGGAGCCTGAAGACCGGCACGGCCAGTAGCCCGCCGAGGAAGGGCGCCGTGAGGTAGAGCCACAGGTTGGCGAGGGAGCCGCCCATGAACGCGCTCACCAGGATCGGTCCGGTCCCCACGGCCGGATTGAACGCACCCCCGGAGATCGGTCCGACGGTCCACACGCCGATGGCCACCGTGAAGCCGATGGCCAGCCCGTAGAACGAGTTGCCCTCGACGTCGGGATGCGTGGCCGTATTGAGGACCACGAGCACGAGCGCGAAGGTGTAGAGGAGCTCCGCGATGAACATGGCTCCGATGCCCACGCCGGGCCCCGGGGCGGGCGCGAACGCGGTGTCGGTCATCGCGATCACCACGATCGCCGCGAGCATCGAGCCGATCAGCTGTGCCGCCATGTAGGGGATCACGTCCGCCTTGTCCATCTTGCCGCGAAGGAATACGCCCAGGCTAACCGCCGGGTTGTAGTGCCCCCCCGATACGTGTCCGCCCATATAGACCATGACCATGAAGGTCGAGCCGATGGCCAGAGGACCGAAGGAGCTGCCGGAAACGGCGGCGAAGCCGACGGCGAGGACGAGGAAGAAGGTGCCGATCAGCTCGGTGAGGTAGCGATCCATGGAGCGGTTCCGACGCCGTGGGGTGGGGGCAGGTGCGGTGACGGTACGCCCCCGCGATCTTCCCAGGCAACCCCGGACGGCGGGGCACGCATCTACAGACGTAGTTGAACCTGGACTCCGGACGGATGCCTTTCGATGAGTAGTCGCCCCACGACCCCGATCTGCACGGCGCTCGCACTGGCCGTCTTCGCTCCCGCGCTGGTCGCACAGACGCCCCTCGGCAGCCCCGCTGCCAGGGTCGCCGACGACTTCGGCTCCATCCAGACCGTGCGCGAGCTTCC
Organism: uncultured Gemmatimonadaceae bacterium; assembly: GCA_964591135.1. Lineage (GTDB taxonomy): Bacteria > Gemmatimonadota > Gemmatimonadetes > Longimicrobiales > Gaopeijiaceae > SZUA-318. The sequence continues at coordinate 19,339 of CAZPZU010000023.1, read as the reverse complement.
CGACGGACGCGTGCTGGTGGCGGACCCGCTGGGGAAGGCCCTGTACCTGGTGGACCTGACCGCCGGCACGCGCACGGTCGTCGGCTCCGAGGGGCAGGGACCCCAGGAGTACCGGCAGCCCGACGCGGTGTGGCCCCTGCCCGCCGACTCCACGCTCCTCGTCGACCTGGGCAACGCCCGCCTGGTGGCGCTGGGGCCGGACCTGACGTTCGGTCCGACGCGCCCCATCGCGCAGGGTGACTTCCAGCCCGGACAGCCACTGGTGCTCGCGATCCCCCAGGGCGTCGACGGCTCCGGGGCGATGTACTTCCGGTCGATGGGCGGAGGACTCGGTGGTGGAGACCTCCCCGACTCGGCCGACATCGTCCGGCTGCCGAGGGCCGGGGGGGCGGGCGTCCCGGTGGCTCGCTTCAAGGTGCAGGATCGCAAGATCGCCCGCTCCGGTGGGGCGGGGAACCAGAACGTCGCCATCGAGCCCATCCCCCTCTCTCCCGAAGATGCGTGGGGCGTGGCGCCGGACGGCTCGGTCGTGCTGGCGCGGGCGGGCGACTACCACGTCGAATGGATCGCGGCGGACGGCGCGGTGATCCGCGGTCCGGCGAACTCCTTCCGCTCGCTCGGCATCGGCACCGCCGAGAAGGAAGAGTACCTCGCCGACCAGGCCCGGGCCGGTGGGGGGATCGGCGTCCAGGTCCAGATCCAGGACGGCCGGCCGTCGATGTCCTTCCAGCGCGGGGGGGCCGGAAGCCAGGGGCGCGAGATCGACAGGTACACCTGGCCGGAGCGGATGCCGCCCATCTACGGGGGCCGCATCCCGGTCGATCCGAGCGGTCGCGCGTGGGTGCGCCGGCACGTGGAGGCGGGTGAGGCCAGCACCTACGACGTCTTCGACCGGAGGGGCCAACGGGTCGGCACGGTCACGCTGGGCCCCGGCAAGCGCGTCATCGGCTTCGGGAAGGGCGTCGTCTACGTCGTCGCGTACGACGAGTTCGACCTGAACTACCTCGAGCGATACGCGATGCCGTCGCTCTAGCCCGGATGCGCGACGCGGCCTCGTTCTACGCGCGCCTGGCGGGCGCCTACGAGCGGACGATCCGTCAGCTCGTGCCGCGCTACGACGAGATGCTGGCAGAGGTGCGGGCGGTGTTGATCCCGGCCGCGCCCTCGCGCGTCGTGGACGTCGGGTGCGGCCCGGGCGGCGTAGCCCGGTCGGTCCTGGAGGCACTTTCGGCGCGCAGCTCGCTGGTCGCGCTCGACACCTCCCACGCGATGGTCGAGCGGGCCAGGGAGGCACTGGCGCCTTTCGGCGGTCGGGCGCGCGTCGCGTGCGTCGACGCGCGGAGCTTCGATCCGGGCGGGCCGGTGGACGCGGTGTACTCCAACCTCGTCCTGCACAACCTGCCGTCCGCCGAGCGGGCGGCAGTGGTGGAGGCGATCGCCTCGTGGCTTCCGTCGGGCGGTCTGTTCGTGTGGGGCGAGTTCCTTCGTTTCGAGGACCCCGCCCAGCAGGCGGCGGTGGTGGCGTACCGCCGACGGTTCTCCCTCGACGCCGGATGCCCGCCGGACGTGATGGAGCGCAACTACGCGAAGGAAGCGGAAGACGACTTCCCGCCGACGGCGGAGGAGGTCCTCCGAGCCGGTCGGGCCGCCGGCTTCCACGCGGTCGATCTCGTGTGGGCACACGACGCGTTCGCGGTCTTCCGGCTGGTCCGCTGAGCCCGCGCGCCGATCAACGCACCGGGCCACCGGCGATGTAGACGGCCGAGAGCGCCTCCGTGGCGGACACGTCCCGCAGCGGATCGGCATCCAGGACCAGGAAGTCCGCCCAGCGGCCCGGCTCGAGCGTCCCCACGTCGGTCAGGCCCAGGCAGTCGGCCGCCACCCCGGTGGCGCTCCTCAGGATCTGCTCGGGCGACATCCCCGCCTCGGCCATCAGCCCCAGCTCCATGTGCTCGAAGTATCCCGGGAAACGCCCGGCGGGGCCGGAATCCGTCCCCATCGCGATGGGAATGCCGGCGTCCGAGAGCGTCTTCAGGTTCTTCTGCGCCTCGCGGAGCGCGACACGGTAGCGGGCCGCGGCGGAGCTCTCCGCCGTCTCGCGCATGAAGGAGGGGTCCGAGACCCGCTCGATCTCCCGGCGGTCGGCCCAGCGGAGGAAGAACGGGTCGTCGAAGAACGACGGGCGCTCCGCGTACACGAACGTCGACACCTCCCGAGCGAGGGTGGGGATGTAGCAGACCCCCGTGTCGCGCAGGAGCCCGACCAGCTCGGCGTCCACGTCGGCGTCACGCACCGAGTGCGCGATCAGGCCGGAGCCCAGGCGCAGCAGGCGCTTGGCGTCCGCCAGGTAGAAGAGGTGCGTGGCCACCCGCATCCCCCGAGCGCGCGCCTCGTCCATGACGGCCTGTACGACGGGCCACGGCATCTTCTCGGTCGTGCCCAGGTTGTCGTCGACGCGGATCTTGATCCAGTCCACGTCGACGTCGGCGTTGGCGTCCACAGCGGCCACGGCGTCGTGGATGGAGGTTCCTCCGATGACCGGCCCTGCGAAGTGGAGCCGCGCGCGCCGCAGCTCGGGACGGTTCTGGGTGAGCCGGACCGCCGCGGCTTCGGCGGGCTCGTCGCCCAGGCTGTTCACGGTCGTGACACCGTAGCGCGCGTAGAGGCGGAGGTCTCCCTCGATGCGCGTGGCGGCGTCCGCGGACTCGTCGGAGGCCCACCGCCCTGTGACGTGGCCGTGGGCGTTGATCAGCCCGGGAACCACCCAGTGTCCCGACAGGTCGACGACCGTCGCGCCGGCCGGCACCGCGGTGCGCCCCACCGAGCGGATGCGCCCGTCCTGCACGAGGATCGTGGCGCCGGGCAGGGGCGGGGCACCCGTGCCGTCCCACACCGTGGCGCCGGTGAACGCCACCGTCTGGGCACCCGCCGTGGCGGGCGTGAGGAGACACGCCGCGCCCAGGGCAGCGCCGCCGGCGAGGCGATGGAGGTGCACGTATGTCATGCGCGGACGGTAGGGGGCGGGCGGCGCGCGCGCCAGAAGGACGGCTGCTCCGGCCCCGCGCCCGAACCAACCGCGCTGTTGCGGGTGCGCGCGCGAGTCGCGATCCTGCCGGCCATGAGCCTCGTCGAAGAGCCCTGGGAGGAGCGCGTCTGAGCGCCGACGGTCCGTTCTCGTTCACGGGGGGATGGGCCGATCGCCTCCTGTCGACGGGCAAGGTGGCCGCTTCGGCGGCACACCTCGCGACGCGCCGGTTGCTGGGGCGGGAAGGGGACGAGGACGGCGCCATCGGCGAGGCGCTGGCCGCCGAGCTCGACCGCATGAAGGGGATGGCCATGAAGGTGGGCCAGATCCTCTCCTACTTCGACGGCGTCCTGCCCGAGGAGACGCACGCGGCGCTGCGCGTGCTGCAACGTGGGGTCACGACGCTGCCCTACGATCGCGTAGCGGAGCTGGTGGGGGAGGCCCTGGGCGCGCCTCCCGAGGAGCTTTTCGACGACTTCGGCCACGACCCGGTTGCGGGCGCGTCCATCGGGCAGGTGCACCGGGCGACGTACCGGGGGCGACGCGTCGCGGTCAAGGTGCAGTACCCCGGCATCGCGGGAGCGCTCGCGACGGACATGGCGCGTGTGCGCGCTCTCTCCCACCTGGCGTCGCTCGGGACGGCCGTGGACGGCCCCGCCATCGCCGACGAGCTGAGCGAGCGCTTCCAATCGGAATGCGACTACCTTGCGGAAGCGGCCGCGCAGGAGGCTTTCCGGCGCGCGTTCCAGGCGGACGCGCAGGTGTCGATTCCGGCCGTCGTTCCGGAGCGCACCGCCGCGACCGTGCTCACCACGGATTGGGCGGAGGGCCGGGACTTCTACACCTTCGCCCGGGAGGCGCCCCAGGAGGAGCGCGACGCGGCGGGGCGGGTCCTCCTCCGCTTCGCCCACCGGTCGTTCTTCACGCTCGGCACTGTGAACGCCGACCCGCATCCCGGCAATTACCTCTTCCCGGGTGGGGATCGCGTCGTGTTCCTCGACTTCGGGTGCGTGCGGCGCTTCTCCCAGGACTTCGTGGAGCGGGAACGCCGACTGATGCAGGTCGTGGCCGAGGGGAGGAAGGAGGCCTTTCGCGAGGCGGTGCGATCGAGCGGGATGGTCACCGATCCGCGGCGGTTCGACTTCGATCTGCACTGGCGGATGCTGCGCCATCAGTGGGCACCGTACCTCTCGGACGACTACGCCTTCTCCCTGGGCCACATCCGCGAGGGAATGGAGTACAGCCGCCCGACCAACCCGAACCTCCGGCGCCTCGCGATCCCGCCGGCGTGGATCTGGCTCCAGCGGCTGCAGTGGGGGCTGCACGCGGTTCTGGCCCGGCTCGGCGTCCGCGGGTCGTTCCGGGGGCTGCTCCTCGAGATCCTGGCGGCGCCCATGGAGGTCCTTCCGGAATGATGGGAAAAGTGCCCGGGGCGGCTCAGTGCCCGCGACGCAGGGTCCGGCGGTAGTGGGCCGCCACCTTGGCCCGGTTGCCGCACCGCGCCATCGAGCACCAGCGTCGACGACCGTTCCTCGAGGTGTCGAGGAACAGGAGGGAGCAGGTCGGCCCGTCGCACCGCCGGACACGCGTGGGGTCGCCCTCGGCGAGAAGCGTCGCGGCGGCGCCCGCGATCGGAGCCAGCAGCCCGAGCGGGCCGTCCAGCCAGATCGTCTCCCGGAGCCGGCAGGAGGCGCCCGAGACCTCGAGCAGGCGACCTTCACGCCGCGTCTCCAGCGCCCGGTTGAGGACGTGGATCGCCTGTGCAGGGACGAGCGTGCCGCCGGTCCACGCCTCGACGGCGTCGGAGACGGCGTCACGGAGACGATGGGCCTCGGTGAGGAGAACGCGCAGCCGCGGCGGAGACTTCCACGCCGCCCCCGGGCCGCCCGGCTCCAGCATACCCGCCTCCCCCAACCAGGCGCCCACAGCGTGGGGCGTGCCGAGGCGGTCCATCGGCCTCCCCTCCGAGCCGCGATTCGTGTTGAGGAAGTCGAGGGCGAGGTGATCGGCGTCGAACAGGAAGGGCGTCACGAGATCGGCCTCGGCGCGGGTGTCGGGAGGATGGCTAACCGACAAATTATCATATAGACGGATACTCAGCCAATATTCCGGTCAATCTTGATCTAACAGGTTAGTATCAACGGAGGATCGGGCATGCGCGGACGGATCAGGACGTTGAGCACGCGCCTCGTGGTGGCCGCGGTGGTGGGCGCCGCGCCAGTGGCCGGGCCCCTGGCGGCACAGACGGCCCACCGGCTTCCTGCAACGCCCTCGACGGTGGCCTGGGGCTACTACTGGGCGCAGGCGCGCCCTGTGCTGCGGGTGGTTTCCGGTGACATCGTCGAGGTGGAGACGCTCCTCACGTCGAGCCCCACGCGCCTGGAAGGGGCTGGCGTGGCGCCGGAGGACGTCGAGCCGTCCCTCAGGGCGGTCTACGACCAGGTGTCGGACCGAGGGCCCGGCGGGCACATCCTGACGGGGCCGATCTGGGTGGAGGGCGCCGAGCCGGGTGACGTGCTGGAGGTGAAGATCCTCTCCATCGGCCTTCCTATCGCATACGGCTACAACGGGTGCAGCGGCTTCCTCCCGGACCGATGCGGAGAGCCGCGTATGCGCGTCCTGCCTCTGGACCGGGAGCACATGACGTCGGAGGTCCTCCCCGGCGTCACGATCCCCCTCCGCCCCTTCTTCGGGAGCATGGGCGTCGCGCCCCCGCCCTCGGAGGGGCGCGTGAGCAGCAACCCTCCGTCCACGCACGCGGGCAACCTCGACAACCGCGAGCTCGTGGCCGGGACGTCGCTGTTCATCCCCGTGCACGTTCCCGGGGCGCTCTTCGAGGTCGGCGACGGTCACGCCGCGCAGGGAGACGGGGAGGTCGACCAGACCGCCATCGAGACGTCCCTGACCGGCCGGCTCCAACTCGTCGTGCACAAAGGGCGGTCCCTGGCGTGGCCCCGGGCCGAGACGCCCACCCACTGGATCGCCATGGGCACGGACGAAGACCTGACGGTGGCCACACGCACGGCGGTGGGGCAGGCCATCGAGTTGCTGATGGACGTGAAGCACCTCCCGCAGGTGGAGGCCTACCGCCTGGTGAGCATCGCGTGTAGCGTGCGCGTCACCGAGCTGGTGGACGGGAAGGTCGGGGTCCACGTGATGATCCCGAAGTCGATCTTCGCCGACGAGGCGGCGGACTCCACGGCGCCCGTCCGTCACACCGTGTCGTCGGACGGTCACCCGCTCGCGGTATGGGAGAAGCGTCCCGCCCTGCCGGACGCCGCCGTCCTCCTGCTTCACGGACGGACGTGGAGCGCGCTCCCGGACTTCGACCTGCACGCTCCCGGAGAGAACCTCTCGCTCATGGACGCCCTGGCCGCTCGGGGATACGCGACTTACGCGCTCGACCAGCGCGGCTATGGTGCCACGCCGCGTGACGACACGGGATGGCTCACGCCCGACCGCGCGGCCGAGGACCTGGCGGAGGTCCTGCGCTGGATCCGTGGGCGCGAGCCGGGGCGACCGGTGCACCTGCTGGGATGGTCCCAGGGCTCGCGGGTCGCCCAACTCATGGCCGAGAGGCATCCCGAGCTGATCGACCGGCTCGTGCTCTTCGGGTATCCGCCAACGCCGCCGGATCTTCCCTCGGCCCCTCCGGCCGGGGCCCCACCGCGGCAGGAGAACACCGCGGAGGCCGCGGCCAGCGACTTCATTACCGAGGGGTCGATAAGCGGAAGTGCCGTGGAGGCCTACGTGCGGGCCGCCCTGGCCGCGGACCCGGTCCGCGTGGACTGGACCGGGCAGGAGCAGTGGAACGCCCTCGATCCCGGTGCGCTGACGGTGCCGACCCTGGTGATCCACGGCGAGCGCGATCCCATCGCACGACCGGACGCCCAGGCGGCGCTCTTCGAGGCGCTGGGGACGTCCGACAAGGCTTGGGTGGTCGTGCCGGGCGGGGACCACGCGGTCCTCCTGGAGCGGCCGCGGAGCTACTTCATCGACGCCGTGGACACATTCCTGCGGCGCGGTCGGTCCCGGTAGGGGCGGGTGGCCGACGGCGGGCGCGTGTCCCGCGCCGGGCGAGCGCTCGGGTCACGGATCCCATCCGAAGCGCTCGAGGTCGATGCAGTCACGGTCGTCGAAGGTGACGCCCTCGTCCTCGAGGAGCAGGCGCTGGATGCGTTCGAACGCGGTTCCGCCGGCGCGCGGGCTGATCTCGCCGCGGGCGTTGACCACCCGGTGCCACGGCACGTCGGTGTCGTCGTCCAGGGCCGCCATGGCGTAACCCACTTGGCGCGCGCGACCGGGGAGGCCCGCCAGGTGCGCCACTTGCCCGTAGCTGGCGACGCGACCGGACGGGATCCGCCGCACGACGTCGTGGATTCGAGAGTAGGTGCCCATCGCCGCCCACGCTGGCAGAGCGGCACCACGAACGCAAACCAACGAGGGGGGAGTGCATGAGCGACGACGTACGTTATCCGACCGGGAAGTTCATGCCGAAGGGTGCGCCTCTGACCGCGGAGGAGCGCGCCGCGCTGGTGGAGCGCATCGAGGCGCTGCCGGCCGAGCTGAGGGCGGCCTTGCGCGGGCTCGACGACGCGCAGCTGGATACGCCCTACCGGGAGGGCGGATGGTCCCCGCGGCAGATCGCGCACCACGTGGCGGACTCGCACCTGAACGCCTTCATCCGCATGAAGCTCGCGCTCACCGAGGAGCGCCCGACCATCAAGCCGTACGACCAGGAGGCCTGGGCGGCGCTGCCCGACGTCTCCGGTCTTCCGGTGGAGCACTCCCTGGCCATCGTGGACGGCCTGCACGCGCGCTGGGCGGGGCTGCTGCGGGCACTCGCGACCGACCAGTTCGCACGGGCGGTCGTGCACCCCGAGGTCGGCGACATCGACCTCGACTTCCTCCTCCAGCTCTATGGGTGGCACGGTCGCCACCACGCCACCCAGATCACGGAGCTGCGCGCCAGGAACGGGTGGAGCTGACGCTCGATCGGATCGACCATGGCGCGCCGATCATCGGCCACTACCTTAGGGGCCAACTGTCCACCCGTCCCAGAGTCGAGCCATGCCTGACATTGGTCCGTTTCATCCCCAGGTCGTTCACTTCGTCGTGGCGTGCCTGTTCCTCGGCTTGCCTATCTACTGGCTGAGCTTCCTGAAGCGGCCCCGCTTCCTCCGGCCCATGGCGACCGTGCTGCTGATCGTGGGGACCGGAGCAGCCGTGGTGGCGGTGGAGTCCGGCACGGATGCGCACGGCCTGGCGGAACGGATCCCGGGCGCGCGCTCCGCTGTGCAGCAGCACGAGGAGCTGGGTATCCTCACGCGCAACATCTTCGGGGGTATCCTCATCATCGAGCTCATCGCCCTGGGGATCGCATGGCGGGCGGGCGGCGCCGGCTCGTCGGTGCTCTCGGTGGAGGCCGGGGAAACAGGTGCGGCCGGGGCCTCGACCAAGCGCTTCGCAAGCACCGCGCTGAGCGGGGTGGTGGCGGTCGCGTGGACGGTGGGCGCCTTCCAGCTCTTCGAGACCGCCGATCACGGCGGAGACATCGTCTACGAGTACGCCGGGGGCGTGGGCTTCCGCACGGGGAACCAGGAAGACGTCAGCAGGCTGCTCCTGGCCGGCCTCTTCGGCGAGGCCCAGGTCGACCGGCAGGATGGGCGTCACGAGGATGCGGCACGCCTGGTCGAAGAGATGGTGCAGCGCTATCCGGACAACGCGGACGTGCAGCTGCTCGGGGTGCAATCGATGGTGGTAGACCGGAAGGACGGGCGGGCCGCGCTGGACCGGCTGGCCACGCTGCGGCTCCCCGACGAGCCGCGCTCGCAGCTCCAGCGGCAGACCTACGCTTTCGACGCCTACATGCTCCTGGGCATGCCGGACTCGGCGCGCGTCGCGCTGGATGCCGTCCCCGAACGGTACCGGAACAGCCGGATGGTCACGGAGCGCCGGGCGCAGCTGGGGAGCTGAGGCCCGGCGCTCCCGCCGCCCGTCACTTCCCCGGGCTGAGCTTCCCGGTGGTGTACTGGAGCAGGACGTCCCGGAAGATCGAGGTGAGGTAGTCGTCCGTCGGCCTGTCCGGGTGCGTCAGCCGATCGAACGTCCCTTGGTCCAGCCATACCCCCAGGCAGTTGGGACACTGATCGGCCTTGCCGTCCGCGGTGCGGATCTCCTCGAGGCGACCTCCGCACTTGGGGCAGTGGTTCGCGTGCGCTTCGAGCCATCGCCTCCGCACGTCGTCCGCGCGTCGCGCCTCGCGTTCGCGCGCGTTGGCCATCCGGCTCTTGAACTCCTCGCGGTGGAAGTACTCCTGCTCGTTCCGGCTGGGCTTGCTCCAGGGCTGGTGGGGCAGCCTGTGGGTGAACTCGCTCATGGGCCCTCCTGCGCCGTGCGGCGACACATGTGTCGTACACCGACGCACCCGGCGTCGTGCCGGGTGACGAACACCCCTCGTTGCCCAGGCTCCCCTTCCTCAGCGACCTGCTAGAGCGCGAACACCCGCCTCGGGTTCTCGTACATCACGGCGCGCAGCGTGTCCTCTCGCAGCCCCATCTCTTCGAAGCCCTGGCGGTAGCGGGCCCAGTCCAGGCCGTTGGACCCGAAGAGCACCTTCTGGGCACCCACCCGGGACTTGATGAAACCCACGAGCGACGGAGTGAAGTACTTCGGCAGCCAGGCGCTCACCGAGAGGTAGACGTTCGGCCACTTGGTGGTCACGGCGATGAGCTCGTCCACCCAGGGCCACCCGGTGTGCGTGCCGACGAGCGTGAGTCCGGGAAAGTCGCACGCGATGCGGTCGATCTGGATCGGGCGGCCGTGCTCGCTGGGCATGGCCTCGAGGACGTGGCCCACCTGCATGGACACCGGCACGCCGAGCTCCTCGCAGCGCGCGTACAGCGGGTACATCTTCCGGTGATCCAGCGGGATGTCGTACCCGTAGATGTGGATGTAGACGCCCTTGTAGCCGCGTTCCCCGACGTCCTCCTCGAGCTTGCGCAGGCTCCCGCGGATGTCGAAGGGATCGTAGTCTGCGAGCCCGTAGATCCTTCCCGGGTAACGCTCCGTGAGGTCCGCGATTTCCTTCGTCATGTCCTTGGCGAAGCGCGTCTGCCGCGGATACGACCACGCCAGCAGGTCGGTGGCCAGGACGGATTCGACGCCCGCGGCGTCCATGGCGGCGATGAGGGCCGCGCCGTCTTCGTAGCCGTCTCCCCACGCGAGCTCGACCTTGCACTTGAGCTCACCCTGGGCGTTGGTGGCCTCCACCCAGCTCTGCTTCCATTCCTTGAGCAGCAGCGGGAAGAGCGTGTCGACGGCCTTGAAGTCTGCCATGGTTCGAATCTCCGTCCTGGACGCGTGACGCCAGCCCCCCGACCCCGGGCGTCCCGGGATCCGGGCCCCCTGGCCTCCATGCAACGTAGGGTGGTCGACCGATTCTGGCCGTAGGGGATTCTCCGATATCGGGCGGGGGGGCGTCCCTACCCCGGATGGCGGTCCCGACGCTTCCCTTGACCCCCGCCGGTCCGCGGCTACCCTTCCACGCCATGGACTCCATCCTCGACGAGCTGAGCTGGCGCGGCATGCTGTACGCCTCCACCGAGGGGGCGGGGGAGCATCTGGCCGCACCGCGCACTGCGTACATCGGATTCGATCCCACGGCGGCCAGTCTGCACGTGGGCAGCCTCCTGCCCATCATGGGCCTGGTGCACATGCAGCGGGCCGGGCACACGCCCATTGCGCTGGTGGGGGGCGGCACCGGGCTGATCGGCGATCCGTCCGGCAAGACCGCCGAGCGCCAACTGCTGACGAAAGAGGTCGCCGCGGAGAACGCCGAGGGGATCCGACGCCAGCTCGAGCATTTCCTCGACTTCGACGCGAAGGTCAACCCGGCTCGGGTGCGCAACAACCTCGAGTGGCTCGGAGGGCTCACGCTGGTGGATTTCATGCGGGACATCGGCAAGCACTTCAGCGTCAACCAGCTCCTGGCCAAGGAGTCGGTCAAGCGTCGCCTGGAAAGCGAGGAGACCGGCATCTCCTTCACGGAGTTCAGCTACGCGCTGCTGCAGTCGTACGACTTCCTCGAGCTCTACCGGCGCGAGGGCTGCACCGTGCAAATGGGCGGCAGCGACCAGTGGGGGAACATCACGGCCGGCACCGACCTCGTGCGCCGCATGGAGGGGGGGCGCGCCTTCGGCGTCGTCTTCCCGCTGGTCACCAACGCCGCCGGCGCGAAGTTCGGCAAGACGGAGGCGGGCAACGTCTGGCTCGATCCGACGCTGAGCTCTCCCTATCGCTTCTACCAGTTCTGGGTCAACGTCGACGACGCAGATGTCGGCCGGTACCTACGCTTCTTCTCGCTGCGGCCCCGTCCGGAGATCGAGAGGCTCGAGGAGACGGCCCGGACCGAGCCGCAGGCGCGCGCTGCGCAGAATGCCCTCGCCGAGGAGGTCACACGGCGGGTGCACGGAGAGAGCGGCCTCGCCAGGGCAGTCCAGGCCACCCGGGTGCTCTTCGGGGGGGAGATCGAGGGGTTGGACGCGGACGACGTGGCGGACATCTTCGCCGACGTCCCGTCGTCGACCGTCGCCCGTGAGACGCTCTCCGGCGAAGGGATGCCGATCGTGGACCTCCTGGCCGACGCGGGCGTCGCCTCGTCCAAGGGGGACGCGCGCCGCTCGATCGACGGCGGTGGGGTCTACCTCAACAACCGGCGCGTCGTCGACGTGGGGTACGTCGTGCGCACGGGCGACCTGATCGAGGGGCGCTTCCTGGTTCTCCGCAAGGGCAAGAAGAGCTACCACCTGGTGGCGGCTCCCGGAAACTGAGAAGGGGCGCCCCCGCGGGGACGCCCCTTCATCGCCGCCCGACCGGGCGCGGAACTAGAAGATCCCCTGCCAGCCTGCCGAGATGCCCCAATCCGAACCGAGCTGGGGGCCGTCGTAGCTCTGGTGCGCCGGGAAGATGAACTCCACGGCGAGGCGATGCCCCGCGAAGCGCGTGCCTTCCGGCATCGACAGGTTGAATCCCACGGGAATGTCCAGCCGGTTGCCGGACAGGAAGTAGGCTTCGTTGCCCGGGTCGCGGGAGGGGTCGAGCGCCGGGTCGGCGCCCTCGATCCCGTTCCACTTCATGAAGTGTGCGCGGGCCGACACCGAGAAGAAGTCGTTGATCTTGTAGGCGGCCCACACGTTCGTGTCGTACCGGTTCCCCAGCGCGTAGTCCAGCGAGTTCGTGCCGAAACGGATCGTCGCCCGGACCTGAGCGCCTACACTGCCGACCTCGTTCTGCGCCTCCGCGGTCAGCCCCGGCTCGACGGCGAAGGTGCCGGCGCCCGGACGCATGTCGTACGGGAGGGCTTCCGAGGCGGGGGTCGAGAAGGGCGTCTCGGCCTGCACGTCCGACGTGCCGGTCGGGATCAGCGCCCCGAGCTGGATGTGCGCCCGGTAGGGTCCCTGCCGGTACGCGTTGTAGAGGCCCGTGACCTCGAGGTCCCCGATGTTGTTGGCGTCCGTGACGTAGAACAGCCCTCCGGCGGTGATCTGCTCACGGCGGCGCTGCGAATAGCCGATACGCGCCGCGACCGTGAGGTCCTCGCTGGCCGCGTACGCGATGCCGACCTCGTGCGTCATGTTCTCCAGCGACAGGGGCGCCACCGCATAGAAATCCAACGTCTCCGTCGTCGTCAGCGAATCACCCTGGTACCAGACGCCCTTCGAGTTGAACTGCGTGAAGCGGTAGGTGAGCTGGACCTGGCCCGCCTCGAGCATGCGGCCCTCGGTGACTCCGAAGGGGGGCTGCGCGTCGGGACGCTTTGCGGACCAAACCCACTCCTCCTGCTGGGCCGCCAGCGGGGAAGCGACAGCGAGGAGCACGATGACGAGCAGGCTCTTCCGAACCATGGAACTTTCCTCCGACTCGGTGCGTGGCCGGGTGGACCGGCCCCCTGACGTTCCGACCACCAAAATGCCTTGTGCCCGTGGGTCAAAACAAGTGTTTCCTGTTCGGGCGGCTTCGGCGGTCTCCGGGCCGGGCCGCCGAGCACCCCGTAAGCTGCAAGGTACAGGCCATTCCGTACGGTCGCGAGGAGGGGGGGCGCATCTTTCGTCCGGACCCGCCGCCGCGATGCCGCGCGGGTGGATCGGGAGACGGGCGCGCCCGGGCGCCGCCGTGCTCTCCCCAACCCTTGACCCTCCGTCGGGGTTCGCGCAACGTCTCCGTTTCCCGGCGATTTCCCCTGCACGAGGACCGCATGGCCAAGCCCCTGGTAGCCGTGATCATGGGCTCCCGCTCCGACTGGGAGACCATGGAGCACGCGGTGAGCACGCTCGCCGCACTCGACATCCCGCATGAGGTGCGCGTGATCTCGGCGCACCGAACGCCCGACCTCGCCTTCGAGTACGCCTCCGGGGCCGAGGCCCACGGCCTGGAAGTGATCATCGCCGGGGCGGGTGGAGCCGCGCACCTGGCGGGCGTGATCGCCGCCAAGACCGTGCTGCCGGTGCTCGGCGTCCCGATGCAGAGCCGGGCCCTCTCCGGCCTGGACTCGCTCCTGTCGATCGTGCAGATGCCGGGCGGCATCCCCGTCGGCACCCTGGCGATCGGCAAGGCCGGGGCGGTGAACTCCGCCCTCCTCGCCGCCGCCATCCTGGGAGCGAAGTACCCCGAGGCCCGTGAGGCCGTCCGACGCTACCGCGCCGATCGGACCCGCGCGGTTCTGGAGGACTCCGACCCGCGCACCTAGGCGCGGGGGCTCGATCCCCGGCACGAGACCCACCTGAAACCGATCGCGATCCCCACCCGTAGGTAATCTTACAAAGTCGTCATTGCAGCGCCGGCGCGGCCGGCGGGGGGCATCCGTGGGCGATCGTGGATTCCTGGGCGAGTTCGAGCAGATGGTCCTGTTGGCGGCGCTCCGCCTCGGTGACGAGGCCTACGGCGTCCGCCTCATGAAGGAGCTCGAAGACCGGGTCGGCCGCCGGGTCTCCCGCGGCTCGGTCTACGTGACCCTCGACCGCCTGGAAGAAAAGGGGTGGCTCGAGTCGTCGCTGGCCGCTGCCGCCTCCGGGCGGGGCGGCCGACCGCGACGGGTCGTGCGGGTGACCGAGGCGGGCCGCGAGCAGCTGCGCCGATCACGCGAGGCCTTGCTGGCGTTGTGGGACGGCGTGGAAGACGCGCTGGAGACGCCGTGACCGAGCCGCGCGCACCCGAGCCGCCGCGCCTCGCGCGTAGGCTTCTCGAGGCGGTGCTGCCTCCGGACGGCCGCACCGACGCGCTCCTGGGCGATCTGCACGAGGAGTTCGAGCGGCGGGGCGCCTCGGCTCCCATGGCGGCCAAACTGCGCTATTGCCTGGACGCCGCCGGGATCGCATGGCGGTACACGTCGACGGGACGGGGACGGACTACCTGGGGGAGCCTCATGGACGGGATGTGGTTGAACGTGCGGTACGCGGTGCGGCGGCTCGTGAGGAGCCCGATGTTCACGGTGGTGGCGGTGCTGTCGCTCGCGCTGGGGATCGGCGCGAACACGGCCATCTTCAGCCTGGTGGACGCGGTCGTGCTGAGGAAGCAGCCGTTCACGCACCCCGAGACGCTGGTGGACGTCTACCAGTCCGCGTTGGGCTTCTCGCACTCTCCGCTCTCCTACCCCGACGAACAGGATCTCGCCCGGGATGCCGCCGGCATCTTCGCCGGCGTGGCGGGCTCCCAGCTCGCACTCGTGCAGGCCGACGTGGAAGGCGGCGTCGAGATGGTTCCCGCCGAAGGCGTCACGGGCAACTACTTCCCGCTGACGGGCGTGAAGCCCACCGTCGGGCGTCTCTTCACGGACGAAGACCAGGTGGCGGAGGGTGCCCACCCGGTGGTCGCTCTCGGCTATGGGTACTGGCAGACCCGCTACGGCGGCGACGCGGGCGTCGTAGGGAAGGAGATCCGCCTCGCGGGGAGGCCCTACACGATCGTGGGCGTGGTCGAGAAGGACTACCAGGGGCAGATCCGCGGCCTCGTTCCCGACCTCTACTTCCCCATCCTCATGTACGAGGTGCTGCAGCCGGGCGCCGGCGTGCTGGATCATCGCGCGAGCCACGGCTTCTTCACGAAGGCGCGGCTTGCCCAGGGCGTGACGATGGAGCGGGCAGAGGCCGAGCTCGGTCGACTGACGGCTTCCTACAAGGAGCGGTACCCCGACGAGTGGGGACCGATCGAGGGGTTCCGTCTGGTTCGCACCGCCGACGTGATCATGAACCCGATGATCGACCGCGTCCTCGTGCCCGCCGTCGCGATGGTCATGGTCGTGGTGGGTCTCGTCCTGCTGATCGCGTGCGCGAACCTCGCCTCCTTCCTCCTGGCGCGGGCCGCCGACCGGCGGAAGGAGATCGCCGTGCGCCTCGCCATGGGCGCCCGCAGACGTGCGCTCGTCGGCCAACTCCTCACCGAGACCACGTTGCTCTCGCTCCTGGGAGGGGCGGC
>CAZPZU010000023.1:0-3743 GCA_964591135.1 uncultured Gemmatimonadaceae bacterium | reverse complement strand
GGGCACGACCCGGCCGGGCTCCTCTCCCTGGCTGCGACCCCGGATCGGTACACCGACGAGGAAGCGCGGGTGTTCTTCCAGCAGCTGGTGGACAAGGTCGGGGCGCTGCCCGGGGTGGAGTCGGTGGGCCTGACCGAGAACCTGCACCTGAATACCCTCAGCACGAACCTGGCCCGGGTGGAGGTGGAGGGGGTCGCCCCCCCGGAGGGCCAGAGCTCCCACGAAGTGGACGCGACCCACGTGGACGAGGGTTTCCTGCACGCAGTGGGGATCCCGCTCCTCGAGGGACGCAACTTCGAGGCGACGGACGTGGAGGGAGGCGATCCGGTCGTGATGGTGAACGAGGCTTTCGCGCGGCGCTTCTTCCCGGGCACGAGCGCGGTGGGGAAGACGATCCGCGTGTCCGGTGCCGAGGCGACGATCGTGGGCGTGGTGGCGACCGCGAGAATCCGTCAGCTCGGCGAGGAGCCCCGCCCCTTCGTCTATCGAAACCAGCGGCAGGACCCGAGCCGCTTCGTGACCGTAGTGGCCCGCTGCCGGGGAGACGAGGCACGCATGGCACAGGAGATGTTGCAGGCCGCCCGAGGACTGGACCCCGAGATCATGGTGATCGAGAGCGGCACCATGAGCAGGCACCTGGCCATCATGCTGCTGCCGCGGCAGCTCGGGGCGCTGGTGGTGGCCGGCTTCGCGACCCTGGCCCTGGCGTTGGCCAGCATCGGGCTTTACGGCCTGGTCAGCTACGCCGTCGCGCGCCGCGGGCGCGAGGTGGGGATTCGCCTGTCCCTGGGTGCGGACGCCAGCAGGGTCGTCTGGATGCTGGCGGGCGGCGGGATGAGGCTCGTGGCGTTGGGAGGGGTGCTGGGGCTCCTGGGATCGGCGCTCCTCGCGCAGCTCCTGTCCCGCCTGCTGTTCGGCGTACCGGCGCTCGACCCCGTGACGTTCGTCGGCGTACCGCTCGTCCTGGGCGGCGTGGGACTGCTGGCGTCGTGGATCCCGGCGCGGCGGGCCAGCCGCGTGGCTCCCTCCGTGGCCCTGCGCTCGGAGTAGCTCGGCGGACCGTCGCCGGCTCAGTCACCGCCCGGCGCCCACCCCACGCCCGCCGGCGTGGTGGGGGCGGGCCGGCGGGCCAGCCGGCGCCCCGCATACCGCTGGAACTGGTCCAGGTAGGTGTACACCACGGGTGTGACGTAGAGGGTGACGAGCTGCGAGAAGGCGAGGCCGCCGACGACGGCGATCCCGAGCGGGCGCCGTGACTCCGACCCCGCTCCGGTTCCCAGCGCGATGGGGATCGTGGCCATCAGCGCGGCCATCGTGGTCATCATGATCGGGCGGAAGCGGATGCTGCACGCCTGCAGGATCGCCTCGGTCGGCGCCAGGCCCTCCTTGCGCTCGGCGTCGAGCGCGAAGTCGATCATCATGATCGCGTTCTTCTTGACCAGCCCCACGAGCATGATCACGCCCACGAAGGAGTAGACGCTCAGGTCGGTGCGGGTAACGTACAGCGTGAGGAGCGCGCCGAAGGCCGCGAACGGGATCCCCGAGAGGATCGTGATCGGGTGGATGAAGCTCTCGTACAGGATCCCCAGGACCACATAGATCACGAAGATCGCCATCGCCAGGAGCAGCAGGAGCCCTCTCTGCGTGTCCTGGAACGCCTGCGCCGTGCCGGAGAAGTTGGTGCTCACGCTTGAGGGGAGGAGGTCGCGCGCCTCGCTCTCCACCGAGCTCACCGCGTCGCCCAGGGCGACGTTCGGCGCGAGGTTGAAGGAGAGCGTCACCGAGGGCACCTGGCCCGAGTGGTTCACGGCCACGGGCCCCACCCCCCGGCTGAGCGTGGCCACGGAGCTCATGGGAACGAGCCTCCCGTTCTGGGAGCGGACGTAGAGCTGGTTCAGCGCCGAGATGTCCTGCTGGTAGGGCGGCAGCAGCTCCATGATCACCCAGTACTCGTCGTCCTGGGTGTAGATGGTCGACACCTGTCGGGAACCGTACGCGTTGTAGAGCGCGGTCTCGATCTGCTGCGCGCTCACGCCCAGGGAGGCGGCCCGCTCGCGGTCGATCTGCACTTCCACCTGCGGGTTGCCGACCTTGAGGTCCGACGTGACGTCGGTGAGCTGGGGCAACGCGTCCAGGCGGCGCTCGAGCGCCCGCGACGCGGCGTACAACGTGTCGATGTCCGCGCTCTGGAGCGTGTACTGATACAGGCTCTGCGCGAAGCGGCCGCCGATGCGGATGGGTGGGGGGTTCTGCATGAACACCCGCAACCCTGTGATGCCCTGCAGCTTGAGGGACAGCTCCCGCATGACCTGGTCGACGGGGAGACGCTCGTCGCGGGGCTTCAGATGCATGGTCAGGCGCCCGGTGTTTCCCCCGCCGCCGAAGCCGCCGCCCACGAACGACATGTAGGCCTCGACGTTGGGGTCCGCGCCCACGATGTCCGCGACCTCGCGCTGGTGGGCGACCATCGCCTCGTAGGAGATCCCCTCCGCCGCTTCGGTGCTGGCCTGGATGCTCCCGTTGTCCTCGCTGGGGAGGAATCCCTTGGGCACGATGACGAACAGCCCGACCGTGGCCACGAGGATCCCGGCGGAGAACACCATGGCGCCACGGCGGCGGCCCATGACCCACGCCAGGCTCCGCTCGTAGGCGCCGAGCACGCGATCGTACACGTGCTCGGACCACGCGTACACCTTGCCGTGGTGGGCCTCCTTGCTCGGGCGCAGGAAGCGGCTGCCGAGCATCGGCGTAAGCGTGAGCGACACGAACCCCGACACCAGGATCGCGACGCCGATCGTCACCGCGAACTCGTGGAAGAGCCGGCCGAGAATCCCCCCCATGAAGAGGATGGGGATGAAGACCGCGGTGAGGGACAGCGTCATCGACAGGATCGTGAAACCGATCTCGCGGGAGCCGTCGAAGGCCGCCTGCATGGGCGGCTTTCCCATCTCCATGTGGCGGACGATGTTCTCGAGCATGACGATCGCGTCGTCCACCACGAAGCCGACGCACAGAGTAAGCGCCATCAGGGAGAGGTTGTCCAGGCTGTACCCCATGAGGTACATGACCGAGAAGGTTCCCACGATGGACATGGGGAGCGCGAGGCTCGGGATCACGGTCGCGGACAGGTTCCTCAGGAAGAGGAAGATGACCATGACCACCAGCACCAGCGTGAGCAGGAGCGTGAACTTCACGTCGTGAACCGAGTCCTGGATCGACTGCGAACGGTCGTAGAGGATCTGGATGTTCACGCCGGCCGGGATGTCGTTGCGCAGCCGGTCCACCTGCCGGCGCACGCCCTCGGCCACGGCGACGGTGTTGGTGCCGGGCTGGCGCTGGATCGCGAGGATGATCCCCGGCCTGCCGTTGAACCACGACGCGTTGCGGTTGTTCTGCACGTCGTCGAGCACCTGGCCCAGGTCGCCCAGGTGCACGGGCGCGCCGTTGCGGTACGTCACCGCCAGGCGCCGGAAAGCGGCTGCGTCCTGGAGCTGGCCGCTGGCCTGGACCGTGTACGCGCGGTCGGGGCCCCACAGCACCCCTGAGGGGAGGTTCACGTTGCCGGAGGAGATCGCGGACGCCACCTCGTCGATGCCGATGCCGCGCTGCGCGAGGGAGCGGGGGTCGAGCTGGACGCGGACGGCGTACTTCTGAGCCCCGAACACCGACACCTCGGCCACCCCGTCCACCGTGGAGATGTGCTGCGCGAGCACGGTCTCGGCGTAGTGGTCCAGCTCCGAGAT
>CAZPZU010000022.1:37599-58210 GCA_964591135.1 uncultured Gemmatimonadaceae bacterium | reverse complement strand
TCCGCGGTCAGGTACAGGACGGCGGGAGCGGTCGCGGAGGAGAGCGAGTCGGCGAGCCAGCCGCCCGTCCCCTGGTACGAGATCGTCGCGTCCAGGTCGGTGAGGTCCCCACCCCCCTGGTTCGTGACCTGGATGGCCTGTGCCCCCGGCGGCGCGCCCCCGGCGACGCCGGCGAATCCGACGGCCGTGGGGGTGAGCCGCAGGATGGGACGGTCCTCGGTGACCGACAGCTCGATCGAGATGTCCACCCCGCTCTGAGCAGCCGGCGAGCTCACCGTCACCGTTGCGTGGTACGTCCCCAGGCCTAGCGAAGCCGTGGCCGCCGTAACGGTCAGGGTGGCCGGCGCAGTCGTGGAGGAGAGCGAGAGGCTCAACCACCCGGTGGGCTCACCTGCCGCGTATCGGGTCGTGGCCGCGAGCCCCGACAGCGTGCCGTTGCCGCCGTTCGCGATCGAGACCTCCACCGACTCCGGTGCGGAGCCCTGGAGCTGCGCGAACAGCGAGACGCTTTCGGTAGCCGGGACGATGATCGGGCCCGGCTGCACCGTGACGCTCGCGGACCCGCTCACGCCCTGCACCGTGGCACGGACCTGGGCGGTCCCCGGCTGGAGCCCCTCGGCCAAGCCCTCGGGGCTCACGGAGAGCACCGTCTCGTTGCTGCTGCCCCACGTCACCAGCGAGCTCGGGATGCTCGCCCCGCTCTCGTCCCGGACGGCCGCCGTGAAGGAGCGGCGCTCCCCCACGAGAAGCGTCGCCGACGACGGTGACACCGAAACGCTCGCCACGGTGACGCCGGTCACGTCCTTCTTCGAGCAGGCCTGCGCCAGCCAGAGGATCGCTACGGCCAGGACCGCGCCAAGGACCCTGATTCCGCGCGCCGCCGACGCGCGGCTCATGGCTCGTCCTCCACGCCACCGTCAGAGCGGGGCGGACTCGACGCCGCAGCGGCCACCTCGAAGGTGATCGTCAGGGTCTGGGGGCTGTTGGACGCGACGGAGGAGCGAATCTCCACCGAGGCGTGGTACGTCCCTGCCTGAAGGAGCCCGACGGACGCCTGCAGCGTCAGCTGGGTAGGCGCTTCCGATGCCGCCAGGTCGGCGCGAAGCCAGCCGTTCGGCTCGCCGCTCCCGTAAACGATGGAGGTGGACAGGTCGTCCAGCACCCCTCCGGCGCCGTTCGTGACCTCGACCTTCTGTACCGCCGGCACCTGGCCCCCTACCACACCGCTGAACGAAACGTCCTGGACGTCCAGCAAGATGGCGGGGGGAGCAGGCTCGACATCGAGGTCGACCTTCACCTGGCCGGACGAGCCGCGCCCCACCGCCGACTGCACGGTGACGACGGCCTGGTAGGCCCCCGGCGCGAGGGTCGCGGCGGACGCCACGATCGACAGATCGGCGGGTGCGCCCGTGCCGCTCAGGCCGGCCGTGAGCCAGCCCGACGGCCCTCCGGCCGCGTAGGTGATCATCGCGGAAAGCCCGGACAACACCCCGTTTCCCTCGTTCGTCACCGTCACGGTCTCGACGCCGGACTCACTCCCCGAGATCGCAATCAGTGCCACGGCATCCCTCGACAGTCGGATCGTGGGGCCCTGCAGCACCGTCACTGGGGCGCTCCCCATCACGCCCTCCACCGTAGCTCGTACCGTCGTCAGTCCGGCCGATACCGCCTCGATCGTCCCCCGCTGGTCGACCGTGGCGATCCCCGTGATATCGGTGCTCCAGCTCACCGACCGACCGGAGAGCAACTCCCCCCCCGACCCACGAGGAACGGCCTGAGCCGACTCGGACTCGCCTTCGACCAGGGTGAAGCTGGAAGGCAGAACTTCGACCGCCTGGACCTCCACCGGAACGACGGAGCGGCTCTGGCACGCCGTCGCGGCCACGAGGAGGAGGGCTCCCACCATGGTGATCCGGGTGTACGCCATGAGTGGATTCTCAGAACGCCACGCGCATCAGCCGGAAGTCCACGCGCCCCCGGGAGGGCGCGACTCCCAGGGCGCCGACCGTGACCGGACCGACGTCGATGGCCGCGGGTTCCTCGCCTCCGCCGCGGAGGCCACGAAGGTGCACGAACGCCTCGATGGCGCCGATCAGAGTGATCGCCGCCGCCGTTCCCAGCCCGGCGACCTGGTAGGGGCGGGTCACGTCCTCCCTCAACACCTGCCCCGGCGGGCAGCTGCCGTCGGGCCCGGGATCCGTGAGGCACTTCACCTGCACGTCCTGGATGAGCAGACCCGCCGCGACGGCGCCACCCGCCAGGGACAACACCGTCAGCCCTCCGAGCGCCCGGCCGGAATAGAACTGTCCCATGCCCGGGATCAGGATTCCGAGGGTCAGGGCGGCACCGGGGCTGGGCGTGCGGACATTGGCCACGCTCTGGAGCTCTCCGATCCTCTGCGACACCGCGATGGCGTCGGGGGCGTCGGGTCGGAGCTCCAGGTATCGTCGCAGGTCCCGCGCCGCCGCGGATGTCCGGCCCAACCGTGCGAGAACCACCCCACGGTCGTAGACGGCATCGGCCCACTGGGGTGCCCGGGCCGTCGCCGAATCGAAGGAGGCCACGGCGCGCTCCAGGAGTCCGGCATCCACGCCGACCAGACCCTCGCGGAAGGCCTGGACAGCAGAGTCCGGAATCTCGACCCGATCCGCGGCAACGAGGGCCTCCAGCCGGTCCCGGGCGTCCTCCACTCCTTCCGTGGGATCGAGCGCGAGAACCCTGCAGAACTCGGAAACCGCCGCGGAGCCCTCACCCAGATCCTCGAGAACGCGCGCACGACGGTACGCGAGGTCGGAGGAGGAAGGATCCAACTCCGTGGCTCGGTCCAGGAGGGCCCGTGCCCGATCGAGATCACCGAGGATCACCGCCTGTGCCGCGGTCGAGGCGAGTTGACGAGCCTGGGCCCTGGCGTCTCTGCCTGGCTGTTCCGGCGCGGCCACGGCCGGACATTCGTACGGCCCCGACCCCGGGACGTCCCGCTTGAGCGGAAGCTCCTGTGCACCCAACGCGGACACACCCCACCCCAGCGCAGAGAGTACGAGCAGGAGGCGTGGGGGGAGGCCTGAGCGCCCCTGGTCCATCGTCCGACGGGGCATGGGGGGTACCTGCCGAAGAAACCGTCCCGCGCCTCGGCCGAGGGTCGATCGGCCAACGACGCGAGACCGTGATCAGAAGGAAAAGGTTCAGGGCGGGAGGTCGTGCGTCAAGCGGCTACCGCCCGCGCGGCCAGGGGTGTCGTCCGGATTCACGGGCTGTCGTCGACGTACGAGTGCACACTATGATCCACCGATGAACCTCACGAACCGACGCCGCACCTGCCTCCTTCTCGCTCTCGCGGGAGCCGCCCTCCTCACCGGATGCGCCACGCTCCAGCAGATCGCCGCCCTGCGCGACGTCGACTTCTCCCTCGCCGGAACGTCCGGAGGCACGCTCGCCGGCGTCCCCATCGCTTCGAGTCGGAGTCTGGACGACCTGGGTCCGCTGGACGTGGCCCGCGTCGCCGGCGCCCTCGCCCGGGGGGAGCTGCCGCTGGAGATGACCCTGCTGGTGCGCGCCTCCAACCCGGCGGACAACGTCCAGGCCCGCCTGGTGGCCCTGGACTGGACGCTCTTCCTCGACGATCGGAAGACGGTGAGCGGCGCGCTCGATCAGGAATACGTGCTCCCTCCGGGGGAGCCCGTGAGCGTGCCCTTGCAGGTGCGTCTCGATCTGGTGGAGTTCTTCGGCCGGCAGCTCGACCAGGTCGCCGGCCTGGCGCTCGCCGTGGCGGGCGCGGGAGAGCCCACGCGCGTGCGTCTCGAGGCCACGCCCTCCATCCAGACGCCGCTGGGGCCCATTCGCTACCCGGACCCCATCCGCATCGAGCACGAGGTCGGCGGCTCCGGCCGTCCCTGAGCGGCAGCCCGGCGCGTCACCCCGAGTCGCCGGGCCGAGCTCTCTGCGCGAACCGCTCCTGCGCCTCCGCCACCTCCTCGGCGGTCAGCAGCGCAGGCTCGCCGACCTGGAGCGCCCGCCAGTAGAGCTCGGCCAGCGTCTCCACCTCCTGCGCGAGCTCGAGCGCGGCGTCGGTCGAGGCGCCGAGGGCCACCATCCCGTGGTTCGCCAGGAGACACGCGTGCCGGCCCTCGAGCGCTGCCACCGCACTCGCCGCGAGCTCCGTCGTGCCGAAGCCGGCATACGGCGCGCAGCGGATGGTGTCGCCGCCCGCCAGCGCGACCATGTAGTGGAAGGGCGGGATGTCGCGACGAAGCGTGGACAGTGTCGTGCAGAACACGGCGTGGGCATGCACCACCGCGCCCACGTCGGGGCGGGCCCGGTAGATCGCGGCGTGCAGGGGCCACTCCGTGGTGGGCTGTCGCTCGCCTTCCACGACGCGCCCGTCCAGGTCCACGAGGACGATGTCGCCCGCGTCGGTCTTCTCGTAGGCGAGGGCCGAAGGCGTCACCAGCATCCGGTCCCCGATCCGGGTGCTGACGTTGCCCGACGTGCCGCGGCTCAGGCCCAGGGCGCTCATCTCCCGCGCAGTGCGCACGACCGCCATCCGCAGCGCTTCGTCGTTCATGAGCCCACGCCCCCGCGAGCCGCCCGACCGGCTCCCACGTACTCCGCAAAGAGCCCGGCCAGCCCCTCGCGGCTCGCTTCGGCGATGCCCCGCTCGGTGATCAGGCCGCTCACGAGCCGCGCGGGCGTGACGTCGAACGCGGGGTTCGCCACGGGCGACCCCGGCGGGACCACCCGCACGCGCAGGACGCGTCCGTCCTCGGCACGACCGGTGACGCGCTCCACCTCGTCGGCAGCACGCTCCTCGATGGGGATGTCGCGTCCGTCGTCCAGGGCCCAGTCGATGGACGACGACGGCACTGCTACGTAGAACGGAACACCGTTGTCCCAAGCGGCAAGCGCCTTCAGGTACGTGCCGATCTTGTTGCCCACGTCCCCGGCGGCCGTCGTGCGGTCGGTGCCCACGAGGCAGAGGTCCACGCGTCCCCGCTGCATCAGGTGGCCGCCGGCGTTGTCCACGACGACCGTGTATGGCACGCCGTGCTGGCCGAGCTCCCACGCGGTGAGGCCCGCGCCCTGGTTTCGCGGGCGTGTCTCGTCGACCCACACGTGCACCGCCAGACCCCCGTCGTGCGCCATGTAGATGGGGGCCGTGGCAGTGCCCCAGTCCACGGTGGCGAGCCAGCCGGCGTTGCAGTGGGTGAGGATCTCCACCGGCCGACCCGGGTGGCGTGCGGCCAGGTCTCGGAGCAGCCGCAGACCGTGCTCGCCGATCCGGCGGTTGCGGTCGACGTCGGCGTCCGCGATCCCGGCGGCGACACGGTAGGCCGCCTCCGCGCGGTCCGCCGGAGCAAGCGGCTCCACGACCTCGCGCACGCGTTCCAGCGCCCAGCGGAGGTTCACGGCCGTGGGTCGCGTCCCCGCCAGGAGCTTTCCAGCCCGATCCAGCGCCGCGTCGGAACCGGACACCCGGAGCGCGAGGGCCAGGCCGTAGGCGGCCGTGGCCCCGACGAGGGGTGCGCCACGCACCTGCATGTCGGCGATCGCCCGCGCCGCCTCCTCGACGTCGGTCAGGCGGAGGAGGTCGAAGGCATGGGGTAGAGCGGTCTGGTCGACGATGCGGACGGACCACCCGTCGTCGTCGAGGGAGATGCTGCGATGGGGGACGCCGTTTACCTTCACGCTCGCCGTCCGTGGGTTGGAGCACACCGCCGCCCGCTTGGGCCGCGAATCGGACGACGAACGATGGAAAGCCGCGGGGCGGGAGCACAAGGCCGCGGGGGACCGTATCGGAGGAACGCGGTGGAGCTGGTCATTCGGGGAGCCACGGTCGACGGGACCGCGCGTGACATCGGGATCGACGGCGGGCGGATCGCGTGGGTGCGCGAGCCGGACCGCGGCGCGGGCGCGGAGCCGCCGGCCGAGCGCACGATCGACGGCCGGAGCCTGTACGCCTTCCCCGGACTCCGCAACGGCCACACGCACGCCGCGATGACCCTCTTCCGAGGCTACGGCGACGACCTGCCGCTCATGGAGTGGCTGCGCACGCGCATCTGGCCGGCCGAGGCCCGCCTCACCGAGGAGGACGTCTACCACGGGACGCGCCTGGCGCTCGTGGAGATGATCCGCTCGGGGACGACCTACTTCAACGACATGTACTGGCACCAGCCGGGCGTGGTGCGCGCCGTGGGGGAGCTCGGGCTGCGCGCGCACGTCGGCTCCGTGTTCATCGACCACGGCGACCCGAGCGGGGTCGAGGCCGGCGCCCAGCGCGACGCCGTGCTCAGGCAGGTCGAGGAGCGCCACGCCCTCGAGCCGCACATCCAAGTGGCGCTGGCGCCCCACGCCATCTACAGCGTCGCCCCCGAGAGCCTCGTGTGGATGGGCGAGCAGGCCGCGAAGCATGACCTCATCGTCCACATCCACCTCTCGGAGACGCTGGACGAGGTCGAGGCGTGCGTGGGGAAGCACGGCCTGCGCCCGGCCTTCTTCCTCGAGCGACTCGGCCTCCCCGGCCCCAACCTCGTGGTGGCGCACGGCGTCTACCTCGATCCGGAGGAGATGGGCCTCCTGGCGGACCACGGGGCCACCGTGGTGACCAACCCGACCGCGAACATGAAGCTCGCCACGGGCGGGATCTTCGACGTCCGGACCGCCAGGTCCGCCGGGCTCCGCGTCGTCCTCGGCACCGACGGCCCCGGCTCCAACAACAACCTCGACATGATCGAGGAGATGAAGGTGCTGGCGCTCGTGCAGAAGCACAGGGCGGCGGACCCCACCGTGCTCACGGCGCACGACGCCCTGGCGATGGCCACGACCGCGCCCGCCGAAGCGTTCCGCCTGGGGAGCGGTCGCATCGAAGCAGGCGCGCCGGCGGATCTCATCCTGGTGGACCTCTCCCACCCGTCCACGCAGCCGGTCCACGACCCCGTATCCGCACTGGTCTACGCCGCCAACGGCCGCGCCGTGCACACGACCATCTGTGACGGGCGTGTCCTCATGCACGAGGGACGCCTGGAGGTGGCGGACGAAGACGAGGTGGTGGCGGGGGCGGTAGCCGTGGCAAGGGGTCTGGCGGCCCGGAGCTAGCCTGGTGCCGCAGGAATCCGCGAGCCACCGAGAGCGTCGAGGCGCCGGATCCTGCAAGACGCGACAACGAGGGCTACAACGCGTAGCGTTGTCGGCAGCGCTATTTCGAGGAGGAGCAACGCGGCAGGGCCGGATGCATCGGCGCTGGAATGGCAACGAATCACTGTTACAGGACACTCGGCATCGCGGCGTCCTGTCGCGCCGCGACGCCGCGGCCTAAGCTGACCCGTCCGCCCGCGTATGTTGCGGCGGGTGGGAAGGACCCGCGCCATCCGGAGGGATCGCCATGCGCCATGCCCGCTTCCTGTTCGTCGCCCTCGCCACGTCGCTGATCGCCACCCCCTCCGGTGCGCAGGAGATCCGCCGCGGGCTCGACGACCTTCCGTTCTTGCGCAGCTACACGTCCGCCCGGGTGTCCAGCACGGACCCGACGGGTGCCAACGACGACGGGAACTGGGAGAATCCCATCGGCGCGGGCGAAACCAGGACGATCGCCGACCTGCCCGGCCCGGGCGTCATCAGCCACATGTGGTTCACGGTCGCCACCGGCGACCGCTGGCACCTCAAGAACATCGTCCTGCGCATGTACTGGGACGGCGAGGACACGCCCAGCGTGGAGGCGCCCATCGGCGACTTCTTCGGATTGGGGCTGGGCCGCTACTTCCTCTACGAGTCGGGTCCGCTCTCGGTGGGCTCGCAGAAGGCGCTGAACAGCTACTTCCCCATGCCGTTCCGTCGCTCGGCCCGCATCACGGTGACCAACGAGAGCGAGACGGCAGTAGGCGCCTTCTACTACAACATCGACTACGAGAAGCACACCTCGCTGCCCGAGGACATGGGGTACTTCCACGCGCAGTACCGCCAGGCGACCCCGAACCACGGGTGGAGCAGCGACTGGACGCGCAACGGCCAGCCTGAGGTGAATGGCAGGACCAACCCGGACGGGAGGGACAACTACGTCATTCTGGAGGCCCGGGGGCGGGGACACTACGTGGGCGTGACCCACAGCATTCTCCAGAACCAGGGCGACTGGTGGGGCGAAGGCGACGACATGTTCTTCATCGACGGAGCCACCACGCCGCAGATCGTCGGCACCGGGTCGGAGGACTACTACCTGGGCGCCTGGTGCTACGGCGGGTGCGGGGTCGACCCCTTCGGCTCCAAGCACCCCACGTTCGCCTACCAGCGCTATGGAAACCCGGCCAACGGCGGCGACGACCGTGGCGCGAGTTGGACGGTCTACCGCTTCCACACCGATTCGCCCGTGGTCTTCCAGAAGGACGTCCGGGTGACGATCGAGAGCGGCCACGCCAACCATCGCTCCGACAACTTCTACACGGTCGCCTACTGGTATCAGACCGAGCCCCACGCCCCCTTCCCGGCGCTGCCGGCCGCGGCCGACCGGATTCCCAGGCAAGTGGACACGGGTGGGCCGACCACGGGCCGGTAGTGCGTTACGAGGCTCGGGCGCGGCGGCGCGTTGCGCTCGTCCGGGCGAGGGCACGGAACGCCATGCGAGCGCGCCGTGTATGGCGAACCTGCAGTGACCTCCCTCCGCCGGGCGCGATCATGGTTCGAGGCATCGTTTCCCTCCTGTGCGTCCTGACGGCGACGTCGGCGACGAGCGCACCCAGCGCCGATCCCCCGCCGGAGCCGGCCCTCGGCGGTCCGCCCGCCGCGGCGCCCGCGCTCGCTCCTGCTCCGCTGACGCACGCCCTGCGCCGCCCGCTGCCGTTCTTCTACGACCTGTACACCTTCCGTGGCAGCGCGCGCCGGACCGACGTCATCGCGAGCTTCGCCGTACCGGCAGGGAGGCTGGAGAGGGAACAGGAGGACGGCGAGACCAGCTACCGCTTCGACGTGACCCTCGTCCTGGCAGACACCGCGTTGCGCTCGGTGACACGCAGGGACGACACCGTGTCGGTGAGCGTGCCACACGCACTGGACGATCGGCATCTGCTGTACACGCACATCCAGCTCCAGGCGGCGCCCTCCGCCAGCACGTTGCAGCGCGTGATCATGAACGACGAGACCAGGCCGGGGGTCGGCCAACTGTACACCTCGCCCTTCCCGATCCCCGACTACAGCGGTTCCGACCTCATGCTCAGCGACATCGCGCTGGGCTGGACCGATGCGGAAGCGGGGTGGAGGCGGGGGGACGTTCAGCTCGCCCTTCTCCCCACCAGCCAGTTCCCCGAGGGTTCGTTCGACCTCTACTACGAGGTCTACAACCTCCCCTTCGGCCACCGGTACGGCACGGAGATCGCCATCGCCCCCGTGGACGATTCGGGGAACCCGCCCGCCGGCGAGGACAGGACGGTAAGCACGCGGTTCTCCGCGGAGGCCGCGACGCGCCCGGACGGCTCGCTCGGCGAGCTGCGTCGCCTCGAGGCCGATCTCGACGAGGGGCGCTACCGCCTGACCGTGACGGTCACCGACCAGGATACGGGCCTGTCCACGAGTCGATCCCGGTTCTTCGAGGTCCGCGCGTGGGCGAAGGGCGCGACGATGGTCCCCGCCCTGCCGCGCAGGCAGAGGATCGCCTCGGGATCGTAGGCTACACGCTGGCCCCACCGGACCTTTCGGCCCCGCACGCACATCGCCGCGGCCGTGGCATGGGCGTTGCTCCGAGGTTCTTCCAGCTGCCCACCGAAAGGCCTTCGGAAGCGCGGTAGCGAGCCTGTGACGAGGGGGCCCCATGGATCGCACCACGCGCCGCATTCTGCGGCTCTCTTGGATGATTGCGCCCATTCTCCTGGGCGGATGCGGCAGCGACGGCGTCCAGCCGGACGGCCCGGACCCGACGCTCCTTTCCCTGACGCCGGTCGTCGGCACGGTCGGCACCGAAGTGCACCTGGTCGGCAATGATTTCCGGTCGGGGGCGACGGTAGAGGTGGGTGGGATGGCGGCGACGTCCGTCGACGTCACCACCTCGACCGACATCTTCGCCTTCGTGCCCGACGGCGTGGTCGTCGGCACGCCGTACGATGTGGAGGTACGCAACCCCGACGAGACGAGCGCGAAGCTCGCCGGCGCCTTCACGGCCGTCGAGCCGCGACTGTCCTTCGTGAACAGCGCGACGAAGCCATCGGGGAACGCGGGGAGCACCGTCATCCTGGAGGGCGACGCCTTCGGCGACATCCAGGGTGTGGGACAGGTCCTCTTCTCGGACGGGGCCGGAGGGACGATCCCGGCCGCGATCGCGGCTCCTTCCGACTGGACCAACACGTTCATCGTCACGACCGTGCCGAGCGGCGCGCAGGACGGGCCGGTGGCCGTAACGACCGCGACGGGCACCAGCGAGAATCTCCCCTTCAAGGTCACGCAGAACGCCGCGTTCAGCCCCTCCACGATCTTCTGGACGGAAACGACCCCGATGCCGGAGCCGCTGAGCGGCCACATCGCGCTCTACGTGCCGATCGAGGATCCGTCGGGGGCGACCGTCCCCCGCGTATACGTGGTGGGCGGAGAGCGGGCCAACGGCGAGCTGACGGGTCAGATCCACCACGCGGTGATCCAGGAGCAGGGCGGCCTCGATCCCTGGGTGAGCGCAACCGCGCTGGAGACCCCTGTCGCGTTCGAGTCGGTCGCCGCCGCCACGCCGTTCAACTCGAAGGTCCCCGGCGCCGGGCGGCTCTTCGTCATCGGCGGCATCGACAACTCCGGCGCCCCGACCACGGATGTCCTCTCCGCGGAGTTGGATTCTCTCGGCAACGTGGCCGCGGCCGTGGCCGCGACCCCGCTCCCCGTGCCCCTCCGGTCCGCGGGTGCTGTCGTGTTCAGAAGCCACATCTACGTAGCCGGCGGCGCCACGACCGCTGACGCGCCCGTAGCGAGCGTGTACCGGGCCGCCATCGACACGCTCGGAGCGCTCGGGGAGTGGGTCGAGCTCGAGAGCCTCCCGTCCGCGCGGGCCGCGCACGGCTTCCAGACGTTCGGTGGCGTCCTGTACGCCATCGGTGGCGACGGCGGCGCGGTCGCACCCGACGACGGGTCCACGAACCAGCAGGGTCGGCTCGATCAGATCGCCTACGCCAAGATCAACCTGCGCAACGGGGACCTCCTCGGGTCGTGGACCGTCAACGGGGCGAGCCTGGGCAAGGTGCGGAGCAAGCACTCCGCCCTGGCCGCCGGGGGCAACATGTTCGTCTCCGCCGGGCTCTACGCGGCGGCCCAGCAGGGGTCGAGCGAGAATACGTACGCCCAGATCAACTCGGACGGCACGGTGGGCTCGTTCGGAGGCGCCACCGGTTCGAACACCCTGCAGTCGGTCGGTGCGGGCAACGTGTTCAACCACGCCGCTATCGTCTACGTGGACGGCGCCGGCGTCGCCCACGTGATGATCCTGGGCGGGGACGACGTCAACGATGCCGGCACGCGGTCGGCGAAGGTGTTCTACTACTGACGGCGGGCGTGGGGGCCGGTACGCCTCCCTCTTGCGCCCCGCTCCTCCGCCCTGTCGGTTGGCCCGCGGCTCCTGTCACCCCCGCGGGGAGATCGTCATGGCCTTCCGTCACCTCACCCTCCTGCTCACGGCCGTCGCGTTCGCGGCCGGCGCCTGCTCCGACGAAGCCGACGTTCCCGCCGTCAGCCCGATCGACGGTCTCGGCTTCACGCAGCTCCGCGACTTCCAGGCGTTCAGAGTCTCGAGCGACAACCCCGACTCCACGAGCAACGACGACAGCGCCCGGCCGATCCCGGGGGAGACCACCGTGCTGGCCGACCTCGAGGGACCGGGCGTCGTCAGCCACATCTGGCTCACCGTAGCGGGCAACGAGTACGGCTGGCCGAGGCTGCTCAGGCTGCGGATCTACTACGACGGCAGCGACGTCCCGAGCGTGGACGCGCCCGTGGGCGACTTCTTCGCCGTGGGCCACGGGATGGAGCGCCAGGTCAACTCGCTGGTCATCAGGAACTCGTCCAGCGGCCGCTCGCGCAACTCGTACTGGCCGATGCCGTTCCGCAAGTCGGCGCGGGTCACGATCACCAACGAGGGCACGCGGCGGCTCTACAACCTCTACTACCACGTCGACTGGCAGAAGCACGACCGGCTGCCCGCCAAGACGGCCTATTTCCACGCGCGCTACCGCCAGGCGCTCCCCCCGCCCGCAGGCGACTGGTACGACTTCCTGCGCGTGCGTGGGCGCGGCTTCTACGTGGGGACCGTCCTCAACGCGATCCAGGTCGCGCCCGGGTGGTTCGGCGAAGGGGACGACCTCTTCTACGTGGACGACAACCCCGTTCCGGTGATCACCGGGACGGGCACGGAGGACTACGCGAACGACGCCTGGAGCTTCCGGGTCGGGGACGGGCCGTACGCCGGCGTGACCGTGGCCGACGGCACCGAGACCGGCGCGCGCATGACCGCCTATCGGTGGCACCTCAACGACCCGATCCCCTTCCGGACTTCACTGCGCGCGGCTATCGAGCATGCGGGGTG
Organism: uncultured Gemmatimonadaceae bacterium; assembly: GCA_964591135.1. Classification (GTDB taxonomy): domain Bacteria; phylum Gemmatimonadota; class Gemmatimonadetes; order Longimicrobiales; family Gaopeijiaceae; genus SZUA-318. The sequence continues at coordinate 45,681 of CAZPZU010000022.1, read as the reverse complement.
GACGTTCGACGCGGACGGCACCGTCCGTTCCGCCTTCGAGGAGCGCCCCGACCTCTTCAGCTCCGTGGCGTACTGGTACCAGGACGGCATCGCCACGGACCAGCCCGAGCCCCCGTACGGGGCCGCGCGCCTCCCACAGGGCAACGCCCGGCAGATCGAGATCGAGCGGTACGTGGACCAGGCCCGCGCGGTGGGCGGAACGCTCCAAGTCCAGAAGGAGGTCTTCTGGGGGAAGGACCTGCTGTTCATGGACGCCCGCGGGCCCGGCTCCAGGCTAGACGTTCCGCTCGACGTGCCCGAAGACGGACGCTACGAGCTGATCGCTCAGACGGCGCAGGCGCCGGACTACGGGATCTACTCGGTGCTCATCGACGGCCGGGTGGCCGGCGTCTCGGGCCAGCTCGAGCACGAGCCCGGGGCCAACGTCGGTGCCGGCTTCCTGATGGACGGCTACTTCACGGAGGTCTTCGTGGGCGAGGATCGCGTGCTCGCCTGGCCCACCCTCCCGGCGGGACGGCACACGGTGACGTTCGTGTGCCAGGGGAAGAACCCGCAGTCCACGGGCTACAACCTGGGGCTGGACGGGCTGGTGCTCGCCCGTGTAGCGGGATCGCCCGGGACCGCACCGAAGGACTCGGCGACGATGACGGACCCCGCGGACCGCCTGCGACGGCTGGGGAACCGCGGGCCGCGGGCCGCGACGGAGATGGACATCGTGCTCGCGGGGCTGCACGACGACAACCCCGAGGTCCGCCGCGCCGCCGCCTGGGTCCTGACGCAGATGGGCGCGGCCGCCGCGCCCGCCGCGAGCGCGCTGGGCACGGCGCTGGACGACGAGGACCGGATCGCGCGCGGCCTGGTCGCCATCGCCCTCCGATGGGTGCCCGACGTGGGGTCGGCCGAAGGCGACGCCCTGCTTGCGCATCTGCGCGACGAGGACGAGAACGCACGCATGGTGGTGGCCAACGCCATCGCGGCGCACCCCGACGTCGCACGACGCGGGATGGCCCAGCTCATCGCCGCGGCGCAGGCCCCCGGGGAGCACCGACACGTGTTGCGCAGCGTCGCCACCGCGCTGGGCGCCATCGGCCCGGACGCCCGCGATGCGATCCCCGCGCTGGAGGCGCTGGCCGCCGAGCCGCTCATCCGCTGGCAGGCCGAGGCGGCGCTCCGGGCGATCCGGGGGGAGGGAGGTCCGGGGTAGCTCCCTCCCTCGGGCCGACCATGGGCTCCGCGCGCACGGGTCGTCGAAGCGTGTCACGAGGCCCGCCGTCTTCCCGCGCGGAGGCGCGGCCCAGAAGGTCAGGGTTCGCCGCGAATCGAGTCCGGCTCGTTCGCGAGGAGGGTCCGCGCCCGTCGCCGCGCATCCTCGACACGCGGCTGGAGCTCGGGGTCCGCGTCGGCCCACAGGTCGGCCAGTCGCGTGTAGTAGTCCGCCGCCTCGCGGACGTGGCCCGCGGATTCGTGCAGCTCCGCGAGCCGTTGGAAAACCTTGGGCAGGAGTAGCGCGTCGAAGGCGAGACGGTCGAGCGTGCGGGTGGACAGGTACCGTTCGTAGGCGGCGACCGCGGAGTCCGCCCGGCCCGCCGCCTCGTGCAGGGGCCCAGTGTACTGGAGGACGAGGAAGGGACTGCCCGGGCGCGTGTCCGCAATGGTGAAGGCCTCCTGGGCCTCCTCGAGGCGTCCCTGCTGCATGGCCATCCTGCCGCGGAGGGTGTAGAGCCAGCGGTCCGCCGGACGGCGCCACTCGATGGGGACTTCGGACAGGAACGCCTCGATCATGGCTTCGCCGCGCGCCCGCCGGCCGGAATCCAGGTAGAAGTCGGCGACCTCCAGATACGGCATGGTGAGGGGGCTCATCCCCGCCACCAGGGGATCACGGAGCGCGGCGTCCGTGACCTCGATCGCCCGCGCCGTGTCTTGTCGGACCTCCAGCTCCATCCACGCGCCCTCGAACAGCGCGGCCGCGGCGGTGCCCGGCGCCGAGTCCCGGCCGAGTCGATACGCGTTGTCGAGGTGCCGCTGAGCCTCCTGCAGTCGACCACGCGCCATGTCCACGAAGGAGAGCCAGAGCTCCAACAGTCCCGGGTTCGGAAGGTCGAATCGCTCCAGGTCGGCGAACAGCGAATCCGCCCGGACGTAGTCGTGGTCCGCCGCCGCGATCCAGGCGGGCTGCGTGAGGGTGAACGGGTTGTCCGGATAGCGCCGGACCATGCGCTCGGCGATGTCACGGGCCTCGTCGGAGCGGCCCCGGGCATAGACGACGCCGCACAGGTTGATCCCGCACGTCAGGCTGATCGAATCCGCCTCGAAGCACCGACGCAGCAGCGGTTCGGCCTGGGCGAAATCACGCAGATCGCGGTAGAGGACGCCGAGGTTGTTGAGGGCGCCGACGTCCATCGAGTCGAGCGCGAGCAGGTCCTCGTACGCGTGGGTCGCCTCATCCAGATCGCCCGTGGCGCTCTGGTGATAGCTCGCCACGGTGAGGTAGCGCTCGCTCTCGCTCAGGCGGTCGCGGTGCCGATAGGCCGCCGCGAGCGCTTCGATCCGGGCGCCACGGTCCCCGCCGATGTTGTCGAGCAGCGTGGCGCGATAGCGATACGCCATCGCGAACGTGCTGTCGAGGGCAATGGCCTCGTCGAGGAGGCGCAGGCCGCGGGTGGCGTCGCCCTCCTGCCAGAAGACGCGGAGGGCCGTGCTGTACCTGGCCAGGGCGTCGATGGACGATGTCGTGACCTGGGCGAGCGGTACCGGTGGCGGCAGGTCGGCGAGGGAGGGTCGGATCTTCTCCTGGAGCTGCGCGGACAAGGCCTCGATCGCGTCGATGAGGCCCGTGGAGTCGCGGGCCGTGGCCAGCGCCGCGTCGAGCACGCGGCCGCTCTGGGCGGAGACGATCCAGGCCGAAAGGACAAACCCCGGGCCGACCGCCCCGACCCTTCCGTCGATCACGGCCGGCACACCGGCGCGGAGGGCAACTTCCCGGGCGGTGTCACCGGCCAGGGTGGACAGCGGGTTGCGCCGCATGCGCGCGAACACGCGCGCGATCTCCACGGGATCGACGAGGGCGGAGTGCAGGCGACGCTCGAGGTCGATGCGCAGGGCCTCCGTGACCACCCCCGCGACCAGCGAGTCACGGGTGTCGTTGCCGAAGTCCGCGAGCACGATCCGCCCCCCGGGCGGTAGCGCCGCACGTCGGTCCCGTGCACCGGGGGTGAACTCACGACCGACGAGGCCCAGGACGACGGCCGTCATCAGCGAGGCCACCGCGAGCCGGCCGGTCTTCACGTGGACTCGCGGGCGTGACGGTCGGCCATCGGCGGGTCTGACCGCTGGGAGGTTGGGGCCGGCGCCGAGGGAGGGGCCGGTGGACGGTGTGGAGGGATCAACAGCCGCGGCGGGCTGCCCCTCCGCCTCCGCCGGCGCGGGGGCCGTGGCCCACTCTCCGTCGGCCAGGGGACCGACCTCGGCCGCCTGCCTGAGTCGGGACACCAGCTGGACCGTGTCGTCCAGAGGCGTGAGATCCTCCTCGGCGAGGAGGCGGGCGTAGAGATCGTACTGCCGGAGCGCTGCACTGCGGCGGCCGCTCTCGGCAAGGAGCTCGATCAGGCGATGCTGCGCCTCGTCCTCGAGGGGATCGGCCTCGGCCCACTCCTGGGCAAGACGCAGGGCGGCGGGAACGTCGCCCCTCTCGCGACGGATGCGGATCGCCTCCCGGCGGGCGAGGCGGTGCAGGCGCTCGAAGCGAGTGCGTTGCTGATCGGCCCAACGCTCGAAGGCGGGGCTGTCCGCGAGGAACCATCCCGTGAGGAACGCACCGCGGTAGCAGGCGAGGGCCTCCTCGTAGCGCTTCTCACCCACGAGGTTCTCGAAGATCCGCGCGTCGAGCTGCACGGACGCTCCGGTTCCGATTCGCTCGCCCTCGGTCTCCAACCAATCCTCTCCGAGCGAGCCACGGAGCCTGTGCAGCGTCTGGCTCAGCGCATGACGTGCCTTGTGCGGGTCGTGCTCGGGCCAGAGGACGGCGACCACGGAATCCCTCGTGGTCGACCCTTCCACGCCGAGAAGCACGAGGAGCGCGGCTCGGCTGCGTTGCGCCGCGAGCTCGCACACTTCCCGCCCGTCGAGCTCGACGTGGAAGTCCCCCAGGACCTGCAGAGCGAGCATCGGCTCACTCCCTGACGGCATCGGGACGGCACGGTGCACGGGCGAACGTGCCTGCCGCCCCGGGCCTCGATCCGATGGTGAGATTTTCCCCCATGTTACACTACGCACGAACCCCCCCGGGCGTTTCCTCGGAAGGTGAAGCCGATCCGACGCCTCGCCTTCAGCGCTGCGCGACCTCGGGCTCCACCGGAGGCCCCACGGCCAGCGTGCGCGCCCGGGCAGTCTCCGCGATGAGCAGGCTCAGGAGCCGGGTGGCCTCGTCTAGCTCACCGGACTCGAGATGTTCCTCGCAGGGAGCCCAGGGAATGGGAGCGTCCCCGATGGACACCAGCATCGACGGGATGCCCGCGCCGAGGAAGATCTCGCTCGGAGTGCCTCTGAACGATCTGGCACCATGACTGGCTGTCCGGATCTCGAGCCCTGCGCGCCGGTCGGCACCCTCGATCGCCCGCGCGAGCCGGGCCGGAGAGGTGAGCGCTTCAAGCTCCAGCGTGCCTTCTTCGGCACTACCCACCTTCCCGACGTGGATCGCCGCGACGATGGATTCCCGTGGCACGGGCGGGTGGGCGAGAAGGTGCAGTGGCCCCCAGACGCCGCCCCCCTCGGCGACGAAGAGCACGAACAGCACGGAGCGGCGCGGCGGCTTGCGGGCGATAGCGCGTGCCGCCCCGAGAAGGGCCGCGCATGCCGCGGCGTCATCCTCGGGGGAGGGACCACGATCGTTCTCACGGAGCTGCCCACCAAGCTCGGCGCTGACGATGACGTACTGGTCGCGCAGCGTGCGATCCCGTCCCGGGAGAACTCCCACCACGTTCTCCGTCACACGAGGCTCGCGCCGGACGTCGATGTCGAGGCCCAACGCGACGCCGTCGAGCTCGAACGTCCCGTAGCGTCCAACGTGGGAGATCGGGTGGTAGGGCCGGCCGAGGAACAGGTGGTCCACGAGATCGGCGTGCAGGAGCGCGATGGGAACGGGCGACTGGAGAATGTGGCCGGGATACTCCTCGGCAGGACCGTAGGCGAGCCGGCGACGCAGGGCGCTCATCGCGTCCCACTCGGCGACCAGCCACCGGTCCGGCACCAGCAGGATCGCCGAGGCTCCGCGGTCGATGATGTCCCGCATCCTGCGGTGCTGCGCCTCCGCCGGGTCCCCGTACATGCGGCGCACCGCCTCCGGGAGTCGGGCGAGGGCCACGGAATCCGGGGGGGTAGCGGTGACCAGGACCGGCCTCCCGCTCAGGTCCAACCCGGCGAAGTCGTCCACACCGTGCTCGGGGGCGTACAGGCCGTTGCCCACGAACACCGGCGTGCGCGCCTGGATGACGGGGCTCGCCTGTCCGGGGGCGATCAGCAGGAAGGTGCGCGCTCCTTCGCGAAGGCGCTTGCTCCCGCGGTCGATCCTCAGCTCGAGCACGGTTCCGTCGCCTACCAGATTGCGCACCAGCGGCACGGGCTGGACGAACCGAGGCCGGCCGTCCGCATCGGACGCACCGGGCTTCACCCCGGCACGCTCGAAAACGCTGGTCGCGTAGGCCGCCGCCGCGTCGTGCATCGATGAGTCCGCCGAGGATGCTCGCTCGGAACCGACGTTCGCCGCCGACGCTCCTTCCCCGGTCGCCGCGTGTTCGTCGCCGTGGTGTCCACATCCCGCCACGCCGATCACGAGAAGGGCGACGAGGGGGCACCACGACAGGTGGGTGAGAACTCTCGGGAGCGGGCGACCGCGGCCGCTGCGGTGCCGGGCGAGGACGATCTCTCGGATGCACATGAGGCTTCGCCGGTCTGAGGTCGATTCGGAACCTGCGTGTGGGCGTCGGTTCCCCACCCCGGGCCTCCCTCGGCCGATTCACCACCCGGACGCGGCCACACTCGACAATCGAAGCGGCGCGTCACCCATGGATCACCGACGAGGGGGCCCGGTCACGGCGTCGTGACAGGGGTGCGACACGGGTGCGGTCGCCTCATCGACCGCCCGTGCCCTTCGCCGAGGCGGTCACGTGGAAGAAGCGCGTGAGGATGCAGTCGCACTCGTCCTGCGACAGGTGCGGCGATCGAGCGAGCATCTCGGCGTTGCGGACCAGCTTTGCGACGTCGGCCTGGTGGCCGCGCTCCTGCGCGATGAACGCCGCGCTCAGGAAGAGCTTGGCCGATTCGAGCACCCGCCCGTGCCTGAGCGCCCCTTCCGCGGCGGTCTCGAGGTTGTCCTGGGCCCGGGAGAGGGACCCCATGTAGTGCAGCAGCTCGCCTGCGGTCGCTCGTTCCTGGACCGACGCGGGGTCGTCGGGGCCGCGCAGCTTCGCGGCTGCCTCGAACAGACGGGCCGCCTTCTTCCAGTCGTTGGTGTTCTGGTTCAGGATGAGGACGTCGGCTTCCTTGTGCATCGCGTCGGCCCTGGCCAGGTCGGGAACGGCCCCGCCGTTGGCCGACTGTGCGGCCGCCGTCGCGGGGAGAAGCGCGACCAGCGCCACGAGAGAGATGCCGCCCGCGCAGGCGCGGGCCCGGGAATGCGTGTGTGTGGACATGGTTGCCTCCGCAGTTCGTCGTTGGGACCCGATCCTTGCGTCCCGATCGGACGTTATGCGGAGCCGGTCACCGCACCGTCCCGCTCGGAGCACGGCGGCGTCCGCGACTCACCGTAGAGGCACGACTGCGTCGCGGGGGCGTCACCGTGGCGACGCGGTGCTCGGCGAGACCCAGGCCCAGATCGCCGCACCAGCCAGCAGCAGGAAGATCCAGTTGATGGGGTCCCGGTATCGGGCCTGGTAGGCGACCACGTAGTAGATCAGGGGATACGCGGCGAGGGGAATGAGGAGCGCCGCCCGCTGAGGCGGTCCGAGGAGAGGCAGGACGCGCCATCCGCCCACGAGGGCCAGGAGCGTGAGCGCGGAGAAGACCGCCGCAATCGGCGGATCGTGCAGCGGGCCCGCCCACACGTAGGCGATGCGCGTGGCCGTGAGGCGGACGAACGCCGCAGGGTCGTCACGGATCCAGCGGACGGCCTCCCGGCCCTTCCTGTGCATGTACTCTCGCTCCCCGAGGTCTCGCACCCGCTCGGCCTCGACCAGGTCGGTCGTGGGGTGCACGAACGTCCCGCGCCTTGCCGAGACGTCGACGTCGGCGTGCGCTCCGGGGTGATTCCCCACGTAGAGCTCCAGACCCAGGTTGCCGCGAACGAAGAACTGTTCTCCGAAGGCCACTTGGTTCCGGACCGCCCACGGCACGCAGGCCAGGGTCATGCCCACGAACAGGAGAAGGGCACCTCGACGGCTCCCGGCTCCCCGTCGCCGCCACAGCGCGAAGACGAGCCAGCCCAGGATGACCGGAAGGAGCGCCGGTTGCAGGTGGAAGGAGGCTCCCGCCGCCAGACCCAGCAGGATGGAGTAGCGGTCGGCGCCGCCGGGACGGGACCACCACCGTACGAATGCCACCGACATCAGAGCGAGGGCGATGCCCGCGAACCCCTCCACTTCGCCCGGCCAGAGGACGAGGAACGCTCCGACGGCGCCTCCGAGCAGTCCTGCCTCGCGGCCGACTCCGAGCCTGTCCGCCACCCAGGGCAGCATCGCGTACATCACCGAATAGGATGCCAGGACGATCAGCCAGTGCAGGATGCCCGCGAAGAGCGTGAAGCCGAGCGCCCAATACAGGAGCGCCAGGAGGAAGACATATGCGGGAGGGGCGTGGGCGGTCGCGCCCGTGGGAATCCGGTAGGGGTCCGCGAAGTGCCCGGTCCGGACCACGGACTCAGCGATGGCGCCCGTTTCCCAGTCGGTGTTGGGGAGAAGCACGTCCGGGGGGTAGAGGATGAGCGTGCCGGCTCGAAGCCCGAAGGCGACGAGGAAGATGATCCAGAAGGCACGCCGGTTGGACGCGGCCATGGTCCGGACGGCCGAGCGCACCACTTCCGGGAAGGCGGGC
>CAZPZU010000022.1:0-37499 GCA_964591135.1 uncultured Gemmatimonadaceae bacterium | reverse complement strand
AACGCCCGCCCCGGAACGGGCACCCGGGATGCGAGCTCGCCTCGACGGCGTACCACGCTCATTCGGCCTCCTCGGCGAGCTCGAACACGGACTCGACGTTCGTCCCGAAGATCCGGGCGATCTTGAGGGCGAGGGAGAGCGAGGGAACATAGCGTCCGTGCTCGAGGAGCACGACGGTCTGGCGCGAGCAGCCCGCCCGCTCCGCCAGCTCCTGCTGCGTCATCTCTCCGTGCTCGAAGCGCAGCCGCCTGATCTGGTTGGCGATCTCGGCCTTCGGCATGGGTCAACCCCTCCGGTAGCCGATGAGCACACCCACCGGCAGGCCCAGGAGGTGGACCACGATGCAACACCAGCAGACCAGATAGAGGTAGGACACCGGCACGGCGCCCGCATCGTGGAAATGCTCCGAAAGGCCGATCGTCCAGATCACCAGCGTCACCAGGATCCCACCCGCCTGCGTCGCCGACGCGCGCCCCAGGATGGCCTTGTCACGCTCGTCCAGGGCGCCGTCCTCGCGACCCATCTGGGTCTTCAGCCAGATCGTCGCGGAACCGACCACGACGAGAATCGCCAGAAGCAGCAGCATGAAGGCGATGCGGAGCGGATCGCTCGCGAACGTGACCTCCACCCCCTTTCCCGCGACCAGGCCCGCGGCGGCCGCGGCGAAGAGAGCGCCCACGACGACGCTCCAGCGCGCGACCCTCTGCAGCGGCGTGGCCGGCAGATCGGCGGCGGCGGGCAGGGGGGGGTAGACCGGGCGCGCGCTGCGCGCGGCCCACCAGAGGACGGCGAAGCCGCCCGCCAACGCCAGGATACCCCAGAGCACGATCGACATGGACCTCCTCCTCCGGGCAGGACGAGTGGACACGGAATCGAATCTTCGATCTAGAGTACATTAATTACGACGCAATGTCAAATTTTCTGTACATCAACAAGGAGCACCGGGCGGACGGAAGATGCGTCATCGTGCGCGCCATGCCCGTGTGGCGCGACCGGCCGGAGCTGGCTGAGTAGATCGGGCCGACGAGCTGCGGCGGCGCCTACGCCTGGCGTTCCTCCGAAGGGTCGCATGGCGCCAGCAGCGTCTCGGTGAAGTCCTGGCGCTCGGCAAGGCGGGCCCGGTACCTGCCCATCCTGTCGCCCGTTGATGAAGGGAGGCCTCGGCCTCCGCGGGAAAGGACGTGGGGGGGAGGAAGGGAGGTGAAGACATGGCCCCGACGAACCACCGGGCGCCGGCCTTGCGTGACGAGCGGTCCCGTCGCGACGATCTCGAGCTCGAGGGGTCGCGCCCGCCGGACGGCGAAAGCGGCCTCCGACGCCGGTTTCTCGTGAAGAACGGAGACTACCTCGGTCTTCTCCGTGCCGAGGACATCGATTGGGCCAGGGCGGAGGGCAACTACACGTGCATCCGCGTAGGGCGCGTGGAGCATCTGGTCCGGCGGGGCATCGGAGAGATGGAGTCCCAGCTCGATCACGGCAGGTTCCTTCGCATCAGTCGCTCCGTCATCGTGAACCTCGACCGGATCGAGCGGCTCGTCCCGTGGTTCAGTGGCGGCTACCTGGTGCGACTCCGCTCGGGCGCCCAGTTCAAGCTCACCCGGAGGTACGCGCACAGGCTCTTCACGCGTGTGGGCAAGCCGCTGTAGCGCCATCGAACCTCATCGGGGCCTCCTCCGGTTGGTAGGAGCACGCCATCTCGGACGTGTAGGGGATGGACGAGACGTCCGTACATCTCGATGACGACGGCCACGGGACGAGGGGAGGTACGACGATGGGACGCAGAGCTGCGAGGGCTTGGGTCGCCGGCGCGGTGCTGCCGTTGGCGGCCTGCATGCTCACGGTGGACGTGGACATGGAGGACGACGGGGTCGGAATCCATGGAAACGGCGTCATCACGACCGAGCTGCGCGACGTGGGTGGGTACCGGCGCGTCTCGGTGCGAGGCTCGGCCAGGGTGACGATCGAGCGGACCGGGCACGAGGGCGTCCGCATCACGATCGACGAGAACCTCCTTCCCTGGTACGAGGCGACGGTGCGCGACGGCACCCTCTACCTGGGCCCCGAACGGAGCGTCGATCTGAGGCCGACCAATGACATCGAGGTCGTTGTCGAGACCGAGGACCTCGAAGCCGTGGAGGCCTCGGGCGCGGTAGCAGTACACGCGGACGTCGGCGCGCGCTCGGACTTCAGCGCGACCATGTCCGGCGCGACCCTTCTGGAGGCCACGGGCGACGTGGATCGTTTGACGCTCGTCCTGTCGGGTGCCAGCTCCTTCGACGGGAGGGAGATGGAGACCCGGCGGGCCGACCTGACCGTGTCCGGCGCCTGCTACGCCATCGTGCGCGTGACGAGCCGGCTGGTCGTCTGGGCGAGCGGGGCGTCCTCCATCCGCTACATCGGGGATCCGATCCTCGAGGTCCATGTGTCCGGCACCGCCTGGGTCGGGCGATTCTAGCAGCCGACCGTCCGGGTGCGGCCGCGAGGGAGCCACCATGCGTTACGAGCCACTTCGTTGGAGCTGCAAGGCGCTCGCCGTCTCGCTCCTGCTGGCCGCCACGGCGTGCCGGTCGGACGCGACGGGTCCCGAGACCCGGTATCCCGAAGCAGCCCCGCACAAGGTCAACGCGGAGCTCCTGGACCAGGCGTACGCGCGGGCCCGCGAGACGCCGGGCATCCACAGCCTCCTGGTGCAGCGGAACGGGGTGCTCATCGCCGAGGAGTACTTCGGGGGCTCCCCGGCGGACTCGCTCTACCAGGTCTGGTCGGTCACCAAGAGCGTGATGTCCATCCTCGCCGGCATCGCCCTCGACGAGGGGTACCTCACCAGCCTGGACCAGACGATCGACACCTTCCTCCGCCCCATCGTCGACAGCCTCCCCGAGGACAAGGGAGGTATCACGATCCGGAACCTGCTCACGATGACCTCGGGCCTCGAGTGGCACGAGCTCGACGGCGGCGGCGAGTACAACCGCTGGGTCACCTCGGGCGACATGATCCAGTACGTGATCGACCTTCCCTGGGAACATCACCCCGGCGAGGTCTTCCACTACCACACGGGAGCGACCCACCTCCTCTCCGTGATCCTCACCGAGGCCACGGGAACGCCGATGCTCGACTTCGCACGCCAGCACCTCTTCGAGCCGCTCGGAATCGATCAGGTGGAATGGTGGACGGACGAGCGCGGCTACTACACGGGCGGGATGGGGCTGAACCTGCGTCCCCTGGACATGCTGAAGATCGGCGAGATGTTCCTGCGTGACGGGACGTGGAACGGCGTCCAGGTGGTCCCCGCGGCGTGGGTGCGCGCGTCCACGACCCCGCAGGTGTCGACCGGCAACGCGGTCCCGTTCGGCCCGGAGTATGGCTACCTCTGGTGGGTCGGCCACGGCCAGGGACGCGATTTCTACTTCGCCAACGGCTACGGGGGCCAGTTCATCCTGGTGTCTCCCGCCCTGGACCTGGTGATCGTCACGACGAGCGGCTGGCGGGGGCTCACGTGGGAAGAGGCGGGCGCCCAGTGGAGCGGCGTCATCGGCCTGGTCGTGAACGGCGTGCTGCCGGCGGTCCAACCCTGAGGGGAGGCGGGGGCGGCCGCCTCGCGCGTCCCTCTGCAACCTCCTCTCCCCTTCCGGCGTCCAATTAGTGTGACGATGTCAGACTAACGACCGGGAGGGGAGCCCGTGGGACACACCGGTGAGTTCGAGCTGCTCGTCCTCCTGGCCGTGCTTCGGCTGCGGGACGACGCGTATGGCGTCACGGTGCGCGAGGAGCTCGAGGGGCGGACATCGCGCACGCTCACGCTCGGCACGGTCTACAAGACGCTCGGCCGCCTGGAGGGAAAGGGCTACCTCGAGGCCAGCGTGGCCCCCCCCACCGGCGAGCGCGGCGGCCGCCGCAAGAAGCTGTATGCCCTCACGCCCGTCGGCCGCGCCGCGGCTCGGAGCTCGCTGGACGACCTGCGCCAGCTCGCCGAGGGGCTCGCGCCCGACCTCGGAGTGCCGTGATGTCCCGCCCCGGTGGAGGCAGCCCGCCTCCCGTCCTCGTCCGCCTGCTGATCCGCGTCCTGCTTCCCGAGCAGGAGCGGGAGTTCTTCCTGGGGGACCTGGAGGAGAGCGGCCGGCACTCGTGGCTCCGGGAGGTCCTGGGCGCCCTGGCGCTCCGCCTGAGCCTGCACCCCCACCCACGAAAGACCCTCTCCCCCGGAGGTGACGGCATGCTCCCCGACCTTCTCCGTGATATGCGCCACGGTCTGCGTGCGATGGTCCGCAGCCCCGGCTTCACCGTCGTGGCGCTGGTGACCATGGCCCTGGGCATCGGCGCCAACACGGCCATGTTCAGCATCGTGAACGGCGTGATCCTCAAGTCCCTTCCCTATCCGGACGCCGACCGCATCGTCTATCTCCGAGAGACCAACCTCTCCCGGGGCTGGACCTCCTTCAGCATCGCGCCCCTGAACCTCTGGGACTGGCAGGAGCGGAACCGTTCCCTGGACGCGCTGGGGTCGTACCAGGCCAGCAGCGTCAACTACACCGGAGGCGACCGCCCGCAGAGTCTGCCGGTCTACCGGGTGTCGGACGGCTTCCTCGAGATCCTGGGCGGAGAGGCGGCGCTCGGACGCGGGATCACCGCCGAGGACCTGCAGCCGAGCGCGCAGGACGTGGTCCTCCTCACGTACGGCTTCTGGCAGCGGGCGTTCGGCGGGGACGTTGGCGTCCTCGGACGAACGATGATGTTGGACGGCGTCGCGTACACGGCCGTCGGGATCCTTCCGCGTGACTGGCAACCGATCTCCAGGAGATCGATCGACCTGATCGTCCCGCTCAAGCCCCAGCCGTTCTGGTACGAGGCCCGGGGGTCCCACTTCCTCTACGCGGTGGGGCACCTGGCGCCGGGCGTGACCGTCGAGCAGGCGCGCTCCGACCTCACGGGCATCGCGACGTCGCTGGAGGCCGACTACCCCGACACGAACACGGGGTGGGGTGTCTCCGTTCGCCCCCTGGAAGACGTCCTCCTGGGCTCGACCCGCCCCCAACTCCTCATCTTCATGGCGAGCGTGGGGCTCGTGCTCCTGATCGCGTGCGCCAACCTCGCCAACATGACGCTGGCCAGGGCGGTGGTCCGGACCCGCGAGCTGGCGATTCGCACGGCGATGGGGGCCGGTAGAGGGCGAGTGGTACGGCAGCTCCTGGCGGAGAGCATCGTCCTGGCCTGCACGGGTGGCGCCCTGGGCGTGCTGATGGCCTACGGCGCGCTCGCCGCGTTCACGGCCGGATGGCCCACCATGCTCCCCCGCATGCAGGAGATCCAGGTCGACGCCCCGGTGCTCCTCTTTTCGCTGGGGCTCTCGCTGGCGGCTGGGGTCCTCTTCGGCCTCGCTCCCGCGCTGAGCGTCGCGGGACGAGGTCTGGGCGAATCGCTTCGGCAGGGCGGCCGCGGCCTGGCGGGGGATCGCTCCCGCCGATGGATGCGCGCGACGCTCGTCGCGGGGGAGGTGGCACTGGCGGTCGTGCTCCTGGTGGGGACAGGCCTGCTGCTCCGCAGCTTCGCCGCCCTCCAGGGCGAGGATCCGGGGTTCCAACGGGAGGGTCGGCTGGTACTCTCGACGCCCCTCCCGCGCGCGAAGTACGCCACGCCGGACGAGCGGAGGGGGTTCGGTGACGCCGTCGCGACACGGCTGAACGCGCTGCCGGGCGTGGAGTCGGCGTCGCTCACCAGCCTCATCCCCCTCGCGGGAAGCGACGAGATCTGGGGCTTCTGGGTCGAAGGTCACGCCTTAACCGGTGGGCAGGAGGACGGCTCGGCCCTCTTCTACAGGGTCGGGCCGGGCTATCTCGAGACGATGGGGATCCCCCTGGTGGCCGGCCGGGACATCGCGCCCGGCGACCGGGAGGACACGCCCCCCGTCGCGGTGATCAGCGCTTCCCTGGCGGAGCAGCACTTCGCGGGGGAGAACCCCATCGGCAAGCACATCAAGTTCGGACGTGATGACGACGAGCCCCTCGTCCAGGTCGTGGGCGTCGCGGGCGACGTGCAGCACTACACGCTGGGCCGGACCTCGGTGCCGCAGGTCTACGTTCCCTTCACGCAACGTCCGACGGGGAACGTCAACTTCGTCATCGCGACCTCCGTGCCGCCGTCCAGCCTCGTGCCCGCGGTCCGCGAGACCGTCTCGGAGGTGGACCCCGACCAACCAGTAGTGGGCATCGAGCCCGCCGAAGCGATGATCGCGAGCACGATCTCGATGCCGCGCTTCCGTACGATCCTCATGACCGCCTTCGGCCTGACCGCCCTCCTGCTCGCGGTGGTGGGTTTGTATGGGGTGCTCGCCTACGCGGTGTCGCAGCGTACACGCGAAATCGGCGTTCGCATGGCGCTCGGGGCGTCGCGCGGTTCCGTCCTCGGGCTGGTCTTCCGCCAGGGTGCGCCGCTCGTGGGAATCGGGCTCGTGGCGGGGATCGTGGGCGCGCTGGCCCTGACCCGGATCTTGGAGTCCATGCTCTTCGGAGTCGGAACCCACGACCCCGTCGTCTTCGTCGCGGTGCCGCTGGTCCTCGCGTCCGTGGCGGCCGTGGCCATGCTGGTCCCGGCGCGCCGGGCCAGCCGTGTCGACCCGATGCGCACGCTCGCGGAGACGTAGCAGGTCGCTGAGGAAGGGCGCAGGGGCCCCGGTCCGTCAGAAGCGGTAGCGCAGCCCGATCATCGGGAGGAACGGCAGCAGCTCCTCACCGCCGTCTGTGCGGACCGTCGTTACCAGATCCGCACCGTGGTATTGGAGCCCGTATGCGTACGACCCCCTGTTCCGGCGGTCGTAGACGTTGAAGAGATCGGCGTAGACCTCCAGCGTACCCCCGCGAAGCTGGAACGCACGGGTGGCGCGCAGGTCCAGCCGGTGATACGCGGGAAGCCTCTCCCCGTTCAGTGGCCCGAACGAGCGCGTGAAGAACGGCGTGCCGTCGGCGCGCAGGACGACGCCGTACGCCCACTCGGTGGCGGGCCACCCGGTGTGGAAGATCCAGGCCGCGGATAGGCGCCACCGGTCGTCGGGCCGGAAATCGGCCTGCAGATCGACGGCGTGGCGCTGGTCCCTGCTCCGGGGGACCCACGGATCGTCGAGGCACGTGGGTCCTTCCGTGCACGGCTCCACCTGCGGGATCTCGTCCTCGGCCTTCGCCAGCGCGTAGCTCGCCGACCAGCGCCACTTCGGGCCCGCGGCTCCTTCCACGAACAACTCGATCCCCCTAGCCCGGCCCCGGCCGGGATTCATGCGCAGCCGGTCTCCCTGCTGCTCCGGGAAGACGTCCAACTCCTGCCGGAGCCCGATGAAGCGCGGCTGCTGGTCCGAGATCCTCCGGTCGTAGCCCTCGAGGCGTACGCTGAGGTCGCCGAGCCGCCGCTCCAGCCCGACGGCGAAGAGATCGGAGCGCTCCGCCGGCGCGTACAGCGTCTGTCCGTCCCCCACCTGGAGCTCGCCGATCCCCTGGAACTGCACGTACCGGCCGGCGCTGGCCTGGAGCGTCGTTCGGGGCCCGAGCTCGAGCGATCCCTCCGCGCGCGGGGCAAGGTGGGCCTCGTCCGTCTGCGACGCCCGGTCGTAGCGCACGCCGACCTCTCCGACGAAGCGCCGCCCCAAGCGGGTCCGTGCGGCCGCGAACGCGGACAGGCGATGTCCGCCGGGGTCGAGGGACACCTGCATCGTGTCGGAGCGGAGGCTCACGATGCCGTCCGTCCCGATCGCAGGCGTCCTGGTGCGGGCGTAGTAGTCGTAGTCCGCCCGGGCGTAGAGCGCCTCGCCGCCCACCCGCAGGAGCAGGTCCGGCGTGAGCTCCACGTCCACCTGCTCCCGCAGGCCGGCGAAGCGGAAGCCGCCGTCGTCCCTGACCGCGATCTCCTCGGGCGTGCCGATGCTTCCCGCATCCTCCATGTAGCCCTCGCGGAGATGCCCCATGCGACCCGCCCACACCTTTGCGTGCGACCTCGCCGGCCCGCCGGCGCGCGCATCCCACGTGATCCACGCGTAGCTACTGCTCCAGTCCGACCGGATGCGGCCGGCCTCGATGCCCTGCCCGACGCTGATGCCGTCCCATTCCGTCAGGTCGAGGTGGAAGCGGTCCCCGGCGTGCAGCACGTGGGCCGCCAGCAGCTGACCGGCGGTGGGCTGGTAGGCCACCTTGGCGAAGACGTCGTAGAACCGGGGCGAGAGCCGCTGGTCCGCCCCGACGAGCTTCATGAGCAGTCCGAGCGATCCTTCCCGACCCGAAACGAGCCAGCTGCCCCGGTCGTCGTCGAAGCCCCCCTGGCTCTCGAAGGACAGGTGGCTCACGTTGAGGCTGGCGGTGCTGCGGGCGGGCCCCACGGCGGTCGTCGAGGTCATGTCCAGCAGGCCGGCGCCCCGGTTTCCGGATTCCACACCGTATCCGCCCGCCTTCAGCTCCACGGCGCTCAGCGTGGTGAGATCCACGATGCCGAAGACCCCGTCCCAGTCCTTCAGGTGATACGGCTCGTAGAGCTCCACGCCGTCGAGGCGCACCATCACCTCACGATCGAGGCTCCCGCGGACGCTCAGGCGCGTCGAAATGTCGTGGGCCGTCACCCCCGCGAGGCGGGTGAGAGAGCGGAAGACGTCCTCGCCGAGCTGGGGCATCGTCTCGATCTCGTCGCGGGTGATCGTACGCACGGTCCCCGGCGGCACCGACTCGAGGATCCCGAACGTGCCCGGGGCCACGATGATCTCGGGAAGCGGCACGGGCGCGCGCCGTAGTCGCACCACGACCGAGACCGTGTCTCCACCGCGCGCGGTCACGCCGTCGCGGACCCAAGGCACCCATCCGATGCCCGTCACCTCGAGGCGACGGCTTCCCACCGGTACGCCGCGGAGCACGAACCGACCGGATTCGTCGGCCAGACCGCCCTGCCCCGTATCGACCCGCACCTGCACGCTGCCGACCGGGACGTCGGATTCGTCGTCGACGACACGCCCCGTGACCGTCGCGGTCGGGGAGGCGCGCGACGATTCCCTCGGAGTGATGAGCACCTGCGTGCGTGTAGCCCGGAACGTCAGGTCGGTCCCGGCGAGGATCAGCTCGAGGGCCTCGGCCACGGTCCGATCCCGACAGTCGCAGGAGACGCGATCGCGGGGAAGCAGGTCCGGGCTGTACACGAGCGGGACGGCCGCCTCCTCCTGGAGAAGGCGCAGCGCGTCCGTGCGGAGCTCGTCTGTGACCACCAGCCGGGCCGGGCGCTCCAGGAGCGACTGCGCGGAGGCGACGTCCGGAGCGGCATGGACGCCCAGAACAGCCATCGCCACGCCGAACACGGTGCGCAACCGGCGATGGTCGAGCCACCCAGGTGGAGGGCGAGTGATCACGGTCCGACTCGTGTGTTGCGGGAAACGCCTTCGGCGGGCGGCACGCTCTCGGCGCTGCCGAGCCCGCTCTCGCCCAATTCACGTTCCCCGGGGCCGGTAGCTACCAATCGCCTCCCACGTTCTCTCCGTGGAGTCAGCCGATCCGATGGCCGGAGGGACGATCACGCGACCGCCGCGAGCCGTTCCGTCCCGGAAAGATCCCTTCGAAAAGGTCACGCCGAACGTGAGGGGAGCAAAGGTCCCCACCCTTCCACCCGACCGGGAGATCGTCGAGCGTTTGCGCTCCGGTGACACCCGCGCCCTGGAACGGCTCGTCGAGCTCTACTGGGAACCGCTGGCACGGTACGCCGAGGGCATCCTCGAACGGGGCGAGGGGGGCGACGACGTCGCACAGGAGGTCTTCGTCCGCCTCTGGTCCCGCCGCGGGAGCCTTGGCCGGGAAGGGTCCCTGCGCGCCTTCCTGTACTCCATGGCGCGCAATGCGGCGATCGACGAGCGCCGCCGTGAACGCCGGCATGCCGCCCGAGCCGCGTTGGCCGATCCCCCGACCGCGTGCCCCTCTCCCCTGGACGGCGCCGAGGAGTCCGAGCTCGCCGAGCGCGCCGCGGCCGCCGTGGCCGCCCTTCCCCCACGACGCCGGGAGGTTTTCCGCCTGGTCCGGGAAGGGGGGATGTCCTACGCGGACGTCGCGGCGGTCATGGACATCTCACCCCAGACGGTCGCGAACCACATGAGCCTGGCCCTGGCCTCCCTCCGCGACGCCCTCGGCAGGGGCACATCCGGGCAGATGGTAGAGCCGGCGATCCGGCTTCGTGTCATGGGTGGATAGGATTCCCTCCCCCGACGGGACCGACGTGAACGACGAATCGATCGTCCGGGTGCTCTCCGGAAGGGCCGGATCTTGGGAGGCCGATGCGGTCCGGCGTTGGCGGAGACGGGCACCGGAGAACGAGGAGTACTTCCAGGCGACGCTGCGCGCGTGGGAGGCCACCGCGCCCGCTCCGAGGGCCCGCGGCATCGACCCCTCCGTCGTGGACGTCATCGTGGAGGCTGCGGAGCGCCGACCGCACGACGCCGTCCATCGCCGGTCGGCGCCCGGACGGACGTCGGGCCGGGCTCGCCCGAACCGCGCCTACCGCTGGCTCGCCCTGGCAGCCGCCGTGGCAGCCGTCGCGTTGGCGGTCAGGGGCGTCGGCCCCTCGTCCGAGACGCGTCCCCTGGCGACCTGGGCGGCGGGTGGACCCGACGTCGAGACCGTGGCGCTCTCCGACGGTACCCTCGTCCGTATCGCACCGGGTGGACGGCTCGAGCAACTGGCCTCGCGAGGTACACGCCATTTTCGCCTCGAAGGCAAGGCCTTCTTCGCCGTCGCGCACGACGCGCTGCACCCGTTCGTGGTGGAATCGGGATCGGCCCGCCTACGTGTCCTCGGCACGCGCTTCGAGATCGCACCGGGCGACGGCGGGACCCGGGCTGTCGTCCTGGACGGCACCGTCACCCTGTCGAACGACTTGGGCTCGATCAGGATCACGGAAGGCGGCGTCGGCTACGCGACGGACGAGGCCGCGCCGACGGTCGTCTCGGCGGACGACGCGCGTAGCCTTCTGGACTGGCCCGGCGGCGTGCTCGTGTTCCAGGCCACGCCCCTGTCGCGCGTGGCCGAGGATGTGGCGCGTCACTTCGGACGAGCCGTGAACGTGCAGGATGCCGCCACCGGGTCGCGCACGCTCACGGGGTGGTTCGGACCGGAGACCTTCGAGGAGGTAATGGAGTCCGTCTGCGAGGCGACCGGAATCACATGCGCCGTATCCGACTCGACCGCCACGCTTCGGGCAAGTTGACCCGGCCCGTCTCCCAACTACGAACGGCCCCGGGGGCATGCGTCCCCGGGACCGTCGCGACCTTCACTCATCGTCGAGGGCCACCCACCCTCGGGGAGGTTCCGATTCTCCCGATCTCCAAGGTGCATCGCACGGTCTCCCGGATCCTCCCTCCTGGGACGAGCGGACGGAAGTCGTGGTGCAGCGGTCTCACGACACACATGAGCGGCACGACCCGAGGGAGAGACCACCATGGCCACGTCGATCGGTAGCGTCCGCGCGGGACCGGATCCCGTCGCGGCAGCCGCGCAGGCCCCGATCCGGGTCCGGACGCGCATCGTGGCCAACGGGTGGGGAAGCCAGTTCATCGTGATCTTCCCCCGTCTGGACATGGCTGTGGTCACCACGGGGGGCAACGACGACAATGGGCGCCACGACCACGTCGGCATGGTGCTGTCACGCTATCTGATCTCGCCGATGCAGACCGGCGGCGGTGCGCCATGAACATCACCATCTGCACGATCGGATCCCGGGGCGACGTGCAGCCCGTGGTCGCCCTCGCCCAGGGGCTGCGGTGCTCGGGCCACGACGTCCGCCTGTTCACGCACGAGCTGTTCGCGGACCTGGCCCGCGACCACGACGTCACGTTCATCCCGCTTCCCGGCGACCCGCGTGAGGGTCTGCTCAAGACGGCCGCTGCCGAGATGGGGACCAACCCCTTCCGCCTGGTGGGCTGGTTGCGCGAGACCTTCAGGCCCGTGTTGGCGGAGCTGTTCCGACTCACCCTCGACGCCCTCGAAGGCAGCGACCTCGTCATCAGCTCGAGCGCGTCCATCGCTGCCTTCCACGTCGCAGAGCGGCTGGGCATCCCGGCCATCAGCGCACAGCTCCAGCCGACCACCGTGACGCGTGCGTTCGCCTGTGCGGTGGTCCGGCCGGCCCCCTCGTGGCTGCCGTGGAAGAGCGTGTACAACGTGTGGGCCACGAAGGCTGGCAATCAGACGGTGTTCCAGATGCTCCGTCCGCTCACCAACGAGTGCCGGGAGGAGATCCTGTGCCTGCCGCCCCTCGGGTTCCGCTACTGGTGGAACATCGACGCCCCGGACAACCAGGTCCCCATGATCTATGCCTACAGCCCGGCGGTGTTGCCCAGACCCGCCGACTGGGGGCCGCGCAAGCAGGTGTCCGGCTACTGGTTCCTGGACACGCCCGCGTCGTGGCAGCCGAATCCGGAGCTCGTCTCGTTCCTGGAGGCCGGCCCCCCTCCCCTGTACGTCGGCATCGGCAGCATGGTCGACCACCGGAGCGCCGAGATGACCCGTGTCGTCGTCGACGCGGTGATCCGAACGGGCCGGCGCGCCATCCTCCACCGGGGCTGGAGCGAGCTCGGGACCGGCGAGCTGCCGGATTCGATCCACCTCGTCGACGACGTGCCCCACGATTGGCTGTTCCCCCGCGTGGCGGCCGCCGTGCACCATGGGGGCGCCGGCACGACCGCCGCCGCGTTTCGGGCCGGTATCCCGTCGGTCGTAGTGCCCTTCTTCTTCGACCAGTTCTTCTGGGCCGGGAGGATCCACGAGCTGGGCGCGGGCCCGCGTTGGATTCCGCGCAAGCGGCTCACAGCCGAACGTCTGGCCACCGCGGTCCGCAGCGCCGTCCACGACGCCGGCACGCGTGCCCGGACGCAGGCGATCGGCGAGCGCATCCGCGCCGAGGACGGCGTGGGGCGGGCCGTAGCCCTCATCGAACGTTTTGCGGCTGAACCGGCCGCAGGGAGACTCTCATGATCGTTCGCTTCGCTCCGCGCCTGCTCCTCCGGAGCCTCGCCCTCATTCTGGCGCTGGATCTTCTTCCGACGTGCACGCCGGTCGCCGCCCAGAACGCCTCGCCGGGCGTGTGGCCGGGCGTGGAGCCCGGGCCCTGGGCCGTCGGGTACGCGGTGCGCTACGAGTACGACTACAGCCGGACGTTCCGGAAAAAGGTGGACTACTTCGGGGAGCCTACGCGCGGAGAGATCGCCCGCCCGATCCAGATCACGATGTGGTACCCGACCGCGGCGGGCTCCGACGCCCCTCGGATGCGCGTGTCGGAGTATTACGAGGCCAGAGCTACGGAGACGGATTTCACGCCGCCTACCCCCGGCGAGCTGGGTCGGCGCATGGCGAGCCTGAAGCAGATCCTCATGATGGAGTGGCGGGTCTCGCCAGAGCTCCTGGACGCCACGGGGCTCGGGTTGGACTCCGTCCTGGCACAGCCCGCCGCGGCGGTAAGGGACGCCCCGCCGGCATCGGGCAGGTTCCCGCTGATCCTGCACATGCCCGGGTACAACGGTTCCTCGACCGACCACTACCCGCTGTTCGAGTACCTCGCCACGCACGGGTTCGTCGTCGCCTCGGTGCCCAACATGGGGATGTACGCGCGCACCATCGACGACGAGCAGAGGAGCCTCGACGTCCAGGCGCGGGACCTCGAGTTCGTCTATTCGGTGCTGAGAACACTCCCCTTCGTGGACCGCGACCGCGTGGGCACGACCGGCATGAGCTGGGGGGGCATGAGCAACGTCCTGTTCGCGTCGAGGAACGCCTACGTGGACGCCGTGGTCACGCTGGACGGAGCGATCACGATGCCCGAGGAGCTCGGGCTCATCGAGAGCGTCCCCGGATACAGCCACCGCTCGATCCAGGCAGCCTACCTGCAGCTTCTCGTCTCACCGGAACAGGCCACATTCCGTCCGAAGGACCTTCGGTTCTGGGACGCGCTGCGACACTCCGACGCCTACTCTGCGCAGTTCAACGGCGTCGACCACGACGCCTTCAGCCCCGGGTACCGCAGGCTGCAGAACATCGCGGAGACGGATCCGTCCAGGGTCGCGTACTTCGAGGCGTTCACGCGCGCAGAGCTCGAGTACACGCTCCGGTTCTTCCAGGCGACGCTCCTCGATGACGGAGAGGCCCACACCTTCCTCCTCGATCTCCCGCGGCGGATGGCCCTGCCGGACGGCATGGTGGCCCGGGTGGACACCAAGCGTGCGCTCCGGCCTCCGCCCACGGTGGATGAGTTCGCCACCATCCTCCGGTCCCGCGGTGCGGAGGTCGCGGCGACGGTGTTCCGCGCCGTGCGAGATGTCGATCCGGAGGTCGAGCTGGTGACGTCGCCCGTCATGGGCCCTCGCTTCATGGAGCTCGTGGAGGCCGGCGATCTCCCCGAAGCCCTCGCTGTCTGCAGGTTGTGGGCGGAGGGAATGCCGGACAGCCCCGGTCCCCTCTTCTCGTTGGCGCGCACCTACCGCGCCATGGGAGAGAGGCAGAAAGCCATCGAGGCGTACGAGAGCATCCTGACCATGGTACCGGAGGGCCGTCAGGCCGAAACGGCCCGTCGGGCCATCGCGGAGCTGCGCGGGGGATTGTAACTGGCGAGCGTCATGCTTACCTTGCAAGCATGACTCAGCCTGCACTCCTGGGCACCTTCGAGCAGCTGGTCCTGTCCGCCGTCCTGCAGGTCGGGGAGGAGGCGTACCCGCCTCTCGTCCTCGCGTGGATCGAGGAGAGCACCGGACGAGCCGTGAATCGTGGCTCCTTGTACGTCTCCCTGGACCGTCTGGAGGGGAAGGGCCTCCTGCGATCTCGGCCCGACACGGTGGACGCGGACCGTGGAGGCCGACCGAAGCGGTATCTCGAGGTCACCCCCGAGGGTCTCAGGGCGTTGAGACATGTGCGCGACTCGCTGCTGGCGTCGTGGGCCGGCATCGAGTCCCTGCTGGAGGATGAAGCGTAGGAGGGGATGACGATGGGTGAGGATGCTCGTCCGCCACGCCTGGCGGCTATGCTGCTATCGATCGTGATGCCCAGTGGGTGGGCAACCGACGCACTGATGGCCGACCTGGAAGAGGAGTACCGGAGGCGGTGGCGGCGCGGCCCCGTGCGGGCAGGCGTGTGGTATTGGCGGGCGGGTCTCCAGGTCGGGGCGGCCTACGCGTGGGAAGGAATCCGGCGGGTCCCGACGTCCAGCCTGCCGCAGGACCTGCGCTTCGCCGTACGTAGCTTCCGGCGCACCCCCGGGTTCACGTCGCTCGCCGCCTTCACGCTCGCCGTCGGCGTCGCTTCGGCGACCTCGGTGTTCAGCGTCGCCGACGCCGTCCTGTTGCGCCCGCTCCCCTTCCCGCACCCGGACCGACTCGTCCACGTCTGGGTGACGGAGCCGGACCGTGGGGAGTGGCGCGAGGTGGTCGCGGGGGTCACGTACCTGGATTGGGAGCGGGATGCCCATTCATTCGAGGGGCTTGCCGCGTATCGCCGCATCGACTTCAACCGGACGGACAGCGAGTTCCCCGAGCGGGTCCGGGGCATCTCGGTCACGTCCGGGTTCTTCACGGTTCTGGGGGTCCATGCCGCCCTGGGGCGACTGCCCGGGCCCGGCGAGGCCGCGTCCGGATCGGACAGGACCGTGGTCCTCGCCGATGCGCTGTGGCGGTCACGGTTCGGGAGCGACCGCGGAGCTCTCGGCAGCACTCTGGTCCTCAACGGGAAGCCGCACACGGTCGTGGGCGTCCTGCCTCCCGGGGTTGCCTTCCCGGAGGGTACGCTGCTCTACGTGCCCTCACCCTACCCTGTTCCCATGGACCCACTGTCCGATACGGACAGAAGCGCCGACCGCAGCGCAGGGTACATGACGGTGCTCGGCCGCCTCGCCGAAGGCGTCGGCGTGCCCGCCGCCCAGGCAGAGATGGGCGCCCTCGCCGAGGAGATGGCACGCGCCTATCCAGACACCAAGGGAGGGGAGGGTGTGTCGGTGGTCCGGCTCCGGGACGACCTGGTGGGAGACCTCCGCCCCACGCTCGTGGTGCTCCTGGGGGCGGTGGGCCTGCTCATGCTCATCGCCTGCGCCAACGTGGCCAACCTTCTCACCGTACGCGCGTCTCGCCGCCGCCGGGAGCTCGCCGTGCGCGTGTCCCTCGGTGCCGGCCTCGGGCGCATCCGCCGCCAGCTCCTCACGGAGAGCACCGTGCTCGCCCTCTGCGGGGGGGTCCCGGGCTTTCTGCTGGCCATCTGGGGAACGCGGGCGCTCGTGGCACTGGCGCCGGACGGCATCCCGAGGCTCTCGGAGATCTCCGTGGACCCGCGCGTCTTCTGCTTCAGCATGCTCGTCACCCTGGCGACCGGGCTCGTCTTCGGGCTCGCGCCCCTGGTTGGACTCGAAGAGGGGACGGCGGCGTCAGCGCTCCGGGGCGCGGGCAGGAGGGGCCGCGCTCGCCCCGAGCTTCTGCGGGACGCGGTGGTCGTGACCGAGGTGGCGCTCTCCCTCGTTCTGGTCGTCGGCGCCGGGCTCATGGTCCGCACCTTGCGAGCGCTGGACGACGTGGACCCGGGCTTCGAGCCCACCGGCGTCCTCGTCGCGCACGTGTCCCTTCCGGAGTCGGACTACGCGGACACCGAAGGTGCCGCCGCCTTCTATGCCGAGTCGCTGGACAGGATACGCGCTCTCCCCGGCGTGGAGAGCGCGGCCACGATCCTGACCCTGCCGATGCACTGGGCGATCCGAGGCACGTTCGGCTTCAGCATCGACGGCCGGACCCCGGATCCCGGGGAGCAGCTCCTCGCCGGGTTCCAGGTGGCCAGCGCGGACTACTTCCGCACCCTCCGGATTCCGTTGCTGCGCGGCCGTGACATCGAGGCGGCGGACCGGAAGGACGCGCCGGACGTCGTGGTCGTCAACGAGGCGATGGCAAACCGTTACTGGCCCGGAGCGGACCCCGTGGGCGCGCGCATCACGTTCTCCGGCGATCCGGACGACCCCGACACCGAATGGGCCACGGTGGTCGGCGTGGTGGCCAATACCGTCAAGGAGGGACTCGACCGGCCGGCGGAACCCGAGGCCTTCCTTTCGGTGGGCCAGGCGGCCATGCCGCGCTCCAGCTTCGTCATCCGCACGGAAGGTGACCCATACGCCTTGACGTCGGCCGTGCGCGAGGCCATCCACGACGTGGATCCGTCCCTGCCCCTCTACGGTCTCCTGAGCATGAGCGACGTGACGGCCGGTTCGCTGGATCAGCGCCGGTTCCGCATGCTCCTCCTGAGCGCATTCGCCGGCGCGGCGCTCCTGCTCGCGGCGATAGGACTCTACGGCGTCATCAGCTTCTCGGTCGGCCAGCGCACCCGGGAGATCGGGATCCGCATGGCCCTGGGTGCCTCACGCGACACCTTGGTGAGCCGCGTCGTCCGGGACGGACAGTCCCGCGTCGCCCTCGGCCTCGTCCTCGGCGTGTTCGCAAGCCTCGTGCTGAAGCGGGCGATCGCCAGCCAGGTGTTCGGCGTGAGCGTGACGGATCCCGTGACCTACGTCGCGTCCATCCTGCTGCTCGGTGCCGTGGCCATGCTCGCGACGTTGGCACCGGCCGTCCGGGCCTCGAGGGTGGATCCCGCGGTCGCGGTGCGGGACGCGTAGCCCTCCGGGGCTCCACATCTGCGCCTACCCTGACGCCCGCGCCGTGCCGGCCGTGGTCGCCCCGGTCCTCCAATTGCGTTCGCCGGACGATGCTACGCGACCTCGGCAGCGTCCCGTCACTCCGTCCGCAGCAGCTCCAACACGTTCGCTCGGGAGGCTCGCCGGGCGGGCAAGTAGCAGGCCAGGGCAGCCACGAGGCCCAACAAGACGGACGCACCTACGTACGCGGCCGGGTCCACGAGGCCGGTCTCGTAGACGAGATGGCGCATGACCAAGGCCCCCGGGCAGGCCACGGCAAGGCCGATGCCGAGGCCCAGGGCCACCAGCACCATTCCCTGCCGCATGATCATCCGCACCAGCCCCGACTCCGAGGCGCCGATGGCCAGGCGCAGGCCGAGCTCACTTCTCCGCTGGCTGACGTTGTAGGCCAGGACGCCGTAGATGCCCATGGCCGCGAGAACGACGGCGACGACGGCGAACAGGGCGAGGGACAGGAGGATGGTCCTGAAGCCGGCCAGCTCTCCATCCACCACCGTGCTCATGGTCCGGGGCTGGGCGAAGAGGACGTTCGGGTCCTTCCGTCGCAGCAGTTCCTCGATGGGGCGAACGAGGAGGGTGGGGTCCCCAGCGGTACGCACGGCGATCTGCAGGCGTGCGTCCCCCATCTGCGCCATGGACATGTAGAAGGCCGGGTCCGGCTCACCCCGGAGGTCGTTCAGACGAGCGTCCTCGACCACGCCGACGACCTCGCAGTCGCGCCACTCTCCGATGGTCACGGTGCGGCCCAGGGGGTCGGCGCCCGGGAAGAGTGTTTCGGCGACTTTCCTGCTCACCACGACCACGTAGGGACTGCCCGGGACGTCGGTTGTCGCGATGTCACGTCCGACTACGAGAGGAATGCGCATCGTCGCGAAGTAGCCGGGCGGAACCCAGCGCGCCATGGCGGAAAAGGACTCCTGCGGCGATCCCGGTGGCCGTCCCGTTGGCCAGACGGACCAGTCCTGCCATCGGCTGAGGATGGGGAGCCGGTTGCTCAGGGTCGCCGACGCAACGCCCGGCAGCGCCTCCACCTCTTCCAGAAGCGACGTGAAGAACGCATTGCGCTCATCCGGCGTGGGGTAGTCGGCCACCTGGATCTGGACTTGGCCGGTGAGGAGGTTCCCGGGGTCGAAGCCCAGCTCCACACGGGAAAGTCGGACCA
Source organism: uncultured Gemmatimonadaceae bacterium (assembly GCA_964591135.1). Classification (GTDB taxonomy): domain Bacteria; phylum Gemmatimonadota; class Gemmatimonadetes; order Longimicrobiales; family Gaopeijiaceae; genus SZUA-318. The sequence goes on along the minus strand of CAZPZU010000022.1, from coordinate 18,673 downwards.
TGCTACGCACCAGGAGGCCGGACCCCACCAGGAGGGCCACGGACAGCGCCACCTGGAGCACGACCAGGCCGTTGCGGAGGCGGCCGTGGTGGACGCCCGCCGTGGAGCGCCCATCCGACCGGAGTTGCCGGGCGGGCTGGAGCGACGTGCTCCGGAGGGCCGGCAGGATCCCCACGAGGAGCCCGGTGGCGATGGAGACCAGCAGGGTGAAGGCCAGAGCCGCCCGATCGACGGCCGGCGGGTGTATCCCCAGCTCGCCCACGGGGAGGAGTCCCAGGATCACGTCGTGGAGCAGGTAGGACACCGCGACGCCCAGCAGACCGGCCCCCACCGTCAGGATCACGCTTTCGGTGACGAGTTGACGGAGGAGGCGTCGTCGAGGGGCGCCCAGGGCCGTGCGCATGGCCATCTCGGAAAGACGCCTCTCGCCCCTGGCCAGGAGCAGGCCTGCCACGTTGCCGCAGGCGATGAGCAGGACGAGCACGGCCGTGCCCATGAGCAGGAGCAGGCTCGTCCTCACGTTCCGCACCAGGTAGCCCTGGAGATCCGTCAACGCCAACGCCTTCCCCTCGTTGCTGTCGGGGAACCGCTCTGCCAGAGCGGCGGAGACGGCATCCGACTCGGCCTGGGCGCGCTCCAACGTCGCTCCGGGCTTCAGCCGACCGACCACCCAGTGGCTATGGGAATCGCGTCGCGTGTCGAAAGGGCCGTCTCGGTCGATGAGGCGCCAGACGTCGGCGTCGTACATGAAGCGGAAGCCGGGGGGCATGACGCCGACCACGGTCAGCGCCTCGCCGTCGAGGACGAGGGAGGTCCCCACCGCCGCCTCCGCGTTGCCGAAGCGGCGCTGCCCGTAGCCGTCGCTGATCATGACCACCGGCGCCCCACCGCGAGCCTCCTCCTCCGGCAGGAAGCCGCGACCCGCCGCCGGCTCCACGCCGAGCGTCCGGAAGAGATTCCAGGTTACGTAGAGCGCCTGCACCAGCTCGGGATCGCCACCGCCCGTGACCGTATTCTGCTGGGTGAACGTGGTGAGAGCACCGAGCTCCTCGAACGACTCCACCCCCTCCCGGTAGTCGAAGTAGTCGATGCGCGAGACCGGCCCGGACGGGACCCCGCCCATGGTCTTGAGCCCGATGACCAGCCTGTCGGCGTGCGGGAAGGGGAGGGCGCGCAGGAGCACCGAGTTGACGGTCGTGAACAGAGCCGTGTTGGCGCCGATGCCGATGGCCAGAATCAGCCCCGCCGCGGCGGTGAGGCCGCGGTTCTTGCGCAGCGTCCGAAGCGCGTAGCGGATATCCTGAAGCAGGGTGTCGAGGGTGGCGCCCAGCCGCAACTCGCGCACCTTCTCCTTCACCTGCTCGGCCCCACCCAACTCGATCCTCGCCTGGCGCCCAGCTTCCTCACGTTCCAGGCCGGCTCGGACCTTCTCGTCGATCAGCATGGCCAGGTAGCTGTCCAGCTCCTCGTCCAGGTCCCGGTCCAGCTCGGCCTTGCGGAACAGCGACCGGAAGACGCCCTTGATCCAGGTGTGCATGGGCCCAGCCCCTCCTCAGGTGGCCTCCATCACCTTCGCGATCGCCAGGACCACCTGCGACCAGCTCTCCCTCTCCTCGCCGAGCTGCCGGCGGCCCGCAGAGGTGAGCCGGTAGTACTTGGCGCGGCGGTTGTTCTCCGACTCACCCCACGCTCCCTCGATCCAACCTTTCTGCTCCATCCGGTGCAGCGCAGGGAAGAGCGAGCCCGGCTTGACCTGGAAGGCGCCTTCAGTGACCTGGTCGATGCGGCGGGCCAGGCCGAGACCGTGCAGAGGTTGAAGGCTGAGGGTCTTGAGGATCAACATGTCGAGGGTGCCCCGCAGCAACTCGCCTCGGTCAGCGCTCATCCGCGCGTGTCCTATCGAAAGTCTATAGGTATACCTATCGAATTTCTATAGGAGGACGCACGCCGTCAATACATCCGGCACTGCTCGGAACGGGCGCCTACAGGTACGGGCGCGACGACCAGGTCATGGAGGATCCCGCCCGCTTCCACCTCCCGATGACGACGTTCTGGTCGCCGAGACGGTATCGCAGCCCCGTGCCCTTCAAGACTCGATCGAGCGCCTGGGCCACGGTCATGCCCTTGCATGGGCACGATACACGATGTTCTTCGGGAAGCAGATCCGGGCTGTACGCCAGGGACACACCAGACGCGCGCTGCAACAGGACCAGCGCCTTCTCCAGAGGCACGTCCCTGACGTCGAGGCGTGCCGGTCGGTCGAGCAGGGTTCCGGTAGCCTGGGCGCTCGCCTGCGCCGCTCCACCCAGGGCTCCGGCGATTCCGATCGCCAGCGCGATCCACGATGCTCGGGGGCGGCTCGAAGCGCACACGGCCGTCCGCCTACCGGGTCGGTGCGTGGATGACGACGGCGTCCCCCTCGCGGCTGCAACTGACTCCGGTGACGGCGCACACCGCGTCGACCACGTCATCCAGCGATGCGTCCTGGAAGCTCCCGGTCACACGCCGACCGGCCGCCACCGTGTCCTCGATGCGTACGTCGATCTTGAACTGATGCTCCAACTGGGCGGCGACCTCGTCCAGGGGGGTGCGTTGGAAGGCCAGCAGGCCACCGGGCCAGTCCAGGAGCGACCAGACGTCCTCGACCGTGCGGACCTGCTGCACGTCGGGTGAGCCCCGCCCCTGCACGGTGGCGACCTGCCCAGCGCGGATCTCGGAACGTCCCCCGGGTCCCGCGAACTCCACCACCCCTTCCACCACCACCACCCGCAGCAGGTCGCCACCGGTCCGCACCTCGAAGCGCGTACCGACCGCCGTCAACTCTCCTTCCGCCGTCCGGACGACGAAGGGGGCGTCCGCCGTGGCGACGGCGAAGAACGCCTGGCCTTCCAGGACCACCTCGCGTCGCCCGGCCTCCGCCGGGAACTCCAGCCGTGTACCGGTCGACGCCCGGAGATAGCTGCCGTCCGACAGCGTCATGGCGACCACCTGGCCAGAGCCCACGACCGACGAGGCGACGGCCGCGAGGGCCGTCCCGGAAGCGTCCCGAGCCTGCCAGAGGCGCACGCCGAAGGCGACCATCGCGATGCTCGCAGCCGCGGCGAGGCCGTATCCGACCCACGGAGAGCGAACGAACGCCCGCCGGGACCGCCTGGCCCGGGAGCGGGAGCGCCGCTGCTCCGCCTCGGCCACCATCGCGTCCACGTCGGGACGACGCGCGGTGCGGCGGGTCTCCACCCGTCCGAGGCCCTCCCACAGCGCGCGCAGCTCCTGGAACCGGCCCTCATTCTCCGGCGATGCAGCGCGCCACTTGTCGAGGCGATGCTCCTCGACGTCCGTCGCCTCACGGCTCAGATGCCTCAGGATCACCTCATCCATCGTTGGTCTCCCGGGCAGGGATGGACGGTAGGTTGGCTCTCAGATCCGGGAGGATGTCGGCGAGGAGCACGCGGAGGTCGGCGAGCGCCAGGGTCATCCTGTTCGCCACCGTCTGCTGCGAGATCTCCAGCGCTTCGGCCGCCTCCTTGTGGGTCAAGCCACGCAGGCGTACCAGCTCGATCACTTCGCGCCTGCCGGGCGTCAGTGTCGCCAGGGCCTCGCGGAATCGGCAGTCGTACTCGCCGAACACCGCTGCTTCCTCCGGTCCCTCTTCCTCCCCGACCACCTGTGCCTCCTGCGTCGCCCAGTCGCGTCGCACGCGTTCCTTCCGCCTGGCGTCGAGCGCGAGGTTCCTTCCGATACGGAACACCAACGCCCGCGCCGAGCCTTCGTGCCAACGTTCCCGCCGCTCCCAGAGCCGTATGAAGGCCTCCTGACCCGCGTCTTCCGCGGCCTCCCGCGATCCCAGCACCCACGTCAGATGCTCGACGAGGGGATCCCAGGTCTCGTTGACGAGGCCTGCGAAGGCATCCCGGTCCCCCGCTCCGATCCTTGCTAGAATCACGTGTTGCTGGCTCCTGGAATCCGGGCGTGTCCAGCCTATGAACGTGCGGCCTGCCCGCACACTACCGGCCGCTCTGAAGGCCCCTCGGAACCGCCCGTCGCCGGCGACCACGCGAGTGGATGATTCCGGAGAACGTCCCAGAATACGGCAATTCGGCCGCTCGGGCAGCGGGCACCCGGTACCCTCCGGGTTTGGTGCGCGTCGGGTCCGAGACGGTCTGGGCGCGCACAGGGCTTGTCGGTGTTCATACGTTCTTGTATATACTATTGCGTATCAACATCCCTTGTTGGGATCCACTACCGCGAGGTTCGGGGTGCACGCTCCGAAGACCGTAGCGGCGGGAGCGAGCCATGTCGGACCAGATTCGCTGGCAAACGGGATCGAGAGTCCTCGCATCTGCGGGCCGGAACCGGAACGGGAGCGTAGCGCTCGGCTTGTCGATCCTTTTGTGCATCACGCACCCTTCCCAGGTCGCGGGACAATCCGGGTTCCCGATCTCGGTCTCGGTGGGAACACACGCTCTGACCGTTCCCTGGTACGTCCACCCCGTGACGGACCGGCTGAATCCGGCCGTGATGGTCGGCACCGACCGCTCGCTTCGGGCGGGCGAGCACTGGAGCGTCTCCTTCGGGATGAGCGTGGGGCTCTCCCAGGACCACTGGTGGATGAGCGGCGTGTCTCTCGAGCCCGAGCTCCGTGTCGGCCGCCGCCTTCCGGTCGGCTTCGAAGCCGACCTGGGGCTCGGCCTCGGCTACATGCACTATTTCTGGCGTCGGAAGACGTTGGAGCTGGAGGACGGCAGGTACGTCGAGGCGACGAATTGGGGGAGGCCGTCGTTGATCCTTCCTCTGTCGGTGACCCTCGCGTATCGGGGAGATCCCGCCCGCCCCGCTCCCGTGTCGCCCTTCGTCTCCGCACGGTGGGCCGTACAGGGACTCTTTCTCGAGGAGATCCCGGCGGCGACGCACCTCTTCCTCCTCGCAGGCATCCGCATCCACCGGGGTCGTGACAGCCGGGTTGGAGGGAAGTGAGATGCGCCGATCGATCCGCGGGGGCATACGGCTCGGGCTGGTCCTGTCGTTCGTGATCGGAGCGGCGGCCTGCACGCTCGATCTGGTCGCACCGGTCGTGCCGCCTCCCGACACGTGGGACCCGGCTCTGAACACGCATCCCGACAGCGTAGTGTTTCAGGCGCTCCTGGACCGGTACGTGCGGGAGGGCCTCCCGGGCGTGGTTCTCCTCGTGCGCACACCGCAGGGGGAATGGAACGGCGCCGCCGGGTACGCCGGAATCGAGACGGGGGACCGTATGCTGCCCACCCATCGATTCCATGGAGCCAGCGTGACGAAGATGTACATGGCGAGCGCGGTCATGCTGCTGGCGGAGGACGGCCTGATCGACCTGGATGCGACAGTCAGCCAATACCTGCCGGAGGCGCTCTACCGGCGCATCCCCAACGGCACCCGAGCCACCGTGCGCCAGCTGCTCGGGCACCGATCGGGCATTCCCGACTTCAATGGGGACTTCCGGTACGATGTGGACTTCCTCAACGACCCCCTGGGCTCCTACGCGTCCGACCGCCTCCTCTCCTACCTGGAGCGGCAATCGGCGCTCTGGGCACCGGGGACCGGCTATTTCTACTCCAACGCGAACTACTACATCCTGGCCCTGATCGTGGATCAGGTTGCGGGAGACCACGCTGTGGTCATCAGCGCGCGCGTGCTCGAGCCCCTTGCCCTCGTCGCCACGTACTACAGACACGAGCCGGCGTACCCTTCACCGCCGGGGCTCGTGAACGCCTATCAGGACCTCGCCGGAGACGGCAGGCTCATGAACGTGACCGACCTGGCCACGCACGACGCAGAGGTGTTCATGGGCAACGCGGGCCTCATCGCGACTTCCGCGGACTTCGCCGACTTCCTCGACGGGCTCCTCGGCGGCGACTTGCTCGAACCCGAATCCCTCTCCCAGATGAAGGCGTGGGTGGAGCCGTCCCGGTACGGTCTCGGTCTGAACTATCTCGACACACGCTACGGTCCCGCCCTCGGGCACAGCGGCGGGGATGTCGGTGCCCTGGCCCAGGTCCGCCGCTTCCCCCACGTTGATGCCACGCTCGTCCTGCTCACCAACGGGGGAGACAGCGGCGTGACCGACCGGCTGTTCGCGCTCCTCTGGGACGAGGCGATGCACGCAGCCCTGGACGGCCTGTGATGGGTGACCCGGAGTTCCCGATCTCCCGGCGCTTCTATCGCCTCCTTCTCCGCCTCTATCCCGCGGAGTTTCGGGAGGCCCGCGGTGCCGAGATGGAGGACGTCTACATCGCCTCCCTGCGGATCCACTTGGGAAAGCGCGGGGTGCCCGGCCTGCCCTTCGTCTGGATGCGCATCCTGTGGGACACGCTCTGGCACGCGTCGTCGCTTCGGCGGAGCGCCCGCGGGAGCCTCGAAGCTCGACGGAAGGAAAGGCCCGGTTGGAGCCTCCGATGGCTGGCCGAGGACGCGCGGTTCGCGGCGAAGCACCTCGGAAGGAACACCTCGTTCACGGTGACGGCCGTCGCCACGCTCGGGCTCGGGATCGGACTGAACGCCGCCGTCTTCGCAGCTGTCTACTCGTTTCTACTCCGTCCGTTGCCCGGGGTGGAGGCGCCGGACGAGTTGGTGCAGGTCTTCCGAAGCGGCGGGGTGGGTGCCGAATTCCTGCCCAGCTCCATTCCCCTGTTTCGAGACCTGCAGGCGGACACCACCGTCTTCTCCGGAGTGACAGCCTGGACGCTCACCCCCCTCAACGTGAGCGTGGACGACCGCTCCGAGCGCGTTGTCGGTCAGGTGGTCTCGTCGGCCTTCTTCGAAGTCCTGCGCGTCCGGATGGAGCGAGGTCGAGGGTTCGACGAAGGCGACGACAGGCGAAGGGTGGTGGTGCTGAGCCATGGATTTTGGCAGCGCCACTTCGGCGGCGACCCAGGAATCGTCGGCAGGACGGTCGGGATCAACGGCGCAAGGTGGCAGATCGTGGGCGTCGCACCGCGGGCCTTCCGCGGGCCGTTCCCGATCGTCGCGCCGGTTCTGTGGGCGCCGCTGTCCCGGCACGCCGAGCTCATGCGCTCGGACGACCAGTCCCAGGAGCGCGGGAACAACTTCCTGGACGTGGTCGCGCGCCTGAGGCCAGGCGTGGCGCTCGAACGGGCCACACCGTGGGCGGACCGCCTCACGACGCATCTCCGCGAGGAATACCCGGAGTACTACGCACAGAGGGAGATCCGGCTGTCCCCTCAGAAGGACGCGGGCATCCACCCCGCGATCCGCACCGCCCAGGTGGGGCTTTCCGTGATCATGATGAGTCTGGTCGTTCTCCTCTTGCTCATCGCCGGCCTGAACGTGACGATGCTCTTCCTCGCCAAGGCACAGGCCAGGCGGAGGGAGGTCGCGGTTCGGCGTAGCATAGGCGCCCCCCGCCGCCGGCTCGTGGAGCAGCTCCTGGTCGAAGGCCTGATCCTGTCGCTCCTGGCCGGAGGCGTGGGCGTCGTCCTGGCCCGTGCGATCGTGGGCGCCGCGAATCGCGTCCACGTCCATCTGGGATGGCCGATCGAGTGGAACATCGCCCTCGGACCTCCGGCGTTGGTGTTCACCCTGGGGACGATCTTCCTGGTCGGCATGCTCTTCGGCCTCGCTCCTTCCGTCATGTCCTCCAGGCTCGATGTCGTCTCTTCGCTCAGGGAGAGTCCAGGGAGAAGGAGCTCAGTACGCGCCGGCCAGGTCCTCGTGGGCCTCCAAGTCGCCATGTCGACGGTGCTCCTCGTGTGCGCCGGGCTCTTCGCGAAGAACCTCTGGCAGGCGATGGCCGTCGAAACCGGCTTCAGGACCGACAACGTCCTGCTGGCCACCCTGGATCCCGGCCTACAGGGAGATGGCCCCGTGCAAACACAGAAGGTCTTCACGGAGCTGATGTCGCGGATGCGACTGGTCCCCGGCGTGGAAGTCGTTGGCTTGGGCAAGAATGTGCCGCTCGCGGTGCCTGGATCTCAGCGCGGCGTAGAGATCCCCGGCTACCGACCCTCCAGCGGCGAGTCCATGAACGTCCAGGTCGACATCGTGGACCCCGGATACTTCGCGGTGATGGGCATTCGCGTCCTCGCGGGTCGCGGGTTCAGGGAGTCGGATGGGAACCCGGTCGCGTCGGCCGTGGTCGTGAACAGACGCTTCGCGGACCGCTTCTGGCCGGGCCGGGATCCCATCGGCAGGGCGGTCGTGGCAGAGGGTCGTACATGGCAGGTCGTGGGCCTGGTGCCGACCGGGAAGTACCGGAGTCTGGGCGAGGAGCCCACGGCGTTCATCTACTTTCCGTGGCCTGCGCTGCACAGCCCCGCGATGACGATCCACATCCGCACGACCGGTGCCCCCGCCGCGGTGGTCCCGTCGCTCCGCCGGGAGGCCGCAGCGATCGACCCGAACCTTCCCCTGTACGACGTGAGGACGATGAAGGAGCATCTCGGCTTCGCCCTCCTTCCGGCCCGGCTGGCGGCGATCGTGCTGGGAGGCTTCGGCGCCTTCTGCCTGCTGTTGCTCGGGGTCGGCCTCCACGGCGTGGTCGCCTACACGGTGTCCCAGCGCACACGGGAGGTGGGGATCCGCGTCGCGATCGGTGCCGAACCTGGCAGCGCGACGACGCGGATCATGCGCGATGAGATTCGGGTCGTGCTCGCCGGCGTGGTGGTGGGTATCGGGGGAGCACTCGCCGCCAGTCGGCTGCTGGCAGGCGTTCTGTACTCCGCGGAGGCCGTCGATCCGATGGTCATTCTCGGCGCGTCTCTCTTCCTCTTGGCCGTGGCCGCGGCCGCGTGCTACCGCCCCGCACGTCGGGCGGCCCTGGTCGATCCGGTACAGGCACTTCGCAGTGAGTAGGTGATCGCTGGAACGCGGCATCGCTTCTTTTATATACTTTTATGTATATTCGTTGACACGGCAGTACCTCTCGAGTCGAGAGCCCGCCGCCCCCCGAGGGAAGCAGACCGCATGGGCGACAGAAGAGAACGGAAATCCCTCAAAGCACGTTACTTCCACATCCTGCTCTCGCTGGCGGACCAGGATCTGCACGGCTTGCAGATCATGGAGGAGGTGAGCGCGCGGACGGGCGGCGACGTGCACCTCTGGCCGGGCATGCTGTACGGCTCGCTGAAGCAGTTGGCGGACGAGGGTCTGGTCGAGGAAACGGACCCGCCCGAGAACGCAGAGGCCGGCGGGGGGCGTCCCCGCTACTACCGAATCACCGAAGAGGGGCGCCGTGCCCTTGCCGAAGAGGTCGCACGACTCTCGAGCTACGTGGCCGTCGCCCTGGCGAAGAACGTGAGCTGACGGAAGGGTAGCCGCCCTGCGGGGCAGCGCAGCCCACTCGTCGCACCGACGCCAGCCGGTTGGGGCCGCCTTCCCACGTGCGTTCTCTCCATGTCCAGGGCGTGTCCAAAACACATAGGTACCGTCGCGGGATGAGGACGTTCGCGCCCTGCCGAAAGATGCGCATACGCAACGTAAGTAGCTGTTCCATAACGTCTTGATGCGACGCATCCGGGGCGGCACGACCAGTGCCTCTATCCTGGGCGAGGGGAGAGGACGGGCGTTTCGCCCCCGTGACGTGGGAGGTGGGTCATGAAGCGGTGGATGAGGGGACCGGGTGTGGCGGCGGCGACGCTGGCGCTTGGGGGGTGCGTGCTTCCCCTGAGCATCGCCATCGGGGACGACGCCGACGTCCGGATCAGGGGCTCGGGGCACGTGGTCACGGTGTCCCGCTCGGTCGCGGCGTTCGACGCCGTGTCGGCCGCCGGTGCCATGCGAGTGATCGTCGACCGGACCGGCTACGAGGGCGTGACCGTCACGGCGGAGGACAACCTCCTGCCCTATCTGCGCACCGAGGTACGGGACGGCGTGCTCCTTCTCGGCCCGAAGCCCGGATACCGTATCGATCCACGCCGCGAGATCGTCGTCCACGTCGAGTCGTACGAGGTCGTGGAGGTGTCGGCGTCGGGCGCGGTGGCGATGGAGGTCGAGCTGGGGTGGGTGCCGGAGCTGTGGGTCACGCTCAGCGGCGCCTCCGAGCTCGTGGTGTGGGGCTCGACCGACCGGGAGAACGTGACCGTGTCCGGCGCGAGTCGATACGACGCCCTCGACCTGGAGGCCGACCGTTGCTTCCTGAGCGTGTCGGGGGCTTCGGAAGCGCTGGTCTGGGTGCACGACCGACTCGAGGCGGACGCCAGCGGGGCCTCGCACGTGCGCTTCAGCGGCGATCCTCTGGTCGTGGCGCACACGTCGGGCGCCTCGACGGTGACGAGATACTGACAACCCGAGCTACGGGAGGGGACGATGAACAGGATGACGAGGAAGGTGGGGCTGCTGCCGATCAGCATCGCCCTGATGCTCGCGATGGGGGGGTGCTACGAGCACACCTTCACCGTGGGAGGCGGAGCCCCACACGGGCCGGTGGTCTACGACCACTGGCAGAACTACTGGCTTGGCGGGCTCATCGGCCACACCCGCATGGACATCGAGGATCTGTGTCCGTCGGGCAGGGCGACGATCGAAGCCGAGCAGACGTTCCTCAACGGCCTCGTATCGGCGCTCACCAGCGGCATCTACACACCGACGACGCTGAAGGTGCGGTGCGCCGAGGGCCGTCGCGCCGACGTGAACCTCGATGCGGCGGACGTCGAAGCGATCGTCAGCGACGCGAGCTTTCGTGACTGGGTCGGTCGGGAGATGCCCGAGCGGCTGGACGAGGTGGCCGCCGCACAGGCGGCGCTCCAGGAACGCTGACATCGATCCGGGGAGGCGGCCACGGCCCCCGGCGGAGGTCTATCCGCCGGGGGCCGTGTCGTCGTCCAGGTTCTCGGCCTTCCACCGCATGGCCGAGAAGATGCGCGTCCGGCCGCTGGGATGGTCGAAGAACAGGATCTCTTCCAGTTGGCCGGGATCGAGCTTGCGGTACTCGCCCAGCTTGAGCGACACCAGCGCCATCCCGTCGGGTTGCCGCGCCGCGTTCAGGCCGAAGATGTCCGCCTCGTACTCCTGCACACGGATGTAGCTGTTGAGCACTGGCGTCAGCGCGAAGAAGAGCACCGTGACCACGAGGGCCAGGAGCGGCAGCCCGGCCGGGTCGTCCACGCCGCGCACGCCCCACGCCGTTCCCCAGCGGGCCAGCGCCCACGCGGACACGCGGTAGAGCAACGAGAACACGATCACGAGCAACACGCCGAAGAAGAAGATCATCTTGTAGACGTGATTGAGGACGTAGTGTCCCATCTCGTGGCCCATGACCGCTTCGATCTCGGGCAGCGACGTGCGGTTCAGCAGGTTGTCGTTGAGCGTGATCCGTTCCGTGCCCAGGAAGCCGCTGACGTTGGCGCTCACCCGCGTGGTCTGACGCGACGCGTCCACCACCCACACGTCCGAAGCCGGGATCCCGTTGGCGCGGGCCATGCTCAGGATCGGATCCACGACGCGCGGGTCGTCCAGCTTGGTGTACGTGTTGAAGAGCGGCGCGATGAAGACCGGCGTGATCAGGGCGCCGATCATGAGGAACACCACCGTCACCGCGCTTCCCCAGATCCACCACGTCCGGGGGGCGCTGCGCAGCGCGCGATAGATCGCCATCGCGAAGAGCGCCCCGAGCACCACCCCCAGCACCAGGCCCTTCACCTGGTCCCCCATCCAGGCCCCGAAGGTCTGCGTGGCTAGACCGTACCGGTGCTCGCGGAGGAAGCCCTGGTACACGGTGAGCGGGAAGGAAAGCACTGCGGTCACCACCACGAACTGGGCCCAGTACGCCGCTACGTGGAGCCCCCGGAAGCGCGTGAAGCGCTGGCCCAGGTCGCGCATGCGGGCCGACAGGCCCGTCGCGAGCAGAAGCAGGTAGATGGCCGCCGACACCAGGAAGTTCCAGAGCAGCAGCCAGTAGCCGCCTTCGAAGTAGGCGTCCGAGCGGGCCTTGTCGGCGGGGGGCACGGACGCCAGATAGGCCTGCGTGGCCGCCTCGGCATCGAAGTGGTTGGAGGCCTGCGCCGCCGTCGGGATGTGCACGGCGGTATCGGGAACCTGCGCTCGCAATGCCCCCGGGAAACCCCACAGGAACAGCGAGAACAACACACACGCCAGTCGGGTTCGGCTCATGGGGGGAAGCTGGCGTCCACCGGTGACCCGCGCCAGGGCGCACGCTCGTGCGCGCTGGATGGCCCCGCAGGTGCTCCGCCGGGCCTCCGACGCCATCTTTGGTCGGACATCCCGACGATATGTTTCCACACCGCGTACCAACACCGAACGAACCCGCATGAACGCTACGGGCTCCGACCGATCCATACGCCGCATCACCCCCCTCCGGGCCGTGGTGGCCGCGACGGCCCTCCTGGTCGTCGCCTTCGCCGTGCGCGCCGCGCTGCCGGACGGGGTGCACACCGTGTCCCTCGAGAACCGTGACATCGTGCGCACCCTGGTCCTGGTCGGCCGTGTCCGTCCACCGTCCCGTGCGGGGCTGGGCGCGGCCGTGGCCGGCACGATGCGCGAGGTCTCGGTGCGCGAGGGCGATCACGTGCGGCGCGGTCAGGTGCTGGCCGCGCTGGACGACCGGGAGGCCGGCGCGGCCGTGGCGCAGGCCGAGGCCGGGGTGGCCGAGGCCGCCGCCTCGTCGCGCTCGGCCGTCGAGGTCGCCGAGAACGAGGTGACCCAGGCGGACCGTGACCTCGAGCGGGCCCGGGCGATGCTCCAGGAAGGGGCCCGCACGCAGCAGCAGGTGGAGCAGGCGGAGCAGCGCGCCGCGGATGCCCGAAGCCGCCTCGAGGCGGCCCGCGCGGCCGAGGGAGACGGTCCCCCCGCCGCCGTGGCCCGCGCTCGCGCCGAGCTCGCGGCGGCGCGCGCGCGCCTGGCGCTCACCCGCATCGAGGCCCCCGCCGATGGCGTGATCCTCACGCGCTCGGTCGAGCCGGGCGACGCGGTGCAACCCGGCGCCGTCCTCCTCGAGATGGCCTTCGACGGGCCGTGGGAGCTGGTGGTCTTTCCCGCCGAGGAGAACCTGGGCCAGATCCGCGTGGGCGCGGAGGCCACCGCCTCGGCCGACGCGTATCCCGACCGGACCTTCCCCGCCGTCGTGTCCCTCGTCGCCCCGGCGGTGGACCCGGCCCAAGGCACCGTGGAGGTGCGTCTGGCGGTGCCCGACGCCCCGGACTACCTCCGCCCGTCCATGACGGTATCCGTAAACATCGAGGCGGGACGGCGCGCCGGCGCGCCGGTCCTTCCGGAGGATGCCGTCCGCGGCCTGGGCACGCCCGACCCGTGGGTGGCCGTGGTCGAGGACGGCCGGCTGGTCCGCCGCCCCGTGGAGGTGGGCCTGCGAGCGGAGCGCTGGGTCGAGATCCGCTCGGGGCTCGCGCCCGGCGACGCCGTGGTGCCCCCCGAGGGCTCGCCCGACCTGGGCGCCCGCGTTCGGATCTCGTCGGAGGGCTGAGCCTTGCCGTTCGAGCTCTTCGTGGCCCTCCGCTACCTGCGGGACGGGCGCCTGCAGACGTGGCTCATCCTCACCGGGATCGGCGTGGGCGTGGGCGTCATCATCTTCCTGTCCGCCCTCATCACGGGCCTGCAGCAGAGCATCGTCGACCGCACGCTCGGGAGCCAGGCGCACGTCGTGGTGCGCCCGCCGGAGGAGATGCCCCGCGTGCTTCCCCTCCCCGACAGCGTCGGCGACGACGGCACCGTGCGATCGGTGGAGACCCAGCGACCTCCGCAGCGCATCCGCTCGATCGTGGGATGGAAGCAGGTGGAGGCGCTCCTGAGGCGCACCCCGGGCGTGGTGGCAGTGGCGCCCACGGTGACGGGCCCGGCGCTCGCCGTCCGGGGGCCCGGCACCAACTCGGTGACCATCCGTGGCATCGAGCCCGACACGTACTTCACCATCGTCGACGTGGAGAGCCGCCTCGTGGCCGGGACGTTCAACCTGGACGGCTTCCACGCGGTGATCGGCACCGAGCTGGCGCGCAGGCTGGGGGTCGGCGTCGGCGGGCGGCTCCGCGTCCAGGTCGCCGACGACCGTGGGGGCGTGTACACCGTCTCCGGGATCTTCGACTACGGGAGCCGGAGCCTGAACGAAGGGCTCGTCTTCATCTCGCTCCGGGGTGCGCAGACGCTCTTCGACCTCGACGGGGGCGTGTCCACCCTGGAGATCCTGGGCGCCGACATCTTCCAGGCGGACGCCGTCGCCGCCCGCATCCAGGACCGGACGGGCCTGGTGGCCGACTCGTGGATGGCCCAGAACCGGGACCTCATGACCGGCCTCCGCTCGCAGAGCGCCTCCAGCATCATGATCCAGGTGTTCGTGATCCTGGCGGTGGCCCTCGGCATCGCGTCGGTGCTGGCCGTGTCGGTGGTACAGAAGGCCAAGGAGATCGGGATCCTGCGCGCCACCGGGACCAAGGCGCCGGCCGTGACGCGGATCTTCCTGCTCCAGGGAGCGATCCTCGGCACGGTGGGCTCGCTGCTCGGGATCGCGCTGGGCACCATCCTCGCCGTCTTCTTCCAATCCCTGGCAAGGAACCCCGACGGTTCGGCCACCTTCCCCGTCGCGCTCACGCCCTTCCTGTATGGACGCTCGGTGGCGGTGGCACTGGTGGTGGGCCTGGTCGCGGCGATCGTGCCGGCCCGCGACGCCGCGCGCATGGACCCCGCCACGGTGATCCGCAATGGCTGACCCGATCCTGAAAACGGAGGCGCTGACCAAGACGTACGGCGAGCGGGTCGTCACCCCGGTCCTGAAGGGGATCGACCTGACCCTCGAGGCCGGCGAGTTCTGCGCCCTTACCGGACCGTCCGGCTCGGGAAAGACCACGCTCCTGAACCTGGTCGGCCTCCTGGACCGGGTCACCCAGGGGCGCATCCTCATCCAGGGCCGGGACACCGTTCCCCTCGACGACGGCGAGCGCACCGAGCTCAGGGGCCTCACGCTGGGCTTCATCTTCCAGTTCCATCACCTGCTCTCCGCGTTCTCGGCGCTGGAGAACGTCATGCTGCCGCTCCTGTCCCAGCACGGGCGACCGCAGCCGTGGATGAGGGAGCGGGCCGCGGAGCTCCTGGAGCAGGTCGGTCTCGCGGACCGCGCCGGCTACAGGGTCACCGACCTCTCGGGCGGCCAGCAGCAGCGCGTTGCCGTGGCGCGGGCTCTGGTCATGGATCCGCTCCTCGTGCTCGCCGACGAGCCCACGGGGAACCTGGACACCCAAGCGGGCGCCCAGGTGCTCGACCTCATGCGTCGGTTCAACCGCGAGCGCGGCACCGCCTTCTTCATCGTCACCCACGACCTGGCGGTGGCCGACCACTGCGACCGCGTGGTCCACATGGTGGACGGGGTGGTGGACTCGGACACGCGCGGGTAGCGCTTCGGCGGATCTGTGTCTCCCTCTCTTGTCCTCTGGAGATATGGAGTCCATATTCCACCAGATGAAATATCATCTGGCGTAATACAGGAACCGATCCGCACATGCACCTCCGGAGCCCACGGATGTACAGCACCGACCTGAGGCGGGGCAGCATGGAGCTCCTCATCCTCTCCGTCCTGGAGAAGAGGACCCGTCACGGTTACGAGATCGGCAAGTTGCTCGAGCAGCGCTCCGGGGGCCGGCTCGAGTTCCGCGTATCCACCCTCTATTCGGCGCTCTACCGGATGGAGGACAGGGGGTGGATCGAGGGGCGCTGGGTGGAGAAGGAAGGGGAGCGGAGGCGGTGCTTCTATGCGCTCACGCCCGACGGACGCGAGGCGCTGGATGCCCAACGGCGGGAGTGGAGCGCCTTCGCGGCCATGGTGAACGAGGTGATCGGGGTGAGCCCGGCCTGACGAGGGCCGGAGGGGAGGGGCGGCCATGCCTGACTGGAAGCGGTACCTGAGGGAGCACGTCCACCTTCCCGTCATGAGGAAGCACCGGGACGAGCGTGCGCTCCAGGAGATGGCGGACCATCTGGAGGACCTCTATCGGGAAGCCCGGTCCCGGGGCCTGTCCGAGGAGGACGCCGAGGCGTTGGTCCTTCGATGGATCGGGGATCCCGAACGGGCGGCCGACGAGCTGATGGGCGCCGAGCCGGAGCGATTCCGGGCCCATCTGGATCGCTGGTTCGAGCGGCGGGAAGAGGAGCTCGCTTCCGGAGGGCGTTCCCGGTCGGCGCTGGGCGATGCCGTGCGCGACCTGCACGTGGGCCTTCGCGGACTCGCGCGGCGCCCCCTCTTCACGGGGGTGGTGATCCTGGTGCTGGCCCTGGGGATCGGAGCCACCTCGGCGATCTTCACGCTGGTCGACGCGATCGTTTTGACGCCTCTTCCCTTCGACGACGCGGATCGGTTGGTGTCGGTGCATCACCTGGCGCCCGGGTCGGGGATCGCCGATGCCGGGCAGTGCGCGGCCTGGCACTTCACGTACGAGGACGAGAGCCGGGTCTTCGACGCCCTGGGCATGTACGCGGGAGACAACGCCTCCGTGACCGGCACCGGCGACCCCGAAGCCGTCCCGGTGCTGCAGGTGACGCACGGAGTCTTCGACGCGATCCGGTTGACGCCCGCCCTGGGGAGGATCTTCACCGCCGCCGACGACGACCCCGACGCGCCCGCGACCGTCATGCTGGGATACGGCTACTGGGAGACCCGGTACGGCGGCAACCCGGACGTGATCGGGCGGACGCTGCAGGTGGACGGCGTGGCTCGCGAGATCATCGGCGTCGCTCCGCTGGAGGTGAGGACCCTGGGTCTGGATCCGTCCCTCGTCGTTCCTCTCCGGTTCCGCAGGTCCTCGCTCTTCGTCGGCAACATCGGCTACGCGTCGGTGGGGAGGCTGCGGGATGGCGTGAGCCTGGAGGAGGCCGCCGCCGATCTGAATCGGGCCCTCCCCCTGGCGTGGGAGAAGTTCCCCGGCGGTCCCGTCGCGAGCTCCGACGATCCGAGCCTGTACGTCGCCGAGGTCCGGCCCCTGAAGGACGACCTGGTCGGATCGGTGGCCGATCTTCTCTGGATCCTCCTGGGCGGGGTGGGCATCGTGCTCCTCATCGCCTGCGCGAACGTTGCCGGGCTCTACCTGGTACGCGCCGAGGGGAAGGAGGGGGAGATGGCCGTGCGCACGGCGATGGGCGCCTCCGGACGGCGCATCGCGTGGGAGTACCTCAAGGAGAGCCTGCTCCTAGGGCTCATGGGGGGAATCGCGGGTCTTCTGCTCGCGCAGATCGGGCTCGGCAGCATCCTCTCCATGGCGCCCACGAACCTCCCCCGCCTCGAGGAGGTCCGCCTCGACGCGAGCGTGCTCCTCTTCACGCTCGCGGTGTCCCTCGGCACCGGCCTCCTGTTCGGGCTGATCCCCGCCCTGCGCCAGGGGCGCGGAGGCCTGGTGGATGCCTTGAAGGAGGGCGGCAGGGACGGGACGCGCAGCCGCGGTACGCACCGGGTCCAGAACCTGCTCGCGATCGCGCAGATAGCCTTGGCGGTGGTGCTGCTCGTCGCGTCGGGCCTCATGCTTCGCAGCGGCCGGCATCTTCGGAGCCTCGACCCCGGTTTCGGGCACCCGGAGAGCGTCCTCGCACTCCGCCTCTACATCCCGGGCCGCGAGGAGCCGGATCCGGCGCGCGTGGCCATCACCTACGAGGCCATCGTCCACCGCATCGCGGAGATCCCCGGCGTGTCCTCGGTGGGCGTCGCCACGGCCGTGCCGATGGACGGGTCCAACAACGTCAACCCCTTCCACGTGCGCGGGCGGGAGACGGACGCCGCCGAGCGCACCATGTCGAGACGCCACAAGTGGATCGGTCCCGGCTACCTGGAGACGCTGGAGATCCCCCTCGTCGCAGGACGGTCCTTTACCTGGGACGACATTCACGATCGCACCCCGGTCGCCATGCTCTCGGAGCGCCTTGCGCGGGAGGTGTTCGGATCGCCCGAGGCGGCGATGGGCCAGTACGTGGCCGCCCGCCCCGATCCGCCGGCCTGGAAGGAGGTCGTGGGCGTGGTGCGGGACGTCCGTGAGGACGGGATGGACCGGGATCCGCCAGCGCTGGTCTACTGGCCCCAGGTCACGCTGGGGTTCTGGGAGGGCAACGCCGCGGACCAGGTGCAGACCTGGCGGGGGGAGGGCATCGCCGTTCGCAGCCGCCGGGTCGGAACGCCCGGCTTCCGCGAGGAGCTCGAGAAAGCCATCTGGGAGGTGAGCCCGAATCTCCCGCTCCAGCGGGTACGAACCCTTCCGGAACTGATGTCGGCCTCCGTGGCGCGCACCTCGTTCACCATGATCCTGCTGGGCATCGCCGGTGCGGCGGCGCTGGTCCTCGGCCTGGTGGGCGTGTACGGCGTGATCGCCTACGCGGTGAGCCGACGCACCCGAGAGCTGGGGATGCGCATGGCCCTCGGAGCCGCCCGCGGTCGCGTGCTGACGATGGTCGTCCGACAGGGCGCGGTCCTGGCGGGAACGGGCGTGATCCTCGGCCTGGCGCTGGCGTTCGCCGTCACGCGCTCCATGTCCTCGATCCTCGTCGGTGTGGACCCGGCCGACCCCGTCACCTTCGCCGCGGTGGGGGGAGGCCTGCTGGTCGTGGCTCTCCTGGCCAGTTATCTGCCGGCTCGTCGGGCGGCACGGGTGGATCCGGCGGTGGCTCTGCGGACGGAGTGAGCCCTCGAGGGGTCATTCCGCCCGAAACGCCTCCACGGGATCCACTCTGAGGGCCTTCCAGGCCGGCAGAA
>CAZPZU010000021.1:27915-58613 GCA_964591135.1 uncultured Gemmatimonadaceae bacterium | reverse complement strand
TGATGAAGCTCTCCACGCGCAGGTCGTGGATCAGGAACTTGACCTCTGCGACGTCCCTCTTGATGCCTTCCAGATCTTCGATCATCGCCCTGTCAATGCGGATTCGAGAGCCGCGAGGGGTGTCGTCGTACGGAGGGCAGGTCCAAACGCCGTGTGGGTCTGAGGAACATGGTAGGGCGCTGGTTGGCGAAGGGCAACGAGGGGTTTCGGTGGGTGAATCTACCAAAGATAACGACGGCGGAGGGCAGGCCGGCATGGGGCGCGAGGAGGCCGTGGTAGCGCTCGCGGAGTGGGGGCACCGAGACAGCGAGATGCTCGAGGAGTTGCACGGGAGAGCGGACGATCTCGATGCGCCTCTCGGACCCGCCTGCGGCGGGTGCCCTGGGCTTGGGAAAGCGGTAGAGGAGGCCTCCGACATGCGGCCTCCGGGTTGGGGGAGGGGCACGCGACGCCGACTCGACGCCATGGGATCATGCGGACCGCGCCGGGCGTAGCGGTCGCTCGGCGGCGGACAACGCTATGGTCCGGAGCCGCCCTCCGCGACGGCCAGCTCCATCCGATATGCGTGCTGCGTCTTCACCCGCGTGTAGCCCAGACGCTCGTAGAAGGGATGCGACTCGGTGCGCACGACGTTGCTGCGCACCGTGATCTCATCCAATCCGCGCGCGGCGGCCCACCGCTCGACCGCGGCGACCAGGCGGCTTCCGGCACCGTGACGGCGCCGGCCGGCGGCCACGACCAGGCCGAGGATCTCGCAGTGGCGGCCGCGCTCCAGGATCTCCACCTCCGCGCCGTGCAGCCAACCGACGACCTCACCGTCCGGAAGCTCCGCCACCAGGACGACCGAGTCCTCGCGCCCGAGGATTCGCCCGAGCCGGGGGCTGAGGTCGGCGGCCGTCGCGGGGTACCCGAGCTCCGTGCTCAGCTCGGCGAGCCGGGAAGCGTCGGAGCGCACGGCCGTGCGGATCGTGGGCACCGGCGGCTCGGCCCCTTCGGAAGCCGCCATCGTCACCAGCCCCTCACGCCATCCGCCAGAAATCGCCCGTCAGGCCTACCTCGGCGAAGATGGCCTGGCTGGCCTGCGCCGGGCGGCCGCGCCACTCCGGCTCCGTGCGGCCCGCGTACCATCTCCGGGCCAGCTCCCAGCACCGGTCGAGCGTCATCACGTCGCCGCGCGACAGGTGCTCGCGCCCGCACCAGGCGTCCACTCCCTCTTCCGACCGGAAGACGAGGTAGGTGCCTCAGGTGAAACCGATGTCGTCCCACGCGTCGCGGGGCGGGACGACGAGATGGACTACGCCGTGGTCCCCCTCGCGACGACCGCCACGGACTCCGAACGAGATAGGCTCGCCGCTGGCTGCGCAGCGGGCCTCGGTCCACCCGTCGATGCCCAGGATCGCGGGGACGCCCAGCGCGTCCCAGGCGCAGTTGGCCCAGAAGCGTCCGCGCTCGGTGTCGACGGGGAAGTCGGTGGGGGTGGCCGAGAAGGGACGCGCCATCCAGATGCCGCTCCGGTCGGGAAGAAGGGCGATGTGGTGGTGCCGCTCGAGCGCCTCGATCGCCGCGCGTACGTCCTCGGACGGCATGTCCGCCGTCCGTGAGAGCTCGTCGATGGACGGCGGGTAGGTCGTGGCCGCGAAGTGACGATAGATCTCCGTGCGCAGCGCCCAGTGCTCCGTCTGGAGCGTCTCGGGCTCAGCGTTCATGGAGGACCCCGTGGCGGCGCAGGATCTCCACCGTCTGCTCCAGGGGGAGGGCCTGCACCGTCCGCCCGTTGCTCGTGACCGTCTCGGCCTTCAGTAGCGAGTTGTAGATCGCCTCCTCCGTGGCCTCGACGGTGGCCTCGAACAGCCCGCTCATCTGCTCGTTGTGGAGGTCGTCGATGCTGACGACGGCTGGCGTCGTGGAGCGGCGCACGCCGTTGGCCGTCGAGAAGGCGATCACGTAGTCGCCGCTGCCGTTGCTGGCGTACGAGCCCGTGCGCGCGAGCCCCATGATGGCGCGTTTCGCCAGCCGCTCGAGGTTGCGGTCGGAGAGGGGTGCGTCGGTGGCGACGACCATCATGCACGATCCCCATTCCTGCGGGTCGGCGGCCGGGTCGTAGTCGGATGTCGGAGAGCCCGGCGCGCCGGGTGGCGCCGTGGCGCCCACCACGTCGGAGAAGGAGTACTGGCCCAGCTCGATACCCACCGGCGCGCCGCCCATCTGCAGGATCCCACCGAAGTTCGTCTGGACGAGCACGCCCACGGTATAGCCGCCCAGCGCTTCCGGGAGCACGCGCGAGCTGGTGCCGATGCCGCCCTTCCATCCGAAGGCGACGGTCCCCGCGCCCGCGCCCACGGCACCCTCCTCCACCGCCCCTCCGGCGGCGGACTCGAGGGCGGACACGACCTGCTCGGGCGTGATCGGGCGGGACCGGATGTCGTTCAGGCTCCCGTCGTTGGTCTCGCCCACCACCGGATTGATCGAGCGCACGCGCTCCATCCCGTCGCGGGCGAGCATCCAGGCCACCATCGCGTCCGCGGCCTTCCACACGCACAGCGTGCACGTCAGGAGGATCGGCGTCTCGAGCTCGCCGAGCTCCCGCACCTGCGTGACGCCGAGCAGCTTGCCGAAGCCGTTGCCGACGTAGGTCGCCGCGGGCACGCGGCTGAGGTAGGGGTTTCCGGGGTGCGGCAGGATCGCCGTGATGCCCGTGCGCACGTTCGGGGGCTGGATGACGGTCGTCTGGCCCACGAGGACGCCGTCCACATCGGTGATCGCGTTGTTCGCTCCCGGCTGGAAGATCCCGACCTCGAGGCCGATGTCGCGGGCGCGTGGGCGGCGCGTGGGGGCGTCCTGGCTCACGACCGGACCGGGTACGAAGAGAAGGGCAGCGGCGAGGAGCACGGCGGGGCGCACGGGCGAACCTCCATCAAGGTCGGGGTCGTACGGTGTCGAACAGCATGAGGCCCAGCAGCACCGGGTGGTAGAGCAGCGAGCCGAAGAAGACCTTGCGGGCCGCCCTCTCGGTGAAGTCGCGCATGGCGGCGATCCCGAAACCGAGAAACGCGAGGCTGGCCGCGAGCGCGGCGCCGAAATACACCCATCCGGTGTAGCCCAGCCAGGTGGGGACCCCGCTCAGCGGCACGAGCAGCAGGAGCCAGGCGAGCATGTGCCGGCTGATCACCTTTCCCGCCGCGTCGTGGGGGGGGATCAGGCGAAAGCCGACGCGCTCGTAATCCTCGCGCAGCATCCAGGCGAGCCCCAAAACGTGGGGGAGCTGCCAGGCGTAGGCGATGGCGAAGAGGCCGAGACCGCCGAGGTCGATCGTGCCCCGCGCGGCCGTCCATCCGATGAGCGTGGGCATCGCGCCCGGCACGCCCCCGGCCAGCGTGGCCAGGTGGGAGCGGAGCTTGAGGGGTGTGTACACGCCGTGGTAGGCGAGGGCGGACAGGGCGGTCAGGAGTGCGGGAAGCGCGCCGGAGAAGAGCGCGAGGTAGACGATCCCCGCCATCATGAGCGTCACGCCGAACAGGAGCGCCCGCGCGGGCTCGAGCCTTCCCGACGGGATCGGTCGGCCCCGGGTGCGCCGCATCACCGCATCGTACTCACGCTCGACGTACTGGTTCAGCGCGAGCGCGCCACCCGTCGCCATCCCCGTGCCGAGCATGACGTGCAGCATCTCCACCAGCCCGACCTGCCCCCGCGAGCCCACGAACGCGCTGACGCCGGCGGTCACCATGACGTACCCGGCGATCCCCGGCTTGGTGAGCTCGTAGTAGGCGCGGGCGACGTCGCGGAGGGCCGTGCGAGTCTGGGGGGGTGCGTCGACCATGGTGCGGGTGCGGCCACCGGCAGAGAACCGCCGGCGGCCCCCGATCGGGGCCGCCGGCGCCATGAATGTAACCGAAGTTGACCGCTGCCTAACCGGTCCGCAACGCCGGAGGGCTCATTCGGAGCGCAGGGCCTCCGTCGGATCGACGCGCCCCGCGCGCCGGGCCGGCAGCCACGCCGCGGCCGCCGCCACCACCGCGAGGACGAGGGGTGCGGCCAGCAGCGTGACGGGGTCCGTTCCCGCGATACCGATCAGGAAGCGACCCAGCGTGCTGCCCAGCAGGAGCGCACCCCCGACGCCCAGCACCGCCCCCACCGCGACGACGGTGAGGCCGCTGCGCACGACCATCCGCACCACGCGGCCCCGCTCGGCTCCGAGCGCGAGGCGGATCCCCATCTCGCGCCTGCGGCGGGCCGCCGCGTAGCTCACCATGCCGTAGAGGCCGACCGCGCCCAGGGTGAGGGCGAGCGCTCCCACCATCGAGAGGAGGATCGCCGCCATCCTGGGGAGGAAGAAGATGTAGCCCAGGTGGTCCGCCATCGTGCCTACCTTGGAGAGGACGATGTCGGGGTCTACCGTCCTTGCCGCATCCCTGACGTGGAGGGCCAGCTCCCCCGCCGGCAGCGCACCCCTGGCCACGAAGTGGTACGTGCCGTACCCGCTCCGCTGGGCGATGGGCAGGTAGAGGTAGGGGCGCGGCGCCTCGGTGAGGCTCCAGATCTTCGCGTCGCCCGCCACCCCCACCACGACGGCCTCCTCCCCGTGGTCGGCGTCCAGGTAGACGACCTTCCCCACGGCGCCTCGGGCACCGCTCGCCGAAGGCGAGTCGTCGGGCCAGAAACGGTCGGCCGCCGCCTTCGACATCACCACGACCCGCTGCCCGTCCGGGCCGTCCCCGTCGTCGAAGCCCCGCCCCGCAAGGATCGGAATGCCCATGACGGCGAAGTAGCCCGGGCTCACGCCCGTCGACTCCAGCTGCCAGTGGTTCGCGTCTGTCGGCGGGTCGACGCCGGGGACGTCGAGGGTGGTGTTCGTCTGTCCCAGGTCCAGCGGCAGCCGGCGCGTGGCGGCGATCCCGCTGACGCCGGCCTCGGCGGATACCATGCGCAGGACCTCGTCCACGAACGACCGCTGCTGCTCGTCCGAGTACTGGTTGGCCCACGTCTCGGCCGTCACGACGGCGGCGGGGGCGGTGGAGAAGCCCACGGGCTGGTCCGCCGCGTTGCGCAGGCTGCGCACGAACAGGCCGGCGCCGAAGAGCAGCATCGTGCACACCGCCATCTGCGCGGCGACCAGCACCTGTCGGGCCCGGGCCTTGGAGCGGCCTCCGCTCGCGCCGGACTCGTCGCGGAGCGTGGAGGCGACCGGCGCGCGGATCGCGTTGAGCGCGGGCGTCAGCCCGAACAGCAGCGCCGCCACGCCCGACACGGCGAGGGTGAAGAGCACCAGCCGCCCGTCCAGCGACACGTGCAGGTGGATGGGCATGGGGACCGGGAAGTCGATGGACAGCAGGAGCCTGAGGAAGAGCTGCCCGAGGGCCAGGCCCAGCAGGCCACCCAGGCTCGCGAGGACGAACGCCTCCACCATTAGCTGGCGGGCGATGGCGCCGGCGCCCGCCCCCATGGCGACGCGCACCGCCATCTCCTTCCGTCGATCGGTAGCCCGTGCCAGGAGGAAGCCCGCCAGGTTGACGCACGCGATGAGGAGCACCATCCCCACCGCGACGAAGAGGAGCGCCGCCATGGCGCCGATCACGTGGTCGAGGCCGGGGCTCAGCAGGATGTCGCCCAGCGGCACGGCGCCGAGGCGGAGCTGGCTGCGCGACTCCGGGTGCTCGGCGTTGTAGCGCGACGCCACGGCCTCGATGGCCGGGATGGCGCGCTGGGCGGGGATGCCTGGCTTCATGCGCCCGGTGATCATGAAGTTGCCCTGGCCCTTCTGGTCGGGGGTGAGGTGCTCCCACATGCTGAAGGGCGCCCAGAAGTCGGTGCCGATCCCCGGCGCGATGCGACCCTTGTACGACGCGGGCGCGATCCCCACCACCGTGTACGGACGGCCGTTGAGGCGGACCTGACCGCCCACGAGGTTCGGGTCGGCCCCGAACCGGTCCCGCCAATAGCGGTCGGAGAGGACGATCACCGGGTGGGGCGTGACCCCCTCTTCGGGGAGGAAGGTACGGCCGCGCTCGGCGGCGACGTCCATCACGTCGAAGTAGTTGGCGGTCACCATCTCGCCCACGACCAGCTCGTCTTCTCCACCGCGCTCGATGGCGCCGGTGTACAGGGTGTGGGCCGCCACGTCCTGGAAGACGTCGGTCGCGCCCTCGTCCACCAGCTCGTAGACGCGCCAGCTCGTGAAGTAGTAGCCTCCGTCGCGGCCCCGACTGTAGACGTCCACCAGCGAGTCGCGGTCGCGCACGCCCCACTCCTGGAAGAGGACGGCGTTCACCAGGGAGAAGATCGCGGTGTTCGGCCCGATCCCCAGGGCGAGCGAGAGCACCGCGACGGCCGTGAAGGCCGGAGCCTTGCGGATCATGCGCAGGGCGAACTTCAGGTCGGCGAGCAGGGCGGTCATCGTGGCGTCTCCACGTCCGGCACCGGGCGAGGAGCCCGGGGGGAGGGGCAGGCCCTTCGCCTCACGACGGAGGCGAAGGATCGTGGGCGAAAGGACGTCCTTCCAATAGCCGCGGCGCGCCGCCGCGGGGTCGTGCTCGGCCCTCCGGTGGAAGCGTTCCTCCAGATCGCCCTCGAACCCGTCGCGGACGGGCCCGGGAAGGAGGAGCCGAAGGAGCGCCCTTGCGAGGGCGGGCGGGCGTCGGGGAGGCGACGGGGGCACCGGCTATCCCCGGGCGCCGCCCGCGGCCTCCTCCGGGAGTCCGTCCCACAGGCGGTCCATGAGATGGCGGGTTTCCCGCACGCCCGCCATCCCCTCCGGCGTGATGCGGAAGAAGCGCTTGGCCTTTCCACCACGGACCGGAGTCGGATCGGAGAGCGCGGAGCGGACCAGCCCTTTCTTCTCGAGCCGTACGAGCGTCACGTACACGGCCCCGTGGGCCACGTCGTGGCCGGTGCGCGCTTCCAGCTCGTCGCGCACCGAGGCGCCGTACGCCTCGTCGCCCAGACGCCAGACGGCCAACAGGACCTGTTGCTCGAAGTCGCTCGGCAGGTTCGGGGGCACGGCTCCTCCTCGATGGACCCCCGCAGCGGCCTCGCGCCGCCGCGGACGTTTCCCATACGAGGTATGGATAATGAGGGTTTCAGGCAAACGGCCGGGTTCCCGGAGTCGATGGGCGCACGCCGCCGGGGCCTACCTTCTCAGCGCGTACTGCACCTTGAGGAGGAGCGCGTCGGACTGCGTCCGCCAGCGGTCGCCCAGGTCGCGCACGTTGTGGTTGTACACGACGAACAGCTCGCCCACGGGATCGAAGGTCCATCGGAGCCGTGTGTTCGACCCCACGTCCCTGGACTCGTTGTCGTACTGGACGAACGCGCTGACCTGGAGGTCGGGGGAGAGGTTCACGTTGAGCCGAGATCCCAGGAGCTCCTGCACGAAGCGCCCCTGGGGCAGGCGCCCCACGTTGCGCGTCCCGGTGAGCTCCATCGTCAGCGTGGCCGAGGGCTTGAGGCCCACCCGCAGCGTGTACTGGTCGAGCGTCCCCTCGTAGAAGTCGCCGAACCACCACGAGAGCTGTGCGCTCACCCGGCGCTTGTCGGCGGCCTGCACCTCGAGGCGGTAGCGGGTCCAGTGGTACGAGCCGGCGGGGATGACGACGCTGTCGGCGATCTCGAAAGGCTCCCGGAGCCGCTCGCCCTCCGGCGCCACGTTGATCTCCACGCGGTCGCCGCTCTCGAACCGCCAGTTCACGGGCGCCGTGAACACCCGGTAGGACTCCCACGCGCCCGCGAGGTCGGTGAACAGGTTCAGGAAGAGCTCGTTGCGCATGTAGCGGAGCCAGGTCCAGCCCGGGCGCGGGAGCCAGGTCAGGTTCGCCTGCCACGCCTGGATGCCGGGGCGGGACACGAAGCCGAGGGAGGGGTCGAAGCCGTCGCCGATGCGGCGGTACGACGCGTACACGTCCCACAGGTCGTTGGGGTAATCGAGGGCGACGCCCGCCGCGGTGCGGTCTCCGCCCAGCCCCTGCCGTCCCGTGGCGAGCCCCCACGCGGCGGCCACCAGGTTCTTGTCGCCGAGGAACGTGGAGGTGCGGAACGTGAGGTCGGTTCCCGCTGTCCAGGCGTCGGGCCGGCCAAGGGGGTCGCGGAAGGTGGCCAGGACGCCCACCGACGATTCGCGGAGGACGTTCCGCTGCACCCGCGCCACCGTCATCGTGGAGGCGGGCGCCAGGTCCGTCTCGGCTCCGGTGCGCACGGTGAGGAGGCCCAGGTTCGTGCCCCCCGTCCGCCCGGCGAGCTTCAGGCCCGCGCGGATCGGGACGGGCTGGCCCTCCACCAGCCCCAGGCGCCGGCTGTGGAAGGGAAGCAGACCTTCTCCGAGCCCGAAGCCGAAGGTGAAGATGTCCGAGCCCTCCAGGAAGAACGTCCGCTTCTCCGGGAAGAACAGCGGAAAGCGTGTGAGGTTCGTCTGGCGGGTGTCGACCTCGGTCTCCGCGAAGTCGGTGTTGAGCGTCGCCGAGGCCAGCAGGTTGGCGCCGAGCCGCTGTGTCACGTCCAGGCTGACGTCCTTCGTGGCGGACCGCGCCGCGCCAGGCGCGGGCATCTCGGTTCCCGCCGTCAGCGACGGGCGGACGCTCACGCCGACGCCCAGGTCGAAGTCCGGGAGGCCCTCCAGCCGGCCGGCCCGGGAGACCTGGGTGATCTGGTAATCCCTCCGCGGGCTGGCCCACCGGCTGGTCTCCTGGAGCCGTTGTACCTGTCGCTGGACGTTGAATCCCCATGCGGTCAGTCCGGGGCGGAACGAAAGCGTGCGGATGGGAATCCAGAACTCCGCGGACCACCCCCACGCCCCGCGCGCCGTACGCGCCTCCCAGATTCCATCCCAGTCGGCGCTCTGGCGTTCGCCGGTGCCCGAGATCAACGCGTCGTAGCGGGCGCCGGTGGGGTTCACGGCGAAGGCGTATCCCGAGCGGCCGTCGAGGAAGGTGTCGAGCACCAGGATGACGTGGTCCTCCCCGCTCAGGCTCGGATCGCGCTGCTTGGAGAAGGAGACGATCGCTCCCGGCTCGGGGTCGTACGCGACCACGCCGATCACGAGCGCGTCGGCGTCCGCCAGCACGCGGACGACCGTGCGGCCGACCGGCGTACCGCCCTCCACGGGCTCGGTCATGGTGAGCACGGGGATCGAGTCGGCCTGCCGCCAGGCGGGCTCGTCGAGGCGACCGTCCAGGTGCAAGCCGTCGGGGATCGCCCCCGCCTGGAGCGTGGGTCGCTGCGGCGGCGCCTGGGCCGTGGCGACGCCAGGGGCGAGGCTTGGGATGAGGGCCAGGAGGTAGACCCCGAGCGGACCGATGGAGCGGAACAATGCCTGGGGACGGGGTTCGGGAGTCGAAAGAGCGTGTCGCCGGCGAATAGAAGAAAGGGACCCCGCGGCGTCCAGGGTCCACCCGTCGGCGTTGCGAGAGACCGCGTCCCCCTCCGGCAGGGAAACCCTGAGCCTCTCCCTCCAGTAGTAGAGAGCGGAACGGGCGCCATCCCCCGGCGCCTCGGGACCGTCCAGGGAATTCGATGTCGGAAGCCGGCCATCATCTGGAGGCGAAGGAGCGCAGGCGCCGGGAGCGGAAGATCTGGCGCACGGCGCTCCTCGTATCCCTGGCCCTTCATCTCCTGGTGTTCATCGCGTGGCGCGGAAGCGTCATCCCCGCCTCGCCCTTCGCGGCGGCGGGGCCTCGAGCGGGGGACAACCGCGCCGCGCCGGGCTCCATGCGCGCGATGAACCTGGCGACGCCGCCGTCGCGTCCCATCATCCGGCCTCCCGCTCCCCTCGCGGTGGCCATCGACGTCGAGCCCGTGCAGTTCGACATGGAGCCGGAGATCAGCCCCTCGTCGGTCATCGGGGATGCCCCCGGCATCGGCGAGGGACCGGGCCTCGCCGACGGGAAGGGAAAGGGGGACGGCGGCAACGCCGAGGAGGGTCTCTTCCGCCTCAACCCGCCGCAGCCCCGCGGGATGATCATCCCGCCCGCCAACAAGAGCCTGAAGGGCACGACCGTCGAGGTGTGGGTCTTCGTGAACGACCAGGGCAAGGTGGTCGCCGACTCGACGCGCCTCAATCCGCCCACCAGCGACAAAGGCTTCAACCAGAGGCTGATCCGCGAGGCGAGCGAGTGGGTGTTCCGGCCGGCCACGCGGGGCGGGAAGGCCGTGGCGAGCTGGTTCCCGTATCAGATCAGCATGTGAGGCAACCAAGACGTAAGTTCATCTCCAACAAGCCCTTCTGGTTTCCATATCCGGTCCCGAGCCGCACCTTGTGTCGGTGTCCCCTGTCGGCGGCAGGCCCGCGGTGTCGACGACATCATCTCGAGCCCCGCACGCGTCACCGGCGTTGCCATGTCCGAGTCCCCTCAGGACCGCCTCAGCAAGGAGATCGCTGAGCAACAAGCTCGGCTGAGCGACCTGGAGG
This sequence comes from uncultured Gemmatimonadaceae bacterium, assembly GCA_964591135.1. Taxonomy (GTDB): domain Bacteria; phylum Gemmatimonadota; class Gemmatimonadetes; order Longimicrobiales; family Gaopeijiaceae; genus SZUA-318. The sequence continues at coordinate 48,220 of CAZPZU010000021.1, read as the reverse complement.
CGGAGCGTGCCGCGGTCGCGAAGCGGTTGGCGAGGATGCAGGGCGAACTGAGGGAAGCCGAGCGCTCGGGTAGCCAGCTTCCAGTCGCGCACGCGTCCGGCACGCCGGGATCGAAGCGAGAGAAGGTCTCGCTCTTCCGGTCGCTCTTCGCCGGACGCCGCGATGTCTTCCCGAAGCTGTGGCACAACCGCCGAACGAAGAAGCGGGGCTACGCTCCGGCGTGCGCCAACGAGTGGATCGACGGCATCTGTGAGAAGCCCAGGGTCAAGTGTGGCGAGTGCCTAAACCAGGCGTTCCTCGAAGTCACGGACCAGGTGATCCTCGACCACCTTCAGGGTCGACACGTCATCGGCGTCTACCCGCTCCTCGAGGACGAGCGCTGCTGGTTCCTGGCAGTCGATTTCGACAAGGCACACTGGCAGGAAGACGTTTCGGCCTATGCGACGACAGTCCGCCGATTCGGCCTCACGCCCGCCGTCGAACGCTCGCGCTCCGGGAATGGGGCTCACGTGTGGTTCTTCTTCGCGGCGCCGGTCCCCGCCTCCGATGCTCGGAAGATGGCTTCCTACATGCTCACGCAGACGATGGCGTCCCGCCCGGAGCTTCCCATGAGCTCCTACGACCGCCTCTTCCCGAACCAAGACACCATGCCGCGGGGCGGGTTCGGGAATCTGATCGCGCTCCCGCTCCAATACGAGGCCAGGCAGTCGGGGAATACGGTATTCGTCGACGCCGAGTGGAGGCCGATCCCGGACCAGTGGGCCTATCTGGCCGCTTTGCCGCGGATCGATCCGGGGAGGATGCGTGAACTCGCCCGCGAGGCGTCCGTGGGGGACAGAGAGCTCGGCGTGCCTCGGGCGGGCTCCGAAGAAGAGGCCTTCGAGGCTCCGTGGTTGAGGTTGCCATCGAGACCGGAACCTGATCCGAGCATCGACGGGACGCTGCCGTCCGGGGTGAACGCGGTCTTCGCTCAGCAGATCTTCATCGAGAGAGCAGGCTTGCCTCCGGCGCTTGTCACACGAGTGATGCGGCTTGCGGCCTTCCAGAACCCGCAGTTCTACGAGAAGCAGGCGATGCGGCTCTCCACCGCCCTGACGCCGCGGATCATCGACTGCGCGGAGGACCTCCCCGAGCACATCGGCCTGCCTCGCGGTTGCCTGGACGATCTGCGCGACCTGCTCGACAGGTACGGCGTGAAGCTGGAGGTGGATGACCTACGGCTCGATGGGGAGCCCCTGGACGTGCGATTCCACGGCGAGCTCACGCAGCTTCAGGAGCGCGCGGCCGAGGCGCTGGCCGCGCACGAGACAGGCGTGTTCTCTGCCCCTCCCGGCACAGGTAAGACGGTCGTCGGCGCCTATCTCGTGGCTCGCAGGGCTCGGAACACCCTGGTCATCGTGCACCGTTCGCAACTCGTGGACCAGTGGCGAGCCCAACTCGGGCTGTTCCTCGATTTGAAGCCTGGCAGCATCGGTCGGATCGGCGGCGGCAAGCGGAAGGTCACCGGCACCCTCGACGTGGCCATGATCCAGAGTCTGACACGACGCGGGGAGGTAGATGATCTCGTGTCGACGTACGGACATGTCATCGTGGACGAGTGTCACCATGTGCCGGCCGTGTCGTTCGAACGGGTCATGCGTGAGGTGCGCGCCCGCTACGTCACGGGACTGACCGCCACGCCCCACCGGCGTGACGGACACCACCCCATCCTCACGTTTCAGGTTGGTCCTGTCCGGCACGTTGTCGATCCGAGGAGGCAAGCTGCCCGCCACCCATTCGAGCATCTCCTCATGGTCAGAGAGACGAGCTTCCACCTCGACGACCCGGAGGGCGCACCGGGCATCCAGGAGATCTATGGACGCCTCGGATCGGACGAGGCGCGCAACACGCTGATTCTGGACGATGTGATCCGTGCGCTGGAGGACGGACGTTCTCCGATCATCCTGACGGAGCGGCGAGACCACCTCGACTTCCTCGCGGAGCGGCTCGAGCGAGTGGCTCGCAATCTCGTCGTCCTACGCGGCGGGCTGGGCGAGAAGCGGCGCCGCGCGACGATGGAGAAGCTCGCGGCCGTTCCTGCCAGCGAGGAGCGCCTTGTACTTGCCACTGGCCGCTTCATCGGCGAAGGCTTCGATGACGCCCGTCTCGACACCTTGTTCTTGACGATGCCCGTGGCGTGGAAGGGGACGTTGGTCCAGTATGCGGGCCGGCTCCACCGGGACCAGCAGGGCAAGACGTCCGTGAGGATCTACGACTACGTGGATCGGGACGTGCCCATGCTGGCACGCATGTTCAAGAAGCGGCTCAAGGGATATCGGGGGATGGGCTATCAGACCGCCGAGGCGCCGACCGAGGACATTCACGGCTTGACGATCGAGTACGACGAAGAGGTGATGTGATCGTGGTGCACCGTCGGCAGCCAACGAAGACAGAGCTCCGTGACCTCGTGGAGCAGGCGACGGTCGACTGTTACAACGAGTCCGAGCAGGTCACCGGCCTCTACACGATGATCGACGAGTACCTGGCGGTGCCGTTCCAGACCAGTGTGCTGGGCGTGTTGGTCACTGTTGAAATGGTCGACCTCACGGACGCTGAGGAGATCGTCGCGGTGTGCCGCCGGGAGGGCGTGCGCCAGCGGATCCCGATCCTCGACCTGCCGCTGCCGGATCCACCTCCGGATGGCTGGAAGTGGATCGGGGCCTATCGGTATTGGGCTAGAGGTCGCCCGTAGCGCGGCGCAGACGCTGGATCCGCGGGGCAGAGCCTCTCCTCGTTCCCATGATCGTGATGGTCGTGAGACGGACCTTCCGCCGCTCCCCCGCTCCCGGAGTAGTGAGCAGCACGCTTGACACAATCCTCAGCGCTCTTGAGAACAGAGGTAACGTACCGTACGTTTAATTACATTGTACCGTACCGTCCCGAGGTTGCCAGGTGACCAAGACACAGCCCTACTCCATTTCCCGCCTACGAGCCGATCTCTACCGGGTCATCGACCAGATTCTCGAGACGGGAGAGCCCATCGAGATTGAACGCAACGGCCGCCGGCTGCGCATTGTCCCCGCCGAAGCCGCCAGCCGCCTCGCCGCGTTGCGGCCCCATCCCGACTATCTCTCCGGGGATCCCGAGTCCCTGGTGCACGTGGATTGGTCGGGTGAGTGGAAGCCGTGATCTATCTCGACACGCACGTTGTCGCCTGGCTGTATGCAGGCGCTGACGAACGGATGTCACCGGCCGCCCGCAGTGCCTTGCGAGACTCGGATGACAGACGGGTTTCGCCTATGGTCCGTCTGGAGCTGCAGTACCTCTTCGAGGTAGGTCGTGTCACGGCCCCCGCCGCGAAGGTGATGGATGAGCTGCGTACGGCTCTCGGGCTCACGGTCTGCGACGCATCATTCGTGGCGCTAGCCCACGTGGCTGAGGACCTCACTTGGACGCGCGACCCGTTCGACCGGCTGATCGTGGCGCACGCGGCTCTTCACGACGCACCGCTGGTAACCAAGGACGACGCCTTGCATCATCATTACCCACGTTGCGTCTGGTGAGCGGAGCGTGGAGGATGGCGTGCCGCGGTTCCGCGTTTGTGACAACCGTTGTGACAAGACCCTGTCGCCGACAGCCCTGTACGCTGTCACCGACATGAAGCCCGGAACACGTACCGAGTCAACCACTTACCAGCCACTGTGCCCGACATGACCATCTGGCAGGACCGCCCTGAACCACGATCAGCATGTAGGGGAAGCAGGTGTCGGCGACACCGACAAACATCCAGGTAGGACAAAGCGGCACGGGGGATCCGTCGCGCGGGCGTCACCCCGGCGAGCAGGTGTCGGACGAACTCGGGGTCATCTCCCGACTCACCGCGCCGTCACGCAAGTGTGCGAGCTGCACCTGCCCATCAGCGCCCGCCTAGAGAGAAACCCTGATGGTCGCGGGGCTCGGACGTGTTGCCCCCACCCCGAGACGCGGATAGACTCGCGCAGAAGCTTCGCGCGCGTTCTTCACGTACGGATCTTCTACGCGCCCCCTGCCACGCGCTCCGTCCACCGAAGTGACGTTTGCCTGCACACTGTTGGTTCGACTGTCAGGAGATGGTCATGAGACTAGCACGAGCGAGCGGCGGGTTGTGGTCCATCGCGCTGCTGATTCTCGCCAACGTCGCGGGAACGACGACCGCGACCGCACAGGGAAAGGACCCGGTTCCTCCCGGCACGACGTGGACGATGGCCGCCGCCGGGGACGCGCTCATCACACGCCAGGTCGGGATGTTCGGGAACGATCCCGCGTTCATGGCGCTCGTCCAGCCGATTCGGGCTGCCGATGTCGCCGTCGTCAACCTCGAGGTCAACCTCTTCCGCCTGTGGGAGTTCGAGGGATACCCGCAGGCCGAGAATGGCGGCAACTACGAGCTCGGCCCGCCGGAAGCGGCGACCGACATGAAGGGGATGGGCTTCGACCTCTTCAACATGGCGAACAACCACACCACCGACTACGGCGTGGAGGGCATGTTCGAGACCATGCGGCTCCTCGACCAGCTCAACCTGGTCTACGCGGGCGTCGGCATGACCGCGGGGGAGGCGGCCCAGGCGAAATACTTCGAAACGCCGAACGGGAGAATCGCGCTGATCGGCATGGCGACGTCGTTCACGCCCATGTCGCGGGCGTCGGACCCTCGACCGGAGGTCAGGGGGAGACCCGGCCTCAACGCCCTGAGGACGAGCCAGACCAACGTGCTCGCGCCCGCCCAGATGGCGGACCTGCGCAAGCTCGTGGAAGCGACCGGGGGAACGGTTCCCGAGTCGGAGACGCAACCGGTTCGGTTCGGGGGCGCGACTTTCGTCCAGGGGCCCGAGAACGGGACGAGAGGCAGCGTGAACGCCATCGACGAGGACCGCATCCTGCGCTCGGTCCGCAACGGGGCGCGGCAGGCGGACCACGTCATCGTGTACTCCCACTCCCACGACATCGGGCGGGAAACCGCACCCGCGACCGAGCACTTGAGGGCGTTCATCAAGAAGTGCATGGACGCCGGGGCGGACGCGTTCGTCATCTCGGGGCCCCACACGTTGAGGGGCGTCGAGATCTACGACGGCAAACCGATCTTCTACAGTCTCGGCGACTTCTTCATGCAGAACGAGACGATCGAGCCGGTGCCGACCGACATGATCGAGGGCCAGGGACTCGGGATCGAGGCGCTCGCCGCCGACTACTACGATTCGCGGTCCAAGCCGGACCCTGAAACGGGGTTCCCGACGGCCTATCATCCCGCGAATCCGGCCGTCTGGGAGAGCGTCGTTCCCGTGGTCACCTTCGAGGGACACACGGCGACCCGGATCGTGTTCTACCCGGTGGACATCGGGTTCAGGGTGCCGCGGCCCCACCAGGGCACGCCGCGTCTGGCCGACCCGGAGCTCGGGCGGAAGATCCTCGAGCGCTTCGCTCAGATGTCGGAGATCTACGGCACGCGGATCGTGATCAGGGACGGCGTCGGTGTGTGGGAGGCGCGTTAGAGTCACACCTCCCCGAGGAACCCAAGCAACGCCTCCGTGACCTCCTCCGGCGCCTCCTGCTGGATCCAGTGGCCCTTCCGCTCGATGACGACCTGGCCGCGGAAGTCGGTGCAGTGCGCCCCGGGGTCGACGTACAGGTCCGTGCCGGGGATGAGATTACGCACCAGGTCCCGGCTGCCGGCGATGAAGAAGCTGGGCTGCCGGATCTTCGCCCCGGTGAGCTCGGTGAGCTCCTCCCAGTCCCGCTGCTGGCACCGATAGCGGTTGATGGGGCCCCGGAAGCCGCCCTCCTCGAAAGCCGCGACGAAATAGTCCAGGTCGTCTTCCGACATCCAGGCGGGGAAGGGATCCGGATCGATCCTGCCCTCCAGCAGGCTCTGTGATGGATGCTTGCCGCCGCCCACCGGCGGGGGCCCCTCGGCATCGCCCGAGGCACCGTAGTAGATCTTCCGGAGCGCGGTGCGCACGTCCGCCTCCAGCTCGGCCTCGGCGACGCCTTCCTCCTGGAAGTAGAGCTGGTAGAAGAACCGGTCCGCGTAGAGGGTCCGGTACATCTGGATGGGGGACACGGGGCCGCGGGGGAAGAACGGGACGCTGAGTCCCGCGACGGCCCGCACGCGCCCGGGGTGGAGGAGGGCGGTGTGCCAGCAGATGGGCGCACCCCAGTCGTGCCCCACCAGCACGGCCCGCTCCTCCCCGAAGGCGTCGATCAGCCCCACGACGTCCGCGGTGAGCGTCCGCATGCCGTAGGCCTCCACCTCGTGGGGCTTGTCGCTCCCGCCGTAGCCCCGCACGTCGGGGGCGACCACCCGCCAGCCGGCCGCGGCGAGGGCCGGGATCTGGTGCCGCCACGAATACCACAGCTCGGGCCACCCGTGGACGAGGATCACCAGGGGACCGTCACCCTCGACGGCCACCCTCAGCCTGATTCCGTTGGTCTCGACGTGCGTGGTCGTGATGTCGGATCCCACTGTCCTCTCCCTCAGGCGCCCGCCATGGCCTCGTCCAGCAGCTCCGCCAGCCACGGCTCGTCGAGGACACTGTGGGGCTTCACCAGATGACGCACTTCCAGGAGCACCTGGTTCACGCGCACATCCTCCGCGGCGAGCTTGTTGAGCGTGGCGGCCCTCTTCAGTTGCGCCTCCAGGTCGGCGGGTCGCTCTCCCCGCGTACCCGGGTAGGCCAGGTCCGGAAGGGCCGCGCTCATCCACGGCGTTTCGATGACATCCTCGACGGCCTCGAAGAAGGCGGTGGCGAGGCCGTCGAGAGGATCGGCGTCGCCGGCTCGCTCGGTGAGCAGACGGTCGAGGGCGCGAGCCTCCTGGGCGCCGACGCTCATCCCCTGGCCGTAGATGGGGTTGAAGCGGCAGACGGAGTCGCCCGTGGGCAGCAGCCCACGGGGAAACGAGCCCAACCGCGCGTAGTGACGACGGATGCTCTCCGGGAACCGGTACCGCGCGATCCCACCGACGCGTTTCGCCTTCGAGACCGCATCGTGGATTGTCGGTGAGTGCAGAGCCCCGAGATACTCCATGTACCCGTCCGGATCCCCGGGCGGCTCCTCGGCCAGGCGTGCGCCCAGGCTGACGATCCAGCGTCTTCCCTCGAGGGGCATCAGGATGGCGCTGCGACTGTCGGGAGGCTTCGAGTATACGAACACGCCCTTCCAGTCCGTAGGGGCGTCTTCGGGAATCTCGAAGACGGCGGTGGAATAGCACATGTCCACGCCGATGGTCGTCGCCTCGGGCAGCGGTTGCCCCGTCTCCTCCAGGAAGGCGTACGTAAGGTTGCCGCGGCCGGACGACTCGACGACCAGGTCCGCCGGCAGCTCGTGGCTCCGGCCGTCTGCGTCCACATACGTCACCCCGTCCACCGTGCGGCCGCCGTCGCTCGACGTGAGCGCCCGGACCCGACACTCCCTCTCCAACGTGACGTTCCGCAGGGCCTGCACCCGCCCTCGCAGCGTCCCCTCGAGCTGGGGCCGCGACTGCGCGTAGAAGTCGAATCCGAGATCGCGCTGCGGAAACGTCCGTCCGCCCGGGGACTCCCGCCGCACGTCCCGGTCCACCCGCACGGGCTCGGCGCCGGCCGCGAGCAGATCGGCCTCGAAGTCCGGGAACAGCTCCGAGATCGCGCGGTGCCCCCCTGCCAGAAGCACGTGCACGTGCCGCCCCTGAGGGATGCCGCTCCGGGCCGAGCCGTCGGCCGCCAGCACATCGCGCTCAAGCACCCGGACGTGTTCGAAGTGGTTCGCGAGCGCGCCTGCGGCGGTCAGCCCGCCCATGCCTGCGCCCACGACGACAGCCTGCCTGCCGACACGAGTCGACATCGTCCAACCTCCCGCCAAGGTAGACGTCTCGAGCGACGATACCCTGCGGCTGCGCGATTCGCCAACCGACCGGACCACGCCGGCCCTCGATCGGGGCGCCGACGCCCGACACGATTCCCCCCTGCCGTTGCTCGAGAATCGAGAGGCAGACCAACGCAGGCGGGCGCGTGGCAAGCAAGGCGATGGGGCGACCCGCCCCGTCATGTGTCGAGTAGCGGAGGGCGAAGCGCCAACACCCCGCTGGCTCCCCGGCGTCGACGCCGTCTTGTCGCGCCTCCGGCCACACTCGACATTGCGAGGGACACGTTATCCGCACGCATCCGGGTGTCGTCGCATGTACTTCCTCAGGCTCTTCGGCAACGTGACGCTCGAAAGTGCCGCGGGGCCGCTATCGAGCCGCGTCGTGCCGCGCCGGCGCATGGCGCTCCTGGCCCTGCTGGGGGCGGAGGGAAGTGCGGGGCTCAGCCGGGAAAAGCTGGTGGGCCTTCTGTGGCCCGAACGGTCCGATCAGTCAGCTCGCCACCTGCTGGCGGACACGGTCTACCGCCTCCGAAAGGCGCTGGGCGATGCCGTCGTGACCAGCGACGGCGAGACGCTGCGTGTGGACGACACCCTACTCCGAGTTGACACGCAGGATTTCTCGGAAGCCGTGGCTGCGGAGGATCTGGAGTCGGCGGTGAGTCTGTACCGGGGCCCCTTCATGGACGGATTCCATCTGCCCGGCAGCAGTGAGGAGTTCGAACGCTGGCTCGACGCCGAGCGCTCTCGGTTTTCGCTGGAGGCGGAAAAGGCCATCGAGTCGCTGGCTTTGCGGGCCGAAGCCGGGGGCGACCCGGTCCGTGCCGTGGAGTGGTGGCGGCAGTTGATCACCAGGGATCCCATCAACTCCCGAGTCGCCCTTCATCTGATGCATGCGTTGACGGTGGCGGGTGACCGGGCGAACGCCGTCGAGTTCGGTCGCCGACACGAACGATTGGTTCGAGACGAGCTGGGCATTGAGCCGCCCGCAGAGCTCGGGGCCTTCCTCGAGACACTCCAAACGCCAGGGGATTCCCCGCGGCATGCCGCCCCTCAGCCGGAGGCACCACCTGCCACGGGACTCCCCCCGGCGTCGAGCAGGTGGGATCGCCCCTTCCACGGACGAAGACCGTCCGTGCCCGTACAGCCTCTCCCCCTCCCCTTCGTATCGCGTGAGCCCGAGCTGGAGAAGCTGAAGCACCTCCTGAAGGAGACCCTCGCCGGCCGTGGGGGCCTGGGCTGGGTGACCGGGGAGGCGGGTACGGGGAAGACCGCCCTGGTGGAGGAGTTCTGCCGTCGGGGAATGGAGGGGAGAGGGGATCTCGTCGTCGCGACCGGGAACGGCAGGGCATACACGGGTGCGGGCGATCCGTATCTTGTCTTCCGGGATGTCCTCGGCCTCCTCACGGGAGATGTGGAAGCCCGCTGGGCGGCCGGCTCTATCTCCAGCGGCCACGCCAGACGTTTGTGGAATCTGCTTCCCACAACCGTATCAGCGCTCGTGACCGTGGGTGGGGATCTGGTGGGCACCTTCGTGCCCACCGGCGACCTCCTCGAGCGCGTTTCGGCTCATGAGGCGGGCGATGCGCCCTGGCGGGACGCGTTCACGAACCTGGTCGCGTCTCGAGAGGCATCCCCGGAACCCTCTCCGTCCCAGGCAGCCCTGTTCCGCCAGTACACCCGCGTGCTCCGAGCCGTAGCCCGGGAAAGGCCGCTCCTCCTCGTGCTCGACGACCTCCAGTGGGTAGACGCGGGCTCGATCGATCTGCTGTTCCACATGGCCGGTGAGCTCGGCGGGAGCCGAATCCTGATCCTGGGCCTGTACCGGCCCTCGGAAGTGGCCTTGGGGAGGAACGATGCTCGGCATCCACTCGAGCCGGTGGTACACGAGCTCGTGAGGCGAAGCGGAGCCATCGAAGTGCCACTGGGCGAGGGGGAGAGCCGTGCGTTCCTGGACGCTGTCCTCGGCGCCATGCCGAGCCGATTCGACGCGGCTTTTTCCGACACGTTGTTCGGGCACACGCGGGGGCACGCGCTCTTCACGGTGGAGTTGCTCCGCGGAATGCAGGAGAAGGGCGTGCTCGTTCGGGACGATTCCGGGCACTGGACACGAAGTGGAGAGGTGGACTGGGGCGCCTTGCCGCCCAGGGTGGAGGCCGTGATCGCAGAGGGGATCGGGCGGCTCCCGAGGGACGCGCTTCGTGCGCTCACGGTGGCCAGCGTAGAGGGAGAGCGATTCACGCTGGAGGTCGTGGCGTCCGCTCTGGGATGCACGAAGGAGGATCTCGGTCGGATCGTCGGGGAGGAACTGGTCCGACGCCATCACCTGGTGTGCGCACACGGCGTCCGCCGTGCCGAAGCGTGGGAGCTGTCCGAGTACACGTTCCGTCACATCCTGTATCAGCGGTATCTGTACGATCGCCTCGATCCCGTGGAGCGAACCCACCTTCACGCACGGATCGGCGAGGCGGTGGAGAGCCTGTACGGCCAGCGATCGGAGGAGGTGGCGCTTCCGCTGGCGCGTCACTTCGAAGAGGCGGGCCTGAACGAGAAGGCGGCGGCCTACCTGCACCAGGCCGGCGGCCGGGCCCTGAGCGCGGCGGCGCATGTGGAGGCAGTAGGTCACCTACGGCGGGCTGTGGAGCTCATGCGCACGCTGCCGCGGTCTCCGGAACGGGACCACTCGGAGCTCGAGATGCAGATGGCCCTCGGGTCGATCTGGTATGGCGTGGAGGATCACGGCGTTTCCGAGGCCCAGGGCGCCCTCGAGCGGGCGCGGGAGCTCTCGGAGCGGCTGGGTGACAGGACGCAACGGTTCTGGATCTCGGCCGGGTTCGCCGCCATCTGCCATTATCGCGCGCGGCAGGATGAGGCCCGAGGGTTCCTCGAGGAGTGCCTGGGTCTGGCCGATGCCGAGGACGCCGCCGCGCTCAAGGCGATGAGCCACGCGTGGTTCGGAGTGAACGCCTCCAATCGAGGTCGCCACGGCGAAGCCCTGGCGCACTACGATCGGTTCCGTGCTCTGTACGATCCGGACGGACACGCAGCTCTCCTGTCGGCGTGGATGGACAATCCCGACCTGTACATCGAGGGCGAGACGGGGCTGGTGCTGTGGCTGGTGGGTCGCCCCGACGCTGCCAGAGCGCGAATCGAACGAGCGTGCCGCGCGGGGGAGGAGAGGGGACGGGCCGTCGTCCTCCACCTTCTCCTTCTCCAGGAGGTCGTTGTTCTCATGTGGCTCCGCGAGCTCTCGGCTATGGACCGTCAGGCCGAGAGGCTGGGAAGCCTGGGGATCGAGCACGGCATGCCACAGATCGTGACCTGGGCCCGTTTCATGAAGGGCTGGTGCATCTTCCAGAAAGGCCATCGAGAACGCGGCGTTGCCGTCATGGAGGAAGGCCTGGCGGAGCTCGACCATCAACAGTGGGCCGTCTGGCGGCCATTCCACGCGGCTCTGCTGGCGGAAGCCCTGGCGAAGACCGGTCGTGCGGAGGAAGGTCTCGACTCCGTCGGAGCGGGCCTGGCGGAGGTGGAGGCGACGGGAGAGCGCATCCACGAGCCCGAGCAGCACCGCATTCGGGGGGAACTGCTGCTCGGCCTTCAGCAGCCCGATCCCGCGGGAGCGGAAGCATCCTTCCGACGGGCGATGGACGTCGCACGCGCCCAGGAAGCCAGGTCCTACGAGCTTCGGGCCGCGACGAGCCTCGCCAGGCTCCTTCGCGGAATGGGGAGGGCGGAGGAAGCGGACGAGCTCCTATCGCCGGTCTATGGCGGATTCGCCGAGGGCCTCGACACGGCGGATCTCCTCGCTGCCAGGTCCCTGCTGGACTCGATTCGCGAGGGACGCGGTCGGACCTGAGTCCGACCGCGCTCGAACGACGGCCGAAGCTCGCCGTGGCGGAAGGGCCCCCGATGGGGTGACTCCTCCACCCGTGCGAACAGCGTCGCGTACCCGGTTCGTCGTGCCGCCGGTCAGCTCTCGGGCTTCTCGTGCGAGAGGGACATCACGCATACGGTCGGTGTGTCGTCGGGCACCAGGCAGTAGCGCAACTGGTCGTCCGCCGGGACATACTCGTAACCGACCACGCTCCCGTACTCGAGAACCGCTCCGTCCCGTCCCTGACAGGTCGCGACGAGATCGAAGACCTTCAGCACATTCTCCGATACGATCCGTCCGATCGCGTGATACTTGCCCGGCAGGCCGCCACACGCGGACATGGCGTCGTCCCCGAAGTTGACCTGCATATCCCCCGCCGCATTCTCATGGCTGATGGCGACCCGATGGAGGCTGCCGTCCTCCCAATCGATGCCCCACCACGACCCGATGAACGGATTCGCGGGGTGGCTCGACGCCTGGGGGGTGACGTCGAACTCCTGGGTCGGTTGGACGAGCGTGCCGTCGTCGCAGGCGAGGGCCAGCGCGAGGAGCGGAAGAAGGGTGAGCTTGCGCATGCAGAAGCTGCTCCTGGCCGATACTTGGTGTCACCTCCGTCGCGACGCCGTGTCAGCGGGGACGGATGAGAGCCGCGGCGTGCCATCGACCGATCCGCGTCACGGCCCGTCCCGGCGGCCCGGCAAGCCACATCGGGTCGGCGACGCCCCGGACCGGACCACCACGCCGCGGGAACGATGACGCAGGCCCGTCGACTGCCGATCGTCCGACAATCGTGCAACGGGAGCCGGCGCGCTCCCGGATCGACACTTGGTTCCTCGCCTACGGCATGTGGGGGAGTCGGCGCCTCGTTCCGTTGCCACCCCGCACCGTTGGCACCTACCTTCGCGCCTTCCTCGAGGACCACCCGTCTGCCCCCGAAGCCCATGCGCACGAACCCGACCTACATCGCAGCCCTCGTCACGATCGTCGCGATGGCGACCGGCGCCCCCGCCCCACTCGCCGCCCAGGACTCCAGCGCGGAGTACACGGCACCCTACCAGCGGAAGGCGCTGGAGATCTACCGGACCATCGTCGGCATCCGCAGCGCCGAGGGGCAGGGAAGGGTACCTGAGGTGGCGCGTTACCTGGCGGACCAGTTCCGGCAGGGTGGCTTCCCGGCCGAGGACGTCCACGTCCTCCCCTTCACCAAGGGCAACGGCGAGGAGTCGGCGGGCCTGGTGGTGCGCTACCGGGGCGACGGCTCGTCGGGCGAGAAGCCCATCCTCCTCCTGGGTCACATGGACGTGGTGGACGCCCTGGCCAAGGACTGGGAGCGGGACCCGTTCACGCTGGTGGAGGAGAACGGCTACTTCTTCGGGCGGGGGTCGTCCGACGACAAGATGGGCGTCACGATGCTGACGACCACCTTCCTGCGCTTGAAGGCCGAGGGCTTTGTCCCTACCCGTGACCTGATCATCGCCTTCACCGGCGACGAGGAGACGGGGATGATCTCCGCCCGGGAGATGGTGACCACCCACCGCGACCTCACCGACGCCGAGTTCGCGCTCAACGCCGACGGCGGGGGCGGCGCCATGGACCCCGACGGGAAGCCCATCCTTTACGTGGTGCAGGCCTCGGAGAAGACCTACGCGACCTTCGAGCTCACCGTCACCAACCCCGGCGGCCACAGCTCGACGCCGCGCACCGACAACGCCATCTACGAGCTGGCCACGGCGCTCAAGAACATCGAGGCGTACCGCTTCCCGGTGATGGTGAACGACGTCACCCGCGCGTACCTGCGGGCGATGTCGAAGGTCGTGCCCGGTGAGGTGGGTGAGGCCATGGCTGCGCTGGCCGACGACCCCGCCGACGCGCACGCAGCGGAGGTCCTCTGGCACGAGCCCGAGGAGGTGGGCATCACCCGCACGACGTGCGTGGCGACCATGCTGCGGGCCGGCCACGCCGAGAACGCGCTGCCCCAGTCGGCCACGGCGACGGTGAACTGCCGGATCTTCCCGGGGGTGACCGTCGCCGACGTCCGGAGCACCCTGGACTCGGTCGCGGCGGTGCCGGGGCTGCGGATCGAGACCCTGGACGATCCCAAGGCCAGCCCGGCGTCACCCGTCCGGACCGACATCATGGACGCGGTGGCAGAGGCGGTGCACGCACGCTTCTCCGGGGTGAGCGTCATCCCGGCCCAGGCCTCCTACGGGACCGACGGGAAGGAGATCCGGGCGGGCGGGATCCCCACGTACGGCGTGGCGGGGCTCTTCATGCGGGACAAGGACCAGTTCGCCCACGGGCTCAACGAGAGGGTCGAGGTCCGCAACTTCTTCGCCGGCCTCGATCACTGGAAGATCCTCGTCACCCGGCTGGCCGGGAGGCCGGCCACTGACTAGTGGCGACACCCCACCGGGGGGCCGCGATGCCAGGATTGGTCGAGCGTCTCGCCGCATTGCCGGCGCTCGCCGACATCCCCCGCGATCAACTCGAGTGGCTCGTGGACCACGGAGAGCTCCATCGTCTAGGCGACGGCGCGACGTTCCGTGGGGGGGACGAGGCCCTCAAGGGGCTCTTCGTCCTGATCTCGGGTCGCTTCTCGGTCCGGATGGATCAGGGCGGTGTGACCCGGGAGATGAGGGAGATCACCCCCGGCCGCATCACGGGATACCTCCCCTACTCGAGGATCACCGCGCCCCGCGGCTATCTCGTGGCGGACGGACCAGTCGAGTTCCTGCTGATCCGTCTCGAGGACATCAAGGAGATGACACGGGCGTGCTACGAGTTCACCGCCGCGTGCGTGCAGGAGATGCTCGACCGGGTCCGGGTGTTCAAGGCCGACGACAAGCACCAGGAGAAGATGGCCGCCCTCGGTCGACTCTCCGCGGGGCTGGCCCACGAGCTCAACAATCCGGCGTCGGCCGTCGCGCGCGCCGCGGGTGAGCTGGAGGTCTGTAGGGCGGACGCGATGGCCGCGGCACGCACGCTCGGTGCGGCCGGCCTCGACGGGGAGGCGGCGCGGGCGCTCCAGTCGCTCGAGGCCGCGGCCGGGCGGGTACCGACCGGGCCCATGTCGCCCGTCGATCTGGCCGACCTCGAAGATCGGCTCACGGCGTGGCTGGACGAACACGGGGCCGACCCCGGCCTGGCCTACCCGCTGGCGGAGCACGGCCTCACGGTCACCGACCTCGACGCGGCGGCCCCGGCCCTGGATTCCGCGCACCTGGCGGTGGTCCTGCGGTATGTGGCTGCCGACGCCACTGCCCGGGCACTGGGCGCCAGCATCTCGTCAGCCGCCGCGCGCATCCACTCCCTCGTCGCGGCGGTGAAGAAGCACACGCACATGGATCGCGCTCCGGCCGTCGAGGCCATCGTGCTCGAGGACCACCTCGCGGACACGGTGGCGCTCATGTCGGCGAAGGCGTTGCGGAAGGGGGTCTCCGTGGAGCTGAGCGTCGAACGCGACGTGCCCGCGGTGGCGGGATCCGTCGCGGACTTGAACCAGGTGTGGATGCACCTGGTCGACAACGCGATCGAGGCGGCCGAGCAATCGGTTCGCATCTCCGTCGGGGCGGGGCGGGACGACGACATCGTCGTGGTGCGGGTCGTCGACGACGGGCCCGGGATCCCCGCTGCGGACCGCGAGCGGGTGTTCGAGCCCTTCTTCACCACCAAGGAAGTCGGGCAAGGGCGGGGACTCGGACTCGATGTGGTGCGGACCGTCGTCCTCGGTCACAAGGGCACGGTCGACCTGAGCTCGGGTCCGGGCCTTACCGAGTTTCGGGTGGCCCTCCCGGCGGCGGGGGGGGGCGGCGTAACCAAGTGAAGGGGCTACGGACCACGCTTCGGCGCGGCTGCCCCCCGTGTCTCGCCCGCTCCGTCGGCTCGGCGTTAGGATTCAGGTGTCTCTCCGTGGGAGGGATCTAGCCGGCTCCTGCCCGCGCTTGCGCGGAACCCCTGTCGCGGTTCAACGCCACGCGTCCGACTTGTCTTCGTCAGCGCGCGTGAGCGCGGGACCCAAGAACAGGGAAGGAACCATGGCACTGGTCACGAACCCCCGTCCAGCGACTCTCCGGGAGGTCTACCTCGCGCTGGGTGATACCCCCGAAACTGCGACCCAAATCGCCTCGGGGAGTGTCACGGAGCCGCGGAACTACGTCGTTCCGCGTTGTCAGATCAATGCAACGGCGATGGGTGCCGTTCCCTCGGCGGCTGCGGGCAGGCTCGGCGTCCAAGCCAACCGGTCGATGTTCCGCGCGAGCCTCATGCCTCTGGTGAGGGCCGATCCGGGCGTCAATACCGCGGTGTACCTCACGACTGGAACCTACGAAACGAACTACACGATGCACTTGGACGCTTTCGCTGCCGACCAGGATACGCGCAATCCTGCCAACTATCTCGACCGTTGGGAGCGCGGAAGCCCGAATCGTGTCTACCTGATCATGCCCGGTGAGCTCACCCCCCTCAACGAGGCTGCCGAGCGGGAGCACTGCCTGGACTTCGTTCGGGCCTACGAGCTGACACTCCGAGTCGTGGACGAAGCGTTCCAATCCCTGGGTCGTGTCTCGATGGACGGGTATCTGTCGATGCTGGAAGCGAGGGCCGCGATGGAGAGGCGCGTGGGCGAGACACTGCCGGCCGCGCTGAAACCCATCGCCTGCGACCCGTTCAGGCTGGAGGCCAAATTCAAGGAGCTGCTCCAGCAGTCCCGCGATGGCCGCGACGGCAGGGGCTGGCACTCCTTCGGTGTCGAGCTGGTCGATCCGCCGCCCCACGTCGAGCCCATCTATCTCTCGGGCGGGCCGCGTGCGGAGGCGGGGAGGGTCTATCTCCGATTCACTCGCGGACAGACGCAGATCAGGCTCCACCCGTCGGCGGAGGTGATACACCTGTAGCGCGCCGGGTCCGAGGCGTCACGGGTCAAGCCCTCGCCAGCTCCTCCAACGACCGGAGCGCGTACGCCACGTGGAGCGCCGCCCCGATGGGCAGCGCGCTCTCGTCCACCTTGAAGCGCGGATGATGGACGGAGAAGGTCGAGCCTTCCTCCTCGCTCCGGATGCCCAGGCCCACGAAGACTCCGGGGATCCTCTGGACGTAGAAGGCGAAGTCCTCGCCCCCCATGATGGGCGGTGACTCGAGGACCGCCTCCGCGCCCAGCATCTCTCCCGCCACCTCCTGCGCCACCGCCCAGCAGTGCTCGTCGTTGGTGGTGGGGGGGTAGTCGACGCCGGGGAAGGTGACCTCGGCCTGGCACCGGTTCGCCGCCGCCACGTGCTCGGCGACCTCGCGCACCCGTGTCTGGAGGAAACGGAGGTCGTCCATGGTGAGCGCGCGCAGCGTCCCGCCGACGTCGGCGTGGGGCGGGATGACGTTGAAGGCGTCGCCGGCCCGGAGCGTGGTCACGCTCACCACGGCGGAGTTCAACGGATCCATCTCCCGTGAGACGACGGTCTGCAGCTCGACGACGATCTTGGAGGCCGTGACCACCGGGTCCAGCACCAGGTGCGGGATGGCCGCGTGGCCGCCCCGCCCGGTCACGCGGATCTGGATGGACGAGGTGGCCGCCAGGAAGGTGCCGGCGCGGCCCGCCACGGTCCCGGTCGGGACGAACGGCCACACGTGGATGCCGAAGGCACGCTGGACGGTCGGGTTCTCCAGAGCACCCTCGGCGCACATGCGGTCGCCTCCTGCACCCCCCTCCTCGGCGGGCTGGAAGAACAGCTTCACCACGCCGGGGAGCTCGGCCTCCCGGGCCTTGAGGAGGCGGGCCGCACCCAGGAGCATGGCGGTGTGGGCGTCGTGGCCGCACGCGTGCATCTTCCCGTCGATCTCGCTGGGGAAGGGCACGTCCGCCTCCTCGTGGATGGGGAGCGCATCCATGTCGGCCCGGAGGGCCACGCAGGGCCCGTCCCCCGACCCCAGCGTGGCCACCACCCCCGTCTCGGCCACGGGCCACCGGTAGGAGATCCCCAGCTCGTCCAGGCTCTCGCGCACCAGCCGGCTGGTCTCCACCTCCTCGTACATGAGCTCGGGGTGCCTGTGGATGCGCCGGCGGCGCTCCACGATCCAATCCTGGATTCCCCTGGCCTCGGCGAGGATCCTCTTTGCGTCCATGGTCTTCTTGTCGCTATTGGGGTGGGTGGTCGGTAGTAGACGGCCGGGGGGGAGGTGTGTCAACGCCGTGCGGTGCGCACGAGGTGTGCCTCATGGAACACCCACCGAGCCGGGCCCGATCTACCAGCGCTCCCGGGCCAGCACCTCCAGCGGTCTCCCCCCGGGCCCGAAGGGCACGAGGCGGACCCGGTAGGCGTACGGGCCGGGCGGTAGCGTGTACTCCGGGTGGACCCGGGCTCCCCACGACGTGTCGCCTCCAACGCCCATCTGCGCATGGTCGAGGTCGAGGTAGACCGGGCCCCGCGGGCGTACGTCCCAGGCGTGACGCAGCTCTTCGTCCGGGCCTCCGTCGTAGTCGGCGTCCGGGTTGGGCAGAGCGCTGACGCTCATGACGCTGTCCGCCACCGCCAGAATGCCCACGCCGTCCGCCCGGCTGAGAGCGATCCAGCGCACGTCGGTGAGGTTCCCGGTCTCCTGGGGCCGGATGTAGACGTGGGCCAGGTCGTCCACCTCGGCGGACCACCGCCCCACCTTCGCGCCCCGCTTCCGGTCGGCGTAGCTCTCGTGGGGGCCCCGACCGAACCACTCGACCCTCCGCAGGCTGTCCGCGAGGACCATCGTCAGGCCCACCTTGGGCAGGTCCGGGAGCCCGATCCGCCCCGTCTCCAGGGAGCTGGACACGAGGATCTCGCCGTTCCCGAAGACGTGGAGCCGGGTCACGTGCAGCGATCCCACGGACGGGAGGTCCCGGGCGACCACGATCTCGACGTCGCGGTCCGAGTTCTGCCAGTGCTCCACCCTGGCGACGGGCTGCTCGCGGGAGGCCTCGCGCCACGCGCCCTGCCGCTCCGGCATCCCGTTGCCGTAGTCGTTGTCCGTCGGCGGACGCCAGAAGTTCGGACGGGGGCCGGCGGACACCAGCTCCCGGCCCAGGTAGGTGAAGGAGGCGATCTCCCCCCGGACCAGGTCGAGGTCGAGACGGAAGTCGGTGGCCTCGCCCCGGAGGACGAGACGCCCGTCCCCCTTGGTCACCCGGATCTTGGCGACCTTGCGGAGGTCCGCCCCCCTCCGCGGCCCGGGGGCATCGAGGGGAAACTGCTCCCATGCCAGGACGTGCCCTTCGGGGAGGAGATCCAGGGGGCGGCGCGCCACCAGCTCCACCTCGAGGAATCGCTCGTATCCCTCGTCCGGCTCCGCGCGCGGGAGCGGGAGGTCGAAGACCGCGGACCGGAGCGGATCCACGGCCACGTCGGCGACGGTTCCCTCCCCCACCGTTCCGGCGGCGGTCGTGACGCGCCATCGGAGCGAGAACCCGCCCAGGTCGAGGAAGTCGTGGAGGTTCTCCACCTCGATCCGCCCCCGGTCCAGGTCCACCGCGCGGAAGGCGACCGGCTGGTACACCTTGCGGACCTCCCAGGCGTGGGGATGGAGGGAGCGGTCGGGCGCCACCAGGCCGTTGACGGAGAAGTTCCCCCCACCGGTGTGCCCGCCGAAGTCGTCGCCGTATCCCCAGTACCGATGCCCGTCCCGGACCACGGGGAAGGCCTGGTCCACCCAGTCCCACAGGAAGCCCCCCTGGAGCTGCTCGTGGGCCCGGATCACGTCCCAGTAGTCACCGAGGTTGCCCACCGAGTTGCCCATGGCGTGGGCATACTCCGAGAGGATCAGGGGCCGGTCGCGCCGCTCGGCGGCGTAGATCTCCAGCGTGTGGATCCGCGCGTACATGGGGAAGAACACGTCGGTGTGGGCGCGCAGGTCCGCCATCTCGTACACGGCCGGACGGGACGGGTCGATACGCTTCGCCAGGGCGTACATGGCCTCGAAGTTGGCTCCATCACCAGCCTCGTTCCCCAGCGACCAGAGGATCACGGAGGGGTGGTTGCGGTCACGGACCACCATGCGGCGGAGCCTGTCGAGATGGGCCTCTCGCCATTCCGGCTTCCCGGCCAGGGTGGAGTCGGGGGCGAAGCTGGTGCCGTTGGATTCCACGAAGGCTTCGTCCACGAGGTAGAGGCCGTGCTCGTCAGCCAGGTCGTACCAGCGGGGGTCGTCGGGATAATGGCTCGTCCGCACGGCGTTGATGTTGAGCTCCTTCATGAGCCGGACGTCCTTCAGCATCAGCTCCTCGGAGACGTACCGCCCCGTGGCGGGGTCGTGCTCGTGACGGTTAACCCCCCGCAGCGTGACGGCCACGCCGTTCACCTTCAGGAGCCCGCCGGAGACCTCGACCGTGCGGAAGCCGACCCGCTGCCGCAGCACCTGGGGCGGCCCTCCCGTGGGGCGGGACGTGACCAGGAGTGTGTAGAGCTCGGGGGTCTCGGCGGTCCAGCGTGCGACGGCGGGGAGGTCCCCCCGGAACGAGACCGTGTCGGCGCTCCCCGCGCCGAGGGAGGCCGAGGCGCGCCGCTCGAGGACGGTCCTCCCGCGGGGGTCCAGGAGCTCGACCCCCACCTCCACCGCCGC
>CAZPZU010000021.1:14108-27815 GCA_964591135.1 uncultured Gemmatimonadaceae bacterium | reverse complement strand
GTTGGCGAGGGCGACATCCACGGTGAGCCGCCCGTCGACGTACGCTTCGTCCAGCCCCGCCCGCACCACCACGTCCCGCACGAAGGCGGTGGGGGTGGCTTGGAGCCAGACGTCCCGGTCCATGCCGCTGAGGCGCCAGAAGTCCACGTCCTCGAGGTAGCTCCCGTCGCTCCACCGCCAGACCCGGGCGGCAACCAGGTTGCGGCCAGCGTGCAGCGCCGACGACACGTCGAACTCGGTCGGCACCTTGCTTCCCTGGGCGTACCCCACCTCGTGGCCGTTCACCCAGACGGCCACCGCCGCTCCCACGCTGGCGAAGTGGAGCACCACCCTGAGCCCTTCCCACTCCGGCGGCAGGTCCACCCACCGCCGGTAGCTGCCCACCGCGTTCGTTTCGGGGTCCACGAATCCCGGCGGTCCGGGGGGAAGGCCGGCGTCGAGGTACAGCGGCACGCCGTAGCCCTGGATCTCGTGGTTGGAGGGCACGGGGATCTCCCCCCATCCGTCGTCGTCGTACCCAGGGTCCTCGAAGCCCGCGGGTGCGTTCCCGGCCCGCGGCACCCAGGAGAAGCGCCACGGGCCGTCCAGCGACAGGACCCACGGCGACGGGGTGCCGCCCTGGAGGGCCGCGTCGCGGTCGGGATACGGGACGAACGACGCGTGGGGGGGCTCCCGGCCCACGTCGATCACGGAGGGATCGGACCAACGCGCCTGGGCCGCGGCTCGGCCGGCTCCCGCCACCAGGACCGCGGCGCACGCCGCCGCGACCACGACTGCGCGTCTCACGGCCGCGCTCCGTCGCCCGCGTCCAGCAACATGAGGAGGTGCGCGGCCGACCAGCTGAAGTGGGGCGCGTTCAGCCCCCGGCCCGTGCGGGGGTCGTAGTTCTCGAAGATCGGTGCGCGCCCCGTCAGCCCCTCCGGTCCATCGAGGAGGCGGGTGCACAGCTCCGACGCCTCGGCGGTCAGTCCGTACCGCTCCAGCCCCCGGACGCCGAAGTACGCCTGATCGAGCCAGACCGGACCGCGCCAGTACCCGTCGGTGGGGTCGAACTCGGGGCGATCCATGGCGAGGGTGGGGAGGGGCACGCGCGACAGGAAGCGCTCCGGATCCATCATGACGGCGGCCACGCGCCGCGCCTGCTCCGGCGTGGCGACGCCCGCCCACAGGGGGATCCAGCCCTCGGGACCCGGCACGCGGATGGGCGCGCCGGACTCCATGCGGACGTCGTGGAAGAACCCGTCCTCCTCGTCCCACATGACGTCCCGGATCCGGCGGCCCAGATCCTCGGCCTCGCGGACGTACGCCTCGGCCTCGTCGGGGCGCCCGACCGCCCGGGCCAGGGCGGCCAGGTATCCCTTCTCGGCGTAGAGGTACGCGTTGAGGTCCACCGACTCCTGATCCAGGGACCAGGCGCCCGGGCCGTTGGCCACCATGGTGGCGGAATCGAAGCGCACGGCGTTGTCCATCCCGCTCTCCCACGCGGCGGCGATGCGCGTGCCGTCGGTGGAGCCATACTCGCACAGCCCGTCGCCGTCGTGGTCACGGTGGGCGTACCACCACGCGTGGTAGGCGCGGAGCGCCGGGTACACCTCCCGGGCGAATGCCGTGTCGCCGGTGGCGTCCACGATGCCGGCCACGGCCCAGGCCGATAGAGGCGGCTTCGTGTCGCGCCAGTTGTTCTCGCCGCTGTCGGCGTAGATGACGTCGGGGACCATGCCCGCCTCGTCCTGCCAGTCCAGCATCACCCGTACCTGGTCCTCGGCCAGATCGGGCGCGAACAGGGCCAGGGCCCGGGCGTGCTTCCACGAGTCCCAGGACCACACGCCGTGGAAGCCGGGGTAGGCGTAGGACGGGAAGAGGCCGGCGTGGCGCAGGTCCCCCAGGGGGCTCCGCCAGTTGGACATCAGGGTCTCCAGCGCCTTCACGGCCACGCGCCGGTGGGCCTCCGTGGCGTCCGGGGCCAGGCGGGACAGGATCGAGGCCAGGTACCCGTTCCAGCGGCGCACCTGCTCGTCCATCAGGGCAGGGGCCTCCGCGAGGAGGGCTTCGCGACGCCCCCGATCGGCCTCCAGGGCGGCCGCGCTCTTGTATGCCGAAACCAGCGCGAAGCGGGTCGCACGCTCGCGGGGCGCCAGCGTGACGGCTGCGGCGCGGATCCGATAGGTGGGCCCGTCGTCCACGTCCACCTCCGTGGCGGAGTCGGCGTCGACCCGCACTTCCGCCACCCACCCCGACCCGTCCGGCACCACCCGTACGCCCGTCGGGGTGGGGACGATCCGTGCGGGGGTCAGGGACGCGTCACCTCCCCAACCCGGGGTGAAGGTCACGGGCTCGGAGTCCGTATTGGCCAGCGTCGCCCGCACGAGCGCGCTCCGCTCCGACACGAACACAAGGTCGAGGGTGAGCTCCATCCCATCCGCCCGGAGGGCGCGGTGCAGGCGACCCGGGAGGTACGACCTCCCGCTCCCCGTCGAGGGGGTCCATGCCACGGGGGCGTCGGCCGTGTCCGTCCAGGCACGGAACCCCACCAGGGCGCGGCCGACCCACATGCCCCCGCCCACCAGGAGGAGCGGCCCGGTGAATCCCGCGCCGGCGGCATCTCCCGGGTCGGGGAGCCCGAACATGTGCCAGGCGCCCAGATCCGAGAAGGCGAAGGCGGATGCGTCCCGGGCGCTGTCCGGGCTCCCCGCCAGGTCCAGGACGTCGGCGTACGGGGGCTCCGAAGGGCGCTCCTCCTCACGAGCGCAGGTCGCCAGGAGCGCGAGGCCGGCGGCGGCCGCGCCCAGAGCCGGCAGGGCTCGGCCGGGGGGGCGAAGCCTGCGCATTCCTCCTCCGTTTCGCTCATGACGGCGTCCGGCGATGGGAAGCCTCGGACGAGCACATGTAGTGGAACCGGGCATGAAATTCCTTGTCCCTTACGTGCTCGAGACGGTCGCGGCGAATCCCAACGACGTCGAGGGAGGGAACATCCAGGTCAAGTAGTCGTGCCGCGAGGGTCATCAGAAGTAGCTGCGGAGCGCGGCGAGCACCCTGTCTCGAGCCTCCGGCACCACCCACCCGAGGGCCTCGAGCGATCGGGGCAAGCTCCAGACGTGGGACAGCTCCAGCTGCGAATCCTTGGATGACCCGGGCATCTGAACCTCGTCCTGGGTCAGGGTGGGAGTGAACCACTTCGGGTTCGAGGCCTCGTTCAGGGGAACCGCCAGCAGATCGCCCCCCGTCACGGCCCCGATCACGATCCAGGGACGCTCACCCCGATAGATCGTGCCGAGAGGACCCCACTCCACCACCAGCTCGGTGGGCCACACCAGGTCCCAGAGCCGGGGGCCGACTCCTACGGCGTCTCCCAGGAGCTGACGAGGATCTCCGCCCCCCTCGGACACCACGGTGAGCAGGTGCTCGCTGAGGGCGCCTGCCCAGACCAGGTCGCCCTGGAGAAGGCCGATGAGTTGGGTATGGAGGTTGCCGGGGGCCCTGAGGGCAGCTTCGTGCACCGCCACCAGGAGTACCGCCTCCCGCGGAGGAGGGAAGTTGAGCCTTCGAAGGGTGTCCGACCGGATCGAAACCTCGGTACCGGGAGGCAGGGTCGACATGGTCTCCTGAGGAGCGGGGTGACCTCCCGTTGATCATGGGTGGACATCGCGAATCCGACCAGTCCGTCCCCGGGTTGACGATGCCGCCGCACCAGGGTCGTCGAGGAGTACTCGAGACCGCCCCGGAAGACGTGGGGACCAATACCTACAGGGCCGTCGGAATGCTCCCGACTACCGCAGGGGGACCGGTGCGTCTAGCGTTTCGGGGTCGGGCGACTCCGGGAATCGGGATGGACGTCGCGTCGAGTGTTCCTGCAATCCGGTCGCTCCCTCACGATGAAGCGCCTGTATTCCGTTCTGCTGGTCGCCGCGGGGCTCGCGGCGCTGCCAGCCACGCTCCAGGCCCAGATGCCGCGGGGCACGCGCGTCTATCCCCGCGTCGGCCTCCTGGCTCCCGACACGTACTTCTACGAGTACTTCAAGAACTTCTCGGGCGACGGGCTCACGGAGTGGACACACACGTCCCTCGGGCGTGCGTTCATCGCGGGCATCGGCGTGGAGATGCCTCTGGGGAAGAGCGCCTACGTGCGGGGAGAGGTGCTACGCTCCTTCGACACGTGGCTCCTCGCCGCCCATTCCATCGAGACGTTGAGGGACCTGTACATCCCTCCCGACATCGTGACGACGTGGCTGGATGTGCCGGCGACCGTCACGCTGACGAGCGTACAGATCATCCTGCCCACCCGGCTCGAGGTGGGACCGGCCAAGCCGTACGTGCTCGTGGGCGGCGGCGGCAAGTTCTACTCGTTCGGGGACCCCACCGAGCCCAACGACGTGGGCGCCACGCTCCCGACCAACGGCTTCACGTGGGGTGGAGACCTGGGGGCCGGCTTCACCGCCCGGGTCCGGGGGCTGTTGGTGGACGTTCAGGCCCGGGACGCATGGAATCGGTACTGGGGGAAGTTCCAGCACGACTTCGTCTATTCCGGCAGCGTGAGCTTCGAGCTGTTCTGAGGGCCCCTCGCCTCGGCGAACGCCCGGATGTGGGCGGGCGTGGTGCCGCAGCACCCGCCTACGATCGACGCGTGGCCAGCCAGCTCGACCAGCGCGGGCGCCAGGCTCGCGGGGTCGCGAGGATAGACGATTGCGTCCCCCTCGAGCCGCGGTTGGCCCGCGTTGGGCTGGAGGATCAGGGGGGCGTCCGTGGCCTCGCGTATCTGCTGCGCGACCTGCACGAACTCTTCCGGCTCCAGCCTCCCACAGTTGGCGCCGACGACGTCGGCACCTGCCTCGATGCAGGCGCGCGCTCCGTCCGCCGGGGACACGCCCATCATCGTCCGGTAGCCCCCGCGCACGGCGTCGTACGCCATGGACGCGACGACGAGGGGGGCGCCGAGCGCGCGGGCGACGCGGATCCCCAGCACGATCTCCTCGACCGCGGTCATGGTCTCGAACACGATGCCGTCTACGCCCACCTCGAGCATCGCCGTGATCGCCGCCCGCCACGTCGCCTCCAGCTCGTTCGCGACGACGTCGCCGAGGGGCTCGAGGAACCCCCCGCACGGCCCCACGTCTCCCAGCACCCATGCGCGCCCGTCGGCCGCGGCCCGCGCCTCGGCCACCGCGGCCCGGGCGATGTCGGACACGCGGTCCTCGAGCCCGTAGCGCGCCAGCACGAAGCGATTGGTGCCGAAGGTGTTGGTGAGCAGCACCCGAGCGCCGGCGTCCACGTAGCGCCGCTGGATGTCCCGCACGCGGGCGGGGTGCGCGAGGTTCCACGCGTCGCCGCAGCCGCCCGGCTCGAGGCCGGCCCGCTGCAGCTCCGTGCCCATACCGCCGTCGCCGACGATCACCGCGCCGCGGCTCACCTTTTCAAGCAGGCTCATCATACCGTCCCCACGTCTCCACGGCCTCGCGCAGGACCATGATGTTCTCGGGTGGAGTGCGGGGGGCCACCGAACAGGCAGTGCTGAGGATGTAGCCGCCCCCCGGCGCCGCGATGCGGATGCGCTCGCGGGCGGCCGCGCGCACGTCGTCCGGTGTGCCCAGCAGGAGCGTGCTCACCGGGTCCAGGTTACCCTTGATGAACAACAGGCCCGCCGTGCGGCGCCTCGCGTCGGCGAGGTCGACGGTGCCGAGGGGCGGCGGGTCCAGGGTGTCGATCCCTTGCGTGCCCGTTGCCTCCATGAGGTCGAGCCGATCGCCGATCGCACCGCACGTGTGCGTGTAGACCGGCACGTCGTGCCTCGCGTGGATGCCCTCCACGAGCTTGCGCTCGTACGGCAGGACGAACGTGGCGTAGTGGTCGCGCGAGATCAGCCCCGCGCCGGCGAACGCCGAGGAGACGAGCACAGCGTGCGCGCCGGCGCGCACCTGCCCGCCGGCGAGCTCGATCGCTCCCTCCGTCAGCCGCTCGAGACAGGCGTGTACCTTCGCCGGGTCGTCCAGGAGCGCCATCAGGCCGGACGTGTAGTCGAGGAGCTCCATGAGCTGCGAGAACGGCGAGAAGACCTCGCCGTGCACGGACACCTCCGCGCCCACCCGCTCCACGACGGTGCGGATCGTGTCGTGGTGCCAGCGCGGGAAGAAGCCGGGGCCGGGCACCGCCGGCTCCGCATCGAAGCCCCATGTGTAGGGATAGGTGATCCCCGACAGGTCGTGCGGCTCCACGTAGTACAGCCGCTCCGGCTCCACTTCCTCGAATGAGGGGAAATACCGGGTGCCGTCGGCACGGTAGACGTGGGGGTTGTCGTCGGTGGGGGCGACCGTTGTCCACCCGTTCTTCCACGTGACGATGCGCTCCTCTCCGCGCTCGTCGATCCGCGCTATCGAGCGTCGCCAGTCGGGGTCGCGGCCCGGCAGGTTCACCAGGATGCCGTCGAACCGGTACCGCCGCTGAAGCCGGATCAACGCCTCGGCGAACGCGTCGCCGTCGTGCCAGACCTCGATGGCGTCGAGGCCCGCGTTGAGGAAGTAGTGCCCCAGGGCGAGCTGACACATCACGGGCACGCGGTCGGCAACGCCGAGGCGCATCGCGACGTCCATCCGCTCTCGGCCGTTCACGGGGCAGGCCTCCGCAGCTCGTGGTCCCCCGCGCAACGCAGGACGACCTCCCTCGTTCCGCCTTCCCGCCGCTGATTCCGGCAGCCCCCCGCGAAGGTGCAACGATCCCCCCGCGCCCGATACGGGCAGCGCTCGCCGATGCGCGCGACAACGTCCGATGCCACGGAGGTCAGCACGTCCTGCAGGCCCACCGCGGCCTCCCGCATGCGCCCCCTCGTCTCGTCGGCGACCAGCTTCATCATTTCTCCGGGAAGGGGATGGCCGCGACGAACGCGTCCTCGTAGCCCGGGTGGCCGGCCAGCTCCAGGTACGCGCAGTCCCCCGCGATGTCCCTGGCCCGTCTCCGCGCCCGCGCGTCCACGAGCGCCATCCGTACGCCGACGCCCGCGGCGTTGCCCACGAAGTGCACGCGCTCGGGATCGACGGCGGGCACGAGCCCGACGGCCAGGACCGACGCTTTGCGCACGAAGCTCCCGAACATGCCGGCGATGTGCACCGTCTCGAGGTCTTCCACGCCGACCCCGGCGTGGCGCATCACCAGCGCGACGCCCGCGGCGATGGATCCCTTCACGAGCTGCAGCTGGCGCACGTCTCCCGCCGAGAGCGTCACCTCGCCGTCGAGCCGCACACGGCGCTGCTCGTCTCGTGCTTCCACCACCCGCTCGCACAGGCCTCGCGCCACCCCCGCCTCCTCGCACTCGGCGCGGCTCCTCAGATAGCCGCTCGTGCGGATGACGCCGGCGCGGTGGAGCTCGGCGACCGCGTCGATGAGCCCGCTCCCGCAGATGCCCCGCGGTCGGTCGTTCGCCACGGTGCCCACGAGCAACCGGCCGTCCCCGAGGATGCGAACCCGGTCGATCGCGCCGGGGTCCGCGCGCATCCCGTGCTCGATGTTGGCGCCCTCGAACGCGGGCCCCGCCGCCGTGGAGGTCGCGATCAGGCCGCGGCTGCTGCCCAGCACGACCTCGGTGTTGGTACCGAGATCGACGAGCAGCTGCCACTCCGGCGCTCGGTCCATCGAGCAGGCAAGCACCGCGGCGACCGTGTCGCCGCCCACGTGGTGGCCGACCATCGGCAGGAGCCACGCCACGGCTTCCGGGTGGGTCCGCCACCCGAAGGCATGGGCCGGCCCGCGGCGCTCGTCGGTGAAGAGACCCTGGTAGGGCGCCTGCCCCAGCGAGGTGACGTCCGCGCCGGCCGTCGCGTGCGTCATCGTCGCGTTGCCCGCGCAGGCGACGGCAACGATGTGCTCGGCCGCGACAGCGGCGCCTAGCGCCAGCTCGGCGATCATCCCGCCGATGGCCTCCGTGACGGCCGCATGCAGCCGTGCGTTCCCGTCGGCGTGCTCCTGCGCGAAGTGGATGCGGGAGACCACGTCGGCGCCGAACCGCACCTGGGGGTTCACGCGCGACGTCGTCGCGGCCACCCGCCCCGTCGTGAGGTCCACGAGCGCGGCCGCGAGGCTCGTGGTCCCGACGTCCACGGCCACGCCGAACGCCCGGCCGTCCCGCGCAGGCGACGGCACGTCGTTCGGTACGATCCCGTCGGCGAAGAGCGTCGCGTCGCCGAACGACTTCGTCGCGGTGGACCGGGTCCGCGGCGGAATCGCGAGCGTCACGTCGTCATCGAGCGTCGCCTGGCACCCCAGCCGCCAGCCGTCCGCGATCTCCCGGGCGGTGAGCAGGCTCTCGTCGGTGGGCGTGACCCGCACCGCGCCCTCCACGACCCGCACGCGGCACTTCGCGCACACGGCGCGGGCACCGCACGGCTGTTCGGTCCAGATGTCGCAGCTCGCCGCGGCCAGGAAGAGATCCACCGGACCGTCCAGGACGGTGGAGCGGTCTTCCGGCAGGAAGCGGACGCGGAAGCCCACCGTCAGCCTCCGGACGGCTCGCGCGGGGCCCGCACCTCGCCCAGCAGCTCGAGTGCCCGGGTGACGGTGGAGGGGGCGTCCTTTCCATAGCCGTGCGCGCCGATCGTGGCCGCGAAGTCCTCCGACACGGCCGCGCCCCCCACCATCACCCGACACCGTTCGAACAGCCCCGCCTTGCGGAACGCCTCGATGTTGACCTTCATCTGTCCCATCGTGGTCGTCAGCAGCGCGGACATGCCGACGAGCTCGGGGCGGTGCTCCTCCACGGCGGCCAGGAACTTCTCCAGCGGCGCGTTCACCCCGACATCGACCACCCTGAAGCCGGCGCCCTTCAGCATCATGCCGACCAGGTTCTTGCCGATGTCGTGGATGTCGCCCTTCACGGTGCCGATCACGAACGTGCCCACCGGCTCGATGCCGCTGGCGGCTAGCACGGGCTCCAGGTGCGCCATGCCGGCCTTCATCGCGCGCGCCGCGACCAGCACCTCGGGCACGAAGATGACGTTGTCGCGGAAGCGGACGCCGACGACCCGCATGCCGGCGATCAGGCCCTGCTCGAGGACGTCGGCCGGCGAGTGGCCCTCGTCGAGGGCGGCTCGCGTCAGGCGCGACACCTCGTCGGCGTGGCCGTCGACCACGTGCTGGGCGAGGACGGCGAGATCGGTCATGGGGTCACGGGGCTACGCCGCTGATGGTTCGTCTCTCCTCGCCGTAGCTCAGGCTACGACTCGTCGTCGTTCCTTCTCTGAGCAGCGTAAGCCCCGGGGCACCCATGCGATAGCATGGGTCGCGCGCGGTGCCATACTTGTGCAGAGCTTCCCTGGCGGCGGCCCCGGGGAAGCGCCAGCCATGCCGCGCGACGCTGGACGTCGCCCCACGTGAGCACCATCATCTCGATTCTCACCTCCCCTCATCGGCCCGACGCTTCCATCCATGCTCGACGTCCTCTTCAGCCCAGCCATTTGGGCGAGCCTGTTCGGCATCACGCTCATTCAGGTGGCCCTGAGCGCCGACAATCTCATCATCATCACCATCGTTGCGCAGAAGCTCCCGAATGCCGAGCGCACCAGGGCGGTGCGTTGGGGGCTGGCCTTGGCCATGCTCTTCCGCATAGCGCTGCTGGCGATCGTGAGCTTGGTCCTGAATGTCGCCACCGTGAGCCTGTTCACCTTCGACGACCATTTCATCGGCGTCGACTTCTCCGGCGATCTCAATGGTAAGGCGTTGGTGCTATGGGCCGGCGGGGCCTTCCTCGTCTGGAAGGCGGTGAAGGAGCTTCGCATCAAGCTCAAAGGCGTCGACTCGGAGGTGCAGCCGGCGGCGAGGTTCCGGGACGTGGTGGCCCTCATCGTGGGCATGAACCTGCTCTTCTCCGTGGACTCCATCCTGACGGTGGTGGGCATGACAGACCACTTCTTCGTCATGGCCGGATCGGTAGTGGTATCGGTGGCGCTCATGATGGTATTCGCTTCGCCGCTGGCTCGTTTCCTCACCTCCAATCCCGAGTTCGAGATCCTGGGGCTCTTCGTGCTTCTCCTCATCGGCTTCGTGCTGGTGCTCGAGGGTGGGCATACCGCCCACATGGAGGCGAACGGAACGCCTTTCCCCTACATCCCCCAGTGGATGGTCATCTTCATGCTCCTGCTCATGTTCAGCGTCGATCTCTACCAGAACTGGTGGGAGCGAAAGCAGGTGACGGAGCCGGTGGCGTTGCACCATCGGAAGAAGTAGGGCTGGTCTCTTCCACATCCTGAACCAGACGGAGTTGGCGGGGATCGGCTAATGGCCGAGCGACGGGGGTTGGCCACGCGTCTCCGAGGGGTCATTGCCGCACTGGGAGACCCCTAACATGTTTCAGGACACAAGACGTTTGGTGGCACGCGACGGTGCCCACGGTGTCATACTCGGAAGCTCATTCAGATGCTCGCGTGCCCTCGTCCCGCCCATGCGGGGACGCGGGCTTTTTTGCTGTGGTTCGCATGGGGATCATTCTTTGTTTTCACCGGCATGTGGCCGGTTTCACCCCGGCAAGGAGGGGGATGATGGGAAGCAAGAACGTGAGGAAGACTCCGCGATTCACGGGACGATTCGCAGGCGCGAGACGCGGCTTGTGGATCCTCCTGGTCGCGGCGCTGGGGACCTCCATGGTGACCCTGGTGCCCGCCGAGGCGGCGGCCCAGCAGAACTCCATCGGGGGCATGGTCGTCGACGCACAGACGGGCAGACCCATTTCGTCCGCGCAGGTGCTCATCGTCGGACGGAACCAGGGGGGGCTCACCAACGAGCAGGGCCGCTTTCTGATCCTGAACGTGAACAACGGCCCGGTGCGCGTGCAGGTCACGATGATCGGGTACGCCGACGTGGTGCAGGACGCGAACCCCGGTGACCTCAGCATGCGCTTCGAGCTGAAGCAGACGGCCATCTCGCTGGACGCCATCGTGGTCACCGGGACCCCGGGTGCGACGCAGAAGAGAGCCATCGGCAACGTCGTCTCGACGCTCGATGCGAGCGCCATCGCGCTCAAGGCACCGGTCACCGACGTCCAGCAGGTGCTGAACGGCAGGGTGGCGGGGGTCACGGTGCTCGCCTCGACGGGCGAGATCGGGGGCGCCTCGCGCATCAACATCCGCGGCGCATCCACCTTCTCCCTCTCGAACACGCCGCTCATCTACATCGATGGCGTGCGTGTCAACAACAACGAGGCCGCCGGTCCCATCAATCAGGGCTTCGGGTCGCGAAGCATCTCCCGCCTCGGCGATCTGTCTCCGGACGACATCCAGAGCATCGAGGTGATCAAGGGACCGGCCGCGGCCACCCTCTACGGGACCGAGGCCGCCAACGGCGTGATCCAGATCATCACCAAGCGCGGCACGCGAGGCGCGACGCGCTTCACCCTCCAGGTCAAGCAGGGCTCGAACTGGTTCGCGAACCCCGCCGGTCGGCTGTGGACGAACTGGGGAATGCCGGGTGGCGTTCTCACCTCCATCGACTTCGACCAGCTCCAGCAGAACTGGCGTGACATGCGGAGCAGCCAGGGCGAGACCCCGACCAATATCTTCAAGAACGGATACCTGCAGAGCTACGACGGGAGCATGAGCGGCGGGAACGACTTCGTGCAGTACTTCCTGTCCGCGGGCTACGAGCACAACACCGGCGTGGAGCCGACCAACCTGGTGAAGAGGGGCAATACCCGCCTCAACGTGACGGTGACGCCCAGTGAGCAGTGGCGCGTCGACGGGAACTTCGCCTACATGCTCGGCCGAACGGACCTGGCCTGCGAGGCCGGCTGCGGCGGCGTGACCTGGACGACGTACTTCATGAGCCCCGACAAGATCTCGGATCCCATGAGGCGCGGCTTCTGGAGCGGCACCCCGGACTCCTACCACGCGCTGTACCTCACCTGGGAGGACCTGGGCCGGTTCATCGGCAGCGTCCAGATCAGCAACAACCCAACGCCCTGGTTCTCGCACCGTCTGAGCTTCGGCATCGACCAGACGCATACGCAGGACCACGACCTGATGAACCACGACGACCGCTACACGTACTACGACTCCTTCGCAGACCGTGGCTGGGCCGACGTCGTGGACAATCGCGTCAACTACACGACGGTGGACTATTCGGCGACGGCGAAGTTCGACCTGTTCCCGGACGTCCAGGCCAGCACGTCCGTGGGAGGCCAGTACTACCGGAGGCACGACGACTACGTCGAAGCCTACGGTGAGGGCTTCCCGGTTCCCGGCCTGACCGCGGTGGACGCGACCACGCAGAACCGCACCGGACTCCAGACGTTCGTGAACAACACGACGGTGGGCCTGTACGGGCAGGAACAGATCAACTGGAAGGACACGCGCTTCCTCACCGTGGGGCTGAGAGCGGACGACAACAGCGCGTTCGGCAAGAACTTCAACATGGTGTACTACCCGAAGGTCAGCACCACGTGGGTTCTCAGTGAGGAGCCCTTCTTCCAGCTGCCGGCCGTCAACACGCTCCGGCTGCGCGCGGCCTATGGCCAGTCCGGACAGCAACCCGAGCAGTACGCCGCGCTGCGCACGTTCAGCCCCGTCACGGGCCCGAACGACGTCGGCACGGTCACGCCGGGAACGGTGGGCAACCCGGACCTGGGTCCCGAGCGGAGCAGCGAGGTCGAGGTCGGATTCGACGCCGGGTTCTTCGACAACCGGTTGGGCCTGGAGTTCACCTACTACAACCAGCATACGCGGGATGCGATCCTGCTCCGACAGATCGCCCCATCCACGGGCTTCACGGGGAGCCAGTGGGTCAACGCGGGCCGCATCGACAACAAGGGCATCGAGGTCACGGTACACGGCACCGCCTATCAGTCGGAGAACCTCGCATGGGACGTCGGCTTCAACGTGTCGACGGACCAGAACGAGGTGGTCAGCCTGGGCGACGTGACGTCGGAGGACTTCGTGCAGGCCGGCTCCTATGTACGGCACCGGATCGGCTACCCGGTGGGCTCCTGGTTCTCGCAACGTGTCGTGAGCGCCACCATCGGATCCGACGGCAACGTGGACAAGAGCTCCATGGTCTGCGACGACGGATCCGGAGGCACCACGCCCTGTTACAACGCCAGCGGCTCCCTCGTCGCACCGAACGTCTACCTCGGGCGCAACATCCCGAAGGTGAACGGCGGCGTGAACATGACCTTCACGCTGTTCAAGAACTTCCAGCTCTTCGGTCAGGTGGACTTCAAGACCGGCTACAAGAAGCTGGACGGTAACCAGCGTGTACGCTGCTTCTTCTTCGATCTCTGCCGGGAGAACTACGTTCCCCTGGACTACGATCCCGTCGAGATCGCTGAGCTCCAGCAGGGGCTGGTGGACGTGCTCATCCACGACGCGAGCTTCGCCAAGCTGCGGGAGATCTCGGGCACGTACGAGTTCCCGAGCACGATTGCGGGACAGATCGGGGCGCGCTCGTTGAGCCTCACGCTCGCGGGCCGCAACCTGTTCACGTGGACGAAGTACCCGGGCCTGGAGCCCGAGGCCACGTTCAACGGCGGCAGCCGGGGCGGAAGCTACTCGCTCTGGGAACAGGACGTGCTGCCGCAGCTCGCGCAGTTCGTCGCCACCCTCCACGTCGGCTTCTGAGGAGGGCCCAATGACGACTTCGAACAGGACGAACCGGACTTCGAACGCGGGACGACAGGGGATGAACATTCGACGCAATCACGGGCCGGCCGGAACACGGCTCGGCCGATTCGCGCGACTGGCG
>CAZPZU010000021.1:0-14008 GCA_964591135.1 uncultured Gemmatimonadaceae bacterium | reverse complement strand
CTGGCGGTCATGCTGTTCGCCGCCGCGTGCAACAGCTTGGACAGCGCCTTGAACGTGGACACGCCCAAGCAGATCCCGGCCGAAGGGCTGGCGGTGCCACAGAACGCCACGCTGCTCGTGAACGGAGCTATCGGCGACTTCGAGTGCGCCTTCGGCGCGTACGTGGCGCTCAGCGCTGTGCTCTCGCAGGAGATGGTGGACGCGACACAGACGGCCGATCGGTGGCCGTACGACCGGCGCGACGTGAAGCCCGACGACGGGCGTTACGGCACGTCGGGCTGCACGGCTCTCGGCGTGTACGAGCCTCTGTCCACCGCACGATGGTCGGCGGAGAACATCCTCGGCTACCTGCAGGAGTGGACGGACGAGGAGGTATCGGAACGCCAGAAGCTCGTGGCGGAGGCTGCCGCGTACGCGGGATACAGCTACGTGACCCTCGCGGAGGGCTTCTGCGAGGCGGCCATCGACCTGTCACCCGCCATGAGCAGCACGGAGCTGCTCGACTCGGCGGTGGTCCGATTCGGCGTGGCCCTTACGGCGGCACAGGGAGCGGGGGATGCGAACCTCGCGAACCTCGCCCGGGTCGGGAGAGCCCGTGCCTACCTCGACATGGGGCAGGGACAGCAGGCCGTGACCGACGCACAGGGGGTCGCGGACGGGTTCGTGTACGACATGACGGCGTCGGGCGCGTCATCGCGACGGTACAACAGGGTCTTTTCGCAGAGTGGCAATCCGCCCACGGGCGGCGACGCCCTGAGCGTCGGGCCCAACTACCGGGACCTGACGTGGATGGGGATGCCGGACCCCCGCGTGCCGGTCGTGGACGGGGGGTACACGGCGACCGAAGGCACGCCGATCTGGTTCCAGGAAAAGTACCAGAGCCAGGGCACGCCCATCGCCATCGCCAGCTACGACGAAGCCCAGCTCATCATCGCGGAGGTGCAGGGCGGTGCGACGGCGGTATCCATCATCAACGCCTTCCACGAGCGCGCCGGACTTCCCGCGTTCACGAGCAGCGATCCGGCGGAGATCCAGGCACACGTCGTCCAGGAACGCGATCGCGTCCTCTGGTTGACGGGTCACCGCTTCTTCGACATCCGACGCCTGTCTCTGCCGCTGGACCCGGCGCCGGGCACGGCGTACCACAAGGGCGGAACGTACGGCGATACCCGCTGTCTCCCCCTTCCCGACGTGGAGCGCAACAACAACCCGAATATCGGTTGACCTGACCGCGCTCCCCCAACGAGCCGGGCCGGCGGATTCTCCGCCGGCCCGGTCACCTCCGCCTGAGTCGTCCCGCCAGGATCAGTCCAGCCGACCGTCTTCCACCGCGACTCCCGTGAACTGCGCAGACTCCATCCTCGACCTCATCGGCGACACCCCCCTGCTGGCCCTGAGCCGCATCAATGAAGGCGGGAGCGCCACCGTTCTCGGGAAGTGCGAGTTCTTCAACCCCATTGCCATCAAGGACCGGCCCGCGCTGTGGATGATCCGGGAGGCGGAGAAGCGCGGGGACATCGGGCCGGGCACCACGCTGGTGGAGGCGACCTCCGGCAACACCGGGATGGCGTTGGCCTACATAGGGCGCATGCGGGGATACCGGGTGGTGCTGTGCATGTCCGAGATCCAGAGCGTGGAGCGGCGACGGGTGCTACGGGCCCTCGGCGCCGAGCTCGTATTGACGCCCGCGGAGCTCGGGACCAAGGGGGCCAAGGCGCGCGCCATGGAGATCCACGAGCAGACGCCGGGCTCCTTCTACGTCTGCCAGCACGACAACATGGACAACCGGCTGGCCCACGCGCAGTCCACCGCCGAGGAGATCTGGCGGGACACCGACGGGCGGGTGGACGTCTTCGTGGCACCCCTCGGGACGGGCGGCACGCTGTGCGGCGTCGCCGAGGCCCTCAAGCCGCGCCGGCCGGAGCTGCGCGTGGTGGGCGTGGAGCCCGCGGAAGCGCCCTTCATCTCCGAGGGCCGCTTCCGCCCCCACCGGATGATGGGCACGGCGCCGGGCTTCGTGCCGGGCGTCCTGGACCGGGAGCTCATCGACGAGATCGTGCTTGTCTCGGAGGAGGAAGCCTTCGCCACGACGCGGGCGATGGCCGAGCGGGAGGGGGTGCTGGTGGGCATCTCGTCCGGCGCGGCCGTGCATGCCGCCCTGCGCCTGGCTCGTCGGCCGGAGAACGCGGGTAAGATGATCGTCTGCATGCTGTGCGACAGCGGCGAGCGCTACCTCACCGTGGAGGGGCTGTTCGACGCGTAGAGCTGGTCTCGGGCGGAGGCCCGTCGTGGGATCGGGCCGGATGCCGTTCACCGTTTCCAGGAGGCCCAGATGAACGCCGTGACCATCGGTTCGGCAATCCTCCTTCCCCTCCTCGGCGCCCTGGTCCACGCGGACGCCGCCGGCCAGGACGCCTCACGGAGGGAATTGGTCCTCACCATACTCTTCGACAACTGGACCGAGGAAGACGACCTCCAGACCGGATGGGGTTTCGCCGCCCTCCTGGAGACTCCGGATCACACGGTTCTCTTCGACACCGGGGCCGACGGCCGGATTCTCCTGGAGAACATGCGGGTGTTGGGGAAGGATCCCTCACGCGTACACGCCATCGTGATCTCCCATGCCCATGGAGACCACACGAGCGGGATGCAGGCTCTCCTCGCTTCGGGCGTCAGGCCGGAGCTCTACGTTCTCGACGCTTTTCCGGCGGGGACGACGGAGGCCTTCTCCGGGCCTCTGGAGGCCATCGACGCATCCCCGGGCCAGGAAATCGTACCGGGCATCCGGACCACGGGTGTGGTGGGGGCATCCATCCCTGAACAGGCCCTGATCCTGGACACGAAGGACGGTCCGATCGTGCTGACGGGGTGCGCCCACCCCGGGGTTCTGGAGATGATCTCCCGGGCAGCCGAGCTCTCGGGCCGGCCCGTCATCGGCCTCATGGGAGGCCTCCACCTGATCCAGACCCCGGAGGAGGAGGTGGCTGCGATCGTCGGACGAATCCAGGCCCAGGGAGTCGTCAAGGTGGGCGCGACCCATTGCTCCGGCGCCCAGGCCATGGCCGCCTTCCAGGAGGCCTACGGCGACGACTACGTCCCGCTGGGTGTGGGGAGGGTGATCCGCCTGCCCCTCTCCTGAATCCACGTATTGCAGCACCCTCTCGGATTCCGGGACCGTGGTGATGGCTTCGTTCCGCCACCGCCTCAGCTGATCGGCCTCGGCAAGTACAGCAACGGCAGCCCCGCGCGCTGGAGCACCTCGTTGAAGGCGGGGATGTCCTGGCTCTTGATGACCTGGAGCCGGGCCTGCAGGTCCGTCCACTTCGCGAGGTAGTCCGCCGTCACGTCGCGCACGCCCTGCGTGACGGGGATGTTGGCGCCGCTCATGCGCTCCAGCAGGTCCTTGTACTTCATCATCAGCCTGGCCTCGAACTGGTAG
Source organism: uncultured Gemmatimonadaceae bacterium (assembly GCA_964591135.1). GTDB lineage: Bacteria > Gemmatimonadota > Gemmatimonadetes > Longimicrobiales > Gaopeijiaceae > SZUA-318. The sequence goes on along the minus strand of CAZPZU010000021.1, from coordinate 10,569 downwards.
GCGTGCTGGAACGTCTTCAGGTCCTTCTGGAGGATCTGCTCGATCCAGCCGTCCATCTTGGTGTCCAGCGCGGCGCCTCCCTCCTGCACGTCGGGCGCGGACGTCAGCTCGAGTATCACGTCGAGCTGATCCTTCACCTGGCGCAGGTCCCTTACGCCCTGGCCCATCTCCGTGGCCGCCTGGTAGAGCGACCGCGACAGACGGTCCAACTCGGCGTATTCGGCCACAGGATCGGCCACGATCCCATCCAGGCGCGGGTCGACGAGGATCCGGAAGCCCTGCGTCCGCGTGGTTCCGCCCACCGTGAGTCGCACCTCGTAGCTGCCGGGTCGCGCGGTGTAGGCGCCGAGGCCGGGCGACGTGGCGGTGATCTCCACGAAGCAGGGGAAGCGGCCCACCTGCAGGTCCCAGCTCCACCGGTGGGCGCCGGCCGTCCGCTGGAGGAGCTTGTGCCGCGGGGAGCCGGGGCAGTCGGGGGCCGGGTCGTCGGTGCGCTCGGCGAAGACCACGCGGCCGGCGTCGTCCAGGATCTCCATCGACATCAGCGTGCTGTCCGGGACCATGCTCCTCAGGACGTAGTTCACCTGGACGCCCTTCGGCGGGTTCTCGCCCGGGCCGCCCTCGGCGTAGTAGCCGTCCGCGATGTTCCGGTAGGTATCGCGCGGCCGGTAGAGCCAGACGTCCGCCGCGGCGACCTCGTCGTCGATCTGGTGGAGAGGCGTGAGGTCGTCCAGGATCCACAGCGACCGCCCCTGCGTGGAGACCACGAGGTCCTTCTGCCGGATCCTCATGTCCGTGATGGGAACCTCGGGAAGGTTGAGCTTCAGCTCCTGCCAGATCCCGCCGTCGTCGAACGACACGAACAGCCCCGTCTCGGTGCCGGCGTAGAGGAGGCCGCGGCGGTCGGGGTCCTCGCGCACCGAGCGCGCGAAGGTGTTGCCGGGGATGCCGCGGACGGTCTTCGTCCACGTCTCGCCGTAGTCGTTCGTCTTGTAGATCCAGGGTGTGAAGTCGTTCATCTTGTAGCCCGCCGCCGCGAAGTAGGCCGTGGCGGGATCGTGGGAAGAGGGCTCCACCACGTTGATGATGCTCTCGGGCAGGTCCTTCGGCGTGACGTTGTTCCACGTCCCGCCGCCGTCGCGGGTCACGTGCACCAGGCCGTCGTCGGAGCCCACCCAGATCACGCCCTTCCGGATCGGTGACTCCTCGATGTTGAAGACGTCGTTGTAGCTCTCGGCGGTGATCTGCTCGTTGGAGATGGGGTAGCCGCCCTTCCCCTGGTGCTCCTCGTCGTTGCGCGTCAGGTCGGGGCTGATGACCTCCCAGGTGGTGCCGCGGTCGGTGGACTTCATCACGTACTGCGACCCGTAGTAGATCACGTTCGGGTCGTGGGGGGAGACCTCCACCGGACCGTTCCAGTTGGCGCGGTACTTGAGGTTCTTGGGCTGCTCGCCCTCCACTCGCTCGGCGTAGGGGCGGATCATCCGGTAGTTCTGCGTCACGGCGTCCCATTCGCCCAGGAAGCCGGCGAAGAACGTCGTGTAGACGTAGCGCGGGTTCTCGGAGTCGAGGGCCACCGTGGCCGACTCGCCGGAGCGGATCGTCTGCCAGTCGTGCTCGCCGATGCCGTCGCCCAGCGTCTGGCTGGCGATGACGATGCCGCTGGCGTCCTGCTGTCCCGAGTAGACCTTGTACGGATAGCCGTCGTCGGTCTCGACCCGGTACATCTGCGCGGTGGGTTGGTTGAGCTGGGTGGACCACGTTCGGCCGCCGTTGAGCGTCACCGACGCGCCGCCGTCGTTACCGTCGATGATGATGTCGGTGTCGTCGGGGTTGATCCACAGCGCGTGGTGGTCCACGTGGCTGTCGGGCATGCGCGTGTACGTCCGCCCGCCGTCGATGGACTTCATCGGGCCGCTGTTCATCACCCAGACCTCGTCGGGATCCTGCGGGTCGGCGATGATCTGCATGTAGTACCACGCCCGGGCGAACGTCGTCGGGTCGTTGCTCGCCTGGCGGAACGTCTCGCCGGCGTCGTCGGAGCGATACACGCCGCCCTCTGTGTCCTTCGCCTCGACAGCGAGGTAGACCACGTTCGGGTCCGCCGGGGAGATGGCCACGCCCATCTTGCCCTCGAGCTTCGGGAGGCCTGCCTCGATCCGCTTCCAGTGGTCGCCGCGGTCGGTGGTCTTCCAGACGCCGCTGCCCGGACCGCCGCTCTTCACCGCCCAGGGGAAGCGGCGGAACTCCCAAGACGTGGCCATCATGTGGTCGGGTTCGTGGGCGTCCATGCTCAGGTCCACGAAGCCCACCGAGTCGTTGACGAAGAGGACCTTCTCCCAGCTCGCCCCACCGTCCTCCGAGCGGTAGATGCCCCGCTCCGGATTCGGTCCCCAGGGATTGCCCAGCGCCGCGAGCCAGACGCGGTCGGGGTCGCGTGGGTCGACCTGGATCTTCGCGATGTGCCGCGTGGCCTTGAGGCCCAGGTGCTTCCACGTCGCCCCGGCATCGGTGGACTTGTACACGCCGTCGCCGTGGGACGTCTTCACCCCCCGCACCGGCGACTCGCCGGTGCCCACGTAGATGACGTTGTGATCCGACGGCGCCACCCGGATGTCGCCGATCCCCGTGGTACCGAAGTAGCCGTCGGAGAGGTTCTGCCAGCTCGTGCCCGCGTCGGTGGTCTTCCACACGCCGCCGCCCGTGGCCCCCATGTAGAACGTGAACGGCTCGCCGGGCACGCCGGTCACCGTGGTAACGCGCCCGCCGCGGAACGGCCCGATGTTGCGGAAGCGCATGGACTGGAAGAGGGCGGAGTCGACCTGGGAGCGGGCCGCGTGCGGGACCGCGAGGCCCACGGAGAGGAGCGCGGTGCAGGCGGCCAGCCGACGGGCAGCGGAAATCATAACGGGACCCTCCTGGACCCTGGGAAAGGACGAGACGGCGTGGTTCGGGGCGCGGGCTCGCAGAGTAGGACGGGGCGTCGGGCTGCGACAAGGAGGACGCGCCCGAGGCACACGCCACCCGCGTGGCGTGGAGCCTCCACCCATGACACATTCAGTCGGGGCAGTCACCTGGTGCAGGGACCCACGACGGCAGGTATCCAGGATGAGAGATATCCTGGCGGACCTTCGAACCGCTCTGGCGGACCGCTACAGGGTCGGGGAGGTCCTCGGCTCGGGCGGGATGGCCACGGTCTACCTCGCCGAAGACGTCAGGCACCACCGGAAGGTCGCCGTGAAGGTGCTCGATCCCGAGCTGGCCGCCGCCCTCGGAGAGGAGCGCTTCCTCCGCGAGGTACAGGTCACCGCCACCCTTCGCCATCCCCACATCCTTCCGCTCCTCGACTCCGGCGAGGCGGACGGGCTGCTCTACTACGTGATGCCGTTCGTGGAGGGACCGTCCCTCCGGGAGCGGATCACCCGCGAGCGGCAGCTTCCCGTCGACGAGGCGGTCCGGTTCGCCCGTGAGGTGGCGGATGCGCTGGCGTACGCACACGCCCACGGCGTGGTCCATCGGGACGTGAAGCCGGAGAACATCCTCATGGAGTCCGGACACGCCGTCGTGGCGGATTTCGGGATCGCCCGGGCGGCATGGGCGGCGGGAGGTGAACGGCTGACCCGGAGCGGGTTGATGGTCGGAACGCCCGCCTATGCGAGCCCCGAGCAGATGGCGGGCGACCAGGAGGTGGACGGCCGGAGCGACGTCCATGGCCTGGGGTGTGTCCTCTACGAAATGCTCACCGGTGAGCCGCCGTATGCCGGTGCGAGCCTGGCCGTGATCCTCGCACGCAAGACGGTCGGCTCCCACACGTCCGCACGGGAGCTCCGGCCCACCGTGCCTCCGGCGCTGGAACAGACCCTCTCCCGCGCCCTGGCCGTGCTGCCCGCCGATCGCCAGCAGACCGCGGACGAGCTCGCGCGGGAGCTCTCGGCGGTCCTCGAGAGTGGTCTCTCTCGCTCCACGGCCGCGGGAGGGGCGATCCGGCGGCAGGCGCGCCCGTTCGCCTGGCGGGTCCCGCTCGTGGCGGGCGTGCTGGCGTTGGCTGCGGCTGCGCTGTGGTGGAAGGTCGGGCGGGGCCGGGCGGGCGGTGACCCGCTGGCGAACCGGGTGGTGGTCCTGCCCTACGAGAACGTGACGGGCGACGCGTCCCTCGACCCGGTGGGGAGGATGGTGGCCGACTGGATCACCGAAGGGCTGGCGCAGACTCCGGGCGTCCTGGTGGTGCCGACCTCCATAGTGCTCGAGGCGATGGCGATGGCGGGCGCGGAGGGGAGCGGGTCGAGAACGGCCGACGTGGCCGGGCTGACCCGCGCCGGCCTCGCGGTCACCGGCTCGTACTACCGCCGAGGCGACGACCTCGAGTTCCACTCGGAGGTGGTGGACGTGGCGTCGGGGACGCCCTTCGCGACGGTCCCGCCCGTTCGGGGGTCGGCCTCCGACTTCCAGACCGCCGTCGACTCGGTCCAGATGCAGGTGATGGGTGCTTTGGCGACCCGACTCAGCGAGTTGACCTCGTGGGAGATCCCTCCCTCGGTCCAGCCTCCCACATACGAAGCCTTCCTGGCTTACTCGCGTGGCCTGGAGTCGTGGTCGAAGGGGGACTATGCGTCGGCTGCCGACGTCCTCATGCATGCGTACGCCCTGGACACGACGTACGTTCGGAGCCTGATGCTGGCCATGTCGGCTGCGTCGAACGCCGGCGACACGGGGATGGCGACCTCGATTCGCGCCATGATCCAGCCGCGGCGCGAAGCGCTCTCCCCATACGATCGGTACCGTTTCGACTGGTCGGAGGCGAACCGCCGTGGCGATCGGAACGCGGCTCTCGCCGCCGCCCGGGAGGGCGCGAAGCTCGTACCGTACGGGACGGTCCACAGCGCCCTCGTGCTCACGCTGTTCGACCTCAATCGCCCCCACGAGGCCCTGGCCAACGCCGAGGACATCGTCGCCAACAATCCCATGGCCGGGCGTTGGTATGTCATCCCGACGGTCCACGCCGAGATCCTGCACGCCCTCGGGGAGCACGAGCGTGAGCTGAGCGTCGTGCTGAAGGCCTACGAGCGCATCGATGCCGACCGGCGCTTCCTCCTGGAGGCCGAAGCTCGGGCCCTTGTGGCCCTCGGACGGGAGGACGAGCTACGGAAGCTCATGGCCGAGATCGCCACGACCCCGCGAGACGTCGGCATCGACCCCGGAGAGGTGCTGCTCACCATCGCCGGAGAGGCCCGCGCCCACGGAATCCCGGGCACGATGGAGGAGGCGCTGGAGCGGGGGATGGCCTGGTGGGGGGAGCAACCGGACGCCTATCGGGAATCCGACGGGGGCCGGGCGCTGGAGGGGAGGCTGCTCTGCATGGCGGAGCGCTGGGACGAGGCGGGCGAGGTCCTTCGGGCCCTGCCCGGCGACTCGGGCCGCGTCGACGTCCTGGGATACCGGGGCGTGATCGCAGCCCATCATGGGGACCCGGCGGCGGCGCGGTCCTCGGCCGACGCCCTCGCCGCCCTCGACCCCATGCGGGGCCGCGCCACCGTCTGGCGTGCCAGGATCGCGGCCTCGATCGGTGAGCGAGACGAGGCGGTGGAGCTGCTCAGGCGGGCCTTCGCCCAGGGCCTGGCGTTCGGTCTCTGGGTGCATGTCGATCCGGACCTGGAGCCGCTTCGTGGCTACCCGCCCTACGAGGAGGTCGTCCGGCCGAAGGGGTGAAGGACGCCCACCGCGAGGAGGTGGTTCCTGGCTCGGCCGCTTCCGGGCCGTGCGTCACGCTGGCTGCCCGTCGCACCTTCAGGGCCGCCAGACCACCGACACAACGGCGTAGTGCAGCCACGCGAAGGTGTAGACCTGGGTGACGTCGGCCCCGCCCTCCACGGTCCGGTACCCGGCCTGGACGGTCCAGCGGTCGCTCAGGTCGTAGCCGAGCTCCAGGGCGGCGTCCTCGGCACGGCCGGGGCCACCGGCCAGGGCGTCGACGTCGAGACCGAGCCGCCACCGGGGGGCGAACCGCCAGTCGCCGGCCAGGTGGAGCAGAGGAACGAAGCCCACGTCTGTCTTCTCGCCGGTGGTGCCGTCCTGCTCGAGGCGGATCACGGCATCCCGGATCTTCGCCGTGAACCCGATCCACGCGGTCGTGGTCGCCCCCTCGTGGAACCGGTAGCGGTACGTCAGCCGATAGGAGTTGAACGTGTAGGTCGCATCCGTGGGGCTACCGGCGGCGAACGACTCGCCGGCGAAATCAATGGCCCCGGCGGGCGTGCCGGTCTCGGTCAGCGAGAACGGGGCGAGCAGGAGGCGGAGCCCGTGCCGGTCGTTGATGTTCCACGTCACGTACAGTCGGGCCGCCGGCCAGGGCCCGGGTCCGGCCAGGTCGTACAACGAGAAGCGCGAGCCAGTGCCGTCGTTGGGGATCTCGACGTCGTTGTAGCTCTGCCACGCGGGCCCGCCCTCGAGCTCCACGACCCAGCGGGGTGTGGACCCGGTCGGAGCAGGGGGTATCTCCTGGGCGGGTGCGGGTGCGGCGGCGAGGGCAATGGCGGACAGGGCCAGGGCGAGAAAGCGTGGCATGGTGTTCCAGGGTGGAGTCGGCGATGGCGAGCTACCTTGAAGATACTTGAAGATTCGCGCCATCCGGCCCCATAGTGGTCGCCTACCGCTCTCCTCTCCCCGGGGACGATGGACCCCTTTCTCTGTATGATCCACAAGCTCCACCGCCGCTCGCTCCGGCAGGTCGCGTCCATCTGCCACGCCGCGCGGGAGAAGGCCGCCGCGCTTGGAGGCACCCGCTGATACACTTCGTGCGCAAGATCCTCCGTGCGATTCATCGCCGCTCGGTCTGGCAGGTGCTCGGCATCTATCTTGCGGGCTCCTGGGTCGTGCTCCAGGTGGTGGACCAGCTCACGACGTCCGCCGGGCTCCCCGGGTGGACGCCGACCTTCGCCCTGGTCATGCTCCTCATCGGCCTTCCGATCGTCACGACGACGGCCATCATCCAGCGCGGCATGCCGGACTTGCGCGGCGATTACCAGGACGAGGTTCCCCCGGAAGAGCTGGTGGGACGCACCCCCGAAGAGGTCCACGTCGTGCCGGAGCTGCACCCGCTCTATCACGAACGGCTCTTCACCTGGCGAAACGCCATCCTCGGGGCCGTCGGTGCGGCCGGCCTGCTCGCGGCGGCCGTGGTCGCCTACCTCGCCATGTGGGCGACGGGGATCGGGCCGGTGGGGTCTCTGGTGGCGCAGGGGGTGATCGAGGAGGGGGAGCCGATCATCCTGGCGGACTTCACCAACAGCACACCCGACTCCACCCTGGGCGGCGTGGTCACGGCCGCGCTGCGCGCGGACCTCGTACAGTCGCCCGTCCTGCGCCTCGTCGAGCGCGCCAGCCTCGAGGACGTGCTCCGACGCATGCAGCGGGAACCGTCGACCAAGCTCACCCCCGACGTCGCACGGGAGGCGGCACAGCGCGACGGGATCAAGGCCGTGTTGGAGGGAGATGTCGGATCGGTGGGCTCCGGGTACATCCTCACGGCAACGATCCGCTCGGCCGAGTCCGGCCAGGCCCTGGGCGCGTTCCGGGTCACGGCGGCCGGCCCCGACGTCCTCATCTCCGCCATCGACGAGCTCTCCCGGGACATCCGTGAGAAGGCCGGCGAGTCGCTGAAGAACATCCGTGCCGGCGATGCTCTGGAGCAGGTCACTACGGGCTCGCTGGACGCCCTCCGGCTCTTCAGCCAGTCCGAGGACGCCTTCTACCGTGGCGACTACCCGACCACCATCTCGCTCCTGGACCAGGCGGTGGCGGTGGACAGCACGTTCGCCATGGCGTGGCGCCTCCTGGCCGTAGCGTACGGCAACACGGGCCTGGATCCGGGGAAGATGGTCGACGCCGCCACGCAGGCGTACCGGCACCGGGACCGCCTCACCGAGATCGAGCGCTACCTGGCGGAGGCCTTCTACAACGATCAGGTGACCGGGGACCAGGCCGCGACCAGGCAGGCGTACGAGAACATCCTGCGGCTCGATCCCGACAACCCCAGCGGCCTCAACAACCTCGCCAACATCTACCAGGCCGCCGACGATCTGGACCGGGCGGCCGAGCTCTACGGCAGGGCCGTGTCGGGGCGCGGCGTCTCCAATGTCGCATTCCAGAACCTGGCCAAGACGCTGGTGGGTGCGGGCGAGCCGGATTCGTCGCTAGCGGTAGCGGACGCGTACCGCGCCCGCTACCCGGACGACGACGACGCGGTACTGGTGCGCATCTGGCCCCTGCTGGCGTTGGGGCGTTTCGACGAAGCCGAGGCGGTGGCCCGTCCCATCGCCGCGGACGCCTCCCGCTCCGCCATCGACCGGTCCGAAGCGTATCGGGACCTCGGCCTCACGGCGGTGGCGCGGGGCGACCTGGCCGAGAGTCGGCGCCTCCTGTCCGAGTCGGTTCGGGTGGGGAGTCAGGCGGGTCCCGCGTACGACTGGCTGGAGGCGAACTGGGCGGCGTGGGCGGAGGTCCTCCTCGGACACGCGGCGGAGGGCGCCGCGTCCCTCGCGACGTGGATCGACGACGGCCGCTTCGCCGCGCTGTCACCCCTGGCCCGCAACCACTATTTCCCGGCGCTGAACTTCGTTCTCGCCGGAGACGTCGCGGGAGCCCGGACCGTGGTCCGCGACTTCCAGGAGTCGGTGCCCGACGCACAGAAGAGCGCCGCGGCCGTACGGCAGGCCCGTTTCGTCGATGCGTTGATCCGGGCGCGGGGGACCGACACCGTGGGCGTGTCATCCGCCATGCAGGCCGTCCAGGACGACGAGGGGTGCTGGACCTGCTACCGGGCGGAGATCGCCCTCGCGAACGAGTGGATGCACCGTCCGGCGCGGGCCATCGAGCTGCACGAGTCGGTGCTGGCACGCCCGTTCACGTTCGTGGAGCTGAATCCCGTCTACGGCGCCGTGGCCATGCTCCACCTCGGACCCCTCTACGAGGAGGTGGGCGACACCGCGAAGGCCGTCGAGGCCTACCAGCGGGTCGTGGACGGGTGGGGCGGTGGGGACGCGGAAGCGCAGCGGTACGTCGAGCGCGCGCGGGGGCGGGTAGAGGCGCTGACGTCGGGAGGGTAGGGGGGCCGAGCGGGCTCTCCCGCCCCACCGCGCCCGCCTCGCCATCACTTGGCACGATGTCCGGCCGTCAACCGCCGATGGGCTGCAGCCCCAGCGCCGAGAGCGAACGATTGAGTCACGCGAGAGGACCGGAAACGATGGCCTGCAGCCGACACGCGAGCCGGATGCCTTCCGACTTTCCCCAAGCGGGGGCCGCAGCGGCCTTCCAGGCATGAGCCCTACGGCGTGCATCCCGAACATCGGCCCCGCCCAGCGGCGCCTGCGCGCCCGCTTCGGCCTCGTCGCGCTCGCGGTGGGGGTGGCCGCGTGGGTGGGTGTGGCGGTGCTCGGTCTGCCGGCGGGACTACGTCTGATCGCGGTTCCCCTCCTTTTCGGCGGCTTCCTGGGGCTCATCCAGGCCCGGGAGAAGACGTGAGTGCGCCTGGCATCGCGCGGTCTGCGCGACATGGACGGAGGCGTCGAGCGCATCACCGACGCCGCTGAGCTCGCGACGGTCCGGGCTCAGGCGCGTCGCGTGAATTTGATGAGCCTGGCCGCCACCGTTCTCGCGAGCGCCGCGCTCTTCCTCCTGTTCTGACCCGGTCGCTTCCGCAAAGCGGCGCGCCACTCGGCCAACCTGGCCCGCCGGTTTGTCCGCTTCGGACGGAATGACCGATGCCGAACGCTTCAGCCGAGCCGCCTCTGATCTCTATAAATATATGTAGTATAACAGGTTACGAGATACGGACGAGCGCGGCCCCACCCTTGCACCTTGGGGGGGCGTGTAAAGCAGGCAGGCATGCGGCTTATCGCTCCCGTCGGGAGCGGAAGATCGGATACCCGTCCCCCCCAAGCGCGAAGAAGAACCCTCCTTGTCCGACCCCACTCCCGGCGCGGAGCACCGGCGCTCGCGAGCAGCAGCCGCATCGGATCGGGGGCGACGTGTGCTCAACATCCTCGTCGCCCTCCTCCTCATCGTCGTGACGGCCCCCTTGATGATCCTCGTGGCCGTGCTCGTCAGGTTGGGGTCGCCCGGCCCCGCGATCTACGAGCAGCCGCGTGTCGGGCTCGACCGACGTGGGGGTCGCCGCACGTACGGGACCGCCCGTGAGCGCCGCAGGGGCGACCGGGGCGGACGCATCTTCACGATCTACAAATTCCGCACGATGACCGTGCAGAGCGGACGCACCGCGCAGAGGTGGGCGACGAAGGACGATGCGCGCGTCACGCGCCTGGGGAAGCTCCTGAGGGCGACCCGGATCGACGAGCTGCCCCAGCTCTTCAACGTGTTGAAGGGCGACATGAACATCGTGGGGCCCCGTCCGGAGCAGCCGGAGATCTTCGCGGAGCTGCGCGAAGCGGTGGACGCCTACCACGAGCGGCAGAAGGTGCTCCCCGGCATCACCGGGTGGGCTCAGGTCAACCTCGGGTACGACACCAGCGTCGACGACGTGCGCAGGAAGGTCGAGCTCGACCTCGAGTACATCGG
>CAZPZU010000020.1:0-60436 GCA_964591135.1 uncultured Gemmatimonadaceae bacterium | reverse complement strand
TTCTGAAACCCCCCGTTCCGATCCCACGGAACGGGGGGTTTTCGTCTTTCCGGGCTGACCGCCAGGTGTCGTGCCCACGGGGGTCGAACACGGTGCCAGAGCAGGATCGCGAGGCACCCTCCGTGTGGCTACACACCTCCTCGCGTCGCGAACGGAGCCAGGAATCCACGAACCGCTCGGGCAGGGTCCGGGGCGGACATGACGGCGCCGACGACCGCGATCCCGAAGGCCGCGGTGCGCGCCACCTCGCCGGCTCGCTCGATGGTGATACCCCCGATTGCCAGCACCGGTACGGGCACCGCCCGGGCCACGCGCCCGAGTCCCGCCAATCCGATAACCTCGCCGGCATCCGGCTTCGTGCTCGTGGAATAGACCGTTCCGCACCCGATGTAGTCGGCGCCGTCGACCACGGCCTGGCGTGCCACCTCGGCGTCGTCCGCCGAGCGGCCGATGAGGAACGGAGGGGGAGCCACGGCGCGGGCCGCGGCCACGGGCAGGTCGTCGGGCCCGAGGTGCACGCCATCGGCCTCGAGGGCCAACGCCACGTCCAGCCGATCGTTGACGAAGAGGAGGGCGCCGGCAGCGCGGGTGAGCGCCCGCAGATCCGCTCCGGCGGCGAGGAGCTCGCGGGCGCTGTCGCCCTTGTTGCGAAGTTGCACGGCCCGTGCGCCCCCGCTCAACGCGGCACCGACGACCGCCGTGAGGCTTCTCGGTGAGGCGAGACGCCGATCCGTGACGACGAGCAGTCGGAGGGCGGACCGCAGGCGATCGTCCGTCACCGCTGTCCGGACGCGGACGCGCTGTCGCTCAGACGTGCCCGCTCCCTTCTCGCCTGCGCGACGGCCCGATTGTGCTCGGCCAACGTCCGGCTGAAGTGATGGCTGCCGTCCGGCCAGGCCACGAAGTACAGGAACGACTCGCCCGAAGGCTCCAGCACGGCGTCGATCGCCGCCTCCCCGGGCGCCCCGATGGGGCCGGGCGGGAGCCCCGGCTGCGTGTACGTGTTGTAGGGGCTGTCGGCTACCGAGTCGATGGCCGCGTACAGGAGGCGATCGCGCGGGCCTCCCAGCGCGTAGAGCACGGTCGGATCGGCCTGGAGGAGCATGCCGCGCTCCAGTCGATTGAGGTAGACGCTCGCGATGCGGGGCATCTCCTCGGGCTTGCGCGCTTCGGCCTGCACGATGGAGGCGAGGGTGATCACGTCCCTCTCCGTCAGGCCCGTGGCGTCGCGGAGCGCCCGCCGCTCGGGCGTCCACGCCTGCCGATAGCGCCGGGTCATCGCCGCGATGACCGTGTCCAGGGAGACGCCCTCGGCGAAGCGGTAGGTATCCGGGAAAAGATAGCCCTCGAGTCCCGGGCCCGGAACGCCGAAGACGGAGTCGACGCCGGGCGCCTCGAGCGCCGCGGTCACCGAGTCGGGCGCGAGGCGCGTGAGCGCAGCCACGCGCTGTGCCATCTGGGGGAGGCGGAAGCCCTCGGGGATCGTAAGAGGAACGGTGACCACCCGACCCGTCGTGAGATCGTCGAGGATCCGGCTCCATCGCTCTCCGGGGGCCAGCGCGTACCGGCCCGCCTTGACCCGTTCGTCGTCACCCCGCATCCGCGCGTACACCCGGAACAGCGTCGGCCAGCGCACGATGCCGCGGCTCGCCAGGGTGTCGGTCACGATGGAGAAGGTCGCGCCCGCCGGTACCCCGACTTCCACCGGCTCGCCGACGGAGTGGCCGCAGGCCGCGGCCCACACGGTGACGAAGAGGACGATCCGGCCCCTCACGGACGACTCCCGTCGAGCCAGCTCTGCAGGATGAGCGCGGCCGCGGCAGCGTCCACCCGACCCTTCTCCTGGCGCCGACTCTTCGGCAGCCCGATGGAGCGGACGGCCCGTTCTGCGCGCTTCGACGTGTACCGCTCGTCGACGTACTCGACGGGGACGTCGATGCGTCCGGCCAGCTCATCGCCCATGGCACGTACTTCCCCGCACCAGGGCGTCTCGTTCCCGCCGAGATCCAGCGGCAGGCCGACCACGAGGCGCTCGACGCCGTGCTCCCGGCAGATCTCCTCGAGTCGGCGCAGAGGCGGCCTCTTTCCCGCCCGGCGGAGAACCGTCTGGAGCGGTCGCCCGATCGTCCCCGTGGGATCGCTGAGAGCCAAGCCGATACGCCGTTCCCCGAAGTCGATCCCCAGCACGCGCAACGTTCGACCTCAGAGCGCCGAGAGGGCTCCGTCCAGGTTCCCGCCGTCCACCAGGTGTCCGTACAGCTCGTGCACCGCGCTCTCCGATCCGAACGCGAAGGAGCACGAAGGGCCGCCGCGGCCTCGGCACTCGACTTCGAGTACCGCTACGGGGCCTCCCGCCAGCGCGGTCAGGAGACCCGACAGGAAGCCCGTGCTGAACGAACACGATGCGTCTTCGGATATGTCGACGTCGGTGGATTCCACCCAGTCCTGGCTGACGAGGAGTCCCACAGCGGGGTGGGACGTCGTCCTCGAGAGGCTCCCCCATCCCCGTCGCGAAAAGAAGGACGTCAAGCGTGTCCAGAACTCGTCCTCCGGGAGGGCGGAGACGTCCTCGTCGGGTGAGGAGCGAAACGCGTCCGCCGCGGCCGTCCCGGCCCGGTAGCCGGCCGCGTGGAAGGCATGGATCGTCGGGAGCGTCCCGGCCTCGCTGGCAAGCTCCTTGCGGAGCACTGCGAAGACCGACACCGGGACGGCCACCTCCCGGAACGCGCTTGCCGTCGTGTCCATCCGTCCTCCTGTCTCGTCGGGCAGTTCAGGGTCCGCTAATATAGGACAAGGGAAGGTCGGCCGGATGGTCGGCACGACCACAATGGGGAGGGAACATGGAATACGACAACGAAACCCAGGTGCTGAACTTCATCTCCGGGCTTCTGCTGGGCGCGGTCATCGGGGCGGGCATCGCCCTGCTCGCCGCTCCCGAACCGGGTCGCCGGACCCGCCGCAGGATTCGCAAGAAGGCCGACGACCTACGGGAGACGGCCTCCGACCGTTGGGAGGACATCTCCGGGGACGTACGGGGCAAGGTGGACGACGCGATCCGCGGAGCGCGCAAGCACTTCGTCAGCTGACGTCCCCCCGAGGGTCCGCCTCGTAGTTGCCCCGCGCGTCTGCCCATCACTCGCGCCGGAGCAGGTCCTGAGCTTCCTGCTTGTGAAGGGGATCCACCGGCTCCACCGCGGGGCGCTCGAGCACTTCGCGAAGGGCCTGCCTCGCGTCCTCCTCGCGTCCGACGTCCAGATAGACCTTCGCCAGATCCAGGTAGTGGACGATACCCGCCGGGTCGTACCGGATCGCCTTCAGGAGGTGTTCCTCGGCGTCGTCCCAGCTTGCCTGATCGAAGACGCCCCCGCCCATGAACTTCCTGGCCATCCACCGCTCGATCCCGGAAAGCCGGCGAATCTGGGCGTTCCACTCGCCGAGGACGTGGTGGGCGCCCGCGTTGGTGGAATCGAGGGCCAGGGTCTCCAGCGCCACTTCACGGATCTCGACCGCCAGATGTACGCGGGATCGGGGACCCACCTCCAGCGCCCTGCGGCCGAGGGCGATCGCGAGCCACTCGCCGCCCTTGGGGTCTCGCGGATTCGCCTCGCGCGCCCGCCGGGCGTAACCTTCCGCCGACTCGTACCGTCGTTTGGCTTCTTCTCCGAACGGTTCGAGCATGCCAAGGTTCACGGCCTCGCGTGCGGCCCTCCATAGCGCCTCGGAATCGTCTGGCATGATCCGGAGGGCCTCCTCCAGATGCTCGAGCGCATCGCCCGGACGAAGGGCCGTGTGCGCGGCGTCGGCCTCGTACACCAGATGGGCGACGCCCAGGCGTGCGGGGAAGCCTCCGGCCTGGGCCTCCGCTCGGGTCGGAGCAGTCGCGAGGACCAGGGAGAGGACGGTGGGAACGAGGTGTGGGAGGCGGATCCGAGTCATGTCGAGGGGAGAATGTCACGAGGACGGGGGAAGGGGTCAATGATCCCATCGAGGGTGATCGAGACCAAGCGGGACGGAGGCGAGCTCGGGGCCGAGGAGCTGGAGGCTTTCCTGCAGGCCTATCTGGAGGACCGGATCCCGGATTATCAGATGGCCGCGTTCCTCATGGCGACCTACTTCCGTGGGCTCACCCGCGTCGAGACCGATGCCCTGGTGCGATGCATGCTGGAATCCGGCGCCGTTCTCGACCTGGGATACCTCGACGGGGCGCGGGTGGACAAGCACTCCACCGGTGGGGTGGGCGACAAGGTCTCCCTGGTGCTCGCTCCCCTCGCGGCGGCCCTCGGCGTGTACGTTCCGATGATGTCCGGCCGGGGGCTGGGGCACACCGCCGGCACCCTGGACAAGCTGGAGGCGATCCCGGGCTTCCGCACCGTCCTGCGCCTCGACGAGTTCCGCGCGATCCTCGAGACGGTGGGCTGCGCGATGATCGGTCAGACGGACGAGATCGCGCCGCTCGACCGTCGTCTCTACGCACTGAGGGACGTGACGGCCACCGTCCCGGTGATTCCGCTGATCGCCGCGAGCATCATGAGCAAGAAGCTCGCGGAGGGGCTCAACGGGCTCGTTCTGGACGTCAAGGTGGGGTCGGGCGCGTTCATCCCGGACGAGGAGCGCGCACTCGACCTGGCGCGGACCATGGTCTCGATCGGGGCCGGACGGGGCCTCCCCACGGTCGCACTGCTCACCGCGATGGATCGACCTCTGGGTCGGGCGGTGGGCAACGCCCTCGAGACACGGGAGGCCATCGCCTGCCTTCGCGGGGACGGCCCGGCCGACGTGGTCGAGCTCGTGATCGAAGAAGCGGCCGAGATGCTCCTCCTTTCCGACGCATCCACGCAGCGGGATGGCGCGCGCGAGCGCGCACGGGAAGCCCTGTCGTCCGGAGCCGCCCTGGATCGCTTCATTCGTCTCGTCGAGGCTCAGGGAGGGGATCCGCGCGTGATCGAGGATCCGTCGCGCCTCGCGCTGGCGCCGGAGCGAGCAGTGGTGGAGGTCGTCGAGGCTGGCACGGTCGGGACGGTGGAGCCCAGGGTCCTGGGATTCGGGGTCGTGGGGTTGGGAGGAGGTCGGACGCGCATGGACCAGGAGGTCGATCTGGGCGTCGGCTTCGAGGTCGACGTCCGACCGGGTCAGCGCGTGGAGCCCGGCCAACCGCTGGGCACGGTGTACGCCAGGGATGCCGACGGTCTCTCGCGTGGGACGCGCGTGCTGCGGGAGGCGGTTCGCGTCGGCGACCCTCCCCACCCGAGGCCGTTGATCTCGCACCGGGTCACGGCCGCGGATGTATGACGCGAGCGTCCGGGCGCGGCTCCGACCCCGTCAGGGCGCCCGGACCCGCTCGTCCGCGCCGGTGGCGGGTCTCTCCGCCGGCGGGGACCACCTGCGGTAGGGGACGCCGGCCGACGTCAGGGCACCCTCCAGGGCCACGACGTGCGTCGCGAGCGTGATCAGCGCGAGGTCGCACTTCGCGTCCGCGTCGGAGGGTGCGGGGACCACCTCGACCGGGATGGCATTGTCGTTCGCCACCTCCTCCGCCCACAACGCCGCGTTGGTGGAGTCGAAGACGAGAGTCGGATGCCGCTCGCCGCTCACCTCGGGATCCGGAAGCGGCGCCCCCCGGAGCGATCGCAGTACTCGGTCGGCTCGGTGCCCGGGATGTAGTACTCGAGGTATTGATCCTCCTCGGCACACCAGCGGGAAGCCAGCTTCCCGGTCTTCCGGTCCACCAGAACGGCCTTGAGGCCGGCGGGGATGGGCCACGGCTGAGGGATGGGCAGCATGGCGACACCCTGCTGCGCCTCCCCGTCACCAGCGCGGGTGCTGTCCGGTGGCGCCCCGTAGTAGACGAACTTCATGAACGAGCCCCACACGGGGGCCGCGAGCGCTCCACCCGTCGCCTGGCGCCGCCCGGCCCCCAGGGTGAAGATCGGCACCGGCCGATCCATGCCGAACCACACGGTCGCGAGCAGGTTGGGCGTGAATCCGGTGAACCACGCGTTCGTCCCGTCGTTGGTCGTACCGGTCTTGCCCGCGGCGGGGACCTCGCGTGGCAGGCCCGCCACCAAACGGATCGCGTTGTTGCCCGT
Source organism: uncultured Gemmatimonadaceae bacterium (assembly GCA_964591135.1). Classification (GTDB taxonomy): domain Bacteria; phylum Gemmatimonadota; class Gemmatimonadetes; order Longimicrobiales; family Gaopeijiaceae; genus SZUA-318. Next base: position 54,350 of record CAZPZU010000020.1, on the reverse strand, counting down.
GCCCCGGGTGACGACGTCCTCGAGCATCGACACCATGATCCTGGACACGAGGCTGTCCAGGACCTGGATGCGCTCCGGCTGGTGCTCGAAGAGAACGTTGCCGTTCGCATCCTCGACCCGCAGGATCGGGAACGGCTTCACCTTGGTACCGAGATTCGGGAAGGTGGAGTACGCCTCGGCAACCTGGATGGGAATGACCTCGGCCGCGCCGATCGTGGTGGAGGGGAAGCGCTCGATCTCGGTCTGGATCCCCATGCGCCGGGCCGTCTGGGCGACGGTCTCGATGCCGACCTCCTCCCAGCCGAGCTTGATGGCGATCATGTTCGTCGAGGTGTAGAGCCCCTCGCGGATCGTCATCGGACCCTTGAACTCGTTGTCGAAGTTCGCGGGACGCCAGTCCTGTCCGTTCACCTGCTGGTACACGACGGGCGCGTCGACCACGATGTGCGATGCGGGAATGCCGCTGGCGATCGCCGCGGTGTACACGAAAGGCTTGAAGGAGGAGCCCGCCTGCCGCTTGGCCAGGCGCGCACGGTCGAACTTCGACTGCTGGAAGTTCCTGCCTCCGATGAGCGCGCGCACGTAACCCGTCTCCGGGTCGAGGGCGATGAACGCCCCCTGCAGGTACGGCGTCTGGTCGGGGAAGCTCTCGACGGAGTCGAATTCGGCGTACTTGGGATGGTCGAAGTTGGGATCCGCCTCGATGCCGGCCCAGCCGTCTTTCATGGCCCTCAGGGCGGCCTTCTGCATGTCGATGTCGAGCGTCGTGTAGACCCTCAGCCCACTCTTGTAGATCTCGTCCCCGAAACGGGAGTCGAGGATCTGTCGCACCCATTCCTCGAAGTATGGGGCGATGGATGCGGTCGTGCTCTCCGGCTCGTGGTCCGGCAGGGCCTCCTGCTTCCAGCGCTGCGCCTCGTCCCGCGGCAGATAGCCCTCGTCCGCCATACGCGTGAGCACGAGGTCCCTGCGCCGCTTGGCGCTGTCCGGGTGCCGGAAGGGATCGTACGCGCCGGGTCGATTCAGGATGGCGGCCAGCAGCGCCGCCTCGGCGACGTCCACGTCCGCGAGGTTCTTGCCCAGGTAGTTGCGTGCCGCGTTCTGGAATCCGTAGCCGCGCCCCATGTAGATCTCGTTCAGGTACGCTTCCAGGATCTGGTCCTTGGTGTAGACCCGCTCCAGATCCATCGCCACCTGGACCTCTTTCAGCTTTCGCGTCAGGCGCCGCTCGAAGCCGATCTGCTCGTCGAACATGTTGCGGGCGAGCTGCTGTGTGATCGTGCTTCCCCCGCCGAGGTTCCTGCCGGTGAGCACACCGAACGCCGCCCGCGCGATGCCGCGCGGATCGAAGCCATGGTGTTTGTAGAAGCGGTTGTCTTCGATCGCCACCACCGCCTGGGGCACGTACGGCGGGAGCGCGCGGATGGAGACCGGCGTCCTACGCTCGTAGCCGATTTCCGCGATGAGCCGACCGTCATGGCTGAGCAGCTTGCTGGTCTGCTCCGGCTCCCAGGTCCTGATCTGTGCGATCGACGGACAGCGGTCGCCGGCGCAGAGGTTCTTCCAGGTCCCCCACACGCCGCCCGCACCGAGGGCAGCGAAGAAGATCCCCGCGAGGAGGAAGAGGCGGGGACGCCAGGCCGAGGCGAGCAGCGCCTTCAGGTCGGTCTTGCCGATGGTTCGGAACTTGTCCTCAGGCATCACGATCCGGAGATGTCGGGGTTCTCGGCCCCAGGGCTGCAAGCACGGTGCCAGGTCCCACCGTACGCGCCGGGCCGCGCCAAGCTAGCGGTGGCCGTGGAAGAACCTCAAGCGCCGTCCGGGGGCGGAACGCTCCGGCCCCCGCGCCTGGTCTCCGAAGGGACGGCCCGTCTTGACCGGGTCCCGTCGCTCCGTCAACGTCTGTCGTTCCTACCCCCTGTGGGGTTGCCCGGTCCCGGAGACGGAGTGCGGCAGGTATGAAATCGACGCCACGGCGGGTGGCCAAGCCCTGGGGCTACGAGCTGATATGGGCGGAAACCGATCTCTACGTCGGGAAGATCCTCCACGTGAACGCCGGTGAGGCGCTCTCCGTGCAGATGCACGAGGTGAAGGACGAGACGCTCCACCTCCTGAGCGGTGACATCCGCCTCGAGGTCGGCACCTCCCCCGAGGGGCTGGAGGACGTGCGCCTGGGAGCCGGGGAGTCCTTCCGGGTGACACCGCGCACGGTCCATCGCATCGTCGCCGTCACAGACGCCGACGTCCTGGAGGCCTCCACGCCGCACCTGGAGGACGTGGTCCGCTTCCAGGACCGATACGGGCGTGTCCCGGGGGGCGGCGACTAGCGTGTACGAAGGTCCGGACGACAGGACCGTCATGTTCGCGCTCGGGGCCAACCTGGGCGCGCCGGTCGAGGCGCTGGCCAGGGCCGGCGCCGGGCTCAGGGAGGTGCTCGGCGATCCGGTCGCGTCCGCCGTCTACCGCACGCCGCCCGAGGGCGGAGCCGACCAGCCGAGCTATCTGAATGCCGTCGTGCGCGGCCGGGCGTCGCTGTCGCCGCGCGACGCGTTGGCCGTGGCCGCCCGACTCGAGCGTGAAGCGGGACGCGTGCGGACCGTCCCCGGAGCGGCTCGTGTGCTCGACGTCGACGTGCTTTTCGTGGGGCAGGATGTGGTGGACGAGCCCGGACTCCACGTTCCCCATCGACGTTGGGCGTCCCGGGACTTCGTCGTCGTTCCCCTCCTCGACGTGGCACCGGAATGGCGTGATCCCCGCACGGGCCGGACCGTGCGGGAGGTGGCCGAAACGGCCGGGTGGACCAAGACCCGGTTCCCGAGGGTGGTTGGTCCCGGTGCACTCCTGTCGGGCAGGGTCGCATGAGGCGCCTATGTCGCGTGGTGCTCGCGGTGGCGGGACTCGCCCTGGGCGCGTGCGGCTCAGGCGCCCAGCAGACGCGTCCGCTAGTGCAGTCCTCGGACCCCGGGCTGCGCGAGCTGGCTGCGGCCCTCCTTCCGGACCTCGCGCGCCGGGCCGGGATGGAGCTCAAGGAGCCGGTGCGGCTGGAGAAGCGGAGCCGAGCGCAGCTCGAGGGGTATCTGCGGCACAAGCTCGACGAGGAGTTGCCCGCCGACGAAGCGCGGGCCACCGTGAGCTCCTACGCCCTGCTGGGGCTGGTACCCGACTCGCTCGACCTCCGGGCCGTGCTGCTCGCGCTCTACACCGAGCAGGTCGCAGGCTTCTACGATCCCGATTCGACGGCGCTCTTCGTGCTGGACGACCAGCCGGCCACCGCGCTCCAGGGGCTGCTGATCCACGAGCTCGTCCACGCTGTACAGGACCAGACCGTGGACCTGCATGCGCTCACGTCGAACGAGCTGGACAACGACCGCCAGACGGCGGCACAGGCGGCCATCGAGGGTCACGCCACGCTCGTGATGCTGGAGTACATGATGGAGCAGATGCGCGGATCGCCCGTGGACCTCGCGGAGGTCCCGGACTTCTCGGCCTCGCTGCGCCCGGCTCTCGATGGGTTGAGGACCCAGTTTCCGGCGCTCGCCGACGCGCCACCGGTGATCCAGGAATCGCTTCTCTTCCCCTACCTCGAGGGTGCGGGCTACGTGCAAAGCCTGTGGCGCGAGGGGGATCGAGTGGCGCCCTTCGGCGACTATCTGCCCCGGTCCACGGAACAGGTCCTGACCCACGACCTGGCAGATCCTCCGGTCGGATTGGCGGTCGAGGTCGCCGGCGCCCAGGCGCTCCACCAGGACGACCTCGGACGGTTGGAGACGGGGGTGCTCCTCGATACCCACCTGGGCGCCGGAAGCGCACGCCTCGCAACGGGGTGGGGTGGTGACGAATACGAGCTGGTACGCCTCGCGGGTGGGGGCGAGGGCCTCGCCTGGGCTTCGGTGTGGGACGACGCGGGCTCGAGGGACGGGTTCGTGGCGGCCCTGAAGCCTCACCTGGGCCGGTTCTCCGCTCCCGCCACGCTGGAGTCCGTGGAGGTGGACGGATTGCCGGGCGCTCTCCTGCGCGTCGGGATCCCGGAAAGCACCTCCGTCGCGATCCGACGCCGGCCGTGAGCCGCGTGCCCGATTCGTCCGTGTCCTCCGTCCTGGTCGGCTCGCGGGGCGGCGCCTACCCGGTGCTTGTGGGCAGCGGCCTCCTGGCCCATCTCCCGGAGCTACTGCGCGAGTATGCACCGGCACACCGCTATGCCATCGTCTCGGACGACCGCGTGGGGTCTCTGTACGGAGAGGATGCGGTGGAGCGCTGCGCCGAGAAGGGCCTGCGGGTGGAGCTCCTCACGTTCCCCTGCGGAGAGCCGTCCAAGACGCGCGAGCAGTGGACGGTCCTCACCGACCGGATGCTCGCAGGGGGGTTCGGGCGGGACACGGTGATCGTGGCGCTCGGAGGAGGGGTCACCGGTGACCTCGCGGGATTCGTGGCCGCCACGTACCTTCGGGGCGTTCCGGTGGTGCAGGTTCCTACCAGCCTGGTCGCCATGGTCGACGCGTCGGTGGGGGGCAAGACCGGAGTGGACGTCCGCGCGGGCAAGAACCTCGTCGGAGCGTTCCATCCGCCGCGGGTGGTGGTGGCAGATCCGAGCACCACGGCTACCCTGCCGCCCGAGGAGAGGGCGCAGGGGCTCGCGGAGGCGGTGAAGCACGGAGCGATCCTCGACGGGACCTACTTCGAAGCGCTCGGTGAGGAGGCATCCGGGCTGATGGGAGGCGACGTCGCGGCCACGCGTAGAGCCGTGCTCCGATCCGTACAGATCAAGGCCCGGGTCGTCAGCGAGGATGAACGTGAATCGGGTTTTCGACAGGTGCTCAACTTCGGGCACACGATCGGTCACGCGATTGAAGCCGCTGCCTCGTACTCCATCGGACACGGAACGGCTATTTCGGCGGGTATGGTGCTTGAGACTCGCCTGGGGGAGAGCCTCGGTGTGACGGAGCCGGGGACCGCCGACCGCCTCGAGGGCACGCTGGCCCGGTTCGGCCTGGGACGAATCTCCGCCGACGTCGCTCGAATCGACTCGGTGCTCGACTTTCTGGGAGCGGACAAGAAGGCGCGGAGGGGCCGCCCCCGATACGTTCTACTGAAGAGGGTGGGGGAGGTGGAGGGCGCACGGGGATGGAGCCGTGAGGTGCCGGACGCCTCGGTGTCGGGCGTGCTGGAGGAGATCCCGGGGGACGCGACCGCAACCGGCTGAGTGAATTTCGTGAAAGGCGGAGGTTCCATGGCGCTCGTCGAGCGCTTCGCAGGGTCCAGCATCGCATCCGCGCTGACCACCCGGGCCACGTCCGATCCCGGCCGACCCTACCTGTCGGGGGTCGGCGGCACGCTCACGTTCGGGGAGGTGGACAGTCAGTCCGAGGCTCTCGCGGCCGCCCTCGCGAACCTCGGCGTGGAGGCGGGCGACCGCGTCGCGCTGGTCCTGCCCAACTGTCCGGAGTTCGTGGTGTCGCTCTTCGCCGTCGCCAAGCTCGGCGGCGTCATCGTTCCCCTGGACCCGCGTCAGCCGCCGTCCGAGCTCCAGTACATGCTCCGCCACTCGGAATCGGTGTGCGCGGTGACCATCGAGCGCGCCTACGACATCGACTTCCTCCAGCTCTTCGAGGATCTGTTGGTGCGGCTTCCGGAGCTCCAGTACCTGGTGACCGTCGGCGAGGAGGATCTGTGGTACGACGACCGGATCTTCCAGTACGAGGACCTGATCTCCGCGGGAGCCGGGCGTGACTACACCTCGCCGGAGATCGACTCCACGAAGGACTGCTTCGCCATCGTCTATACGTCGGGCACGACCGGCAAGCCGAAAGGTGTGGAGCTGTCCCACGGCAACCTCCTCTCCGTTGCGGCGGGCACGGCGGACGCGCTCGACCTGACGGGCGACGACCGTATCGTCGGGGTGAGTGCGCTGCACCACGTCTTCGGCCTCGGGCCTGGGCTCCTGTCCGCGTTGGCGGCCGGCGCGTCGCTGGTGCTCGATCCCGAGCCAGAGGCGGGGCGGACCCTGGACCTGGTGGCGGAATACGAAGCAACGGTCCACTACGGCGTGCCCACCAGCTTCATCGCGGAGATCGCCGAGCAGGAGGTGAGCGCGCGGGACCTCTCGAGCTTGCGCGTGGCGATTCCGGCTGGATCACCGGTGAGCGACGACCTGGTCGCGCGGATCCGCACGCACCTGTGCGACACCGTCCTCGTGGCGTATTCGCTCACCGAGACATCGTCCACCCTGTGCGTCACGCGTCCGGACGACCCGGAGGTGAAGCGGTCGTTCACGGTGGGGCGACCGCTCCCGGGCACGGACCTCCGGATCCTGGAGCGGGACGGGGAGGAGCTGCCGGTGGAGAGCGTCGGAGAGATCGCCGTCAAGGGACCGGGCGTCATGCTCGGGTATCACCGGCAGCCGGGCGAGACGGCTGCCGCGTTCGATCGGAACGGGTACCTGCTCACCGGAGACCTGGGGATCGTGGACGAGGATGGCTTCGTCCATTTGGTGGGTCGGCGGAAAGAAGTTATCATTAGAGCTGGTTTCAATGTGTACCCCCGGGAAGTCGAGTCACGGCTCGAGGCGCATCCGGCGGTACGCGAGGCAGCGGTGGTCGGCGTCGCCGACCCGCTCCTCGGAGAAGCCACCTGCGCCTGCATCGTCCCCGTGGAAGGGGCGATCGTGACGAGCCAGGAGATCGTGGACTGGTGCCGCAATACACTCGCGGACACCAAGGTCCCGGACCGGGTTCGATTCTTCGACGCGCTCCCTCGCACGGGAACGGGCAAGATCCGCCGGATCGAGCTCTCCCGGAGTATCCAATCGGAGAGCCGGTCGGCTTGAAGCATGCCGCCAGCGCCTCGAGGGCGCTGCCAGGCTTCCCCGACCCCATCCGCGCTCCACGGACGTGGATGAGGTGGGGAGGTCTCGCGGCCAACCACAACTCGGTCAGCGAGAAAGAAGCGAATGATCAGTCCGTTCACGCGCGCTCCCCATCAAGGGGGCGTAGCCTCCGGGGTGTCCGACTCCCCCCACGCCGCCCTCCTCATCGACTTCGACAACGTTACCATGGGGATGCGCAGCGACCTCTCCAAGGAGCTCAAGACGCTCCTCGGCTCCGACGTCATCAAGGGGAAGGTGAGCGTCCAGCGCGCCTACGCCGACTGGCGGCGGTATCCCCAGTACATCGTTCCCCTCTCCGAAGCCTCGGTCGACCTGATCTTCGCGCCCGCCTATGGGAGCAACAAGAAGAACGCGACCGACATCCGCATGGCCATCGACGCGGTGGAGCTGGTCTTCACCCGGCCGGAGATCGGGACCTACATCCTGCTCACCGGCGACTCGGATTTCTCCAGTCTGGTGCTCAAGCTGAAGGAGTACGGCAAATACGTCATCGGCGTCGGCATCCAGGAGTCGACCTCGGACATCCTCGTCCAGAACTGCGACGAGTATTACTCCTACACGACCCTCTCCGGCCTTAGGAAGACGACGGAGGCCGATCAGCGCGCCCAGGACCCGTGGGTCCTCGTGAAGGACGCGCTCAAGCGCATGGGCGAACGCGACGACGTGATGCGGTCCGATCGCCTGAAGCAGGTGATGCAGGAGATCGACCCGAGCTTCGACGAGAGCGGACTCGGCTTCAGCAAGTTCTCGAAGTTCCTTACCGAGGCGTCCTCCCGTGGGCTCGTGAAGCTCCACAAGCTCGACAACGGTCAGTACGAGGTTTCGGCGGGCGGCCGCGGCCGGAGGGACGAGGGCGAAGAGCGCGAGCCGCGAAGGGAGCGCGGGCGGGGCCGGGGTGAGCGGCGCGAGCGCGGTCCACGAGGGAGAAGCACCGCCGAAGGGTCGACCTCCGCCCCTACCGCCCAGGTGGAAGCTTATGAGGCCTCGGAAGCCGATGAGGCCTCCGAGGCCGAGGATCCGCTGCGCGCGGCCTACGCTCTGATGACGCGTTCGCTGGAGGAGCTTCGGGAAGCCGGCCGCGACCCGGTGCGTGATTCCGACGTGAAGCGCAAGATGCTCGAGGTCGACGCCTCGTTCGACGAGGCGGAGCTGGGATTCTCGAAGTTCAGCAAGTTCCTCTCCCAGGCGGAGGACCACGACGTCATCCGCCTGCTGAAGACCGAAGCGGGCAACTACGAGGTGACGCTGGCGGGCGGCCCCGTGGCCACTCACGCGAAGGCCGAACAGGGTCCCGAGCCGGACGCGGCGCCGAAGGGGGGTGAAGGTGATCGGGACCGAGAGGAGGAGAGCGCCGTTGCCGTCTCCTCGGGTCGGGAAGCCACCCCTTCCGGTCCTTCGGTCATCGACATCGATCCGTCGGAGCTGGAGGATGTCGGCCGACGCCTGGGGCCCCGTCGCGGATCGACCCGACGCCGTCACGACGAAGAGGGACCCTCGCTCTTCGAGGGGCAGGTGGTGACGTCCCCATCCGGCAGCTACGCGTACGAGGCCGAGGATGGCGACCGATCCGCGCCCGCTGAGGGAGCGAGCCCGCTCGACGCCGGAGCGTTAGGTCTTCCCACGGAACCCGACGCCATCGTACGCTACCTCACCCATCGCTACCGGGGCGTGGGGGAGAAGACGGCCGAGTCGTTGGTCGAGCGCTTCGGCATGGAGCTGTTCCGCGTGCTGCGCGACGACCCGGAGGCGATCCGGGAGGCCGTCACACCGAAGCGGGCGGAACAGGTTCTGGAAGCCTGGCAGACCGACTACGAGCGGCGCATCGGCCGCCAGAGCGGTGGTGGGGACGGCACCGGAGGTGGGGAGAACCGCTCGGAGCGGGGGGGGCGTCGCGGTGGTCGCCGGCGGGGGTCGCGGGGACGGAGCGATTCCTGAAGCCTGAGGGACGGCCCGTCGACCCGCCGCCCTGGCGCGCGGACGTCGGGCCGTCCACGACCTTCCCCTCCGGGTTCTTCCTCAGGCCCGTGGACGACGTGGCCCGCGGCCTTCTCGGAGCGCGACTGATCTCCGACGTCGGCGGGATCAGAACGTCGGGTGTCATCGTGGAAACGGAGGCCTACGAAGGGCTGGACGACCCCGCGTCGCACGCGGCCACACGCGTCGGCCGCACCCGCCGGAATCGAGCCATGTTCGGCCCGCCAGGGCGTGCCTACGTCTACCGGATCTACGGGATGCACTGGTGCGTAAACGTGGTGACCGGCCGGGAGGGGGATCCCCAGGCGGTGCTCCTCCGGGGGCTCGACCCCCTCGAGGGCCTCGAAGCCATGGCTCACAGGCGTGGCGGGAGGACGCCGCTCGCGGCGGGCCCGGGCCGACTGTGCCAGGCGCTGGGAATCACCGGCGCGCTCTACGGCCATGACCTCCGCCGTCCCCCCCTGCGCCTGGAACCCGGTTGGGCCGTGGAGCGCGTGCGCATCGGCGTCGGGGGGCGGATCGGCGTGCGTGCGGCAGCGGACCGGCCCCTTCGCTTCTATGTTCAGGGCGCACCCGGCGTGTCTCGCGTCCTCTCGCGGAGGGAGCCGCCGTGAGTGCCCGGGAGCCGGTCCTCGCTCCCTGCCACAGGGTGCCCCCGGACGTCGCTCCGTACGAGGGCAGGTAGGGCGGATCCACGGGGCGGATGGGGGGTACGCGCCCTCGACCCTCCTCCTGTCTCGACGACAACGAACGGCGGCGCCCCACGCGGGCGCCCGAACCTGCGAAACGGAGTTCTGCGTTGGACGTCATCGTATGCGTGAAGCGCGTGCCGGACACCGAGACCCGCATCCGGATCGGTGAAAGCGGGACGACCATCGACCCATCCGGCGTCAAGTTCATCATCAGCCCCTACGACGAATTCGCCGTCGAAGCCGCCTTGCGCATGAAGGAGGCGGCGGGCGCCGGCGAAGTCACCCTGGTGACGTTCGGTGACGACGCGTCCCAGGAGACGCTCCGAGCCGGCCTGGCCATGGGCGCGGACAAGGCGGTTCTCCTCGAGGGCACCTCGACCATGGACGGCCTCGCCACGGCCAAGACCCTCGCGGCCGAGCTGCAGGGCTCCGAAGCACCCCTGATCCTGTTCGGTGTGAAGGCGGCCGACGACGACCAGCAACAGGTCGGCCCGATGACCGCCGTGCTTCTGGGACGGCCATGCGTGACCGGCGTGGCGTCCTTCGAGCTGCAGGATGGCAAGGTGGCGTGCCACCGCGAGGTGGAAGGGGGCGTGGAGGTCGTGGAGGCCGAGCTACCGGCCCTGCTCACGATCACCAAGGGCACCTTCGAGCCACGCTACGCTTCGCTCAAGGGGATCATGGCGGCGAAGAAGAAGCCGCTGGACCGGAAGCCGGCGAGCCCGGCCCCCGGTCGGATCACGGTCGAGCGCCTCGAATTCCCGCCGGAGCGGGCGGCAGGGAAGATCGTGGGAGAGGGCCCCGACGCGGCGCCCGAGCTCGTTCGTCTCCTCAGGACCGAAGCCAACGTGCTGTGACACGCGGGTCCGCACCCGCGTCGACCGAACGACCACAACATTCCGGAGACAGACATGGCGGACGTACTCGCCTTTGCGGAGCAGAGGGACGGTGAGATTCGAGGAACGGCTCGGGAGGCCGTGAGTGCCGCGGCCCGGGTCGCACCGGGGCAGGGCGGGCAGGTTCGCGCGTTGGTGCTCGGAGGACCCGGTGTCGGAGCATCGGCTGCGGAGCTGGGGCGATACGGCGCCGCCGTCGTCGAGGTCGGAGAGCACGCCGACCTGGCGAGCTACCATCCCGACGCGTACGCGCGTGTGCTGGCCGACCGGGTTCGGGCCGGCGCCTACGGTGCGGTCGTCATCCCCGCGACGATCCTGGGCAAGGACCTCGCGCCGAGGGTCGCCGCCCTCCTGGACGTACCGCTGGCGAGCGACGTCACCGGCCTCGAGGTGGAGGACGGCGCCGTGCGGGCGGTGCGGCCGGTTTACTCCGGGAAGGCGTTCGCGCGCCTGCGGCTGGAGGGGAGCCCCGCCGTCGTGACGATCCGGCCGAACGTCTTCCAGCCGACGGAGGCGGAGGCTGCGGGGACGGTGGAGAGCTTCGTCCCGGAGGTCGACGCGGGCTCCTGGAAGCTCCGGGTGGTCGAGCGGAAGGCGTCGGGCGACGGGGCGCTGGACGTCGCCGAGGCCACCATTGTGGTCTCCGGCGGCCGGGGCATGAAGGAGCCTTCGAACTGGAATCTCCTCGAGGGGCTTCGCGACGCTATCGGGGACGGTGTGGCCCTGGGCGCGTCGCGGGCCGTCGTGGACGCCGGGTGGCGGCCCCACAGCGAGCAGGTGGGACAGACCGGGAAGACGGTCGCGCCCAAGCTGTACGTCGCCATCGGGATCTCCGGGGCGATCCAGCACCTTGCCGGGATGCGCACATCGGGTACGATCGTGGCCATCAACAAGGATCCGGACGCGCCCATCTTCAACGTTGCCGACTACGGGATCGTGGGCGATCTGTTCGAGGTGGTGCCGAGGCTGACCGAGGAGATCAAGGCGCTCAAGAGCCGCGGCTGACCGGGAAGCCCCCGAGGAGCGGCACGGGGTCCACCTCCCGGCCCCACCTCCAGATCTCGAAGTGGAGGTGGGGCGCGGTGGCGTCGCCCGAGCTTCCGCTGAGCCCCAGCACCTGACCGCCCCCTACCGGATCTCCGGCGTGGACGGAGACGGAAGAGAGGTGGGCGTACACGGTCATGACGTCGCCGCCGTGGTCCACCCACACCACGTTCCCGTATCCCCGCTGGACCCCCGCGAAGCGCACCCGCCCGGGTGCCATGCACCGGACCGGTGTCCCGGTGGGAACCGCGAGATCCACGCCGCGGTGGATTCCGGGTACGATCCCCCTGAAGCGCAGCCCGAACGGTGACGTGATCGGCGCGTCTACCGGCCAGCGCGGAATCGCGCATCCCCCGATCGCCGCGACGAGCGCGACCGACAGGATCCACCCGGCGCGGTGCGTCATTCAGAACGCGGCTTCGGAGATTGCGGCCCGCCGGCCGTCATCCAGGAGAATCACGTCCACCGCCCCCCCCGTCTCGATCGCCGACACGCCCAGGGGCAGGATGGCCAGGCCTCCGGCCGATGCCAAGCCCCGGACCAGGCCCGAGCCCTGGGGACCGGTCGACCGCACGGTCGGGGGTGCCCCCAAGGCGTCGAAGGTCACGCGCAGGAAGACCTCGAGGTCCTCCGCGCCGGTCAGGGGCTCCCCGGCCGTGCACCGCAGCCGCGGCCGGTGGACGTGGCGGTGGCCAGCCAGCCGCAGGAGGAACGGGCGGACGAAGAGCTCGAACGTCACGAAGGCGGAGGAGGGGTTGCCGGGAAGGCTGAAGACCGGCTGCGGTCTCGCCGCTGGAAGCCAACCGAATCCGAAGGGGCTGCCCGGCCGCATGCGCACGCGCCAGAACTCCTGCCTGAACCCCTCTCCGTCGAGCACCCGCTTCACGAGGTCCGCCTCGCCCATCGACGCGCCGCCCACGGTGACGAGCACGTCGGCTTCCCGTCCGCGGCGAAGGGCGCTGCGGACGGCGTCCGGATCGTCGGGTGCGACGCCGAGGGACACGGGGTCGCCGCCGGCCGCGAGGACGGCGGCGGCCAGCATGGGGCCGTTCGACTCCGGAACGCCCGCTCCCGCGACAACGTCTTCGTAGCGGTCGGGGGTGCGCAGCTCGTCGCCCGTCGTGAGGATCGCCACACGGGGGCGACGGTGAACGAGCAGCTGGGTCCGGCCGAGCGCCGCCAGGACGGCGACGGCACCGACGTGGACGGTGTCGCCCCGCTCCAGCACGCGGTCGCCGGCCCGCATATCCTCTCCGCCCGGACGGACGTTGCGGCCCGCGTCGCGATCGGAGTAGACGTGGACGATCCCAGCCGTGGCCTCCGCATCCGTGTCCTCCACGCGCACCACGGAATCGGACCCTGCGGGCAGCGGCGCCCCCGTCATGATGCGGATGGCCTCTCCTTCACCCACGGCTCCGGTGCGGGCCTCCCCGGCTCGGACGAGCCCGATCACCCTCAGGACCCTGGGAGCGTCCGGTGACGCGCCGCGTACGTCTTCCGAACGGGCCGCATAGCCGTCCATCGCGCTGTTGTCCCAGGGCGGAAGGGTCGCGGTGGCCCTCGCGTCCTCGGCCAGCGCACGCCCGATCGAGTCGAGAAGGGGGACGCTCTCGTCGTCCAGTGGCGTGGCGGCGCCCAGGATCCGGCCCTCGGCTTCGGCCACGCCGAGCCAGTCGGCGCGCCGGGACTCGAACTCCGGAGGGGAACCGGCGCTCACGGGTCGGAAGGCTCCTTCCGGGTCACTCCGCTAGAAGCGGATGACGGCGGACACCGTGAAGTGCAGGGCGCTGACCCACTCGCTCTCCGCAACTCCGGAGATCTGACGCTCCGGAGCGCTGAACCCGGGCGGCGTCTTGATCTTCCACAGCGAGAAGACGGCGTCGCCGCGAAGCGCCAGACGATCGGTGAGGTAGAGGTGGCTGCCGCCCCCGAACGTGCCCAGGAAGCTGGTTCCGAAGTCGAAGCGGTCGCGGGCCTCAAGCTGCTCGTCCACCGCCTGGGCGCCGGACAGGTCGAAGACGAGCCCGCCTCCAGCCACGATGAACGGTGCCAGCGAGTGCCACGATCGGTCCCCGGTGAACGTGAAGCGTAGGCGGGCATCGACGCTCCCGAGGAGGACGTTCGCCTCGCCGACCTTGCGGTCGCCCTCCAGCCGGGCCGGGTTGATGACGTCCCTCTTTCCGGAAATAACCCCGGCCACGCCCTCGAAGCCGAGCGGTCCGGAGAGGCGGACGCCCCAACGGGCTCCGAGCCTCGTGCCACCTCCGGGGCCGAAGCCGAACCGGCCCGTCCCTGCGTTCGTCACGCCCGCCAGGATGCCGAGCTCCTGTCGGGTCTCGACGTAGCGAAAGGGGGAGGGGATCGTCTGGCCCGACCCCGCGTGCGGGGCGAGCAGGAGGCTCACGGCGGCCGTCAGGCAGCCCGGGGCGATACGGAAACGCATGGAGGGGTGGTGCTCCTCTCCGGGAACGGACTCCGATTGACGCTCTTCGACGCCCCGAGCAGATTGAGGCCGGCCTTGCGGCCGCCGGGCGGGCATCGTCGCTCCTTGGTACTCTATCGGACCGGGATCGTTTCAGCACCCATGGTTTCTCCCCAACGGACGGGAGGCATCGTCCTTCTGGCGCTGCTGTCCTCGTTCGGCGTCCCCACGTGGGCATCCGCTCAGAGCAGCGCACGGGTCCGAACGGAGGAGAACGTGCGCAAGGACCCGAACGGGGACCTGCTGGCGCGCATGGAGGCCGGGGCCGTGGTCGCCGTCGCGGGCCACCGGGACTCCTGGACGGAGGTCGACGTGGAGGGTTGGGTGTGGTCCCGGTCGCTGCAGAATACCGACCGAGACGGGTTCGACCTGGTCGTTTCCGCCGAGGACGGAGAGAACCTCCGCGACGGGCCCTCGGGCGCGATCATCGGGCGCCTCGAGCGGGGCCTCCTCCTCCATGAGTTGGACCGGCAGACGGGGTGGATCCGAGTACGTCGCCGGGCCTGGATGTGGAGCGCGTCGCTCGCGGAGAGCAAGCTCTCCGCCGCGCCGGCACCTTCAGTCGCGCCGGCATCGAGGCCCGCGGGAATCGCGGTCGCAGGCCCCGCGGGTGCGGCGATCCTGTCGGCTCCGGGGGGAGACACCGTGGGCCGGGCGGTCCCGAGCGCCGAGGTAGAGATCTTGGCGCGCGAAGGGAGCTGGGCGAGGGTGAGGCTCGAGGGGTGGACGTGGCTCCCCCCGGACAGCGCGCCGTCGAGCGCCGAGGCCGGGACGCTCACGCCGGCGGAGGCGAGACGCGACCCCGCGGGAAGCAGCGGCCGGCTGGTGGTGTGGCAGCTGCAGTTCATCTCCCTCGAACGAGCGGAGAAGGTACGGACGGATTTCTTCGAGGGGGAGCCCTTCCTGCTCACCCGATACGGAGGGATCGACGGGCCTTTCGTCTACGTCGCGGTCCCAGCCGATCGGGCGCAGGAGTTCCAGGGGCTGGTCCCCCTCGAGCTCCTCACGGTGACGGGCAGGGTCCGCACCGGCGCTTCCTCCCTGACGGGCACGCCCATCATCGACCTCGTCTCGGTGAAACGCGCCCGGGAGCCCTGAGTCCCTCTGGCGCTGACCCTCTCGGAACGGAAAGCCGTGCGATACCTCCCGTCGGTCGCGCCCCGGATGTTCGGTGGACGCTCGGGCGCCACCCTCGCGTCGCTTACGGTCCTGGCGCTCGCCCTGGCGGGGTGCGGGAACTCGCCGACGGAGCCCGGGATCGTCCTGGAGATCGTCGTCGCCGGTGGCGACGGCCAATTCGGCATGGGCGAACAGCCCCTCGAGGAGCCCCTCGAAGCGCTCGTTCGCCGCGCCGGTACCGGCGAGCCGCAGAAGGACGTGTCGGTGGCGTGGACGGTGGAATCGGGTCAGGCGTCCCTCGGTACCCCTGCCGTGGGGAGCACGGATGCGAACGGACGCGTGCGTGCGTCGGTCCGGCTGGGAGCCGGCTCGGACACCGTGCGTGTCCGCGCCACCGTCAGCGACCAGCCGAGCGCGGCGGTGACGTTCGAGGCGTACCCGGTCCAGCGGCCGGGTCTGTCCGGGTTGTCCGTGAGCGCAGCCCGCGCCGGCGACACAGTGACCGTCTTCGGAGAGGGCTTCAGCACGGCCTCACCACAGAACGTGGTGCTCTTCTCGGGGATTCGGGGAAGGGTGATCGCCGCGACATCGGCCGAGCTGCGGGTCGAGGTGCCCCCGTGCCTTCCCAGCCGGGACGTCCTGGTCACCGTCCAGCTCGGCTCTCTCGTGAGCCAGCCGATTCTCCTCTCCGTGCAGGACGCCGGCGCCTTCACGCAGTTGGGCATCGGCAACTTCGTCGACGTGGACGAACGCGAGGAGGTCCAATGTCTCCGTCTCGCGGGTGGGGGGCCGCGATACCTGGTGATGCCCGTGGCCGGTGGGACGATCGGTGCCGCGCGGTACGACTTCCTCCTCCGCGGGCTCAGTGAGGGCTCGACGCCGCCCCCCACCGTGGTCTCGGGGCCGCCCTCTCCCGACTCCGGCCCCTCGTTCGCCGAGCGGTGGGAGGTATCGCTACGAGAGGCGGAGGATCGCCTGGTGCGGACGGAGCCGGGAGGCCGTACGCGCTCGGGTGCGCAGCGGACCGTGTCCGCGGTCCCCTCCGTGGGGGACAAGCGCTCCTTCAAGGTGCTGAACTCGGCCAACGGCTTCGACGACGTCACCGCGGTGGCGCGGGTGGTCAGTGATCAGGCCGTGATCTACGTCGACGAGCGTGCACCGGCCAGTGGGTATACCGACCTGGATCTCCAGGAATTCGCCGCGAGCTTCGACGACGTGATCTACCCCACCGACACCGAGGCCTTCGGCGTCCCCTCCGATCTCGACGGCAATGACCGGGTGGTCATCCTGTTCACCCCCACGGTCAACGGGCTCACCCCCCGCAACTCCACGAGCTTCGTGGGCGGGTTCTTCTACGGGTTGGACCTCCTGGACCGAGAGGGGAGCAATCACGCGGAGATCTTCTACGCCATCGTGCCGGATCCGGAGGGGATCTACTCGGATCCGAGGCAGAAGGACCGGATCCTCCAAGTCGTGCCCGCGATCCTGGCCCACGAGTTCCAACACATGATCCATTTCAACGAGCGCGTGTTGAAGCTCGGCGCGCCGAGAACCGAGGCGTTGTGGCTGTCCGAGGGATTGGCTCAGATGGCGGAGGAGCTCGTCGGCCTCGCCTACGCGCGGCGAAGGGACTTCGTGCAGGCGCAGCGCTTCCGGGACGGAAACGAGGACCGGGCACGGCGGTACCTCGCCCACACGGATTCCGCCAGCCTCATCGTGGGCACGGGACAGGGAACCCTGGAGGAGCGTGGTGCGGGATGGCTGTTCACGCTCTATCTCTGGGACGTGTGGCAGGAGAGCGGCATCCTGGGCCAGCTGACCCGCACGACGAGGACGGGCACGGACAACGTGGCCTGGGTGACCGGCGAACCGTGGCCTCTGATCTTCTCGGACTGGGGTGCCGCCCTCTTCCTGGACGGCGTCGCTACGGGACCGTTCCCGTTCGAGTACCCCACGGTGGACCTCCGAACCCGCCTGGGTGCCGCACCGGGGCCGTATCCGCTCTCGCCCGAGTTGATCGAAGATGGGAACTTCACGCGAGACGGCTCGCTATGGTCCTCTTCGTTCAAGCACTACATTGTGATACCGCCTACGGCCGGCGGCACCGTCCTGCGTCTTGGGGACGGGGACGGCGGCAATGCACCGGCCGAGGCGGGTTTGCGCCTGCGCGTGGTACGCATCTACTGACGCGGCGCCGGGGTGAATCTTCTCCGGAGGTCGCTCGTAGGGAGGTGTGTTCCCGCCTGGCAATCATCTGTTTCCGACGGATCCAATGCGCTGCTCCACCTGCGGGGAAAACCTCGAGCCGGGAGCCATGCAGTGCCCTACCTGCGGCACCGGCACGCCCGTCGGGATGGCCCTGACGCGCCCTGCGGGCGTGCGGCGCTGTCCCCGTTGCGGCTATCAAGGTGAGGGGATCCCGTACTTCCGTCGGGCGGGGCACGTGGGACTCCTCGTGGGCGTCAGCCTCTTCACGTATGGATTCGGCGGGCTGGTGTACTGGCTCGCGCGCCGAAAGCACCTCATCTGTCCGCGATGCGGCCTGGGGTGGGAGCATGCTTCCCGCGCCCTGGCCCTCACCGGTCCCGAGCCCGAGCGTCACGCGATGGAGGGCGAGGCCGGGGAGTCGCTGCCGGGCAGCGGAATCAAGCGTCGCGTCCTCGGCACGATGATGGTCCTGCTGGCCAGCCTGATGGTGGTCATGGGCTTCGTGGAGCTCGAGGCCGCCGCAATCGCGGTCGGCGGGGTCATCGGCGCGGGCGGATCCCTCATGTTCTACTGGGGGTGGCGGGGCCTGCAGGAGCGCCGGCGCGCGATCATGCAGGGCCTACAGCGGAAGATCCTCCGCCTCGCCACGATGAAGGACGGAACCCTCACCGTCACGGAAGTGGCGGCGGAAATGAACCTCTCCCTCCCCGCCGCCGAGAAGATTCTCACCTCCATGGACGACGGGTTCCGGGTGCGCTCCGAGATCTCGAAGGAGGGAATCCTCTACTACGAGTTCCCGGAGGTGCTGCACCGCAAGGAGCTGGGTCCCGGGGTCTGAGGACGACCCGGGTGGCGCCCGCCGGCATCACCCCGGGCGCCGGCGCGTCGGACGGGCCGGGATGGGGCGGGGACGTGATCGTTGTGCCGCGAAGGGACCGAGCGCTACCTTGGAATTGCCCCTCTGAGACAAGTCCACCCCGTCCCCGATCCATGCCGAAGTCCACGGTCCTCAAGCTGGACGACTACAGGGAGCGGCGTGACCTGCGTCTGAAGCTCGCCACTTCCCTGCAACGAGCGGACCCCGGGCGCGCGGAGCTCACCCGGCACCTGGCCCGCCTCGCGTTCCTCGTGAACGCCGACCGCGTCGCCACCGTCTGGATCGACGAGTACGGTCCCGGCGTGGTTCACCCGCACGTCGTACTCGACCTCCTGTGCGACCGCCCGCGCCGCTCGTTCGCGCTGGAGCCGCTCGGTCGGGCGTGGGAGAACGGCGTCCCGGGCGTTCTGGAGACCGGGGGATGGAACAAGACGGAATCCAACCCGTGGACGCTCGCCGTTGCCCTCGGCAGCGATGGCACGCGGAGCTGGTTCCTGGTCGCCGATGCCGTCGCGCCCCGCCCCGCGCTCCCTTCGGACCTCCGAGACCTGGTGATGTTCGTGGCGGGCGAGTGTTCCGCCGTGGTGCTGCATCGGGACCTGGACGCTGCGAAGTCGGCCGAGGTGGACAAGGAACGTGGACGTCGCCCCCGGTTCGCGGGGTGGCCGATTCTGCAGGACATCGAGGGGCGGGAAGACGACGAGGTGGAGAGTCGTCGGATCGCGATCAGGTTCATCGTCGCGCGGCTTCCCCGCCTGCTCGCCGAGGACGACCTGGCGATCCCGCGGGAGCGGTTGCGCCGGCAGGCCGAGCGCGCCCGCGAAGAGATGCAGGCCAAGTTGCGCGACGGGGAGCGCGACGGGGAGGCTCGTCTCTGGAGCGAAGTCCTGGATGCTTTCCAGGAGGGCGATCTGGAGGCTCTGGGCGCCGCCTTGATGGAACTGGGTGCGGCGGTCGAGGGCCGGTCGCACCTGCACGGCGCGACGGAGCTCTACTCCCTGGCCTACGAGATGTTCGCCGCCGTCGGCATGGCTGGGGCCGCCGTGGAAGCGGCCCGCTTCGTGGGTCGCGCTCAGCGTCGGTTGGCGCGGTGGAACGAGGCCCATCGCTGGTACGGGATCGCACGCCAGATCGCCGAGGCCGGCTCGATGGACCACAAGGTCGCGGTGATTCTCGACGGTGAGGCCAACATCCACCGCGACCGGGGCAATCACCCCGCCGCCCGGGAGGCGCTGCATCTGGCCGAGGAGTATGCCACGCGCTCGGGCGACCGGCGCGCGATGGCGAGCGTGCATCACGGTCTGCTGGCGCTCGAGCACGTGGCCGGCAACCTCGACGACGCGCTGGCACACGGGTGGAAGGCCGTGGTCACCTATCCGGCCCGGCGCGATCAGGTGGAGGCGCTGGCCAGCCTCGCGGGCGCGCTGATCGACGCTGGGGAGCTGCACGCCGCCGAGGACGCGTGGTCGATCGTGAGCCACATCTCCGGGGAGGCCTACTTCCGACTGTTCGCCTTCGAGGCCCTCGCCTACGTGGCGGCTCTCCGGGGCGAAGCCTCTCTGTTCGCGCGCCGCGCGGCGGCGGCGGATGCCGGGGGTTGGGAATCGGGTCCGCACACGGCCCGCGCGGACATCCTGCTGCACCGCGGCCTCGCGCTCGAGGCCCTGGGGCGGCGAGCGGAGGCGAGGAAATGGCTGGAGCGCGCGCTGGCCTTCGCCAGGGAGCATCGTTTCAGCCGGACCGTCTTCGAGGCGGAGGAGGCCCTGCGGCGCATCGAAGCGGACACGCCGGGGCCGACCGAGACGAGGATGGCCGCGCGAAAGCCCGTTCCTGCCGCTGTGGAAGTGCGGCAGGGGCTCCAGCGGATGCGCAGGGAGATCGTCGGAGCCTCGACCTGAGGCTCCTCGCCACGCGGCCGCCGACCCGGGGATCGGCGGCCGCGCGGCGTGGACGGCTAGTTGCCGGTACCGGGCTGGATGTTGCCCGTGCCGGGCTGGATGTTGCCGGTACCGGGCTGGATGTTGCCCGTGCCGGGTTGGATGTTGCCCGTGCCGGGCTGGATGTTGCCCGTGCCGGGCTGGATGGAGCAATCGGCCGGATCCTCACAGTCGGGCGCGACAATGGAGGAAGCGCCGCAAGCGGCGGCACCGACGGTGAGTAGCAGGACCGTGATGGAGCGGCGGATCGTCTTCATGACATCTTCCCGGGTGATGAGTTGCAGGAACCAGGTCGCGGTGGGAGGCTAGCGTACTCGTAGGTGAGAAGTTCAGCGACGCCCCCAGGGGGCGTCGCATCATTTCCTCGTCAGGGTATATCTTTTCCGAAGATCATGCCGTTCCTTGGCCTGCTGAGCCGCGATGTGGACGTCGAGCGGGCGGTTCGCCGCCCGCTGCAAGAACGTCACGTGGTGGCGCGCGCCGGAGGGTGGGACCGGTTCGTGCGCCTGTTGCGGGAGCGCCCCGTCACGGTCGCCGTACTGGACGAGTCCAGCCTTCCGGCGGCCGCGGGTACGGCTGGGGCGGTCGCGGAGCTCAGGTCCGGGTTTCCCAGCCTTCCCCTGGTCCTGGTTGCACGACCCGACACGGATCCGTTCTCCCTCCTGCGCCTCGGTCGTGCCGGCGTCGAACGGCTCATCCTCGTCCGCGTCGACGACCTCGAAGACGACATCGTCGAAGCCGTGGGCAAGGCGCTCCATGCCAGCACCGAAGCCCTGGTTACCCGTGCGGTCAGCCCCTATCTTCCGGCGCGCGCGCTCGGAGCCGTCCGACTGTCGCTGGAGGGTGTCCAACGCCGGTGGAGCGCCGGGTCACTGGCCGACATGGCCGGACTGAGCAGACCCCATCTCAGTGTGTGCCTGAAGGCCGCCGGCCTGCCGTCGGTGGGACACCTTCTGATATGGGCTCGGCTTCTACACGCCGGGCGCTGGCTGACGGATCCGGGCAGAAGCGCGGAGAGCGTATCCCGACAACTCGATTACTCCAGCGGCGCGGCCTTCCGCAGGGCCCTTCGGCACTATGCCGGGGCGACCCCGACCGAGGTGATCGGGGGGGGTGGGTTTCCCTTCGTTTTGAAGAGGTTCCTGGCGCAGTGCGGCCTGGCGCGCTCACGGGGCGAGGGGCGTTCCGTGGCCTGAAGACGGCGGCTTCCTCAGACGGTTCCGAAGGGACGAGCACATGAGAGAGTTCAAGGACAACGGAGGACGCACCTGGGCCGCCACGGTCCGGGAGCTCGATGGACCCGACTACAAGGGTCGCTTCCACTTCGTGCTTCGACCGGCTGACGGCGAGGCGGACGCGGTCGAGTTGACGGACATCCAGTGGAACAGCGAGCGCACCGCGCGACGGACCCTGGAGACGATGTCGGTCAGCGAGCTGCGCCGCCGGTTGCGCTCGGCGGTGGGTCGGGCCGGTAGCCCGGTCACCGTCTAAGGCACGCACCAGCTTGAGCCGGGGCAACCTCGACCGCGTCCGCGCGCGGGAGTACCCGGAACCCGGAGAAGGGATCTTCCTGAACGCGGCCTCGTGGGGCCTCCTTCCCCTCACCGCCGCAGCGGAGTCCGCCCGCCTGGTCATGCGCCGCAATCGCGCCCGCGGCTTCGGGGAGGAGGAGCTCGGCCCGCTGCAACGGCGGTGTCGTGACGCCGCCGCCCGACTCGTGGGCGTGTCACCCGACGAGATCGCGCTGTCCCCCAACACCTCCTTCGGGGTCAACCTGGCGGCGGCCCTGGTCGCCTCGGGCCCTGCAGGCTCGATCGTGCTGAGCCAGGGCGAGTTCCCGGCCAACGTCCTCCCGTGGAAGGCTCTGGAACGGAGGGGCTTCCGCGTTGAGCTCGTTCCGACGGACGGGCGCGGATGGCCGGACGAGGAGGCGCTCCTCCGTCGTCTGGACCGGGACGACGTGCGGGCACTGGGCGTATCCGCGGTGCAGTACGTGACGGGCTTCAGGGCGGACCTCGAGGCGCTGGGCGCGGCGTGCCGGGCCCGCGGTGTGCTGTTCTGCGTGGACGCGATCCAGGCGCTCGGCGTGGTGCCGCTGGATGCGGCGGCATGTGGCGTCGACGTCCTCGCGTGCGGCGGCCAGAAGTGGCTGTGCTCGCCCTGGGGCTCGGGCTTCACGTACGTGCGGCGGGAGCTGCAGGAGCGCTTCGACCCGCCGATGGTCGGGTGGCTGTCGGTGCGTGGTGCGACGCGCTTCGAGGAGGGCCTCGGGTACGACGTGGAGTGGGTCGACAGCGCGCGCAAGTTCGAGCTCGCCACGCTGGCCCTCCAGGATCACCTCGGCCTCGCTCGCTCGATCGAGATCTTCCTGGAGATGGGCCTGGAGGAGGTGGCCGCGCACGTCGGGGAGCTCCACGCCCCCGTTCTCGACTGGATCGACGGGCGTTCGGATGCCCACGCCGTGACCCCTCGGGACCCGGCCAGGAGGGCGGGCATCCTGACCTTCACGGTGGCCGACCTGGACCGGTCCGCAGCGGCGCTGCGCGAGGCCGGCGTGATCTTCTCCGTTCGGGAGGGAGCGATCCGGCTGGCTCCCCACTTCTACAACACGGTGGAGGAGCTGGAGAAGGTCGTCGAGATCCTGGACGGGGTCTAGTGTGGTGAGTCGGAAGTTCGTCGGCATTCGGGCGCCGCTGCATCCACCGTGGCCACGTTGCTCCTCCTCGAAATAGCGCTGCCGACAACGCTGCGCGTTGTTACCCTCGTCGTCGCGCCTTGCCACGGCGGCGCCGCGTCACCCTCGGTGCTCTACGAACTTCCGACTCACCACACTAGCGGGCGCTGCCAGCCGAAGAGCCCGATCCTTCCCGCGCGGGCGGGATGCGGATCCACGATCCCGCCCGGAGCCTTCGTGGCTCGACCGACGGGTTCGCCTCCAGGAGATCGTCCAGCGCGACCCCGTTGCGGCGGGCGATACCGTCCATGGTCTCACCGCGCGTGACGCGGTGCATCGTGGGGCCTCCCGAGTCCACCGGGATCGGCGGCGGGGGGAGCTGGACCATGGGCAGGTCGGCCAGCGCGTCCGGCCCACGCGTGAACGAGGCGAGGCGGGCGCCGATTCCGTTCTCCACCCGTTTCGCGCGCGCCGTCGACGGCGTCCCGTTGACGAGGATGGAGAAGGCGAGTCGCTCTCCGTCGGACGACTGCACGACGCCGCTGAGCGCGGACACGCCATCGATGGTTCCGGTCTTGGCCCGGAGGTTCCCTGCCGCGGGGGTGCGGTACATGCGGGCGAGCTCCCGTCGATTGCCGGCCTGGGGAAGCGTCTCCCAGAACTCGCCCCACAGCGCACCGTCGGCCATGCGGGTGAGGAGGCTCACGAACGTGCCGGCCCGAACGCGATTGGCCGGAGACAACCCCGATCCGTCCAGCTGGACCACTCCGGCGGTGTCGACGCCGATGGCGTCCAGACTGTGCGCGACCGCCACTGTCGCCGCCTGCAGGCTGCCATCGCCTCGCGTTACCCTGCCCAGCGTGCGGAATACGAGCTCCGCGAAGAAGTTGTTGCTCTTCTTGTTGATGACTGCCAGGTACTCGCGTAGCGGGGGTGAGACGTGGGCGGCGAGAACGTGCGCCCTGGGTCGGCCGTCCACGGCGGGCGCCGTCACCCTGCGGCTCCGGACCACGGATGCCGACGGTCGATCCTCCACGCGGCTCGCTCCGCGCACGGCGATCCCGCGCTCCTCGAGAACGGCTCGGAAGACGGAGAGGGAGAAGGCGGCCGGGTCCCCGACGGTGATCTGGCGCCAGACGTCGCGGCCCCCCTGCTGGACGCTCCCGTCGAGAACGATGGGAGCCGTCGGTTCGTCCCGCCCGATGAACAGGCGGGCCGGCTCCGCGACGGTAGTGGCCCGGTTGACGATGTCCAGGTCCGCGTGGTCGGGCAGGGAGTGGACGATCGGCCGGGAGCCGAGCGTCGGTCCTGCCTCCACCCGGAGCGTCACCACGTTCTCGTTGAAGGACAGCGAGGAGATGCCCGGCGCGAAGTGGTCGTTCAGGTCGTGCGCGTCCCACCCCGGGGGACGGAGGGGACCGGGGAGGAGGGAGGCGTCTCCGACGAGGTCGCCGTCCACGGCGTGGATGCCGCGCTCGAGGAGTTGGTCGGCCAACTCTTCGAAGACGGTCGTCTTGCTCGGATAGAATCGATCGGAGAGTCCCGGATCGCCGCTTCCGAACACCACGAGGTCCCCCCGGAGCACGCCGTCTTCGACGCTGCCGTCGGTAACGAGGAACGTGCGGAAGCGGTACTCCGGACCCAGCTCCCGGAGCGCCGCGGCCGTAGTGAGCAGCTTCATGTTGGAGGCCGGGGCGCGCGGAACGTCCGGCTCCACGGCGAAGATCGTGTCCCCCCGATCGAGTGACACCACCAGCACACTCCATTCGGCGTTGCGCCAACGGTAGGTGTGGAGGAGGGAGGATAGCTCCGAATCCAGCCGATCGAGGTCCGACTCCCCACCGGGGTTCGGATGCGGCAGGCTCAGCGCGAGCGTCGCCGGAACGAGGAGAAGCGCGAAGGCCACGCGCCACTTCATCGGAGGACCCTCGGCTCCGGGGACAGGCCGGCGAGCGGCTCCTGCCCGGGCTCGGCCACGAGCACCCCGGGGTTGAGGATCCGGTGTGGATCCAGTCGGTCCTTGACGGCCAGGAACGCGCGTGCGCTGCGACGCCCGAACACGCGCTCGTGGAACGGAGCCCTTATGCGCCCGTCGCCGTGCTCCCCGGAGAGCGTCCCCCGAAGTCGCACCACCAGGTCCACGGTACGCTCCAGAATCCGGCTCGCCCGGGTGCGCCAATCCGGCCGCCGCACGTCCATCAGGGGGTTGACATGCACGTTGCCGTCACCGGCGTGGCCGAAGACCACCGCGTCCGTCTCCTCCTGCTCCAGGATCTCGTCGAGGCCCAGAAGGTAGTCACCGATGCGGTCCGGTGGCACCACCGAGTCTTCGATGAACTGCATGGACACCAGGCCCTGGTCCGCGCGGGCGGCGACGATGGGGCTCGCGGCATGCCGCACCTCCCAGAGCCGTTCGCGCTCCACTGGGTCACGGGCCACGCGCAGCGCGGTGTCGAGCTCGGACGCGAGGCGCCGGACGTCGTCGATCCGGCTCTCCACCTCCTCCACCGTTCCGTCCACCTCCACCATGAGCAGCGCCGGCGCGGCGCCGATGGCAGGGGACAGGTCGGTGCGCTCCCGCAGGCCCGAGAGATCGAGGAAGCGCCGCGCGAAGACCTCGCAGGCCGCCACGCCCGTCTCCGCCGCCACCGCGACGGCTCGGTGGAGCGCATCCAGGTCGGGCACCGCGAGCAGAAGGAGCGCCGCCTGACTGGGGAGAGGGGCGAGGCGCAGCCTGACCGACGTGACGAATCCGAGCGTGCCCTCGCTGCCCACGAACAGCTCGACCGCGTCTCCGGTCGGAAGTGCCCGGTCGAGGGCGTATCCGGAAGCGTTCTTCCGCACTTCCGGCCATTCGGCCAGCGGGCCTGCCAGAGCCGCCCTCGCGGCAGCGAACGCATCGGCGACGGCCGGCGGGGCGCCCGTTCGGCCCCGCTCGAGCGTCGCCACCGTTCCGTCTGCGAGCACCACCTCCAACGCCTCGACCCAGGTGCGCATTGCGCCGTAGCGAAACGAGCGCGCTCCGGCGGCGTTGTTGGCGACCATGCCCCCGATGGTGCAACGGTGGGCGGAGGAGGGAAGGGACGGCAGGAAGAGTCCACGGGCGCGCGCGGCCCGGTCCACCTGCTCGGCGATGGCGCCGGGGCCAACCCGGATCGTGCGGTCGTCGGTCTCCACCGTGCCGATGGAGCTCCAGGTGCGGAAGTCCACGCAGACGCCCGGACCGACGTTGCCGCCCGGCATGCCCGTGCCCGCCCCGCGGGCGAAGAGGGGGATGCCGCGGACCGACGCCCAGGTCACGAGGCGTGCGAGATCCTCCAGGTCCCGAGGCTCCGCGACGGCGGCCGGCTCGATCCGGATCGGACCCGCCGCGCCGGCCACGGCATGCCGCGCCGACGGGTCGGAACGGAAAGCGCCCCGGAACCGTGCTGGAGGTTCCGGGGCGTGCGGTATGGCCAGGGTACCGACGCCCTCAGGCAGTGGCCG
The DNA here is from genome assembly GCA_964591135.1 of uncultured Gemmatimonadaceae bacterium. Taxonomy (GTDB): domain Bacteria; phylum Gemmatimonadota; class Gemmatimonadetes; order Longimicrobiales; family Gaopeijiaceae; genus SZUA-318. The sequence goes on along the minus strand of CAZPZU010000020.1, from coordinate 28,078 downwards.
CCTCCTTCGGGATGCAGTTCGGACAGTAGCCCGAAAGCTCCAGACGGTAACCCGTCACGAGGAAGCCGTCGGCGCGCCGATGCAGCTGACCGAGCTCGTCGTCGGGGATGCTTCCCGGGATGTCGATCACCCTTCCGCACGCGACGCAGCGGGCGTGATGGTGCGGATCCGTGCGGCCGTCGTAGCGTGCGGAGCCGTCGCTGTACGTGAGCTTGACGGCCAGACCGCATCCGACGAGGGTTTCGAGGCTCTTGTAGACGGTGGCCAGCGAGATCCCGGGAAGGTTCCGGCGTACCGCGAGGAAGACCTCGTCGGCGGACGGATGCATGTCCGTCGAGGCCAGGAAACGGAAGACCGCAGCCCTCTGCTCGGTGAAGCGCTGGCCGCTCGCCTCCAGGGCCTTGCGCAGGACGTGCTCGTTCGCTTCGGCGTGCATGCTCATTTATTGCGATTCCAACCTCCGACCCGCGGGCTTCGCCTCGGCGGGAGAACCTCTGGAAGCTAGAGGCCTTCGCCGCGTCGTGTCAATAAGAATCAGTAGCAGGTAAACATCTGATTTCCGCTCACCCGAACCGTGTCCGCAGGTGAACTCGAATCCCCCCGAGCCCCTTCTCACGCTGGAGCCCGTCATCGAGGCCGTGCGGGAGGGCGTGGAGTCCGCGGGCTGGCAGCTCTCGGGCCTGCAGAAGACGACCAGCCACCAGTTCGAAGGGCGGTGGTCCGGGGACTCCACCCGGAGTGCCTACCTCTTCTTCCACGATCCGGTCGGACCCGACTGGGCCAGCGTGGACGCCTACCTCGACGAAACCTCGGGTGGACTCGCCGGCAACCTCGCGCTCGTCGTGGATTGCCGCAGCCTGGACGGACTCGGTGACGTTCCCTCCGTCCTGGGCGTGCTCGCCCGGCTGGCGGGCACCCACCTCCGCGAGGGATATCGAACCCCGATCACCCTCCGGCTTCGATTGGACGACCCGGGTGCGGATGTCGGCTCTGCCTTCGCGGAGGTGCGCTTCAAGCTGCGGATTCCGCGCTCCACCTTCGATGCGGGCGCACGGGCCGTGGCCGCGCTCTCGTCGACAACGGTGGAGCGCTTCGCCGAGCTGCTCGGTGCCCCCGATCTGAGGCCCCTGCTCGAGGACTGACGGGTCGTTCACGAGGGGTGCCACGTCCGTCATACCGCCCCGGCACGCAGGAGCCGCAGGCCGTTGAACACGACGACGACCGTGCTGCCTTCGTGGCCCACGACGCCGGCGGTCAGGCCGATCCAGCCGCCCAGCGCGAGGATGATGAGGACCACCATCACGGAGACCGCGAACACGAGGTTCTGGCGGACGACCCTGCGGGCGCGGGTGGAGAGCTCCACCGCGTGGGCCAGCCCACCCAGCTCTTCGCCCATGACGACGACGTCGGCGGTCTCCAGGGCCACGTCGGTTCCCGCTGCGCCGAGGGCGATCCCCACGTCCGCCGCCGCGAGCGCGGGGGCGTCGTTCACGCCGTCGCCGACCATGGCCACCGGCCCATGCCGCTTTCGAAGCTTCTCGAGAACGCGGCTCTTGTCGTCAGGGAACAGCTCCGCGCGCACGTCGTCCACGCCCACTTCGCCGGCCACGGCCCGGGCGGTGGCCTCGTCGTCTCCGGTCAGCATGACCAGGTGCCGGATTCCCGCCCTTCTGAGGGCGTCCATCGCCTCGCGCACGCGTGGCCGCGGACGATCGGCGATGGCCAGCGCCCCCGCGTGCCGCCCTTCCACCGCGACGAAGACGGGCGTGGCCGCGATGCGCTCCTCGTGGGCGGCCCACGTAGCGAGATCATGCGGGAGCGCAGCCCCGACCCCCTCCTCCACCCACCGGCGGCGTCCGACCCGCACGCGCAGTCCGTCGACGGTGCCCTCCACGCCCTTCCCGGGCTCCGAGGAGAAGCCCTCCAGCTCCGAGAGGGAAAGACCCATTTCCTCCGCGGCCTTGACGATCGCGTCGCCGAGCGGATGCTCGGAAAACGCCTCGACCGAGGCGGTGAGTCGCACCAGCGCCACGTCGATCTCCTCCGCGTCGTCCCCCGGTGCGCCCCCCGCACCCCCCACGGTCGCCATGGCGCGAGCCGGGCCCAGGACGCCCTCCACCGCCTTGACCCCCACCAACTCCGGGCGCCCGAGCGTCAGGGTTCCGGTCTTGTCCAACGCCACCACCCTCACCGAGGCGAGGGCGTCCAGATGCGCACCTCCCTTGAAGAGAACGCCCTTGCGGGCGCCGTTGGCCACGGCCGAGACGATGGTGGCTGGTATGGAGATCACGAGGGCGCACGGGGACGCGACGACCAGGAGGGTCATGGCCCGGTAGAACGCCTCGTCGAACGTCCATCCCAGGATCAGCCAGGGGAGGACCACGGCGAACGCGGAGGCCACGATGACGCCGAGGGCGTAGCGGCTCTCCAGGGCCTCGATCCAGCTCTGGGTGGGAGCCTTTGCCTCGCTGGCTTCTTCGACGAGGCGGATCACGCGCGCCAGGGCGCTGTCGTCCGCGGGACGCGTCACGCGGATGTCGAGCGCGCCTGATCCGTTCAGCGTTCCCGCGAACACCTCGGCACCCTCCCTCTTCGCCATCGGAAGCGGCTCGCCCGTGAGCGTCGACTCGTCGACCCTCGAGGATCCGGCCACCACATCACCGTCGATGGGGATCCGATCTCCCGGGCGCACGCGGACCACCTGCCCCGGGTGGAGCTCGGCGACCGGGACCCGGCGCTCGGAGCCGTTCTCGACGACGCCCGCGTCTTCGGGCCGGAGCTCCATGAGCGCCTGGATGGAGCGCCGCGTGTGACCGAACGCGAAGGTCTCCAGGGTGTTGCCGGTCGAGAAGAGGAAGAGGAGGATGGCGCCCTCGACCCAGTGGCCGACGATCGCCGCCCCCACGGCCGCGAGGAGCATGAGGAGGTCGACGTCCATCGTCCGGCGCCTGAGGGCGCCCACGGTCCGGCGCAGGGCGTCCCACCCGCCGGATGCGTACGCCGCGACGAGGAAGGCCTGTCCCGCCATGGGATGCCCCAGACGGCCGAGGGCCCATCCGGTGATCGTGCTCAGGGCACAGATCACCGTGGATGCGGCTTCGACCTTCCATTCATCGTGCTCGGGGCCGTTCTGGGGCACCCGGATACCCTCCATCCGGAACGTACCAATAATGATTCTTGATAAACTAACGTCCCCCGGCGGCACGCCAAAGGAGGGAGGGGGTAGGGACGAGACTGCTTGCCCGGGGACGGCGGACGTGCAGATTGCAGGACGGGAGGCTCTCGTGCCAGTCACCTCCCTCCGGGCCACCACAAGACGAACCACTCCCCCAGGAGGACGCTACGATGAGTGGCGACAGCGGAGCCCTTTCTGCGCTTCTGACCGAGGAGCGCCGATTCCCGCCTTCCGAGGCGTTCACGAGCCGCTCGGTGTTCGGCGATCCGGGGATCTACGATCGAGCGGCGAAGGACAGGGAGGCCTACTGGGAAGCGTGGGCCAGGGAGCTGGACTGGTTCGAGCCGTGGGAGAAGGTCCTGGAGTGGGATCCGCCGTACGCGAAGTGGTTCGTGGGCGGAAAGCTGAACGTGTCGCACAACTGCCTCGATCGTCATCTGGACGGTCCGCGCGCGGACAAGGTCGCGCTCGTCTGGGAGGGAGAGCCGGGCGACACTCGAAGCTACACGTACGCGGAGCTCCACCGCGAGGTCTCGAAGTTCGCCAACGTCCTCAAGGGCCTCGGGGTACGGCGGGGAGATCGCGTGACGATCTACCTCCCGATGATCCCGGAAGCCGCCGTGGCGATGCTGGCCTGCACGCGCATCGGCGCCATCCACTCGGTGGTGTTCGGCGGCTTCAGCCCCGAGTCGCTGGCGGATCGCAACAACGACGCGGAGTCCAGGATCCTCATCACCGCGGACGGAGCCTGGCGGCGCGGGGGGATCGTTCCCCTGAAGGCCAATGCCGACGTGGCCCTCGAGCGGTCTCCGACCATCGAGCAGGTGGTGGTCGTGCGGCGGGGCGGCGAGCTCTCCGAGACGGTGGACGCGTCCATGAAGGAAGGACGCGACCACTGGTACCACGAGCTCGTGCGCGATGCGTCCGAGGAGTGCGCGCCCGAGAAGATGGACGCCGAGGACATCCTCTACATCCTCTACACGTCCGGCACGACCGGAAAGCCGAAGGGCGTGGTACACACGACGGGCGGCTACCTGACCCAGGTGTACGCCACGACCAAGGCGGTCTTCGACCTCCAGGACGACGACGTGTACTGGTGCACCGCCGATGTGGGCTGGGTGACCGGGCATTCGTACATCGTCTACGGCCCCCTGGCCAACGGTGCGCAGGTCCTGATGTACGAGGGGGCGCCCGACGCGCCGGATCGCGGCCGCTTCTGGGACATCTGCCAGCGGTACGGGGTCACGATCTTCTACACGGCGCCCACGGCCATCCGGGCCTTCATGCGCTGGGGCGAGTCCTGGCCGGAGAAGTACGACCTCTCGAAGCTGCGTCTCCTGGGCACGGTCGGTGAGCCGATCAACCCCGAAGCGTGGATGTGGTACCACAGGGTCATCGGAGGGGAGCGCTGTCCCATCGTCGACACGTGGTGGCAGACCGAGACCGGAGCGATCATGATCACCCCCCTTCCGGGGATCACCGAGACCAAGCCGGGGACCGCCACGCGTCCCTTCCCGGGCATCGAGGCGACGATCCTCAACGACGCGGGTGAGGAGACCGGTGCCGGCTACCTCGCCATCACGTCGCCGTGGCCCTCCATGCTGCGGACGGTCTGGGGCGACGACGCACGCTACCGCAACACCTACTGGTCGAAGTGGTCGGACGTCTACTTCCCGGGGGACGGGGCCAAGCGCGACGGGGACGGCTACGTGTGGATCCTCGGCCGGGTGGACGACGTGCTGAACGTCGCCGGACACAGGATCGGCACGATGGAGGTGGAGAGCGCGTTGGTGGACCATCCGGCCGTGGCGGAGTCCGCGGTGGTGGGCAAGACACACGAGATCAAGGGCCAGGCGCTCGCGGCGTTCGTGACGCTAAAGGACGGCTTCGAGCCCACGGACGAGCTCATGAGCGAGTTGCGGGAGCACGTGGGCACGAAGATCGGAGCGATCGCCAAGCCGGACATGGTCGTCTTCACGGCCGACCTTCCGAAGACACGCTCCGGGAAGATCATGCGTCGGCTCCTGCGTGACATCGCCGAGGGACGCGCGGTGGGCGACACCACCACGCTGGCGGACCCCGCGGTGGTGGCGAGCCTCAAGGCCAAGTACGAGAGCGAGGAAACGTAGCGGGCTCGAACCGGAGGAACGATGCCACCCGACGGTGCGCGTACGCTTCTCGTGCCCGGGACCCAGGCGACGACGCTGCGCGATCACCTCGGCAACGTCGTCTACAACGCGGTCCGCGTGCAGCTGGTGATCGGCCGCGGCGATCTCGGGGACCGCGATCCCGACGAGGTGGGCATGCTCCTCGGCATGGAGCACGTCCCGGGCAAGCTGAAGCCGGAGCGGACGTCGCTGGAAGACGGGATGCACGTGGTGCGGGGAGACGTGCTGCGGACGCCGTACGACGGGCTCCCCGTCACCGACTGGTTCCGGTACGACTGGCGCGCGGACCTGCGCTACAACGCGTACAAGCTGCTGCAGCTCCTCGAGTCGGAGGGCGTCGACGGGGGGCGGTGGAACGTCATCGGGCACTCTCAGGGTGCCCTCATCATCGTGCTGGCGAGCAAGCTCGCGGTGAGTCCGCGGTGGCTCGCCGAGCGCGTCGGCCGCGTGGTCCTGGTCGGCGGACCCCTCGCGGGAACCGTCCGGGCGCTGGAGGCCATCCTGTTCGGTCGGGCCGATCTGGGCGAGGCGAACCTGCCGGGGATCCTGGCGGCCGCACGGACGTGGCCGGCGCTCTATCAGATGCTGCCGGCCTGGCCCGCGGCCGTGGACGACGACAACCGACCGCTCCCGCCCGAGGAACGGTTCACGGTGCCTGGTGGCTGGCCCGGCCTGGTCGACGTACCAGGGGGGGTGTCCAGCGACCTCCTGCAGCGGGCCAGGGAGACGCAGGCGCTGCTCACCGGTCCGTTCTCCCACCTGGCGCCCGGGGTCGACACGCTCGTGATCATGGGCAAGCGCCAGATGACGCCCATCTCCGTGCCCCGCAAGGACGGCGCTTTCGTCCAGGAATACAGAAACCAGAAGGGTGACAGCCTGGTTCCCGAGAAGATCACGCAGACGCTGATCGGCCCGCCGGTCCACGACCGGCGCAAGGTCTTCACCGGGAAGGTGCAGGCCCACGCGATGCTGTGCGTCGACCCGGACGTGCAGAAGCTGATCGGGACGTTCTTCGAGCAGCCGCTCCCACCGCTCCCCACGGGGTAGGCCAGACGAGCCGATCATGATGGCACGACACCGATCGATGGCGGATCTCCGACGTCTTCCCCTGTGCGTGGCCGCGGCCGTCCTCCTCGGTCTTTCCGCGGTGGTCCCCGGTCCGGCCCGGGCCCAGACGGGAACGCTCGCGTTGCAGGCGGCCCGCTTGGACGGTGCCGCCACGACGACCACGCTCGGGGTGGGATGGACGGTTCCCCTCGGTGAGCCGTCCCTTCCCGGGCCCGGGGAGGTTTCGGAGGAGGAGGTGTCGGCCTGGCTGCTGACCCTGGGCGCGGGCGCGGGCATGTCGTGGGCCGCTACCCGGGCCGAGGGGAACGCCTTCACGGTGAACGGACACGCCGACCTGATGTGGCGCACGGGCTCGCTGGTCGAGCGGGTGGGCGCAGGCGTGTACGGGAACCTCGACCCGCTCGCGGTGGGCCCGGCGGTCCGGGCCCGCCTGGCGGTGATCGGCGTCCAGGCGGGGGGCCTGTGGATGGAGCATGCCCTGGGCGTGCGTTGGTTCGCCGGCGTCGACGTCTCCCTCCAGTTTCTCCTGGACGTGTTCTCGCGCTGAGGCGGACCCCCGCGACGACGCGGGAAGCCCGCGTCACTCCTCGGCGAACGGGTCGCGCGTGGGCGGCGCCTTGTTCGCCCGCTCCTCGGCGGGCTTCTCCTTGACCGGCCGGGAGGGGATCCCGACGAAGACCCAGTGGGGGCGGGTGTCCTTCGTGAGGATCGAGCCCGCTCCGACCATCGAGTCGTCCGCGACGTGCGTGCCCGCCAGGATCGTCGCGTGATAGGTGATGCGCACGCCCTTGCCGATCACGGTCTTCGGCGTGAACACGATGCGGCCGTCCACGATGTCGTGCGTGTGCGAGTATACGTTCGCGAAATCGGACACCGACGAGCCGTCACCGATCTCGATGCCACCCCTGTCGTCGAGGAGGACGTGGCGGTGGATCACCACGTCGTCGCCCACCTCGAGGTTGAAGCCGAAGGAGACGCGGACGAAGGTGAACGCCTTGAAGTTGCGCCCGCAGCGCTTGAAGATCCGCCTCGCGAGCATGCGCCGGAAGCGGATGCCCAGCTCCACGTTCTCCCCGAGCGGGCTCCGGTCGAACATCTCCCAGAGCCAGAGCAGGGGCTTCACCCGGGCGTACCGCTCGACGTCCGTCTCCTGGTAGTACTCGGGTTCCAGCGTCACGTTGCGAGGATCCATGTGCGCGAGCGCCACCCGGACCGTGGGGGGAAGTGTGGCGGGGTCCACCCCGACGTACTGCGGGTAGTAGAGTTCGGTGAGGATGCGCCGTGCGAGCTCGTTGCGGTCGCAGTCGGGGTGACTGAGCTCCTCGTCGACCTGCGCCAGCCACTGCTCGTACAGCGAGGAGGCCTCGGGGGCCACCGGAACGGGTCGGAGCGGAAGAAAAGGCATGCGTTCGGCTTCGGGCGTCTGGAGGGTCGGGCGCACACGCGACGGGGCTGACGTTATCCGCTTCGCCCCCGGCGGCAAAGGCCGGTCGTGTGACCGGCGGGGTCGGGCCTGCGCCCCACCGGCCTTCTGTTGTAGACTACCCCGAGGGGTCCCGAAGGGGACCACCGAGTGCCCTCACACGCGGACCGGCCATGCACGACGTCCTCCGACAGCGCCTACTGCGCAAGATCGAGAGCCTCCCGGACGAGCGCATCTACCAGGTACTGGACTTCATCGAGTTCCTGGACTCGAAATACGCCCTGACGACCCCGGTGGAGGCCTCCGGTCTCCAGAAGTTCGCGGAGAACCTCGAAGACAAGCTCCGCCGCAAGGCCGTGAGTCCCACCACCATCCGTGAGGCGTTCCAGCTCATCTCGGCGGCGGACCGGGTCCTGTCGGGGGTCTCCTCCGCGGGCAAGCAGATACTGGCCGATCTGGGAGAGGCGTTGGAGGGCCCCTCCGAGCAGCCCGTGCGGTCTCCCGGACCGAAGGGAAAGGTGGGCCCGGCGCCTTCGTCCGGGGAGGGCGGCGAGCCGGAAGGATGAGGTCTGCGAGGCCCGTTGACGCTCCAGCGCCCTTCGGATATCCTCACCCATGGCAAGACTCACCGCTCACGTGAGCGGGCCCGCGCCCGCCCTCCGACGCCCCCCGGGGCCTCGAGGGGCGGGCGCGCGGCTTTGGGAATCCCACACAAGCTTCAGCCGGACATGCCTCTGATGGGCGACGGCACCACCCGCCGGGACACCATCGTCAAGGAAGGCCTGACCTTCGACGATGTCCTCCTGGTGCCCAACCACTCGCTGGTCCACCCGAAGGACACCAACGTGTCCTCCCGCCTCACCCGGAACATCCTCCTCCACGTGCCGCTCCTGTCGGCCGCCATGGATACGGTGACCGAGTCGAGGATGGCCATCCAGATGGCGCGCGAGGGCGGGATGGGGATCATCCACAAGAACGTCACGCCGCAGCGCCAGGCCGAGGAGGTGGACCGGGTGAAGCGCTCCGAGAGCGGGATGATCCTCAACCCGATCACGCTTCCCCCGGACGCGACGCTCCGGGATGCGCACCGGCTCATGGCGCGCTTCTCGATCAGCGGGGTGCCGATCGTGGAGAACGGGGGCCGCCTGGTGGGGATCGTCACCAACCGCGATCTCCAGTTCGAGACCGAGCTGGACCAGCCGATCCGCGGCGTGATGACGTCCGAGCAGCTCGTCACCGTTCCCGTGGGCACCACGCTCGACCAGGCCACGCGGATCCTGCACCAGCATCGGATCGAGAAGCTCCCCGTGGTGGACGACCAGGGGAACCTGAAGGGGCTCATCACGGTCAAGGACATCTTCAAGCGCCAGCAGTACCCGAACGCCTGCAAGGACGAGCACGGGCGCCTGCGCGTGGGCGCGGCCATCGGCGCCTCACAGAAGGATCTCGACCGGGCGCAGCGCCTGGTCGAAGCCGGCGTGGACGTGATCGTGGTCGACACGGCCCACGGCCATTCCGAGAACGTCCTGAAGGCCCTGGCACAGGTGCGCGAGCGATTCCCCGACGTCGAGCTCGTCGGAGGCAACGTGGGCACGTCAGAGGCGGCACGCGCCCTCGTGGAGCGCGGTGCGGACGCGGTGAAGGTCGGCGTCGGCCCGGGCTCGATCTGCACGACCCGGGTGGTGACCGGGGTGGGCCTTCCGCAGCTCACCGCGATCATGGACGCGGTGGACGGCGTCGGCGGTGGGGTTCCGATCATCGCCGACGGTGGCGTCCGCTACTCTGGCGACATCGTCAAGGCGCTGGCAGCCGGCGCCGAGGCGGTCATGATGGGCTCGATGTTCGCCGGTACGGACGAATCTCCGGGGGAGAGCTTCCTGCTCGAGGGCCGGCGCTTCAAGACCGTCCGCGGCATGGGCTCCCTGTCGGCAATGGAGGAGGGCTCCGCGGACCGGTATTTCCAGGAGGACCAGACGGACGGCCGGAAGCTGGTCCCCGAAGGCATCGAGGCACGCATTCCCTACAAGGGCCCGGTCTCCGACACGATCTACCAGTTGGTGGGCGGACTCCGCAGCGGGATGGGATACTGTGGTGCGGCGTCCCTGGGCGAGCTGCGCGACGGAGCCAGGTTCATCCGCGTCACGACCGGTGGGCTGAGGGAATCGCACCCGCACGACGTGACCATCACCCGCGAGGCGCCCAACTACCGGATGTAGCCGAGGGGCCCGCCCGCTTCACGCACGGATCGACCTTGTAGAGGCGCACTTCCCCGCCGATCATGGAACCACGGAGCAGACGCATGAGCAGATCTGGAGCATCGGTCTGATGGGGGTGTGGGCCACCGAAGAGAGCGTCGAGCGCCTCCTCGGGGCGGTCGACGAGCTGCTCGCGTAGCGGGGAGGCGGGTCCATGGGTGGGGCGGGGCGACGTGTGATGCTGTGGCTCGCGGTGATGGGCGCCGGGGGATGCGGCGCGCGCACCCCCCCCTCGCCGCCCCCGATTCCGCCGCCCGACGTGGACCACAGGGTGGACGAGCCGTTCGCCGAGAGCGCGGAGGCGATGTTCCCTGTTCCGGATCCGGTGATCAACGACGAGATCCTCTCCTCGCCCATGGTGCGCGATCCGGACCTCCGCGACGAGGTGGATCGCTGGATCTCCTACTGGGAGACGACGGGGGGGAGGTGGTTCCCCGATTACCTCGAGCGGATGTCGTGGTTCTCGCCGGCGGTTGACTCCGTGCTGGCGAACCGCGGACTCCCCCCTTCGCTGCGCTACCTCCCCATCGTCGAGAGCGGGTACAGCCCACGGGCGGTCAGCCGGGCGAGCGCTGTGGGCCTCTGGCAGTTCATGGCTCCGACCGCGCAGGGGCTCGGGATGTGGGTCGGCCCCCTGCTCGACGAGCGGCGCAACCCGCTCAAGTCCACCGCCGCCGCGGGGAACTTCCTCGTCCAGCTGAGGGAGCGGTTCGGGTCGTGGTTTCTGGCGCTCGCCGCGTACAACTCCGGTCCCAACCGCATGCAACGTCTGCTCGACCGCTACGCCCCCCTGGAGCCCCGCTCCGACGCCCTGTACTGGCGGCTCCGGGATCGACTGCCGCGGGAGACCCGTGAGTTCATCCCCAAGTTTCTGGCGGCCGTGGAGGTCGCGCGCAACCCCGAGGCCCACGGCTTCGATCCGTCTCCCTCGCCGGAGGGGTTCGTGTTCGACGAGGTCGTCGTTCCCGACGCCACCACGCTCGACGTGGTGGCCGAGGCGGCCGGCGCGCCCCAGGAGGAGATCGAGCGCTTGAACCCCGAGGTAGTGCGGGGGATCACGCCGCCCGGCCGCAGGACCGTGCTGCGGGTCCCCCCGGGCAGCGGCCCCGGCTTCGACGAGAACTACGCGAAGATCCCGCCGAGGGAGCGCGTCACGTTCGTGGAGCACCGGGTGGTGGGTGGCGAAACGCTCTCCCACATCGCCCGCCGCTACGGCGTGCCCCTCGCCGACCTGAGGGCCGCGAACCCCCGGGTGGAGCCGCGTCGGCTCCAGATCGGTCAGCGCATCACGGTGCCGATCGCGCCGCGGGCGCGGCGCACCGCGGGCTGAGGGCGCCTTCGACCGGCCGGGCTCAGCCGGCCGTCCATGTCCCGCTGCGCCCCCCCTCCTTGCGCACGAGGCGAATGCCCTCGATGCGCATGCCGCGGTCGACACCCTTCACCATGTCGTAGAGCGTGAGCAGGGCGACGCTCGTCGCCGTCAGCGCCTCCATCTCCACCCCGGTCTGCCCCGCGATGCGCGCCTCGGCCCGCACGACGACGCCCGGAAGATCCGGATCGGGTTCGACCGTCACCTCGATGCTCGCGCCGGGTAGCTGGTGACAGAGGGGGATCAGCTCCGCGGTGCGCTTCCCCCCCATGATGCCCGCGACCTCGGCGATGTGCAGGGGGTTCCCCTTCGGCGTCCGACCGGACAGGATGCGCTCCAGGGTGGCCGGCGCCATCGCCAGGCGCCCCTCGGCCACCGCCACGCGCGCCGTCACGTCCTTCCCGGTGACGTCCACCATGCGGGGTCGACCCGACTCGTCGAAGTGCGTCAGCCCGTCGTCCGTCATTCAACCTCTCCGTGCAGCGACCGCGGGCGGACGCAGCGACCGGCGCAGCCGGCGCACCAGACCCGCGACGATGAGTTGGGGGTTCACGTTGCCCCGCGCGAGCTCGCGGGCTTCCTCGACCGCCGGGAGCGCGGCGGCCGCGTCGGCCGGGACGACTCCCGCTGCCTTCACGAGCTTGCGCAGACGGGGGAGCTCGTCCTGGCTCCGGACGCTCTCGTCCGCGCCGGCGGCCACCGCGGCCACGTCGCGCACCCACTCCTCGACGAAGGCGAACAGCTCCACGAGGCTCCTGGCGCCGGCGGGCGAGTACGCGAGGGCGGTGCTCCACCCCGTGGCGACGGAATCCGCGAGCGCGGCCTCGACGATCGTCAGGGCTTCCCTGCGCAGAGCCTCCTGGGGACCGGGGTCGTCTCCGTCGGGAAGAAACCCGAGCGCACGCCCGATCGATCCCTGGCCGAGGCCGGCCGCCCACCGCGCCGTGGCGTCGTCGGCGCCGCGGTGTTCCTGGAGGAACCGCGCGACGGTCTCGGCGGGGAGGGGGGAGACGTGAAGGGGAATGGAGCGTGAGCGGATCGTAGGGAGGAGCCGGCCGGGCTCCGCCGACGTGAGGATGAAGCGCGACCCTCCGGGGGGCTCCTCGAGGAGCTTGAGGAGGGCATTGGCCGCCTCGGGGCTGGACTCCTGCGGCACGAGGTACTCCGCGTCCGCGATGATGAAGACCTGGACCCTCGCCATCGTCGGCGTGACGTGCGCCCGCCTCCTGAGTCCCTGTACGAGCCCGAGATAGAGGCCGCGCAGCTCGTCGGCCCGGCTGGGATGGAGGGGCTGCGCGCGGAGCTCCGCCAGCGCCTCGGCCCGCGCCGTCTCGAGGGCGTCGGCCAGGCGGTCGCCGCCGACCCCCTTGGGGCGGGCGAGGGGGAAGTACCAGTGGATGTCGGGATGCTCGAGGGCCAGAGCGAGGCGGCAGGGGCGGCACGCGCCGCAGGGCCCGCCGGCGCCGGGCCGGTCGCAGACCCGGAGCTGGGCGATCCAGTGCGCGAGGCGTTGCTTGCCGACGCCACGGAGTCCGTGCAGCAGCAGCGCCGCGGGCAGCCCTCCGGACGCGTGGGCCCGAACCAGGGAGGCCCTGATCTCCTCGTGCCCGACCAGCGGGTGCAGCTCCGTCATCGATCCCCGCCGCGGGCCTTGAGCCACACCAGGGGGTCCTGCGCCTGGGGGGCGCCCCCGTCCACCGGCGCCCGGATCTGGAATTCCAGGTGGGCGCCCTCCGGCGTGTCCCTGCCGCCGACGGTGCCGACGACCTGGCCGGCGGTGACATCCCGCCCCTCGACCACGCCGATGTCCTCCAGGTACAGGTACAGGGTGTAGAAGCCGTTCCCGTGGCTGAGGACCACCGTGGGGCCGTAGCCCTCGAAGGGGCCGGCGAGCACCACCCGCCCGGCCCTGACGGCGCGCACGGGCGTTCCGGGCGCGGCCTTGATCCCGATGCCGTTCCAGCGCAGGACCAGCCCGTTCGGTCGCCGCTCCCGGCCGAACCGGTACAGGATGTCCCCGTCGAGCGGCCAGTCGAGGGCCCCGGCGTCGGCGCTGGACAAGGTGCCGGCGGCGCTGGATCCCGACGAGGCCGCCCGCCGCCGCTCCTCCTCCACGCGGCGGCGCTCCAGGTCCTCGATCAGGCCGGTCATGCGGTTCTCGTCGGTCTCGAGCTGTTCGAGACGGGTCTTGGCGGTCTGCTCGCGCGAGCGGTACTCCTGAAGCGTGGCCTGTCGCTCCTGCTCGACCGAGCGGAGTTGCGCCACCTCGCCGAGACGTGCCTGCCGAAGGCCGCTGAGCTCGGTCATGCGCTGCGCGAGCTCGTCGCTCTGCACGCTCAGGGCGTGTTCGAGGTCGTTCACCCGGTCGACGAGGGCCCGATCGAAGGAAGCCACTCGCTGGAGGTAGCGATAGCGGTTGAGGAGATCGGTGAACGACGTCGCGCCCAGGAGGACCCGGACCGTATGCAGGGGGCCCATCTTGTAGATGTCGCGGAGGCGCCGGCTTAGCACCGCCTTCCCCTCGGCCAGGCGATCCCGTGCCTGCAGGAGGTCCCGCGTGGTCGCCGTAATCTCCTCCGAGGTGGCATCGGCCTGGAGCTGGATCTCGGCGAGCACGGACCGTGAGGCGGAGATGCGGCGCTCGACGTTCGCCAGGTCCGCCGAGGCGTCGCGCACCCGGACCTGGACGCCCTGCATCTCCTCCTCGAGGCGCGCGCGCTCGGCGCGGATCTGCTCGAGACGACGCTGACTCTCCAGGATCTCGCGCCGCAGGTCGGTCTGCTGCGCCGCCAGCCCTCCCGCCAGCGTAGCCGACAGCGCCAGGGCGCCGGCCAGCGCGCGTGCGGCCCCCACAAGCTGCGACCGTCGGTGTCCGGGCAAGCTCACACCTCCCTGAGGTGTCTCCTGATGGCCATGCCGCTGGCCAGGACGCCGAACAGCATGCCGGCGACGATCCCTACCGCGATCCAACCCGTGGGGATCCAGGCCACCGCGAACAGGAATGCGTAGACCCCGCGGTAGGACAGGTAGGTGAGCAGCCACGCGAAGACGCCCCCGACCAATCCGGACAGGGCCCCTTCCAGCAGGAAGGGCCGACGGATGAAGCCGTTCTTCGCCCCCACGAGGCGCATGATGTAGATCTCGTCGCGGCGCGCGAAGATCGCGATCCTCAGCGCCGTCCCGATGATGAGCGCGGCGACCATGAAGAACGCGGCGCCCAGCACGGCGGTGGTGGCGGCGCCGACGCGGCGCAGCGTGAAGAGCTTCTCCACCCATTCCCGTCCGAAGCGGACGTCCTCCACGAACGGGTAGGCGGTCGCCGCCGCGGAGACCCGGTCCACCACCTCCTGGTTGCGCGCTCCCGGACGGAGCTCGATCTCGAGCGACTGCGGGAGGGGATTCACCTCGGCGGTCGAGAAGAGGTCGGCGAACTCGGGGAGATCCTGCTGCGCCCGCGCGAGCGCGTCGCGCTTGGACACGTAGGAGACCCGTGCCACCTCGGGAATCTCGGACAGCTCGTTCTGCGCGAGATCGATCTCGCTCTGGCGCACGTCGTCACGGAGATACACGACGATCTCCACGCGCTCCTCGATCGCCGAGAGCGCGAGGCGCAGGTTGTACGTGGCGAGCCCGAAGAGACCGAGCACGTAGAGCGCCAACGCCACCATCGCCGCTGCGAGCCCGGTGAGCAGCGGGGCCCGCTTGACGGCGGCGAGCGCCTCGCGGAGCGCGTGCATCGTGCGACGCCCCTACGCGGCGGTGACGGAGTCGTACACCACGCGACCATCGTCGAGCTCGAGGACGCGGGCATGCGTGTAGCGCCGGACGAGCTCCAGGTCGTGCGTGGCCATCAGCACCGCCATCCCCGACGCGTTGATCTCCCAGAAGAGGTCCATGATTCCCCGGGTGGCACGGTCGTCGAGGTTGCCGGTCGGCTCGTCGGCGAGCAGCACGAAGGGGTCGTTGGCCAGCGCGCGGGCGATGGCCACGCGCTGCTGCTCCCCGCCGGACAGCTCGTTGACCAACGCTCCGGACTTGGGCGACAGCCCCACCTGAGACAGCAGCCGCTGGGCACGCGACATCATGTCCCTGCGGGAAGTGCCGGTGACCTCGAGCGCGAAGGCGACGTTCTCCAGCGCCGTGCGTCCCGGGAGGAGGCGGAAGTCCTGGAAGACGTAGCCGACCCTGCGTCGCACCTTCCACACGTCCCGGCTGGACACGAGCTCGGAGGAGAAGCCGGTCACCCTCACCTCGCCGGAGGTCGGCCGCTCGGCCATGTGGACGAGGCGCATCGTGGTGGTCTTGCCCGACCCCGAGTGTCCGGTGAGGAAGACGAACTCCCCCTTGTGTATGTGGAAGGAGACGTCCCGAAGCGCATACCCCCGCTTCGGATACTCCTTGGAGACGTTCGTGAGCTTGATCACCGGACCGGGAGGATGAGGGGCGGACGGGCGCCGCGTCGCCGGGACGGAACGTTAGACACTGGCCGAATCCGTGTCAAAGCGCGCGGAGGCCAGCCGGCGCGCCAGACGCAGCGCCTCGACCATCGAGGACGGCTCGGCCCGGCCCCACGTCGCCGCGATGTCGAAGGCGGTACCGTGATCGGGGGACGTGCGCACGAAGGGGAGGCCGAGCGTCACGTTCACGCCCGCGCCGAACGCGGCGGTCTTGAAGGCCGCCATCCCGACGTCGTGGTACGGCGCCACCACCGCATGGAACTCCCCGGCGAGCGCCCTGCCGAACACGGTGTCGGCGGGGAGGGGGCCGACGACGTCCACGCCCTCGGCGCGCAGGCGCTCGACCGCGGGCTCCATCACGAGCGACTCCTCGTCGCCGAAGAGCCCGCCGTCCGATGCGTGGGGATTCAGGGCGCACAGCGCCAGTCGCGGGCTCCCGATGCGCCATCCCTCCCTGAGGGAGTCGTACAGGAGCCGGGTCTGATCGAAGAGCAGCTCGGTAGTGACCGCGTCGGGAACGTCGCGCAGGGGGAGATGCGTGGTGGCCAGCAGGACGCGCAGGGGCCCGTCCAGGCGCGTACGCTCGGCGGCCATGAGCATCCCCACCCGGGCCGCGCCGGTGAGGCGCTGCAGCATCTCGGTCTGCCCGGGCACGTCCCACCCGGCCGCGCGCAGCGACGGCTTGTGCAGCGGTGCGGTGACCACGGCGTCGACGGTGCCGCAGAGAGCGAGGGCGACCGCCTCCTCGATGGACCGCGCCGCCGCGGCACCCGCGCTCCGGTCGGTGTCGGAACCGTCCCAGGGCACGGTGCGTCCCGGAACCCCGGCGGGGCAGCGCTCGTGATGGAGGAGCGCCTCCGGGCCCACCAGGAGGATCGGGAGATCCGGATCCTCGGATCGGAGCCGCTCGACCGCTCGGAAGGCCACCTCCGGACCGATCCCCCGGGGATCGCCCAGGGTGAGGGCGATGCGGCCGCGATCGTGGAACGAGGGGGTGGTCACCCGGCTACATCAGGATCTCGATGTGGGTCCCGGCCTTGAGTCGGTCGAGCAGCTTCTCCACCTGCTTCGTCTGCTGCAGCTGCTGTGCGAGCTGGCTTCGCACGTCCTCGAACGTGTAGGCGCCCGCCTCGCGGACCTCGCGCACGCGCACCACCGCGAGGCGGGTCTCTCCCCCGCCGGTGTCGTACTCGATCGGGCCGAGTACCTGGCCCTCGGTCGCGTTGTTCAGGACGTCGTATCCCGGCGGTAGCTGCTGGAGCTGCTGGTAGGAGACCGTCAGCGTATCGGGCGCCATCGGGTCCGAGTATTCGTCGTAGAGGGAGTCCATCGAGGTGCCCGCGCGGGCCATCTGCACCACGCTGTCCGCCAGGGTGCGCGCGCGGGTGAGGTCACCCGGACCGAGCTGCGCCCGGATGAGGATGTGGCGTCCCTTCCGCTCTCCGGCTCTCGAGCGCTCGACCTTGATGATGTGGTACCCGAACTCGGTCTCGACCACGTTGCTCACCGTTCCGTCCGGAAGGGCGAAGGCGGCGTCCTCGAACTCACGGACCATCTGCCCGCGGCGGAACCATCCCAGGTCCCCGCCGCTCTCCGCGCTTCCCGGGTCCTGGGAATAGCGCTTCGCCATCTCCTCGAAATCGGCGCCCGCACGGATGCTGTCCAGGATCGTCTCCGCCTTCTGCCGCGCGACCGCCTTGGCGGAGTCGGAGGGCTGCGGGGCCATCACGACCTGCGAGAACGACACGAGCTTGGGCCGCTGGGTGAGATTGGCCTTCGCCTGTTCGAAGGCCGCGCGCAGCTCGGCGTCGCTGACCTCGACCGGCGCCGCGTTCTGGACCTGCCGCTGCAGGTACATCTGGTAGAGCTGGGACTGGCGCACCTGCGTCCTGAGCATCTCCCGGTACTGGGCGAGGGTGAGTCCCTCGTTGGCCAGAGCCTGGAGCATCGCCGTCTGCCCGCCCGGGTACTGGCGGGTGCGCGACTCCAGCTCCTGGTTGACGATCTCCTCGACCCGGTCCTCGTCCACCTGGATCACCGTGTCCTTGGCGGCCGCCCGCAGGATCACCATGCGGTTGATCAGGTCGTCGAGGACCTGGCGCTGAAACTGACCCATCGCCGGGCCGGGCGCGGACGGAACCGCGCTCGGGTTCTGCAGCCTGATCTGCTCCACCTGCTCGAGCACCTGGCTCATGAGCAGGACCGAGTCGCCCACGACGGCCACCACCCGATCGACGACCTCACCGTCGTCTCCGGGGGGGGTGACCTGGGCGCGGACCGGCGACGCGATGGTTACGGCGAGGACCGTCGCGAGCGTGCTTCGTCTCATCATGCTGCGTCCTAAACCGTGGAAGATCACGGGGTTCCGGGTCCGCCGCCGGCCGTGTCGGGCGCCGCGGTGGAATCCGGCCCGCTCTCCGTCGGAGACGGACTCCGGCTCGCGCGCGCCTGTCCGATCTTCAGCACCACCTGGCCCACGCCGGCGTCGTACACTGCGGTCGGGACGCGGCTCCTCAGCTGGTACCCGATGGGTCCGAGGGGGACGACGTTGTTCGCGCCGGAGAGGATGTCGGTGAGCGACTGGTGCACCGCCCGCGCGACGGCGGGCTCGAGCGCCTCGCCCGGCGCACGATCCAGGCGGCGCAGCCCGATCTCGTCCGCGGCGGCCAGGATCTGCTTCCGGGTTTCGGTCACGAGGGAGTCCACGCGCGCCCGGTCGGGCTCCAGCCCCCCTTTCTTGGCCTCGGCGACCATGAGCTCACGCTGCGCCATCCCGTCGAGGAAGTTGCCCAGTTGCTCGTCCGAGGCGTTCTGGATCCTGTCACGCAGCTGGGGCTGCTGAGACTGGATGAAGGTCTGGTACTCCGCGACCGTGAACGCCCCGCCGTCGAAGGACACCAGCGCGCGGTCGGCGGCGCGCTTCGAGAGTTGGGTGCCCGGGTCCTTGGCGAGCTCCTTCAGGATCCCGTAGGCCCCGTCGGAGACCTGCGGATGCGCGGCCTCCTCCACGGAGGCGACGTAGGTCGACTCCGCCTCGACGAACCGGCGGTTCTGCAGCCGCTGCCGGTATTGGTCACGGACGGAGTCGAAGCCCGGGACCTCCTTCGACTCCAGGCGGATGATGTGGAGACCGAAGGGGGTCTCGACGACGTCGCTGATCTGCCCCGGTTGCAGGGCGAAGGCCGCGTCCTCGAAGGGACGGACCATGTCGCCCCGGCCGAACGTCCCGAGGTCGCCGCCCTGCGCAGCGCTGCCCGGGTCCTGGCTGTACTGTCCCGCCAGCGTGGCGAAGCTCTCGCCGGCCAGCGCGCGCCGACGGATGGACTCGATCTCGGCGCGCACGGAGTCGCGCTGGGCCGGCGTGGCCTGGTCGGGGAAGCCGAGCAGGATGTGGCTCGCGTGGATCCGCGCCTCCGGTGCCTCCTGCTCGTAGGCCTGACGCAGATCCGTGTCCGAGATCGCCGTGTCCACCTGGAGGACCGAGTCCATGTGCTGCGCGATGACGCGTTGCTCGAGTTGCTGCCGGATGAGCGGCGCCAGGTTCAGCTCCTGCAGCGTCGAGTCCCGGGCGACCGCCCTGGCGAGCAGCGAGTAGTCGATCCAGATGTCCGCCAGCGCGTGGACGACCTGGGTCTGGTTGGGCAGGTTCTCCTGGTCGACCAGCAGCTGGACGGTCTGGTCCACCGTGAGCTCCTGGTCTCCGGCGCGGGCGACGAGGCCCTCGTTGGACTGCGCGTCGCTGCACGCGGCAATCGCGAGCAGGGCGAGCACGGCCGGGACGATCCGGGAAGTCTTCATGTATTCTCCGCCTTCAGGGCTTCGAGGGCCATCATCAGTGTGTCCGCGAGCGGTTCCACGCCCACCTGATGGAGGACGAGGGAGAGCGGGTCCATCCGCCTCACCTCGATCTCCACCTGCCGCTGGCGCAGCGGTCCCTCCAGTGCTGCTACGCGAGGTACGACGCCGGCCCGGAAATTGAGTCGTGCGGAGCGTTCGCGCACGAGGATGCGCTCCGCACCCACGGAGCGCCCGAGCAGGCGCAGGACCGAAGCGTCGAGCAGACGCCCCACTTCGGCCGGGAGAGGACCGAACCGATCCGCCAGCTCCCGGGCCATTGCGTCCACCTCCCCGCGCCGCCTCACGCGTGACAGCCGGCGGTAGATGTGCAGCTTCTGTCCCGAGTCCGCTACATACCCCTCCGGGAGATACGCGGATCCAGGCAGCGATACGTCGGGATCGGGGTGCTCCTCCGTTTCCTCGCCCTTGAGCATCCGCTCCACCGTCTTCTCGAGGAGGCGCAAGTAGGCGTCGAGGCCCACCTGGTGCGCGAAGCCCGACTGGTCGGCGCCGAGCAGATTGCCCGCGCCGCGGAGCTCCAGGTCCCGGAGCGCGATGGAATACCCGCTTCCCAGCTCCGTGTAGTGCTCCAGGATGCGCAGCCGGCGCGCGGCGTCCTCCTGGAGCTCTTCGGGAACGAGGAGGTAACAGTAGGCCCGGTGGTCCGAGCGGCCCACCCGGCCGCGGATCTGATAGAGCTGGGAGAGACCGAAGCGGTCCGCCCGGTCGACGATCAGCGTGTTCGCGTTGGGGACGTCGAGGCCGTTCTCGATGATCGAGGAGCACACGAGCACGTCCAGCTCCCCATCCACGAAGGCGCGCATGACCTCGTCGAGATCGGCGCCGCCCATCTGGCCGTGCGCCACCGCCAACCGGGCCTCGGGCACGAGCGCGCGCACCTCCTCGGCGACGGTGTAGATCGTCTCCACCCGGTTGTGCAGGAAGAAGGACTGACCTCCCCGGTCGAGCTCCCGCTGCAGCGCCTCGATCAGGATCTGGTCGGTCCACGGCAGCACGTGCGTGAAGATCGGCATCCGGTCCCGCGGAGGGGTGCGGATGAGAGACAGGTCGCGAATGCCGGACAACGAGAGGTAGAGCGTGCGCGGGATCGGCGTGGCGGTCAGCGTCAGCACGTCCACCGACGCCCTGAGCCGCTTCAGCCGCTCCTTGTGCCGGACGCCGAAGCGCTGCTCCTCGTCCACGACCAGGAGGCCGAGGTCCCGAAATTGTACGTCCGGCGACAGGAGTCGGTGCGTGCCGATGACGATGTCCAGCCGCCCGTCGGCCAGGTCGGCCAGGAGCCGCCGACTCTCCTTCGCGGAGCGGAAGCGGCTGAGCGCGCCGACGCGCACGGGGTAGTCGGCGAGGCGCTCCTCGAAGGTATGGCGGTGCTGTTCGACCAGGATGGTGGTGGGGGCCAGCACGGCGACCTGCTTCCCGTCCTGGACGGCCTTGAAGGCCGCGCGCAGCGCGACCTCGGTCTTGCCGTATCCCACGTCGCCGCACACGAGCCGGTCCATGGGTCGGGTCGCCTCCATGTCCCGCTTCACGTCCTCGGACGCCTGTCGCTGATCCGGCGTGTCCTCGTACAGGAAGGACGACTCCATCTCCTTCTGCCACCGGCTGTCGGGGGGGAAGGCGTGCCCCTCCGCGGTCTGACGGCGCGCGTACAGTTGAAGGAGCTCCGCGGTCATGCCCTCGATGGCCTTCTCGGTCTTCCTGCGCAGCGTCTTCCAGCGCTTGCCCCCGATGCGGTGGACCTGGGGAGGCTCGGCGTCTTCCGACTCGCCCACCCACCGCTCGACGAGGTCGAGGCGCCACACCGGAAGGCGCAGGATCTCGCCGCCGGCGTACTCGATCGCCAGTGACTCGATCTCCTCGCCGCCGACCTCGATACGCTCCAGGCCGACATAGCGGCCCACGCCGTGGTCGAGGTGCACGACGTAGTCGCCGGGCGTCAGCTGCGCGAGGCTCTCGAGCGCCACCGCGCCACGGAAGCGTCGGGTACGGCGGAGCCGCCTCGACCGGCGGAAGATCTCGTGGTCGTTGAGCACCCGCAGCGGCGGCTCCGCACACGCCAGCTCGAAGCCTCCCGACAGCGCCCCGATGCCGATCCGAGTGCCGGGAGGGATGCTCTCGACGCCGCCGAGGATCTCCTCGAGGCGTTGCAGCTGCCCGTCGTTGTCGCACAGGAGGAGGGTGTCGTGGCCCCTTGCCCCCCCGACGCGCAGGTACTCCTCCAATCGTCCCATGTCGCGGTCGATGGCCGGTGGGTCTTGCACTTCCATCAGCCGTTCGGCGCGCTCGTCGTCCCGCAGGTCGAGCCGCGGCAGGTGCTCCAGGTGCGACGCCAGCTCGTCCGGGTGCAGGAAGAGCGCGTCGGGAGCCGGCGGCGAGGCACCCGAGTCGACGAGGTCGGCGTACAGCGTCGTCACCCGCTCCCAGGTCCTGGCCGCGTCGCCACCCACGTCGGGGGCACCGAGGACGGCGACGACGGCGTCGGCGGGAAGTAGCTCGAGGAGGGAGCGCGATACCGTCTCCTCCTGATCGGAGCCGCGGCGGAAGTCCACCGGGAGCACGTGCGTCTCGCGCAGCTCGTCCATGGAGCGCTGGTCCAGGACGTCGAACGTTCGTACCGAAGCGACCTCGTCGCCCCACAGCTCGATCCGCACCGGATCACCGGCTCCGACCGAGAAGACGTCCACGATGCCGCCCCGTACCGCGAACTGCCCGACCTCCTCCACGAGCGGCACGCGCTCGAACCCCCGCTCCTCCAGGGTTCCCGTGAGGTCGTGCAAGTCGAGCGCGTCGCCGACCCGCACGGTGAGACGCAGACGTGCGAGCTGGGCGGGTATGGGCGCACGTTCCTGGAGGGCGCGTGGCGTCGTGACCAGGATGCGGGAGCGCCCGGAGAAGAGGGCCTCGACCGCTTCTACGCGCAGCCCGCCGATCTCCAGGTGGGGCTCGGCCTCCTCGTAGGGAAGGGCCTCCTTCTGCGGATAGAGGTGGGCCTCGGGTCCGCCCAGGAGCGCTTCCAGGTCCGCCTCCGCCGCGGCGGCCTCGCGCGGCCCGGCCGCGAGCGCGACGAACACGCGCTCGGGATGGCGACGGTGCAGCGCCGCCAGCACGGCGACGGGCGAGGCCCCGCGCAGCCCACCGAGCGATGCACCGCCACCCGGTCCCGGGAGCCGCACCGCAAGCTCCCGGAACGGCGCGCACGACGCGATCGCGGTGAGGATCGGATCAGGCTGCGCCACGTGCGGCCCTGCGGTCCTCATCGGTCGGGGCGGCCCTGCGCAACGTTCCGGCCGCCGCCACGGCGGCTTCGACGAGAAGGAGGAGCAGGGCCGCCAGAAGGAGCGGGCGCCACACCTCGGGGCCCTGCCGGGCCCGGAAGATCGCCCGATCCCAGGCGGCCTGACGGCGTACGTCGGTCACGGCCCTGCCGACGCTCGCTTCGAGGGCCCCGCGGTCGAGCGGCGTCGGATCCGACTCCGCGACCGGAGGGTTCACCGCCTCCACCGAAAGCGTGCTGTCTCCCGCGAGGAAGGTGTAGAACCCACTGGCCTCGGTGGCCGTCACGGTGCGGGTTCCGTCCACGGCCACCTCCTCCCCGGAGGGAAGTCGGACGCGATCCGCGCCGTAGGGCGCGTCGAGCCGCTCACCGGCGATGCGCTCCACGGAGCCCCCTGTGGCCGCCGCCCACTGGCCGGTGAGCCAATCGAGAAATCGCACCATATCCGCGGAGACGGGGAGGGATGTGGAGGACGCGTCCAGGGGCGAGCCGAGCAGGAGGTAACGACGCCCCCGCGCATCGACGCCCTCGACGGTCCACGCGTCTTCGCCGGCCCGGGCCAGTGTGCGGGGTGGGGCCGGCGGGGCTCCATCCAGCTCCAGACGGTACCTGCGGGCGACGCGCACGCCGGAGAGCGGCTCCGGGATCGCGTCGCCGGAGAGCTCGACCTCTCCGACCCCATCCCGGCGTGTGAACGTCCAGGGAATGCCGGCGGCCGCCAGGCGGCGGTTGAGCGCGGGAAGCAGCGTCGCGTCCTCCGGTGGCAGGATCAGCACCGCCGAGCCGGGACGGATCGCGTCCAGATCCTCGGCGCCCGCGGAGATCACGATGTCCGCATCCGCCGGGGCCGCCGGCCGTGCGCGCGCCGCTTCCTCCAGCACGCCGAGCGCCTCGGTCGTGAACATCCCGGGGTCACCGGCGACCGCGACGCGCGGGGCGGGGCGTGCGCGGAACGCGAAGTAGCGCCGATCGTCCGCCCGGAGCGCGTCGGGGTCGGCATCGGCGTAGCCGAGCACCCACCCGGACGGGGCCGGCGGAAGGGGGAGGGAGAGCGAGGAGCCCGGAGGCGCCGCGCCCGCGCCGCGCACGTGCTCATCGAGCACCACGCGGATCGGAACCGGCACGGTGTCCTCGACGCTGCCCGTGACCTGGACGGTGAGCTCGCTGCGCTGACCCCCGAGCGGCGCGAGGCCCCCTCCGAGGACCACGCGGGCGAGCGCCCGGTTGGGCGGGCGCGCTCCGCGCGGATCCCATACCACCACCGGAACGTCTCCGGCCGGCTCCTCCACGGCCGGGTCGAAGGCCGTGGCCTGCAGATCGGAGAGGAGATGGATCTCGGCGGCATCCATCCCGGCGGTGCCGGCCAACTCCGCCGCGCGGGCCAGCGCCAGCGAGAGGTCGCCGCGTCCCTCGCTCACCTGTGTCTCTTCGAGGATCCGTCGAGCCTCGGCAGGGCTTCCCGGGACTGCGGGCAGCCATGGCTCCCCCGCGCGAACGACCCACACGCGGTCGTCCTCGCCCGCGTTGTCCAGCGTCCGCAGCGCCAGGGCCCGCAGATCGTCGAGCACGCGGCGGTCGCCGAGCACCATGCCGCTGCTCATCGAGTTGTCCAGCACGATGGTAAGCGCCGTCGGGGGGTGCGCCGAGCCCCGGCCGCGGAGGAAGAGGCGCGCCCCGGCACCGACGAGGAGCAGGACGGCCGTGACGCGCACCAGGAGGAGGAGGATCTGGCGGGTGCGGATCCTGCGCGCGTGCTCCTTCTCCGTACGCTCCAGGTAGCGGAGCGCCGGGAAGGAGACGCGCGTGACCACCTGTCGGTGGAAGAGGTGCAGGAAGATCGGCACCGCCACGGCCACGCCGGCGACCAGAAAGAGCGGGTTCAGCGCGCCCACGCGGCCTCCCGACCGGCCGTTCCTTCCGTCATCCCAGCCGCTCCCGCTTCCGGAGGTAGGAGCGCAGCGCGAGGGACAGGGGACGATCGGTGTCCACGACCTCGTATTCGATACCCTGCGGTCGCAGGCTCCGCTCCCACTCCGCGAGGGCCGCGGAGACGGCGTCGCGGTATTCCCGGCGGATGTCCGCCACGCTCACCGTCAGCTCCTGGCCCGTCTCCGGGTCGAAGAAGCGGGCCTCCGACGCGGCCGGTAGCTCCCGCTCTCCCGGGTCGATCAGATGGAAGACCAGGACCTCGTGGCCGTGGTGGCGGAGGAACTTGAGCGCGGTGCGGGTCTCCTCGGGCTGGACGAGGAGGTCGGACAGGAGGACCACCAGGCCCCTGCGCCGCAACCGCACCGCCACGTCCCGGAGCGCGGTCTCCGCGGACGTCCCGCCGCGCGCCTCGATGGGGATCAGGCGCCGTACGAGCTCGTTCCACTGCCTCCGTCCGCCCCGGGCCTGCACGCGTTCCACGATCCGGTCGTGGAACGCCGCCATGCCGACCGAATCCCCTTGACGCAAGAGGATCAGCGCCATGCACGCCGCGAGATGCTTCGCGTACCAGAGCTTGGAGGGGAGGGAAGGTGCGTCCGAGCTCCATCCCATCGACTCGCTCACGTCGAGGAGGATGTACGCGCGCAGGTTCGTCTCCTCTTCGAACTGCTTCACGTAGAAGCGGTCCGAGCGCCCGTACATCCGCCAGTCGATGTGGCGGAGGTCGTCGCCCGACTGGTAGGCACGCAACTCCGCGAACTCCGCCGAGAAGCCGCGGTGCGGAGAGCGGTGGAGTCCCATCAGGAAGCCCTCCACGACTTCTCTGGCGATGAACTCGATGCCGCCGAGCTGGGCCAGCGTGGCGGGATCGAGGAGGTCGGGCCGGCCGGCCGCCGGGACGCGTCGTTCCTGGGTCATGGGAGGTCAGGAAGCTACGGGACACGGGGGCCGCGCTCAACGGTGGGGCCCTGTGTCCTCCTGCACCGGACGCGGTGTCCTCTCGTGGGGACGCTTCCCCGGGAGTACCCGCGTCGCGCGGTGAATCCGTTCTGGCACGGCTCGTGCGCCCTTCCAGCACGGATCCATGCGCGGTACGGAGTCGAAGATGGAGATTCGAAGGTCGATCGGCGCCCTGGCCATGTTCCTCGCCCTCCCGGCGGGGCTGCTGGCGCAGGACTACACCCAGGCGGACACGCTCGAGGCGCGCATCTGGCTCGATCGCGGAGACGAGCCCCTCCTGCAGCGCGGCGACCGCGTGCGCATCTACTACCGCACGTCCGCCGACGCCTACATCGCCATCTTCCACATCGACACCGACGGCTCCGTCCAGCTGCTGCATCCGCGGGCCCCCGACGACGACTATGTAGCGCGGGGCGCGCGTGATTACCGCCTCCTCTTCCCGCAGTCGCCCTACTGGTTCGTCGACGAGTACCCCGGGAAGGGCTATTTCTTCATGATCGCCTCCCCTGAGCCGTTCGACTTCAGCGCGTTCGACTACGCCCGCTACGATCGGGGGTGGGACCTGACACAGGTGGGACGGACGGTCTACCAGGACCCCTACCAGGCGATCGACGACTACGTGGTCAAGCTGCTCCCGGATTGGGAGACCGTGCCCTACTCCCTCGACTTCATCGCCTACGACGTGGGCGAGCACCACGAGTACCCGCGTTTCCTCTGCTACGACTGCCACGGCTTCCGGACCTACGCTTCCTGGAACCCCTACACCTACGCCTGTTCGAGCTTCAGGGTGGTGATCTGGGACGACCCCTACTTCTACCCGGCCTACCGTTACCGGGGCACCCGGGTCGTCTTCGCCCAGCCTCCCCGCGGGATCGTGCGCTTCGAGTTCAAGGAGCGGGCCGCTGGCGAAGGATGGACGCCCGTGACCCGGACGCGGCAACCTCCGCTCCGGCGCTCCGCGGAGTATCGGGAGCCTGCGGTCGCGGCCCCCCCCATGCGCGAGTTCGTTCCGCCGCGTCGGCGGGTCGTGCCGAGCGACGCGCTGCGGGACGACCGGAACGCGCGACCCTCGACGGGAATGCCGAGCGGGGGAGCGGTCGTACCTCGCGGTGGCTCGACCCCGGGCGCCGCACCTCGTCGCGGGGGGGACGCGCGGCCGTCGACGCCGGGCTCCGTGCTTCCGCCTTCGACCCGTGGCACCACGCCGTCGACGCGCGGCTCCACGCCGGCGAACCCTGGCTCGACGCCCAGGCGCGTCGTTCCGTCGGCGCCCCGCACCGACGACCGGGCGAACCCGTCGCGAGGGGAGCGTCCGACGCTCCAGCGTAGGCCTTCGGTCCAGACTCCGCCGAAGCGGCCGGGCGGCGGAACGACGATCGTGCGACCTCCCTCCGGGAGCGCGCGCCCGAGCACGGGAGGGTCGTCGGGATCGCGGAGCCGACCGGTGTTGCCGAGCCGCCCTTCGGGGGGTGCGTCCTCCTCGCGGCCGTCCCCGTCGCGGCCGAGCGCGCGGCCGCCGTCCTCCGGCTCCCGCCCGACCGGGCGGCCGGCGGCCAGGCCACCGAGCAGGCCGGGAGGGGGCGCGAGCAAGCCTGCGCCCACGCGCAAGCCGGGCGGAGGAGGCGCTCGCCCCTCTGCGCCGAGGCGCAGGCCGGGCGGGGGCGGCGGGGCCTGACGCGAAGCGCGTCCGGGAGTCCACGGGCGGCAGGCCTTCGGCGTCGGAGGCCGCATCCGTTAACTTTCCAGGTCTATCCGGCGGCCACCTCGCAGCCCGCGCGGACGCCCGACCCGAACCGGCCGAAACGCCTCGCCACGACGTGCGCCTCGACCACATCCGCAACTTCTGCATCGTCGCCCACATCGACCACGGGAAGTCGACGTTGGCGGACCGCCTGCTGGAGCGTACCGCGACGCTCGACAAGCGCCAGATGCGCGAGCAGGTGCTGGATGACAACGAGCTGGAGCGTGAGCGGGGCATCACGATCAAGCTCCACGCGGTGCGCATGGCCTACCGGAGCGCGGACGGCGACGACTACGAGCTGAACCTCATCGACACGCCGGGCCACGTGGACTTCACCTACGAGGTGTCCCGCTCCCTGGCCGCCTGCGAGGGCGCGCTCCTGGTCGTCGATGCGACGCAGG
>CAZPZU010000019.1:0-62983 GCA_964591135.1 uncultured Gemmatimonadaceae bacterium | reverse complement strand
CCGGTGGTGTGGGAGGGCGGCGACGGCCGTAGTGGCCGCCGCGCCCTACCCGATCGAGGCCGTCGGATGGGGGTCCGCGGCGTCGAGGGAGGTCACTCGTTGCGGTCCGAGATGATCGGGAAGCTGCGCTCGGCCAGCTTGGCGTTCAGCGTCGGCAGGTCGCTGGACAGGAGCGCGTCCATGAGCTTCGAGGCCTCCTCCAGCCGCTCCTGCAGGATCCCGTGCACCTCGACCTGCTGGTCGGTGGGTCGGAAATCCGAGCTGCTCGCTCCGACGTCGGAGGCCAGCGCGCTCATGCGGCCGTAGAGCTTCATCGGGTTGCGGAAGGCGTCCTCGCGCGCCCCGGAGAGGTGCACGTCGAACAGACGGCCCTCCACGTCGAGGAGCTTGGCCCGGAAGTCCTCGGCCGCCTGGGCGGTCTCGGCCGCAGTGCTGTCCTTCTCGAAGAACGCCTGCGCGTCCTCGACCTGCTCGCGGACCCACTCCAGGTGGTCGATCATCTTCCCGATGCGCTCGAGCTCCCCCCTCATCTCCAGGGACATGGCGACCTGCTGGCGGATGTCGTCCAGGGTGCCCGCGCTGTGCGGGTCCTTGAGCACTTCCACCGCCGTCTCCAGGACGTGGTCGCCCACCGAGATGCGGGCGGTATAGGTTCCCGGCACCACGAGCGGACCCCGCTGTCCCCCGTTCAGGTCCAGGTCCCACGTGCGGAGGCGTCGGCTCCCGTCCGGACCGGTCTCCACCCACGGCAGCTCGGGGGGCGGGGTCCGCAGGCGCGGGGCGTTCGGGGCCTCGTAGCGCAGGTCCCACATGATCCGGTTGATCCCCGCTCGGCCGCGCTGGTCGAGGGTCCGGACCACGTCGCCTCCGTCGTCGAGGATCTGGATCTTCACCGGCCCGGCCGCGCCATCTGAGAGCCAGAGGTTGATGTCGGCGCCGTAGTCGGGGTTGCGGCCGAACACGTTCGAGGGCGCCGACACGACGTTGTGGATCTGCTGGAAGCGGTACGCCGGCCGGACGTCGAAAACGTGGGCGTCCGAGGCCATCACCTCGGGGCTCAGCGCGCGCAGCGGCCCGATGTCGTCGAGGATCCAGATGCCGCGCCCGTAGGTGGCGACCACCAGGTCGTCGAAGTGCGGCTGGATCGTGAGCCAGTAGGCCGGCGCGGCCGGAAGGCCGTTGCGCAGCCGTTGCCAGTGCGCGCCGTCGTCCATCGTGAACCAGACGGCGTTGTCCGTGCCCGCGAACAGCATGCCCCGCCGGACCGGGTCCTCGCGCACGGCGTGCACGAAGGAGAAGGGTGAGCGGGGAATGGTGGCGTCGATCCGCGTCCACGTCGCCCCGAAGTCGGCGGTCTTGTAGATGAACGGCTCGAAGGACCCCATCTGATGGAAGTCGACGGCCACGTAGGCCGTGCCCGCCGCCCACCGGGAGGGCTCGATGTTCGAGACCTGTCCGTATTCGGGAAGGCCGCGGATGTTGTCCGACACGTTCTCCCACGTCTCACCGCCGTTCCGGCTGACGTGGATCTGACCGTCGTTGCTCCCCGCCCACAGCACGCCCTGCTGTGCCGGAGACTCTGCGAGCGCGTAGAGGAGCGACCCGTCGAAGGTCATCAGGTTGTCGGTGGTCTTGCCGCCCGAGCTCTGCTGCTTCGACTTGTCGTCGAGGGTAAGGTCCGGGCTGATCACCTCCCAGCTCTGCCCCTGGTCGCGCGTGCGGTGCACGTGCTGGCTGCCCACGTACACGGTGTTGTGGTCGTGGGGCGAGATCACGATGGGGAACGTCCAGTGCCAGCGGTAGCGCACGTCCGCGGGCGGCCAGCCGTACGAGGCCTCCGGCCAGATGCGCACGTTGCGCACCTGCTGCGTGCGGGGGTCGTACAGCTCCAGGCCGCCGTCGTAGCATCCGCTCCACACCTCGTTGGCACCCGCCGTGTCGGGGATCGCGAAGCCGGACTCGCACCCGCCCACGGAGTGCCAGTTCCCCTCGACGATGCCCGATGAGCGGGAGTTCGACGGGCCGGAGTAGGAGTATCCGTCCTGCCGGTTTCCGTAGACGTCGTAGGGGATCTGGTTGTCGGTGTGCACGTGGTACATCTGCGCGATGGGCAGGATCACGCGCTGGAAGGACTTCCCCCGGTTGAGCGTAATCGTGGCACCGCCGTCGTCCGCCACCATGAAGCGGTCGGGGTCGAGTGGGTCCACCCAGACGTCGTGGGTGTCGCCGCCGCCCCGCGGGGGGTTCGGGACGAGCGTTGCGCCACCGTCCTGGCTCATGCTGAAGCGCACCGACGTGAAGTAGACGCGGTCGGGGTCCCGGGTGTCGATGCCGAAGCGCGTGTAGTAGGGGGAGCGCTCGGCGATGTCGTGGTTGCGCGTCATCAGGCGCCAGTGGCGCCCGCCGTCGTCGGAGCGGTAGAAAGAGGGGTCGTCGTCCTCGATGAGCGCGTACACGCGGTCGGGGTCGGAGCGGGCAATGCCCACGGCGACCTTCCCCACGGCGTGGTCCGCGGCGGGCAGGCCGTCGCCCGCCAGCTTCTTCCACGTCTCCCCGCCGTCCCGCGAGACGTACACCCCGCCGCCGGTCCCCTCGGACGCGAGTCTCCACGGGTCCACCCGCAGCGACCACATCCCCGCGAACAGGATGTCCGGGCGCTGGGGGTCGATGGCGAGGTCCGCGCACCCCGTCCCGGGATCGACGAAGAGGACGTGCTCCCAGCTCCGGCCGCCGTCCTTCGTGCGGTAGACGCCGCGCTCCTGCTGGTCGTCGTAGGCGTGGCCGAGCGCGCACGCGAAGACGACGTCGTGGTCGCGCGGGTGGACCACGATGCGGCCGATGCGGCCGACCGCCTGCAGGCCCATGTGCGTCCAGGTTTCCCCGCCGTCGACCGACTTGTAGATGCCGTTGCCCATCGCCAGCGCCGGCCGGATGATGAAGGTCTCGCCCGTGCCGGCCCAGACCTCGTTCGTGGCGGTGGACGCGATCGCCAGCGAGCCGATGGACTGCGCGTCCATGTCGTCGAACGTGGGCCGCCAGTTCACGCCGCCGTCCTCCGTCTTCCACACGCCACCGGAAGCGGCGCCGACGAACGCGACCATCCGGTCGCCCGGGACGCCTACGACGGCGATGGCCCGGTTGCCTTCCGGACCGATCTCCCGGAAGCGCAGGTTGGCGTAGGCCGCTGTGTCCACCTGCTGGGCCGACAGGGGGGACGCGCACGGGACGAGGAGGGTGACCGCGACGAAGGTGCGAACCGCTCGGCGGAGCGCGGGAACAGGCATGACGGCCTCGTTGTACGATGGTTCCATGAGTCGTGCGGCAACCTGTCCCCCGCTTCATCCCCGGGCAAGACGAACCCCGCCGTGGCGACCGATCGTGCTCTTCCTGATCGGCTCTTGCGTCGCGACGGTCCCGGCCCGCGCGCAGGATCCCTCCGCCATCGGCAACGCCATCGCCGTCGCGTGCGGAGGCGCGCTTCCCGATCCGAAGACCGAGGCGGTCGTGGCGGGGATCGTCACGGACTCCGTTTCGGGCGTGGCGCTCTCCCGGGCCGACGTGTACCTCCTCTGGCCGGAGGGCGAAGCGGTCGACAGCGCCGGCGTCTCCACCGACGCCAACGGGTTCTTCACGTTCTGCGGCGTCCCCGCCGGGAGGGAGGTGGAGCTCATCGCGTACCTCCGGGTCCTGTCGAGGCCGGTCTTCCTCGACGTGGAAGCGGGGATGCTGCACGTGCAGCCGCTGCACCTCCCGCTGTCCGATCCGGAGAAGCCCGGCCTGCTCGTGGGCCGGGTGGTGGACGCGAAGAGCCGGGCTCCGGTCGTGGGCGCCGAGGTGCGACTCGTGGAGAAAGACCTCCAGACCCTCACGAACGGCCACGGATACTTCTCCCTGGGCGAGCAGCCATGGGGCGCGTACAGGCTCGAGGTGTCGAACCTCGGGTACGCGGACCTCGAGGTACCGGTGCGCGTCTCCGGCGACCTGACCCAGATGGCGGAGATCAAGCTGGCGCAGAGCGCCGTGGAGCTCGAGGGCATCACGGTCACCGTCCAGCCTCGCCGCATGTACAGGGACCTGGAGGGGCTGGTGCGCCGGATGAACGTCGGCTTCGGGACGTTCCTGACCCGGGAGACCATGGAGCGCCGTCCGAACGCCCGCGTATCCGACCTGCTGCGTGAGGTACCGGGCGTCCAGGTGAACACGCGGGGGTTCACGACGCTCCTCGAGGTCCGGGGGGCACCGTGCACGCCGAACGTCTTCGTCGACGGGATACCCAGGATATGGGTCCCCGAGGAGGGGCTGGACTTCTTCTACTCCAGCGACATCGAGGCGGTGGAGGTGTACAAGGGATGGGCCGAGGTCCCCGGCGAGTTCATCATGCCAGGTCAGATCAAACCGTGCGCGGCGATCGCGATCTGGACACGTAGCGGCGGACCATGACGCGGAGGCAGCATTCGACGCGGCCCTTCGCGCGCGGGCCCGCCCGCCGTCGCACCCGTTCACCGAGATTCCACAGAGCCGAGGCCGGCCTCCCATGAAAATTCTGCGACCGACCCTCCTCACCCTCCCGGCGCTCCTCGTCTTGGCGGTTCTCCTTCCGAACGGCGTTCGGGCCCAGGCGGCCGACCAGGTGGGGAGGGCCATCGTGCAGACATGTGGCGACACCGTGGACCCCGCGACCGAGGGGGTGCTCGCGGGCACCGTAACCGACTCGATCACCGGGGTCGCCCTTCCGAACGCCAAGGTGTCCATCGTCTTCCAGGCCGGCGACAACCCGTCGGCGAGCAAGACCGAGGTGGACACCGACAAGGACGGGTTCTACGCGTTCTGCGGCGTCCCGGGCAACACGCTGCTCCTCCTGTCGGCCAACATGCGCGTCACGTCGGCGCCCCGTTCGGTGATCGTCGAGCCCGGCACGCTCCAGGTGGAGAAGCTCCTGCTCTCGGTGTCGGACCCGAAGAAGCCGGGATCGATCGTGGGCCGGGTCGTGGACAAGGCTTCCCGCGCTCCGGTGGATGGGGCCACGGTGCGCATCGAGGAGCTCAAGGCGGAGACCCTGACCAACGGGCGCGGCTACTTCAGCTTCGGCGAGCGGCCGTTCGGCACTTACTCGCTCCAGGTGGAGCACATCGGGTACGCCGACGCGGACGTGCCCATCCACGTGGCGGGCAACCTCACGCAGATCGTCGAGGTCGACCTCGTCACGGCCCCCATCGAGATCCCGGGGCTGGCCGTGACCATCACCGCGCCGCGCGTCCACAGGGACATCGAGGGGCTGATCCACCGGATGAACATGGGGTTCGGCACGTTCATCACGCGCGAGACGCTGGAAAGGCGGCCGGAGGCCCGGCTGGGAGACTTCCTGCGCGAGGTCCCGGGCATCTTGGTGTTCGCGCCCGGCACGGGACAGCGGGCGAGCCTGGAGGTGCGGGGGAAGTCGTGCGACCCGGACGTCTATCTGGACGGCCTGCACGTCCCGCTGGATCCGTCGGTGGGCGTCAACGAGTTCCGCGGTCAGGAGTTCGAGGCGGTGGAGGTCTACGAAGGGTCGCAGACCCCTGCCGAGTACCTGCGCGCGGGCGGGAGCTACCCGTGCGCCGCGATCCTCCTCTGGACGCACTGGGGGCGTTGAGGGGGTCGGGACACCGGCGTACCCGCCGGACGGGGCCTCGAAAAGAGGAACGGTTCATGCATCCTCACGTGGCGGTGTGACCGTTCGATACGGAATTCGAGGAGGTACCCGATATGCGCAGACCCACCATTCCCTCGGTGCTCGTCCTCGGCGTGGCGCTGGCCGCCGCCGGGTGCGGGCAGGGCGAGGGTGACATCACGCCCGACACCGACGCCATGCACGCGCAGGTCAAGGAGGACGGGGCCGAGGTGCCGGCGTTCTCCGAGGACGCCCGGACGGTCTTCCAGCCCACGTCGGAGGCGAACCCCGGCGCTCGGGGGACGCTGCGGCTGCTGGTGCCGATCCAGGCGGTCGAGGAGGACGTTCCCATGAGGATCCACGTGCGCCTGGCAGGTCTCGAGCCCGGGATGCACGGCTGGAACATCTACGGGGCGTCGTGCGCGGTTGCGCACCCGCCGATCCTGATTCCGCTGACCGGCACGCCGGACTCGACCGGTACCGTGGCTCCGATCGAGGTCCTGCCCGACAGCACCGCCGAAGCAGAGGTCCCGGTGCCTCCGCTGCGCGCCCTCTGGGTGGAGGCCGGCGACTATTCGGTGCGCGTCTTCGCCGGGGTCGGCAAGAACCAGGGAGCGATGGTAACCTGCGCCGGTCTCTGATCCCGTAGCGCGGCGGCCACGCAACACTCGGGGCCGCCGCGACCCGGTTGGATGATCCGTTTCGCTGCGGTGAGGAGCCCTCCGCCGGCGGTCGGCGCCGTAGCGTGACCCGTTGCGCCGGACGGCGCGCCGGCTGCACCGTGTGCGGCCATGAGCGCACCCCACCTCACCCGCGCGATCCGCCTGCCGCACGCCACCGCGATGGTGGTGGGCACCATCATCGGGGCTTCGATCTTCGTGCAGCCCTCCGAGATCACCGGGCGCGTTCCCGCCACGGGGGGGATCTACGCGGTGTGGCTGGTGTGCGGCCTGCTCACGCTCTTCGGTGCCCTCGTGGCCGCCGAGCTCGCTTCCACCTTCCCCGAGGCGGGCGGCGTGTACGCGTTCCTTCGCGAGGCGTTCGGCCCCTGGCTCGGCTTCCTGTGGGCGTGGGCCATGTTCTGGACGATGCACTCGGGCATCATCGCGGCGATCGCCACCGTCTTCGCGCGCTACGTCGGGTTCTTCGTTCCCCTCGGCGGCGCGGGCACGCGGGCGGTGGCCATGGGCGCGATCCTCGCGCTGTCCGCGGTGAACTACGTGGGCGTGAAGCACGGCAGCGTCCTGCAGACCGCGTTCACGGCGGGCAAGCTGCTGGCCATCGTCGCGATCATCGCGCTCGGCTTCGGCTTCGGAGCGGCCGCCCACGGCGCGGCCGTCGCGGAGGCGGGTGCCCCCGCGGCGGGCTGGTGGGGGCCCGGGGACTTCGCGCTGGCGCTGGTGGCCGGGCTGTTCGCCTTCGGCGGGTGGCACATGGTCACGTACAATGCCGAAGAGACCCGGGACCCGCGCCGCACCATCCCCCGGGCGCTCGTCCTCGGCACGCTCGTCGTGACCGCGTGCTACATCGCGCTGAACGCCGTCTACCTGTACGTGCTGCCGATCGACGTGGTCGCCTCCTCGGCGCGCGTGGCGGCCGACGCGGCGGACGCGGTGTTCGGTCGGGGCGGCGGCGGAGCCATGTCGGCGCTGGTCGTGTTCTCGACGTTCGGCGGGCTGTCGGGCATCGTGCTCGCGGGTCCGCGCGTCTATTGGGCCATGGCGCGGGACGGCCTCGTCTTCCCCTGGGTGGGCGGCGTGCACCCGCGCTTCCACACTCCGCACCGCGCGATCGCCCTCCAGGCCGTCTGGTCCTGCCTCCTGGTGGGCACGGGGACGTACCGGGCGCTGTTCACGCGCGTCGTGTACACCGAGTGGATCTTCTTCGGCCTGATGGCCGTGGGCCTGGTCCTCCTGCGCCGCAGGGCCGACCTCGAGCGCGGCTACACCGTGTGGGGCTACCCGTGGGTGCCCCTGGTCTTCGCGGCCTCGGCGTTCGGCATCGTCGCCAACCAGGTCCGGGTCGAGCCGGTGGAGAGCCTCACGGGGTTGGGGCTGGTCCTGGCGGGGCTTCCGGTCTATCACTTCTGGGCTCGTCACGGATATCGCCGTGCGGCCCGTCTCCCGAGTGAGCCCGACGCATGATCATCGACTTCCACAACCACTACTATCCGCCGGCCTGGCTGGAGGCGATCCGTTCGGGCGGCAGCGCCTTTCGCGTCACCGGAGACGGGGACGGCAACCCGGTCCTGCATTCCCCGGGCGACTACAACGTCCTGGTGCCAGGGCACCGGGACCTGGCCTTCCGGGCACGCGTCCTGGACGAGGAGGGTGTCGACAAGCAGGTCCTGACCTTCACCGCGCCGGGAACGAGCATCGAGACGCCGGATCGGGCGGTGGAGCTGTGCCGCATCGTGAACGACGCCTACGCGGCGGACGTGGAGGCGTGGGGCGGCCGGTTCACGGCGCTTGCGACGCTGCCGATGAACGCCCCGGACGCCGCCGCCGAGGAGGCCACGCGGGCGCTCACGGAGCTGGAGCTGCCCGGCGTCATGCTCTTTTCCAACGCGAGCGGCGTGCCGCTCTCGGACGACCGGTTCCTCCGCGTCTTCGAGGTGCTGGACCGCGAGCGGGCGGTGGTCTACATCCATCCGACCTACCCGGTCGGGGTGGAGGTGATGGAGAAGTACATGTTGATGCCCATGGTCGGCTTCCTGATGGACACCACGCTGGCCGCGGCGTCGCTGGTGTACGCGGGTGTGGTCGAGCGCTTCCCCGGGATCACCTGGGTCCTCGGCCATCTGGGGGGCGCGGTCCCGTACATGGCGGAACGCTTCGACCGGGGGTTCGAGGCGTACCCGGAGTGCCGAGAGCGTTGCACCGTCGCGCCGAGCGAGCAGCTCAAGGGCTTCTACTACGACACGGTCAACTTCGACCCCGCATGCCTGAAGCTCGCGCTCGGCTTCGCGGGCGCCGGCCACGTGGTCGCGGGCTCGGACTACCCCCACATGATCGGTAGCCTCTCGAAGATGCGGTCCAGCCTCGACGGTCTCGGCCTGCCCGACGAGGAGCTGGGGATGGTGACGGGCGGCAACGCGGCGCGGATCCTCGGGCTGGCGTAGGCGGGCTCCGGTCCGACCGACCGCCTCTCGACCCGTGCGCATCTCCGGCTTCTCCTTCGCCCGCAACGCGGTCAAGCTCGACTACCCGCTGCGCGAAGCGCTCCTCTCCATCCTTCCGGTGGTGGACGAGCTCGTGGTGGCCGTGGCCCCCGGCGACCCCGACGACGACACGCGCGGGCTGGTGGAGTCCATCGACGACCCACGGGTGCGGGTCGTCGACGCGGTGTGGGACGACGCGCGCCGACAGGGGGTCTACGCCGATCTGACGAACGTGGCGCTGGACGCCTGCACCGGCGACTGGTGCTTCTACATCCAGGCCGACGAGGCGGTGCACGAGGACGATCTCCCCACCATCCGGGCGCGCTGCGAGCAGCTCCTGGACGACCGCCGGGTGGAGGGACTGCTCTTCGACTACCTGCACTTCTTCGGCGACTACGGGCACGTCCAGGCGGGGCACGGCTGGTACCAGAGGGAGATCCGCGTCATCCGGAACGGGACCGGCGTCCGCTCCGTGCGCGACGCCCAGTCCTTCCGCCATCCCGACCAGCGCCGCATCACGGTGGCGCCCGCGCACGCCCGCGTCTTCCACTACGGGTGGGTGCGCCACCCGCGCTTCATGCAGGCCAAGGTCCGGGAGTTCTGGTCGCACCGACGGAGCCTGGAGGAGGTGGAGCGGGAGTACGGGGGGAGGGAGGAGTTCGATTACGGGCCCCTCGGCCGGCTCCCCGGGTACCGGGCGACGCACCCGGCGGTGATGCGCGAGCGCATCGCGGCGATGGACTGGGCGGACAGCCTGCGGCTCGAGGACCCGCCCGGGACCAAGCGGCGCCAGCGCCACAAGGACGAGCTCCTGAAATACCGCCTGCTGACGGGCGTGGCCCGCCTGACGGGCATCGACCTCAACCACAGGAACCACGGCCGCGTGCTGAAGGTGTGACCAGGGCCGTCGGCACGGGCGGGCTGTCGTCCGGTACAGCCGTGATTACCTTGTCCGGATGACACGCTCAGCCCCGATCCTGCCGCTCCTCGCTCTCTCCCTCCTCTCCGCCGTCCCGGCGACCGCCCAGCAGCTGTCGCCCGAGGAGGCCGATCTCGTCGCGTGGGTGGACGCACACGCCGACGAGGCGACCGCGCTCCTGG
This sequence comes from uncultured Gemmatimonadaceae bacterium, assembly GCA_964591135.1. GTDB lineage: Bacteria > Gemmatimonadota > Gemmatimonadetes > Longimicrobiales > Gaopeijiaceae > SZUA-318. Next base: position 53,072 of record CAZPZU010000019.1, on the reverse strand, counting down.
AGCGGCTGGTGGACATCAACTCCGGCACGATGAACCACGAAGGGGTGCGCGACGTGGGCTCCGTGCTCCGGAGCGAGCTCGACAACCTGGGCTTCCACACCGAGTGGGTCGACCTTCCCACGGAGACAAACAGGGCGGGACACCTCTTCGCCCGCAGGAGCGGAGATCGGGGGAAAAAGCTCCTGCTCATCGGACACCTGGACACCGTCTTCGAGGAAGACGACGCCTTCCAGAGCTTCCGGCCCCTCGGGGAAGGGTGGGCTGCCGGCCCCGGCGCCGACGACATGAAGGGCGGCGACGTGGTCCTCCTCTACGCCCTGAAGGCGCTCGCCGACGCGGGCCTGTTGGACGGGGCGCAGATCGTGGTGGCGCTCACCGGTGACGAGGAGAGCCCGGGCGACCCGCTCTCGGTGTCCCGGGGGGACCTCGTCGAGGCAGGCCGCTGGGCCGATGTGGCCCTCGGCTTCGAGTCCGGTGTCCGTGACGACGAGGCGGAGTGGGCCACCATCGCGCGGCGCAGCTCTACCGAATGGCGGCTCACGGTCCACGGCAAGCAGGCGCATTCCTCCGGGATCTTCACGCCGGAGACGGGAGCGGGCGCCATCTTCGAGGCGGCACGCATCCTGAACGGCTTCTACGAGGAGGTCCGCGGCGAGGAGTACCTCACCTTCAACGCGGGCGCGATCCTCGGAGGCACGGACGTGACGTACGACGCCGAGGAGACCCGGGGCACCGCGTTCGGCAAGACCAACGTGGTGCCGAACACGGTCTTGGTGCACGGCGGGATCCGCACCATCTCGGACGAGCAGACGGAGCGGGCCCGCGCGGCCATGCGCGCCGTCGTCGCGCGGCACCTGCCCCAGACGTCGGCCGAGATCACCTTCACGGACGGCTATCCCGCCATGGCGCCCACCGACGGGAACCGGCGGCTGCAGGGGGCGCTGTCCGACATCAACGTCGCGCTCGGTCGCTCCCCGATGCCGGCGCTGGATCCCTCCCGGCGCGGCGCGGCCGACATCTCGTTCGTGGCGCCCTACACCGACGGTCTGGCCGGACTGGGCCCGTATGGCGAGGGCGGGCACACGCCCGAGGAGCGGGTGGACCTGAGCTCCCTCCCGCTGGTGATCAAGCGGGCGGCGGTGCTGATCTACCGGCTCACCCGCCAGGATCCCGTCACCGAATAGGCATCGTCTCGCGGGCAGGCCCGACCGCGGTTCGGCCCCACCAGGGCGCCCAGCTCTCCGTCACCGCCTGGTACACGAGCGCGCGCAGCTTCCCGTGGTCGTCGAGCCCCGCGGCGGGGATGACCTGCGTGAAGTAGACCACCACCAGGCGCTCGGCGGGGTCGACCCAGTAGTTCGAGTGGTAGGCGCCACCCCAGCCGAACCTACCGACGGAACCCGGAGCCCCCTGCGCCCCCAATTCCGTGACGACCTCGAAGCCGAGCCCGAAGCCGAGGCCCGGGGTGCCATAACGCGCTCCGATGTGGTCGACGGTCATGAGCTGCACCGTCTTGGGCGACAGGATGCGTGCTCCCTCCAGCTCTCCGCCGTTCAGCATCATCTGCAGGAAGCGCGCGTAGTCCTCGGCCGTGGACAGCAGTCCGGCTCCGCCCGAGAAGCTCCTCCGTGGACCTGCGGCGTACTGGCCCTGCGTCTGCATCCCCGGCCCGTCGGGCGCCCGCGCCAGCGTGCCGCCGGCCGGGAGGCTGTACACCGTAGCGAGCCGGCCCGCCTTCCCGGTCGGGAGGTAGAAATGCGTGTCCTTCATCCCCAGCGGCTCGAAGATGCGCGTGCTCAGGAAGCGGTCCAGCGGCTCGCCCGAGACCGCCTCGACCACGGCGCCCAGGATGTCGAGGGAGTACCCGTAGACGAAGCGCTCCCCCGGCTGCGCGTCGAAGGGGAGGGCGGCCATCCTGTCGACGGTCGCCCGGATCGGCTCCTCGCGGTCCGCGAAGTACCACCCCTGGATTCCCGCCGCCTTCCACCGATCCGCGGCGACGCCCCCACCGTAACCGATTCCCGCCGTGTGCGTCAGAAGGTCCCGGATCGTGATCGGCCTCGCCGCGTCCACCACGTCGTAGCCGCCCCCGTCGCGGGCGACCGCGACCGTGGTCTTCGAGAACGCCGGTAGGTACTTCGCCACCGGGTCGCCGATGAGGAGCTTTCCCTCTTCCTGGAGCATGAGCACGGCGACGCTCACGATCGCCTTCGTCTGGGACGCGATGCGGAAGATGGCGTCCTCGCCCATCGCGGCGTGTCGCTCACGATCACGCTCCCCGAACGCGTGCTCGTAGACCACACGGCCCCGCCTCGCCACCAGGACCACGCCGCCCGGCAACCGGTCCCCGGCGACGTAGCCGTCGAGCGTCTCGCCCAGGAGCGCCAGCCGCTCGGACGACATGCCGACCGATTCCGGCGTCGCCCGCGGCAGCGACTGCCCGGCGAGGACGACCGGGAGGAGAAGGAACGCCGAGAGCAGCGCGGACCGGCGAAAGGTGCGCATGGGGCCTCCGGAAGGAACGACGGACGCGACCCGTCAATAGGGCGACCGGAACCCTCGTCCGCCAGGACCGCACGGGCTGACGTGCGGAGGCGGTCTCCCCGGCAGGGAGAGACGCCCCGTGGTCTCAGGATGGAAAGGTGCCGAGGGCGCTACTTCTCGCCGTAGTTCGGGCGCAGGAAGTCGACGATGTAGCGTGAGACGGCGTCCAGGTCCCGGTACTTGAGGCCGACCAGGCCCCAATACGGCATGCCGAACACGTTGCCGGTGAAGACCGCCTTGCGCAGGCCCATCGGGTCGTCGGCGAACCTCCAGTCCTTGGTCAGGAAGGAGGGCGGCCGCAGCGTGTCACCCTGGAAGACGAAGTTGCCGTTGCCCCGGCCGCCGTCACCGTGGCACTTGGAGCAGCTGATCCTGTAGACCAGGCCTCCGCGTTCAATGGCCTCCTGCTGGGTCTTCCAGGTGATCGTGTCGAAAGCGGCGGAATCGAAGGCCGTCGAAGCGATCTGCACGGAATCGGCCCGGGTCGGGCCCTGGGCGACCGGCTCCTGGGCAGGGGGCTCACCACCACAGGCACCGATCCAGGCCAGAGCGGCGATGATGGGGAACAAGCGGCGCATGAAAGTCCCTCCTCCCTCCTCGGAGTGGCCGGGGGGGCGCATCGTCCAATAGCAACGTACCGGGGCCTCCGGGGCGGTCAAGTCGGGAAATACCCGCTCTTGAGCCCCGAGCCTCCAGGCGTCAGCTTGGCGTACGACGCCGCGTTCGCCACCCCTCCATCCCGGTGACGTCCCATGATCGACCCCCGTTCCCCTTCCGGCGCCCCCGTGGGGCGTCGAGACGTGCTCAGGCTCGGGGCCGCCGGCCTGGCCTACGGCGCGCTCTCCGGGTACGGCCCGCGGGCCGCTGACGCCCACGACGGGACGTCCGCGGGGGTCGTGCCCGGGGCCGCGCCCGAGGCCCCCTTTGCCGCCCCTCCCATCGAGACGATCCGGATCGGCTTCGTGGGTGTCGGCCTCCAGGGAGGCTCCCACGTGCGGAACTTCCTCAAGCTGGACGGCGTCGAGGTCGTGGCGTTGTGCGACATCGACGAGGCGCGGCTGAGCGAGGTCTCCGGGTGGGTCACGGCGGACGGCCGCCCCGAGCCGCGGCTCTACGGGCGCACACCCACCGACTTCGTGCGCATGTGCGAGACGGAGGAGCTCGACCTGATCTTCACCGCGACGCCGTGGGAATGGCACGTGCCGGTGTGCGTCGCAGCGATGGAGAACGGCAAGCACGCCGCGACCGAAGTGCCGGCGGCCTACACGCTGGAGGACTGCTGGAAGCTCGTGGGTACGGCCGAGCGCCAGCAGAAGCACTGCGTCATGATGGAGAACTGCAACTACGACCGTCCGGAGATGATGGTCTTCCACATGGCGCGGCTGGGGGTGTTCGGCGAGCTCCTCCATGCGGAGTGCGGCTACCTGCACGACCTGCGGGCCATCAAGTTCGAAGACGCCCACGAGGGCCTGTGGCGCAGGTGGCATGCGACGCAGCGCAACGCGAACCTCTACCCCACGCACGGTCTGGGGCCCGTCGCCAACGTGATGGACATCAACCGCGGCGACCAGTTCGCCTACCTGGTGTCCATGAGCTCGCCGTCGCGCGGGTTGCAGGAGTGGGCGCGGGAGCACGTTCCGGAAGGCGACCCCAAGCGCGCCGAGCGCTACGTTTGCGGCGACGTGAACAACAGCCTGGTGAAGACGGTCAACGGACGCACGATCATCGTGTCGTTCGACACCAATCTGCCGCGGCCCTACTCGCGCATCCACAAGGTGCAGGGCACGCGGGGGCTCTTCCACGGCTATCCCAACCGCGTGCACGTGGAGGGGCGGGGCCCCGAGCACCAGTGGGAGGAGATGAGCGCCTACCTCGAGGAGTTCGACCACCCGCTGTGGAAGGACCTGGACGCGATGTCGGAGGGCGCGGGCCACGGTGGAATGGACTTCATCGAGGACTACCGGCTGGTGAAGTGCCTGCACGAGGGCCTGCCGACGGACATGAACGTCTACGACGCGGCTGCCGTGTCGGCGGTGGGGCCACTCTCCGAGTGGTCTGTGGCCAACGGGAGCCGCCCTATCGACTTCCCGGACTTCACCCGGGGTCGGTGGAAGACCTGGCCGAAGCTCGGGATCCTGCGGGCGTAGCGAGGACCGGTGGACGATCCCCTCGAGACGTTCCCCTCGCTGTTCGCGGCGGAGCCGACGCATGTGTCGCGTGCGCCGGGTCGCGTGAACCTCATCGGGGAGCATACGGACTACAACGACCTCCCCGTCCTTCCCATGGCGCTCCAGCGTGAGGTGCGCATCGCGCTGCGGCCGCGCGAGGACGGGAGCGTTCGTCTCCACAACGTCGACCCGGGATTCGAGGACGTGACGTTCGACGTGGGCGTGGCCATCGAGCCCGGCCCCACCGGCTCCTGGGGGAACTACGTGAAGGCGCCGGCGCAGGAGCTCGCGCGCCGGCATGCGATCGTGCGCGGCTTCGACGGGGTGGTGGCGTCGGACCTCCCCGTGGCGTCGGGTCTCTCGTCCTCCTCGGCGCTCGTGAACGCAGTCGGGCTGGCGCTGGCGGAGATCAACGGATGCGGCCTCGACCGGCTCACCCTGGCTGCCCTGATGGCGGACGCGGAGCGCTATACCGGCACGCGGGGAGGCGGGATGGACCAGGCCGTCTCCATGGCCGCCCGTGCGGGGCACGCGGCCCGGATCGACTTCGCGCCGCTGCGCGTGCGGCACGTCGCCGTCCCGTCGGACTGGCGCTTCGTGGTCGCCCACACAGGTGTGCGCGCAGAGAAATCCGGGGCCGCACAGAGCGCGTACAACCGGCGCAGGGCGGAGTGCGAGCAGGCGCTGCAGAGCGTCTGGGGGGAGGTCGAGAAGCGAACGGCCACGCGCGCCGGAGATCGGAGCTATCCCCGGTTGCTCTCCACCCTGGACACCGACGAGGCCCTCGACGTCGCGGCCGAGGTGCTTCCCGCCACTCTCTTCAAGCGCTTCCGCCACGTGGTCACGGAAGCCCGCCGGGTGGTCGCCGCCCAGGACGCGCTCCTCATGGCGGACGCGACAGCCTTTGGAACGCTCATGGACGCGTCGCACGGAAGCCTGCGCGCCGACTTCAACGTGAGCTCGGCCGAGCTGGACGAGCTCGTGGCGCTGGCGAAGGAAGGAGGGGCCGCCGGGGCGCGCCTGACGGGGGCGGGGTTCGGCGGGTGCATCGTGGCCCTGACGACGCCGTCCACGGTCGACGAAGTGATCGAGGCGCTGGTGTCCGGTTACTACGAGCCCCGGAGGTCGGGCCGGAGTCTGGACAGCCGTCTCTTCGTCGCGGTGCCGTCGGCGGGGGCCTCCTGGACCGCCATCGGAGGCTGAGCCGGTCTTACCTCAACCCCACCCGGGGCAACAGCCGCAGCACGCCCCAGGCCGCCGCCGCCGCCACGAGGAAGCACGCGCCGCCGGTCCCCGTCCGTCCGTAGAGCGCGTAGCCGGTGCCGAACAGCGCCCCGTAGATGACGACGCATCCCAGGAACCAGGCGAGGAAGGCGGCCGTCGGGCTCTCGGACGGGTCCTTCGGAGCGAGCGTGATCCCCGCGCCGTCCCACCCCGGCCCCATCGGTCGGATGTGGTCGTAGAAGCGCTGCAGGGTGTCCCGCGCCGCCGGCCGGGTCAGGAACGTGACGGTCACCCACCCCGCGGTCGTGACCGCCACGCCGACGACGAGCTGGAGGTGGGCGGGGAGGACCGGAAGACCCATGCGCGCCTGGCCGAACTGGAACCAGAGCGCCACCAGGAACGACACCACCATCGCCGCGAGCTCGCTCCAGGCGTTGATGCGCCACCAGAACCAGCGCAGCAGGAAGACGAGTCCGGTGCCGGCTCCGATCTGCAGGAGGATCTGGAACGCCTGTAGCGCGTTCTGCAGCCAGAGGGCCACCGTGCTCGCCAGGACGATGAGCCCGACCGTCGTGGTGCGGCCGACGGCCACGTAGTGGGCTTCGTCCCGGTCGGGGGCCACGAAGCGCCGGTAGACGTCGTCGACCACGTACGAGGCGCCCCAGTTCAGGTGCGTGCTGATGGTGGACATGTACGCCGCAGCCAACGACGCGACGACGAGGCCGAGGAGCCCGGATGGGAGGAAGACGAGCATTGCCGGGTAGGCGAGGTCGTTCCTCACGATGGAGGGGTCGAGGTGCGGGAACGCCGCCTGGATGGAGGCGAGGGTGGGATAGACCACGATCGACGCCAGCGCGACGATGATCCACGGCCACGGGCGCAGCGCGTAGTGTGCGACGTTGAACCAGAGGGTGGCCTTGAGCGCATGCCCCTCGCTCCTGGCTGCGAGCATCCGCTGGGCGATGTACCCCCCGCCTCCCGGCTCGGCGCCGGGGTACCACGTGCTCCACCACTGGACCGCGATGGGAACGACGAAGACCGCGGCGGCGGTGGTCCAGTCCGTGAAGTCCGGGAGGAGCGAGAGCTTGCCGACCACCTCCGGGTGCGAAAAGAGTCCGGACAGGCCCCCTACCTCCGGCTGCGCCACCGCGAACCACGCCGCCGCGAAGGCGCCCACCATCGCGATGGCGAAGAGGAGGAGGTCGGTGACCACCACGCCCCACAGACCCGACGTGGCCGAGTAGACCGCGGTGACCACGCCGGCCGCCAGGACGACCTGGTACTTGGTCGCGCCCAGCAGCACGCCCCCGATCTTGATGGCCGCGAGGGTGACGGTCGCCATGATCATGACGTTGAAGAACACCCCCAGGTAGACCGCCCGGAAGCCGCGCAGAAAGGCGGCCGGCTTTCCGGAATAGCGCAGCTCGTAAAAGCCGATGTCCGTCAGGATGCCGGAGCGCCGCCAGAGCTTCGCGTAGAAGAACACCGTACACATGCCGGTGATCGCGAACGTCCACCATAGCCAGTTCTGGCTGACGCCCCCCGTGCGCACGAGGTCCGTCACCAGGTTGGGCGTGTCGGTGGAGAAGGTGGTCGCGACCATCGAGGTGCCCAGGAGCCACCACGGCAGGTTGCGTCCGGCGAGGAAGTACTCGTCGACCCCCCGGCCGGCCCGGCGCGTGAACCACAGCCCGGTTACCAGCGCGACCACACCGTAGAGGGCGACCACCGCCCAGTCGAGCGTCGTGAGGCGCATCGTCGCCCCCGTCAGACGGCGGCGCTGAAGGCCGCCGCGAGGTCCGACGGGTAATGCTCGGCCGCGATGCGCTCCCCGAGGTGGGCGCGAGCGTGGTCCGCGTCGTCCGCGTGCGTCACCCCGAACCAGTCGCCCCGTCCGTGGAGCACCGCCACGCGTACGGTGCCGATCTGCACCTGTTCGCTGATGGCCGTGGAGAGGGGGAACTCCGCGGTCGTATCACCGCCCCACCGCTTCAGGAAGCGCACGAATTGACGCTCGAGCAGCGCGACCACCGGCTCGCTGAAGCCCCACAAGTTCATCGACACGATCTCGTTGCCGCGGAGCTCCACGGGCTCCCCGGGGGATTCCTCCCCGGTGATCCACCCCTCCACGCGCCGGATCTCGCGCACCTCGGTCACCTTCTGCAGGAGACGGTCCTTCCCCATGATGCAGATGCCGCGCGCCACGCCCCCGGAGTCGGACAGCGTGTCGGACAGCGTGTACCCGACCATGGCCGCCTCCGTGGCGGGCGGACGGACGATCATGTGGTCGAAGAGCTGTTGGAAGGCGTCCGCGCCGTAGAAGTCGTCGGCGTTGCACACGGCGAAGGGTCCCTCTACGCGCTCGGCGGCGATCAGGACCGCCTGCGCCGTGCCCCACGGCCGCCTCCGCTCGGGGGGCGGCGGGAGCTCTCCCGGGATCCGGTCCAGCGTCTGGCACACGAACTCGACCGGGAGCCGGTCGCCGACGATCCGCTCGACGTGCTCCCTCACCGTGTCCTCGATCTCCGGCCGCACGACGAACACGACACGGGAGAACCCGGCCCGGACTGCGTCGAACACGTTGTAGTCCATGATCGCTTCGCCGGACGGGCCCATGGGGTCGACCTGCTTCAGGCGACCGTACCGCGTGGACATGCCGGCGGCGAGGACGACGAGGGGCGGTGTGGACATGGGGCGGGCCTACCGGCCCAGGTAGCGCTGGAACCAGGCGACCGTGAGCGGCCACGCCTCGCGGCTGGCGCGCAGGTTCGCCCCGTCCTGGCCGCTCTGCTGGCGCAGGAAGCCGTGGCCCGCGCCTTCGAAGACGTGCGGCTCGAACGTCTTCCCGAGGGCGGCCATCGCCTCCTCGCCTCGGGGGATCGTCGCGTCCACCCGGTTGTCGTTCCCGCCGAACAGCCCGAGGACCGGAGCCTGGACGCCCTCGTACGCGCCTTCCGGTGACGTGCCGTAGTAGACAACGACCGCGTCCAGGTCGGCCCAGTCGGTCGCCAGTAGCCAGCTCGTGGAGCCGCCCCAGCAGAAGCCCACCGCGCCCACCCGATCGCCGGCCGCCGGGAGGGCGAGCCCGTACGCGCCGGCGGCCTCGAGCCTGCGATTGATTTCTCCCCGGTCCAGGTCCCGGATCGCCCTCCCCACTTCCTGGCTGTCGAAGGAGACCGTCCCGCCGCCGCCCGGTCCCTTGCCCGACAGCATGTCGGGCGCGATGGCGATGAAGCCCTCACCCGCGAGCCGGTCGGCCACGGCGCGGATCCAGTCGGACATGCCGAAGATCTCGTGGATCACGACCACGACCGGCGCCGCGTCGCTCCGCTCGGGATAGACCACCCACGCCTCCACCATGTCGCCGTCGCCGGCGTCGTACTTCACCCACTCCCCGTGCCTGGGGGATGTCTCCAGGGCCGCGACGGCGCCGTCCCCGTCGGGGGGGAGGGTCTGGGCCGCGGCGGGGTCGGGAGCCGCCGCGAAAGACATCACGGCCAACGACACGGGGAGGATCCGGAGGGTCGGGGACATGATCGGTCTCCTGGCGAGGAGGTTTCGACGAGCCCGCAAGATGGGCGGGAGCGGGGATGCGCGCGAGAGAGGGGCGGGGCCGATGTGCCCCGCGGCCGGCCGTCCCGAGCGGTCAGCCGTCGCCGTCCCAGCGCTCCAGGAAGGCCTGGTAGCGCTCGATCGACACTCCGGCCCAGGCGACTTGCTGATCCATGATCTCCCGGGCGATGGACCACGCGGTCCGCACCCGCCCCGGATTGAAATTGAGCTCGCTGAAGACGAGGCGCGTCACCTCGTCTTCCAGTCGTGAGAACTTCGCGTTGAACGAGTAAACGGCGAAGCCGTCCTGGAGAAAGGCGCCCGGAACGTGGTCGGCCGCGCGTCCCGCCGTCAGTCGCTGCCAGGCGTTATCGGACAGCTCAGGGGTCCGATAGCCCCGGAACCGACCGGCCAGGGAGGCCAACGGGGTCGTGCCGTCGAGCTCCGGCTCCAGCGCGTCCAGGAGCTCCATCCGTCCCGCGACCACGCTGTCGAGGGCCTGGAGCTCCCCGAGGTTCTCGCGCACCTCGACTACCACGCTCTCCATGGCGGCCCAGGCGTCGGCGCGCAGCTCGCGCTCCTGGCGCCACTCGTCCACGAACAACGCCGCCAACACGCCGAAGAGGACCATGATCCCCTCCAAGACCAGAAAGCGCACGTCCTGTCGACCGATCCGTGCCATGTTCCCCGCCTCCGCGCGAACGATGCCCCCCGGGTTTCCTGTAAGCATAGGTGGACGCAGCCGGGGCGTCACCGACCGCCGGATATCACGAAGGAATGCAACGAATCGTCTGTCGGTGGCGTCCAACCAACTGAACGACGGGAAGATGAAACTTCGAGGCGCCTTCGTACGAAGGGTACGATGTGGGAGACGGGCGACCGACCCGGCTCACGGCAGACGAAGAGGGGATGGGACGATGATCCAGGCACATATCGACACGAGATCCGCGGTTCCCTGGTGGGCCGCGTTCGGGGCGCCGCTGATCGGCGTGCCCCTTCTGGTAGGACTCCTTGCGCTCGGCTCGATGCACGACTCCAAGGCGGGCGCCGCGAAGGATGCGGAGACGGGCTACGTGACCGAGCAGACGGAAGCGCTGCAGGCCGCGGCGGTCCAGCTGCCTCCCGTGACCGTGAAGGTGCTGGCCGATTCACACAGCTGACGGCCCTGGCCCGTGCACCGTTCGCTGAACGGACGCGCGGGTCGGGGCCGGCCGCCGTCGCCCGTTCCGCCGCCCTTCGGGGCGGCGTTTTGTTTTGGGGACGGGACCGGGGATCGGGGCGGTGACCCGGGCGGGGAACCCCGACGGCCCTCTCGTTCGTATAGAGGTGCATGGATGACGAGATCCGGATCCCCAACGACGCGACGTACGCTCCCATCTCCCTGACCGACCTGATCGCGACGGCGCCGCTGGCGTCGCGCATCCTCCTGGGTGCGACGCTTCCGGGCCGCGTCATCAGCGCGGCCGCCTTCGGCATGTACGCGGGCAGCGCCGTGAAGGACTGGTTGCAGCGGCAGGACGTGCGCTGGATCCAGTTCGAGGAGGAGTTCGGCGCGGACGTCTTCCGCCTCGACCCCATGCCCGAAGAGGAGCGGCGCGCCGAGCTGCCCCGCCTCGTCGCCCGCCTCGAGGCCGGGTGGACCGACGAGCGGCGCCCGCGGGCCGATCTCGCACGCCAGGTGAACCGCCGGCTCACCGACTACATCGCGTCGATCACCGGCCAGCGGGTGGTCACCAGCTCGGCCGTGCGGGACTTCGGACTTGCGCAGCTGATCTTCCCCTTCGCCATGGGCGTGTGCGACGTCATCTCCGGCGACGTGGCGCTCTTCCGGGACACCGGTGTCTTCGAGCCCCACGTCATCTGCCACGAGTTCGTGCACCGGCAGGGGTACTGGAAGGAGTTGCATGCCCAGGTGCTGTCCTACCTGGCGCTGGTCACCTCCGGCGACCCCCTCCTGGAGCAGGCGGCGCTGGCCGAGCGCCTACACCGCCAGCTCAAGGTCCTTTCGCACGACGAGCACGACGCCTACCACGACCTGGTCGAAGGCCTGGGGGCCCGCGAGCCCCTAACCGAGGCGCTCCATCAGCTCCGGCCGCCGCCCTCCACCTACGAGGGCACGGTCTCGGTGGTCATGCGCACGCTCTACGACCAGCGCCTCAAGCTGACCGGCCAAAACGGCATCTCCGACTACGACGTCGGCTTCACGAACTTCCTGTGGACGTTCTCGAACACGAGCTGGGCGGCCCAGGACGGCTCGATCGCACGGGTGTGACGCCCGGTCGCTCCCGGATCATCTCCCGAACAACTCGAGCTGCGGGCGGGGCGACGCCTCGGGCCGCCTGAACGAGGCGGTCGACAGTTCCGGAGGTCGGTTCAGCCCGAGGCGGTCCCGCGTGACGTGGAAGAGCGCCCGCAGCTGCTCCGCCCATGGACCCTCCCCCTTGCCACGCACGGAGTAGCGGGCGTCGTAGAGCTTCCCGCCCCGGAGCGCGCGGACCCGGTTGAGGACCTTCTCCTTCCGGTCGGGGAAGTGCTGCAGGAGCCACGTCTCGAAGAGCTCCTTCACCCCGTGGGGCAGGCGGAGCACGATGTAGCTCGCGAAGGTCGCACCGGCCCGGGCCGCCGCTTCGAGGATCGCCGGCAGCTCGTGATCGGTGAGCCCCGGCACGACCGGCGCCACGTTCACGCCCACCGGGATGCCGGCGTCGGCCAGAACGCGTATCGCGCCCAGGCGGCGTCCGGGGGTGGAGGCGCGCGGCTCCATCACTCGCTGGACCTCGTTGCGCAGCGTGGTGATCGACAGCACAACCGCGGCCGCCCGGTCGTGAGCCAGCTCCCCGAGGAGGTCCACGTCGCGGCTCACGAGGTAGCTCTTCGTGATGATCGACACGGGGTTCCGGAACTCGGCGAGCACCTCCAGGCATCGGCGGGTGACGCGCAGGCGCCGCTCCGCCGGCTGGTAGGCGTCCGTGTTGCCGCTGAGCATGATCGGCTCGGGCCTCCACCTCGGCGACGACAGCGCGGCGCGCAGCAACACCGGCGCTTCCTCCTTCACCAGGATCTTCGTCTCGAAGTCGAGCCCGGAGGAGAAGCCGAGGTATTCGTGCGTGGGGCGCGCATAGCAGTAGGAGCAGCCGTGCGCACAACCTCGGTACGGGTTGATCCCCACGTCGAATCCCACGTCCGGGCTGTCGTTCCTGGACAGGATCGAGCGCGTCGCGTCCCGCAGCAGCTCCGTTTGCGGAAGCGGGTCGTCGGGGTCGGTCCAGCGGTCCCGTTCCACGCCCAGGCGCTCGAAGCGGTTCGGCGGGTTGAAGGAGGCGCCGTGGCCTCGCACGACGGGGAGGGGCAGGGGCTCGGACACGATCTCTCCGGATACCGAATAAAAACCGAAATATCAACAAGGTAGCCTTGCGACGGGCGCGGGGAAAGGCGTCTCTTGGAGGCATGTGCCGATCGCCCGCCGCAGCCCTCCTCGCCCTCCTCGTCGTGACGACTTCGATCGCCGGCCGCCAGATTCCCGATCTTGATCCCGCTCCCAACGCCGGCGCCGTCGTGGAGGCGGGCGACGCGCGCTTCACGCTCCTCAGCGACCGCATGATCCGCATGGAGTGGGCGGAGGAAGGCACGTTCGAGGATCGGGCGACACTCGTCGTCCGCGCGCGCGGGCTCCCGGTTCCGCCGCACCGGGCGTACGAGGAGGACGGGTGGCAGGTCGTCGAGACCGGTTCGCTGCGCCTCCGCTACCGAACGGGGAGCGGCCGCTTCGCACCTGGCAACCTCGAGGTCCACGTGACGACCGGAGGGGTGGACACGGTCTGGCGGCCGGGGTGGGAGGCGGAAGGCAATCTGGGCGGCACGATCCGTACGCTGGACCGGGTACAGGGCTCGACGGACCTGGGCGAAGGGCTGGTATCCCGGGACGGGTGGGCCGTGGTGGACGACTCGGAGAGCCCGCTCCTCGTCGACGACGACGGCGCGTGGGTCGAAGCCCGTCCGGCCGGTGAGCGTCAGGACTGGTACTTCCTCGGCTATGGGCACGACTACCGCGCGGCCCTGGGAGATTTCGCCAGGGTCTCCGGGCGGATCCCGCTCCCTCCGCGCTTCGCCTTCGGCATCTGGTGGTCGCGCTACTGGGCGTACACGGACACGGAGCTCGAGACGTTGGTGGAGGAGTTCGACCGCTACCAGGTGCCCCTCGACGTCCTCGTGGTGGACATGGACTGGCACCAGACCTTCGAGCTCCGCTGGAGCACGGGGGACCGTGATCCGGCGGGGCAGCGGAAGGGGTGGACGGGTTACACCTGGAACCGGACGTTCTTCCCCGATCCGGAGGGCTTCCTGTCCTGGGTGCACGGGCACGGCCTGCGCACCACCCTGAACCTGCATCCGGCCTCCGGCATCCAGCCGTGGGAGGAGCAGTACCCGGCGATGGCCCGGGCCCTGGGCGTCGACCCGGCCACGGAGGAGTGGCTCCCCTTCCGCATCGAGGACCGCGACTTCGCGCGGGCGTATTTCGAGCACGTGATCCACCCGCTCGAGCGGCAGGGCGTCGACTTCTGGTGGCTGGACTGGCAGCAGTGGAGCGAGACCAGCATCCCCGGGCTCACGCCCACGATGTGGCTCAACCACGTCTTCTTCACCGACATGGAGCGGCAGGGGCGCGCTCGTCCGCTGATCTTCCACAGGTACGGGGGGCTGGGCAGCCACCGCTACCAGGTGGGCTTCTCCGGCGACGCAGCTTCGACGTGGGACATGCTCGCCTTCGAGCCCGAGTTCACCGCCACCGCGTCCAACGTCCTGTACGGCTACTGGAGCCACGACATCGGAGGCCACCTCCCCGGGCCCGTGACGCCCGAGCTGTACGCCCGTTGGGTCCAGTTCGGGGCGTTGAGCCCCGTGCTGCGCACACACACCACGAAGAACGCCGCGGCCGAGCGCAGGATCTGGGCGTATCCCCCTGAGGACTTCCAGGCGATGCGCGCGGCCATGCTGCTGCGTACCGAGTTGGTGCCCTACCTCTACACCGCGGCGCGTGAGGCCTACGACACCGGCGTCTCCATGGTCCGGCCGCTGTACTACCACTGGCCCGAGCAGGACGCGGCCTACACGCACACTGGGGCGTACATGCTGGGGGAGGACCTGCTCGTGAGCCCCGTCGCGGATCCGGCCGACTCGGCGACGGGCCTGGCCACGCGCACGACCTGGCTCCCCCCGGGCGACTGGGTCGAGTGGGCGTCGGGCGCGCGCCTGCGCGGCCCGGCTGAGGTCTCGCGGACGTACGCGCTGGACGAGATTCCGCTGTTCGTGCGTGCCGGGGCGGTGATCCCGATGCAGGAGCCCACCACGCGCGTGGGCGATCGACGCGAGGGCCCCGTGGTGGTCGAGGTCTTCCCGGGCGAGTCCGGCGAGGCCCGCATGTACGAGGACGCGGGCAACGACCTCGGCTACCGGCACGGGGCCGTCGCGTGGACGGGGCTGGGTGCCACGCGGTCCGCGGACGGCCGGGAGCTCCGGGTCCACGTCGGTGCCGCGGAAGGGTCCTATCCGGGCATGCGTACCGAACGCCCCGTCACGGTGCGTGTGCCGCACGCGCTCCCGCCGACGACGGTGGAGGCGGACGGGCACAGGGTCCCCTACCGCCCGGACGGGAGCACGCCCGGTTGGAGCTACGAGGGAGAGCGGCTCGCGGTGGTCGTCCGCCTCGCTCCGGCGGCGGTAGACGAGGAGCGGAGCGTCACGATGACGTTCCCCGAGGCCGATCCCACGCTCCTGGACGGCCTGTCCGGCACGCTCGCGCGCGTGCGTGCGGCCATCGACGTGCTGGAGCGTCTGTGGCCCGCCGACTGGCCGCCCGAATCGCTCATCGACGTGGGGCAGGCGGGCCACCTCGCGGCCGTCGACCCCTCGTCCGCCGTCGAGACGCTCACCAGGGCGAAGGCCGCGCTCCCCGCAGAGATCGTGAAGGTGCGCGGGCTCGAGGGGGACGCCGCGGTCGTCGCCCGGGCGCTGGCGATCCTCGGCGCAGAGCCACGCCGACGCGGGCGCCCGAGGAGGAGAAGGAGCAGGTAGCCCGCCCCCCAGCTACATCTCGTCCGAGTTGCGGATCAGCTGCTGGAGGAACGCCACGCTCGTAGCGAGCGCGGAGAGGGGGACGTGCTCGTTGGTGCCGTGGATCTGCGACATGGCGTCGCCGTCCAGCGTCGCGGCCAGGAAGCGCAGGACGCCCGGGGAGCGTCCCGAATAGTACTTCGCGTCCGTGCCGGCGGTGACCAGATAGGGTGTGACGACCACCCGCTCGCCGGCGGTGACCTGCCGTAGCGTGTGCGCGAGCAGGCGGAAGGCGGGCCCATCCGGGTCCGACACGGACGAGGGGTCGACGGCGTCGTCGCCGTAGATGCTCACCTGGACACGGTCGTCGGCGATGACGTCGCGCACGCGGGCAAGCACCGACTCCTTCGTCTCGCCGGGCAGGATGCGGAAGTTGACCACCGCCCGCGCGGTGATGGGCAGCACGTTGGCCTTCACGCCACCTTCCACGATCGTCGCGGCCGTCGTGGTGCGCACCATGGGCGCGGACTCCTGCGAGGCCGTCATGATGCGGGTGACCAGCGGCTGGAACAGCCAGAGGTTGCCCAGCACGAGGCGGTAGGCGAACGGCATCTCCGGCGCGACGTGACGGACCATGGCGAGCGAGCCGCCCTGGAGTCGGGCGGGGAAGGGATGCTCCTCGAGCTCGCCGATCGCGTCGGCGAGGACGCCGATGTTCGTCTGCTTCGGCGGCGCGGACGAGTGCCCACCCGCGCCGTCCACGCGCAGCTCGAGGTTCACGTACCCCTTCTCGGCGATGCCCACGATCGCGACCGTGGCGTCGAGGCCCGGCATCATCCCACGGGTCATGCCGCCGCCCTCGTCGATGACGAGGGCGTAGGGCTCCGCTCCGCGGGAGGCCAGGAGCTCGGCGATCGCCTTGGCGCCGCGCGTGCCGCCACGCTCCTCGTCGTGCCCGAACGCCAGATAGATCGTGCGGCGAGGCTGGAACCCGCCGGCCAGGAGCGCCTCCACCGACTCGAGCACCGACACCACGTTGATCTTGTCATCGAGCGTGCCGCGGCCCCACACGGCGCCGTCGGCGATCTCCCCGCTGAACGGCGCGTGCGACCAGTCCCCCTCCGTGCCCGGGATCACCGGCACCACGTCCTGGTGCCCCATGAGCACGATGGGCTCCAGGCTTGGGTCGCTGCCCTCCCACGTGTACAGGAGGCTCAGGTCGGACACCGTCTCGCGAGTCAGCTGCGCGTGCACCAGAGGGTACGACCGTGCGAGGTAGTCGTGCAGGGCGAGGAAGGCGGCCGTGTCGGTGTCCTCGACCCGCTCGTGCGAGATGGTGGGGATGCGGATCGCGCCGGCGAGCCGCTCCGCCACGGCCATGGTGTCGACCGGAACCCGGACGGCCGATTGCTCCGGGCCCTGGAGCGAGGGCATGCGGGCCGCGCGGATCGAGAGCACTGCGGCGAGCACGAAAGCCACCGTGACGAGCGGGAGGAGCGTCTTCTTGATCATGGGATTCCCGGGGGGGGCGGAGCGGAGCCTCAGTCGTCCTTGTCCGCGAAGTGGCGCCAGAGGGACCAGGTGCCGAAGGCGGCCACCAGGAAGAGACCGGCGGGCACCCACACGGTCCAGCCGGGCCCCTCGATGGGAGGTTGTGCGGGCAGCGGTTGGCGCGGCGCCTGCTGGAGGAGGACGAGCAACAGCGCGCTCACGACCCCACCTCCTCGTCGTCGCGGTGGCGGCGGTTCCAGCCGTACCACGCCAGCCCGAGGCCGATGAACGAAGCCAGGTAGGCGATGCTCATCCCGATCAGCGTCACGAATCCCCGTTCCATCAGGTCTCCTCCGGCGCGGCCACCGTGGACGCCACGCGCGTCCCGTCGTCGCCCTGCCAGCGCATGCGTTTCTCCAGCCGCTCCAGGTACTTCGCCTGCTGCGCCTCGTAGTCGACCGACACCGCGCGCAGCTTGGGGTCGATCACCCAGAACATCACCAGGCCGAGCACCGTGCCCAGCACGAGCTGCCAGGCGCCCGACGCGCGGCCGAGGAAGAGGTTCGCCGCGCCCACCATCCCCAGCCCCATGATCACCGGGCTGAGCACGATGGCGATCCAGTCCTCGCGGCTCCAGCCGTCCGCCTCCTCGGGCGTCCACGTGCGCCGAATGAGCGGTCGCGGCGCGGAGGTCGCGGTCCTCTTCTCGTCCACGAGCAGGCCGCGGCGGACGGCCTCCTCCCGCACCGGCCCCCACCACCCCAGGGGCCGCGTCTGCAGGTAGAAGTGCACCAGGTGGTCCATCGGCTCGGGCTCCGTGAGGAGGGTCGTCGGGAGGAACACGACCACGCCCAGCGCCATCAGCGACCAGAACTGCAGGTAGTCCGGCAGCACCGGGATGACGCCGAACTCCGGGAGGACCCACACCACCAGCCAGGCGATGCCGAGGTTGGCGATCCACGACGCCAGGTAGCCCCAGGCGTTGAAGCGCCACCACACCACCTGGAGGATGTTGGGGAGCCAGATGCCCGCCATCATCAGCCACAGCGCGAAGATCAGCCACTGCGTGATCTCCTGCATCATCAACCCGTAGAAGAACGAGCCGACGAGGAGGACCGCGGTGGTCAGCCGGCCCACCCACACCAGCGTGCGCTCCGAGGCGTCGGGGCGGACGTAGCGCTGGTAGAGATCGCGGGTGAAGTAGAGGGCGCCGAG
Organism: uncultured Gemmatimonadaceae bacterium; assembly: GCA_964591135.1. Lineage (GTDB taxonomy): Bacteria > Gemmatimonadota > Gemmatimonadetes > Longimicrobiales > Gaopeijiaceae > SZUA-318. The sequence continues at coordinate 34,827 of CAZPZU010000019.1, read as the reverse complement.
GTTGAGGTGGCTGGAGATCGTGGACAGGTGGATGGCCAGGATCGCCGCGAAGAAGACGCCCACCAGCCCGGCGGGGAGCAGCTCGAAGCCGAGGCGAAACCACCCGAGCTCCGCCTCTGCGCCGTTGGTGATCCCCGGTGCCATGACGAAGAACGCGAGGATGGAGGCGGCCCAGATGCCGTTCCTGAGCAGGGTGATGGCGCCGCCCCACCAGATGCCGTAGCTCGCGTCCCGGACGGTCTTCGCGGACTGGATGCGCTGGGCCTCGACGTACCAGTCGATGCTGGTGCCCATCCCGAAGCCGCCCACGATGGCGATGACGAGCATGGTCAGCCACCACGCGGCCGGGAAGGCCCCGGTGAGCCACCCCGTGAACGCCATGGAGTCGAGGCGCCACGTCTCTCCCATGGCGGTGACGCCGTCCACGACGCCGGAGGGGCCGCCCGCCGCCATGATCCCGACGATCGAGACGAGCAGGATGGCGAAGATCGCCACGATGCCCTGGAGGAAGTCGCCCATGACGACCCCCCAGTAGCCTGCGGCCAGCGTGTAGAGCGCCGTGATGACCGAGGGGATCACCAGGCCCACCCACACCGGCCAGCCGAAGGCGAGGTTGCCGACCTTGCCCATCGCGATGCCCACCCATCCTAGGATGAACATGTTCATGAAGACCTGCCACCCGGCCATCCATCCGCGCAGCAGCTCGGCCCCGAAGCCGTGGAAGCGCACGACCTGCCACTCGGCCTGCGTGAACGCCACGGACCGGCGGTAGATGCGCGCCGACACGAACGCGGCCACGGAGGTCCACCCGGCGAAGAAGGTGTACCACAGGCCCCGCAGGCCGTGTGCGTACACGGTGCCGGTGACCCACATGGGCGTGTCGGTCGCCGTGTGCGTGCTGAACACCGACGCGGCCGGCAGCCACCACGGCAGCCGGCGGCCGGCGAGGAAGAAGTCGGACTCGGAGCGCCGTGCGAGGCGGTAGAACAGCGCGGCGCCGCCGACCATCAGGAGGAGGAACGCCAGCGTCCAGAACCAGTCCAGCGGCGTGAAGTGGGTCAGTGGACGCCCTCCGGATCGAGGATGGAAGGGAGTTGGGTGCGGCGAGGCCCCGCCCGGACGTTCCGGACGGGGCCTCGAGTCACGGCGTGGGCGATCGGACGCGCCTCAAGCCTTCTCGACGTCGTAGCAGACGCGCCAGTCCGTGAGGTTCTCGGGATCGCCGGTGCCCTCGTCGGTCGGCTGGTGCCGCCCCAGCCACGAGGAGACCGGGCCGGTGAACTCCCGCCGGTAGTCCTCGAGGTGGTCGTTGGGCGTGAGCTGGTCGAGCTCGACGCCGAACAGCTCCACCACCATCGAGTCCCCAGCCTCGCCCTCGAAGAGGACCTTGTCGATCTTGTCCACCTTGTTGAAGCGCGGGTGGTCCGAGATCCCCCAGAAGCCCTCCTCGGGGAAGGTGAGCTCGTGGCTCTGGCCGGCGGTGGTGACCTTGGAGGAGAAGCGGAACTCGCCCTCGTCGTCCCACGCCGCTTCCTTGTTGTCCTTGATCTGGATCCACCGGAGGATCACGCGGACCCGGTTGCCACCGTTGTCAGACATCATGGCTCCTGGAAGGTCGTTGGCTGGTTTCGGGTGATGAATAGAGCCCATTACCGCCCGTGGTCAAGATCCGGCTTTGGCCACCTCCGACATCAGGGAGAGCAGGTTGCCCTCCGAGTCGTGGAAGAAGGTCATCCAGAGCCTGTAGGTCCCCATGTCGGCGATGACGTGCGGCTCGTCCACGAAGACGACGCCGCGTGCCGCGAGCTCGGCGTGGGCGGCTGCGATGTCGGCGACCCTGAAGTAGAGCACGGAGCCGGCGTGGTCGAGCTCAGGGCTCTCGGGTGGGGACAGCATCAGGCGGACGCCGCCCAGGTCGAAGAACGCCAGGTTCGGCACCTCGAAGAGGAAGGGCACGCCCAGGGTGTCCCGGTAGAAGGTCGTGGCGCGGGCGAGATCCCTCACGTTCATGGAGATCTGGCCGAGCGTCGAAAGGCCGAATTCCGGGGACATGGCGGACTCCTGCACGGGTGGGTCGGGTCGGTCCCGGTTGTGGATGCCGGATCGGTGGCATAGAATTTACTTAGCATAACTAAATAAAATGGGAGTGCAGCGCAATGACGGCAGCGCAATGACGGTGGAGATCGCCGACCGGCTGCACAGCGCCGCGATCCACCTCCTACGGCGTCTGCGCGCGGAGGACGCCGCCACGGGCCTGACGGCCCCGCGCCTCTCCGCACTCTCGGTGGTCGTCTTCGGGGGACCGATCACCCTGGGTGCCCTGGCGGCGGCGGAGCAGGTTCGACCGCCTACCGTGTCCAGGCTGGTCCACGACCTCGAGGCGGACGGCCTCGTGCGGCTCCGGCCGTCCCCGGACGACGCCCGGGTGCGGCTCGCCGAGGCCACCCCCCGTGGGCGGCGTCTGCTGCAGGAGGGGCGGGCGCGGCGGGTGTCGCGGCTCGCGGCGGAGCTGGAGGCGCTCCCACGGACGGAGCGCGAGATCCTGGCCCGCGCCGTGGACATCCTCGAGGCCCTGCTCCTCCCGGAAGGACGGCCCGGGCCGGGCCGGTCGTGAGACCCCGCCGGGTCGATGAAGGCCTCAGCGGATCGGGATCGCGACGGAGAGCTGGTGGGTCATCACCATCGCCTCCTGTAACGTCAGCGGAGCCTCGGGCGCGATGATGAAGTCCGCCAGCGCGGCCCGGTCGGCCATCGCCTCGGGCGTGAAGGCCACCCCCGGCTGACCGGTTCCGGTGGTCAGGCGGCCCGCATAACGCAGCTGCACGTCTCCGAAGCGCACCGTGGCACCTGCCGACGGGCTCCACTCGATCCAGGCTTCGTCCTGGTCACGGAACGTGCCGGCGACTCGGTCGCGTTGCTCGAGCGTGTAGTCGTACGAGCGCAGCTCGAGTCCCGCCTGCAGGCTCGCCTGACCCATCTCGTGGGACAGACCGGCACGCAGCACGACGTTGGTGAAGAAGAAGTCGTTCTCGATCGTGCGCTCGCCCTTGCGGATGACGCCGCCCGAGCTCGTCCCCACGTCGTGGTCGGCCTCCTGCCAGGTGTCGCTCCAGATGGGCTGGAAGAGGAGGTCGAGCCCGAACTCCGTGGGGCCGCGCGCGCGCGCCACGCCCACGCCCAGCTCGTACGCCCACGTGGTGCCCGGGTCCCGCGGGATGTTCTGGATCTCGTAGTTCGGGATCTTCGGGTGGGACTTGCGGTTGACCGTGGCCGAGCCACCGACGCGCCACCCCTGCGCGCGCAGGTCCCGGTCCCAGGCGGCCTGGACGCCCCACGTCCGCGTGTGGTCGAGGTTTTCGTCGACCCGCCGCGTGACGGACTCCACCCACGTCAGCGTGTCCCACTGGAATTCGAGGTAGGAGACGTCGTGGGTCATGGAGACGCGGTCGTGCAGCAGCAGCAGGGCGAGCCGGTCCCGGTCACCGTCCCTGTAGAGGCCGAGACGGACGTCGCCCATGGTCCCGTGCTGGTCGATGCTCTCCGCGTTGGCGTACAGGAGGTCGACACCGTCGACGGCGTCGAGCCCCGCCACCGAGGCGCCCACGCCGATGGACCAGGGGCCCTCGCCCAGGCGGGTGCCGACGAAGCCCTGGGCGAAGATGTTGCGCGCGGAAGCGTCGCTGAGGCGTTGCGCCCCGCCCCCCCAGACCTCGGGCCGCAGCCAGATCCAGTTCTGCCGGGCCGGCTCGTTCACGATCTGCTGCAGCGCGAAGGCCACGCCCCCGAAGGCTCGCCGCCCCCGGAAGAGGGCCGCGACGGGGAACGAGCGACCCGCTCCGCCGTCCGAGGCGATGCTGTAGAACGTCGGGGAGCCGAGCAGGAGGGGCTCTCGGATCAGGACGCCACGGGCCGGGTTCACCCACGGGTCGCCGAGGGAGTCGTCCACCGCGAGGGTGACGCCGCCCATCGCGAGCGCTCGGGACGGGAGGAGGAGGAACTGATCACCCGTCGCGATGGGGACGGTCTTGAGCTCGATCAGCTGGGCGTCGAGCCGGGCGCTCCCCGCGGCCACCAGCGAAAGGAGGATCGGCAGGGAACGGACGAAGGAACGAGCCATGTGCGCCTCCGGGATTCGCGGGCCCGACGGGGACCGAACGGGTTCCTGAAGAAACGAGCGGAAGGGGTGGCGCGTGACGCCGCTCACCGGTCCGAAAGGAGGGGCCCTCAGAACCTCCAGGCCACGCCCAGCACCGGCACGAGCGGACGCTCGGCCAGGGGCGTGAGGGCTTCGTCGCGCCAAGGCTGGAAGGCGTAGAAGAGCGCGTCCCGGCGGTCGAGGGCGTTGAGGACGCGCAGGTACGGCTGGACCTGCCATTCGTGACCGCCCCACCGTGGCGTGAACGTGGCGTGCAGCTCCAGGTCGACGCGCAGGAAGTCCTCGCGCAGGCCGCCCGGGAGGGGCGGCGTCTGCTCGATGACGTCGCCGTTGTTGGCCAGCTCGTCCGGAATCACGGCCGGGGGGCTCGCCGCGTCGGCGCGGAACGGGACGCTCGTGTACGGCAGCCCCCCGCCGTACGCGACGCGCACGTCGGCGCCGAAGAGGGAACCCAGCGCGCCGGACAGCCCTGCGGTGAGGAGCTGGCGCCCGGTGAAGTCCGACGTCGCACCCGACAGGTCCCTCGTGGACCAGTACCACGACAGGCCGTAGCCCAGCCAGGCGGTGGCGCGCTCGCCGCGCCGTTGGACGCGCAGGTCCACGCCGGAGCTGCGGATCGGCTCGGTCTGGTCGCGTTCGAGGCCGCGGTAGCTCTTCCAGAACCCCGCGATGCCCAGCCGCACGTCGTCTCCCAGACGCTGGTCGAAGGACACGACCACGTGGTCGGCGGAGGCCACCGGGAGGAGGTCGGCCGGCCCCGTGGTATCGGCGACGCCCTGGCTCAGCGACGCCTCCACCGTCAGATCGTTCGCGCGCGTGCTCTGGTGGTAGCGGCCGGTGGCCACCGTCACCACGGCCTCCGGGCTCACCTCCCATGACAGGGCCACGCGCGGCGCCAGCCTCGGTCCCCGGTCGCCGGAGAAGCGATCCACCCTTCCGCCGACGCGCAGCGTGACGTCCGGGGCGAGGGCACGCGTGACATCGAGGTATCCGCCTGTGCTGGACGAGGTGCTGCGGGCTGCCGAGGCGGTCCCGCCGCTCTCCAGGGGATCGGCCGAGTACGAGGCGTCCACGCGCTCCCAGGAAAGCCCGATGCGGACCATGCCCCACGACACCGGGCGCGCGACCTCCACGCCGCCGCGGAACCGGTCCGTGTGTGCGCCGGCCAGGAGCGCCGCCGCCTCCGGCTCCCCCTGCGGGGAGGCGGGGCGCAGGGGGAGCTTCGCGTCGTACCCGCTGCCCGCGGCCGTCGCCTCCAGGAGGAAGCCGCCCGCGTGGCCCGTCCAGGCCGCCGATAAGGCCTGGTTCGACCACCAGGCCTCGCCGGGCGCGACGCCGGGAAGGAGGTTGCTCGCGGTGGTCGGGAGGTCCAGCACCACCGACTCCCGGTTCCAGAACCCGGTGGTGCGCAGGATCTGTCCGGGGAGCGGCTCGGCCTGGAGGCTCAGGAGCACGTCCCGGTAGCCGTAGGGGGATCTGCCCAGGGGCGCCTCGCCCAGGTTGTGCAGCGTGCGCGCCGAGGCGACCAAGCCGGCGTGGTCGCCGAGGGGGCCGTCCAGTGCCGCAGTGCCCGACAGGAGGTCCAGCGATCCGGAGGCCTGCATGCGATCGCGGCGGGGTCGGCGCGTGCGCAGGTCGAGGATGTAGGTGAGGCCGCCGTCGTAGCGTGCGGGGGCGCCCCCGACGTGCAAGTCGGCACGACCGAGCACGGCGGGCTCGAAGCTGCGCAGCAGCCCGGCCACGTGGAAGGGCGTGTACACGGGGGCGCCGTCCAGGAGCACGAGCTTCAGGTCGGTGGTGGAGCCCCGCATGAACAGCACGTCGGTCGCCTGCCCGGGGTCGTTGCCGCCCAGGGCGCGGACCGCCTCGACGAGCCCCGCGTCCGCCGCGCCCGAGCCGATCTCCAGCGCCGCCGCGTCCACCCGCGTCGTCAGGCCCGCCTCCACGTCCTTCGGGTCGGGATCGGGGACCCGCACGTCGGTGGTCACCTCGACCGGCGGCAGCCGCACCGGTCTGGCGCGCAGCTCGACGTCGACCAGGACCGGACCCTCACTAGGCACGACGACGTCGACGACCACCGGGTCGTGGCCGGCGTGCGTGACCCGCACGTGGAGGGTGCCCGCTGGCACCGACGCCAACTGGTAGCGACCCAGGCTGTCCGCCACGACCGAACGTCGATACGAGCCCTCCCATGCCTCCACCAGCGCGAAGGGGAGCGGGCGCACGTCGTTCTCGAATCGACCGAGGACCGTTCCGGACACGGACCCCGACGTCTGTCCGGCGAGGTCGCCGGCCGCCGCGATCAGCGACCCGACCAGGAACGGAAGGAGAATGCGTACGCGCACGACTCGCCTCAGCCCGGGATACGGAAGAGGATCTCGTCCTCCGTCCGCGTCACCACGGGCCCCGGTACCTCGAGGCCCGCCTCGGTGCTACGCAGGTAGATACGCCCGCCGACCTCCAGGGATACCGGATCGACGCCGGTCGGCAGCTCGATGCGCACCTCGCCGGGCGTGACACGGGCCTCCACCCGTCCGGCCGCGGACGTGAAACGACTACCCGCCGGGGCGTAGACGGACGCCTCGGTGCCCGGCACCAGGCGCACGCGCACCTCCGAGCCCGCGGCCACGTCGTGCAGAACGACCCGCAGCGGTCCGGAGGGCACGGAGAGGCGAATACCTGTGGCTTCGGGCGCGAGGGCCGCCGCCGGCGCCCCCTCGACCGCCGGCGGAGGCACCGTCGCCGCACGCTCGTCTCCGCCGAAGCGGGCGCCGAGCCAGGCGCGCAACGGCGAGCCCGGGAGTGCCGACGCGGCCGCCGCGGTTACCAGCAACAGCCCGGCGGCGCGGGACAGGGACCACAGGGCCGCGCGGGGGCGTCGGCCGACCACGGTTCGGCCGCGGGCGGCAGCCGCGCTCGCGGCCGCCACCCGCCCACGAACGCGTGACCTGGCGGCCTCGACGTCCCACTGTTCGTCCAGGGACGACAGCGCGGCCTCGACGGCGGATCCCCGCGCTCGCAGCGTGTCCAGCGCCTCCGTGCACGCCGCGCACGACGCCAGGTGTCGACGCGCCTCCTCGCCATCGGTGTCCCGATCGCGCAGCGCCAGGAGACGTCCTTCGTCCAGGTGGGCGCTCATGCCATCTCCCCGGAGCCGCCGAGGGCCTCGAAGAAGCGGCGCTCCGCGCGCGCCAGCAGCGTCCCCACGGAGGTCGCGGCTACGTCGATCACGTCCGCGATCTCCCTGTAGCTGAATCCCTCGTACCGCATGAGCAGCATCTCCCGATCCCGGTCCGTCAGTCGCTCGAGGGCCCTGCGGGCCCGCTCCCTCTCCATGCTCCGCTCCAGACTTCGCTCCGGACCCTCCGGTGCGCCCGGGGTCACCGGGTTCGCCTGGAGAAGCCGACGCCGGTTCTCCTCCACGCGATAACGGTCGCGGATCAGGTGCGTCGCGGTCTTGAACAGCCAGACCCGGACGGCCGGCGCCGGTCCCTCCACGCTTCGTGCGAAGAGCCGCACCAGGGCTTCCTGCGCCGCGTCCTCGGCGGCGTCCCGGTCACCGGTCAGGCGATGGCAGTATCGCACCAGCGGCGGATACATCGCGTCGAACGTGGCGTCGAAGTCCATGTCTGGCAGGGAAACGACCGATGGGAGGGGAATGTGACGCCCAGGGGCCGGCCCGGGCGGTGGGGGTGCCTGCCCGCGTGTCAGCGCCCGGCGGCCATCGGGGGGGCGGTGTCCCCCCGGGCCTGGCGGAGGAAGCCGTCCAGGGGCCGCCTCGTGCGGCCGTACACCAGCGCCATCGCCACCATCGCAAGGAAGGTACCGGTGCCCCTGGGCAGCGAGAAGTGCGCCGGACCACCACGGGACAGGAGCATCTCGAGACCGGCCGCGAGAAAGAGGGCGAGCGTCCCCATCCCCACCAGCACGGCCACCGAGCGCACCGCGGGAGCGGGCTGGGCTCGGCCCTGGTAGAGGACGCCCATCGCCCCACCCCACAGCAGCCCGATGACGCCGAGGTGGAGCACCACGGGGCGCCAGTTGAACGCGGGGATCTCCCAACCGGTGACGGCGCTGAGCACGTTGCCGCCCAGGATGAGGCCGACCGAGCCGACCAGGAGGGCGAACCCCAGGACGAGCCACGTGATCCGCGTGCGTCCCGCCTGATCCGAGGCGAGGAACGCCCGGCGCAGGTTCAACACCACGAGGGCGAGGGCCCCCAGCCGGAAGACGTCGACCAGGGGGAGAAGCGCGGCGTCCTGAACGGGGCGCCCCCTCGCCGCGTTCGTCGCCATACAGAGCGCCGCCGACAAGATGCCCGCGAGCCAGGGCGCGTACGGGCGGAGAAGCCAGCGGCGGAATCCCTGGATCGTCCTCGAGCCGAGGGGGAGGGTGGCGGGGTCGCGGAGCGACGCGGCGGCCAGCGGCGATGGGAACTGCGCCGTGAAGCGGAGCAGGGCCGCCAGACCGAGGGCCTCCACCAGGAGAAAATGGCCCTCGAAGGGCGCGTGGAGGGGCGACTCGGGCGGAGGCGACATCAGCACGACGATGCCGGAGTAGGCCAGGAGGTACGCCCATACGGCGAGGGCCAGGCCCATCGGGGGGGCGCCGAGGCGGGCATCGCGGCGGAAGGCCATCGTCATGCCCAGCACCGCGGACGCCAGCGATACGACCGCGCCCATGACGACGGTGGACAGCAGGGCGGGGCGCATGCTGCCGAGGCTCGGCGACCCCACCCCGAGCCCCCTTCCGAAGACGGCCTCGACGAGCGCCACCTGGCCGGCCACGGCCAACGCGGACAGCAGGAGGGTGAGTCCTCGATAGGTGAGACTCGCCACGTCGATCCCAGCGGCTCGGGGGGCGGGTGGACGTCACTTGCCCAAGGTGTGCCCGTCGGCCGCCGCCCCACAAGGACGCCGTGGCGCCGCCGGCGCGGCCGGCAGTGGTCAGAAGCCGATCGGGCGCCCAGATTGCCCCATCCGCTTCAGCGACCTGCCAGGGAGGATCCATGTCCCGCTCCACGCACGCCGCGTCCGTCGCCCTCATCCTGTCCGTCGTGGCGCTCGCCCCGACGCCGGCGGCGTCCCAGGCCGTCAGCCTCGTCGGCACGGACGGCAGCGTCGACTGGAACCGCTTCTACACGGCCGCCGAGACCAACCAGATCCTCGGCGAGCTGCACACCCTGTACCCGGACCTGACGGAGCTCTACTCCATCGGCACCAGCTGGCGGGGTCAGCCGCTCATGCTCATGGAGATCACGAACGAGACCACCGGGCCCGCCGCCGAGAAGCCGGCGCTCTACGTGGACGGCGGCATCCACGCCGGCGAGCTGACCGGCTCGGCCGTGGCGACCTACTTCGTCGGGTATCTCCTCGACGGCTACGGCAGGGACCCGCGGATCACCGCGCTCCTGGACACCCGCGCGGTGTACGTTCGGCCGAAGTTCAATCCGGACGGATCGGACATCGCGCTCATCGATGACCAGTTCCTGCGCAGCACGACGCACCCCGTCGACGAGGACGAGGACGGGGTGGCCGACGAGGACCCGCCCCAGGACCTGAACGGGGACGGGTGGATCACCCAGATGCGCGTGCCCGACGCGGAGGGCGGCTGGGTCGCCGATCCGGCCGATCCTCGCAGCATGGTCCGCGACCCGCGCCACGAGCGGGAGGGACGACGCTACCGGGTCCTGCGAGAGGGCATCGACGACGACGGCGACGGCGCCATCGACGAGGACGGCATCGGCGGCATCGACATGAACCGGAACTTCCCGCGCAACTGGGAGCGGGAGCACATCCAGAACGGTGCGGGAGACTACCCGCTGTCCGAGCCCGAGACGCGAGCGGCGGTGGCATTCCTCGACGCCCACCCCAACGTCACAGGCATCATCCACGGCCACACGTCGGGCGGCTTCGTGTACCGGCTGCCGTCGGCCTCGCCGCCCTCCACCTTCCCGTCCATCGACCTGCAGCTCATCGAGCACCTGGGCGAAGAGTACACGCGCACGACGGGTCGGCCCGTCGTCCCGAGCTCGACGGACCCGACCGAGCACCGTTACGGCACGCTCATCTCCTGGGGGTATTGGGACCGGGGCATCATCGGCTGGGTGCCGGAGTTCGTGCCCGGGCCCGAGGCGTGGGTGACCGACTACGACGGTGACGGCGAGATCAGCGAGGCGGAGAGCCTGCGCTTCGACGACGAGGAGCTGGGTGGGCGCTACTTCGCAGACTGGGCCCCGTTCGACCATCCGCAGCTCGGGCGCGTGGAGATCGGCGGCTGGCACGCAAAATTCTGGGGCCAGAACCCTCCCCCCGAGTTCCTCGAGGCGGAGACGGCTGCGCAGATGCCGTGGTACGTGTACATCGCGGAGCAGTCGCCGCTGATCGAGGTGGCGGGCCCCCGGGTCACCGCCCTGGGGGACGGCACGTTCCGCGTGGAGACCACGCTGTCGAATACGGGCTACCTCCCCACGACGCTCACCGATCGCGGCGCGGTCGGCGAGGTGCGCGAGGACGGCGGCGTGCGCGCGCAGGTCGTGCGGCCCGCCTGGGCCACGCTCGAGGTGGACGGTGTCGACATCGTGGATGGGATGGCGCGTCGCACCGTCGGCCATCTGGCCGGGTCGAACCCCTACCTGCAGGCGGTCGCCGAGCGGGCGCGAACGGTGTCGTGGGTCGTGCGCCCGACCGGGGGAGCCCGCTCCGTCCGCGTGGTCGGGGGCTCGGACACGGGCGGCGTCCACCGCTCCGCGTGGACGGTGGTGCGATGAAGGTGCCGTGCGCGCCGGGACTGGCGGCCGCGGGTCTCGCGGTGGCGCTGGCGCTTTCCGCCGCGCCGACGCCCGTCCGGGCGCAGGAGGCCCGGCGGCGCTGGGAGCGCAGTTGCCAGATTCGCGCGGAGAAGTTCGACCTCGTCCTGCCGAAGGCGATGCGGGACAACCACATCGATATGTGGATCGTGGTCATGCGCGAGGGCTTGCTCGACCCGCTCTGGGAGGCGCTGGGGCGCGGCTACGTCGGCGACTGGGCCTACTGGGTGTTCACCGACCACCCGTCTTCGGCGCGCGGGGCCCGGGGCACGCGGGTGGAGCGTGCGGTCTTCGGCGTGGAGGGCTACAAGCCCGAGCAATGCGGCGTGTACGACCACTTCGGCACACCCGACGAGCTCGCCGCATGGGTCCGCGAGCGCGAGCCGCGCCGCATCGGCGTGGACATGGCGGCGAGCATCGGCGGCGCGGACGGGCTCTCCCACACTTCATACGAGCACCTGCGCGAGGTGCTGGGCGCTCCGTACGCGGACCGCCTGGTCTCCGCGGAGAAGCTGGTGAGCGACTTCCGCGCGACGCGCACGGCCACCGAGATCGCCGCCTTCGCCGAGGCCGCGGAGATGAGCAGGGAGATCGCCGAGCGCGCCTTCTCCAACGAGGTCGTCACGCCCGGCGTCACCACGCTCGAGGACGTGGCCTGGTGGATGGAGGACCAGCTCCTGGCGCGCGGGCTCGAGTCGTCCTTCGACATGCCTTCGGTGTACGTCACGGGGCCGAACGGCATCGAGGCCACGTCCACCGATCGGATCATCCAGCGCGGGAACCTGCTGATGATCGACTGGGGCGTGGGCTACCTGGACTTCTACACCGACATGAAGCGCATCGCGTACGTGCTGAGGGAGGGAGAGACGGAGCCGCCGGCCGGGCTGAGGCACGCCTTTGACCAGGCCGTGAAGGTGCGCGACGTCATGAAGGCGTCGATCCGGCCGGCCCCCACGGCCCAGCAGGCGCTCGACGCGACGTGGAAGGCGATCGAGGCGGCGGGCTTCGACCGCATCGAGTTCAACCGTCCCTCCCCGGATCCGGACGTGACCGACGTAGTCATCGGCCCGCACTCGGTGGGCAACTGGGGGCACGGCATAGGCCCGTCCCTCGCGTTCTTCAACCCGACGCGGCTGGGTTACGAGCTGCGGCCCGGGACCCTGATCTCGGTCGAGTTGTTCGCCTACACCGCGAACCCCGACTGGGGGGGCCGCAAGGTACGGATCCCGCTCGAGGACGACGCCGTGGTCACCGAGCGCGGCGTGGAATGGCTCTATCCGGCGAACCGGGGTATCCTCGTCATCCGATGACCGTCACACACTGGTTGCAGCGCGTCGCCAAGCGGGAGGGCCTGCCCGGAGCGGACGACATCCGGATCCTGGCCCACGCCTCGGTGGAGGAGGCGTGGGGTGCGACGAAGAAGGCGTGCGGTGTGAGCGGGCAGCAGCTGGCCGTCGCCGTGGCGCGCAGCTTCCGCACGCAGGTCGCGGACCTGACGCTGGCGGAGCCAACGGCGACCAAGCTGCTTCCGGCCAGCGTCGCGCGCCGGTACGGGGTGTTCCCCCTGCGCGACGGGGACCGGGCTCTGGTCGTCGCCACGTCGGATCCGACGAACGTCCAGGCCGAGCACGAGATCGGCTTCGCGTCGGGGCGCACGCCCCACCTGCAGATCGCCCCGCCTGCCGCGATCGCGAACGCGATCGAGGCGGCCTACTCCCCGGACAAGGTGGCGGAGGCCCTGCTGGAGGGCGTCAGCGAGTCGGTGGACGATCTCGTCGAGGTGGTCGGCTTCACCGACGAGATGGAGGAGATCTCCGTCGAGGAGTCCGGCACCGGCCCGGTCGTGCGCCTGACCAACCTCATCCTCCTGGAGGCCATCGAGCGCGGCGCCAGCGACATCCACATCCAGCCCATCGCCACGGGCGGCGTCGTGCGCTACCGCGTGGACGGGGTGCTGCGCAGCGGGATGCAGATGCCCAACCCGGTGCTCACCCGCGTGGTGTCACGCATCAAGGTCATGAGCCGCCTGGACATCGCGGATCGGCTAAGGCCGCAGGACGGGCGCGCGCGTATGGTGGTCGAGGGAAAGAAGTACGACCTGCGCATCTCGACCGTGCCGACGCGGCGCGCCGAGAAGGTGGTCGTGCGCGTGCTGACCACGACGGAGACGCAGGGACTCGACGACACGAACATGCCGACGCGGGAGGTGGAGCGCCTCCGCCACGTGCTCGGCAACCGCGACGGCATCTTCGTGGTCACCGGACCCACCGGCTCGGGAAAGACCACGACGATGTACGCGGCGCTTCACGAGATCGCCACCGAAGACGTCAACATCATGACGGTGGAGGATCCGGTCGAGTACGAGCTCGCGGGCCTCACGCAGATCCAGGTGGAGCCGAAGCAGGGCGTGAACTTCGCGTCCGCGTTGCGGGCCATCCTGCGCCAGGACCCCGACGTGATCTTCGTCGGCGAGATCCGGGACCTCGAGACCGCCGAGATGGCCGCTCAGGCGAGCCTTACGGGTCACCTGGTCCTCGCGACGCTGCACACGAACGACGCCGTGGGGGCGATCCGCCGCTTCACGGACCTGGGCCTCGACCACGCGACCGTGGCCGACACGCTGCGGGCGTCCCTCGCTCAGCGGCTCGTGCGACGGGTGTGCCCCTCCTGTGCCCAGCCGGTGCGCGACCCGCTCACGGCGGTGGAGCGTCACCTGGAGCGCAGGTACGGCGTCCGGCCGGCGGTGCGCGCCATCGGGTGCGACGAATGTGCGCAGCAGGGCTACAGGGGGCGCCTGCCGGTGGTGGAGATGTTCGTCACCTCGCCAGCTTTGCAGCGGCTGATCATCGAGGGCGCGTCGGTCCAGGTCCTCCGCGAGCAGGTGCGGGAGGAGGGCATGGCCACCCTGCTCGAGTCGGGCCTCCAGCTCGTGCGCGACGGCAAGACCACCCTCGAGGAGGTCGCGCGCGTCGTCGGTGACGAGGGTGAAGGGACGATGCGCGTCACGCCCGTGATGGAGCCGGACGACGGTGCTTCCCGCGCGGAGCCCCCCGCATCCGTGCACGTGCCCACACCGTCGATCCGGGTCGCGCCGCCGCCCGATCTCGGGGACGAGGACGACAGGCCGCACGTCCTGGTCGTCGATGACGACGGGGCCAGCCGTACCATCGCGCGGGGGCTGCTCGAGAAGGAGGGCTATCGCGTCAGCGAGGCCGCCGACGGCTCCGAGGGCCTCGTGATGCTGGCACGGGGGGAGGCGTTCGACCTGATGGTGCTCGACCTGGACATGCCCACGCTCGGCGGCCGCGAGACGCTGAGGGCGATCCGCGGCTCGGTCAGCACGGCGGGGCTTCCGGTGGTGGTGCTGACAGGAACCCAGGACCCGGGCGCGGAGATCGAGCTCATGGAGCAGGGCGCCGACGACTATATCCGCAAGCCCATCGATCCCCCGCGCTTCTTGACGCGGGTGAAGGCGACCTTGAGGAGGGCGGGGGGATGAACGAGCCGACGAAGGCCACGCTGTGCGTGCGCTGCCGCGAGCATCCCAGCTCCGAGCTGATGGACGGGCTGCCGACGTGCGCGCACTGCGCGGAACTCATCCGCCACAAGTCGAAGACGGTGCGGGCGTGTCCGGTGGACGGCGCGGATATGCGTAAGGAGATCGTCCAGAGCATCATCATCGATCGCTGCCCGGCGTGCGGGGGCATCTGGCTCGACCACGACGAGCTGGAGGTGCTTCTGCGGTTGGCCGCCGAGCACAGCGACCAGGGGTTCATGAACGGGGTGCTCCTCGGTCTGGCGTGGTAGCGCACGGGACACTGGTCGCCGACACGCTCGGGGCGCTGCGCGCGGCATCGGTTCCGGAGCGCCGCGAGCACAGCGCCGGCTACTTCCCCTCGGACCTCGAGATCCTCGGCGTGCCCGCTCCATCGATCCGCGCGGTCCTTCGACCCGTGGCTCGGCAACTGCGGGAGGTCACCCCCGACGAAGCGCTCTCCGTGGCACGTGCCCTGGTGGGCACGGGCGTGCACGAGGCCCGACAGCTCGCGTGGGAGCTGATCGGCGGACGTCGCGACGTGGTCGCCCGCCTCGCCGCCGCCGCCGTGGAGGAGCTCGGCCGCGGCAACGACAACTGGGCCACTGTCGACGGGTTCTCCTTGTACGTGGCGGGGCCCGCCTGGCGGGACGGGCAGGTGCGTGACGAAGACGTGGTCCGCTGGGCCGGGGACGACGACAGGTGGTGGCGCCGCACCGCGCTGGTGTCCACCGTCGCGCTCAACCTGCGCTCGCGCGGGGGCTCGGGGGACGCTGCGCGGACGCTGGTCGTATGCGAGCTGCTGGCCCACGATCCCGATCCCATGGTCGCCAAGGCGTTGTCATGGGCGTTGCGGGCCCTGGTGGGCGTGGACGCGGACGGGGTGCGCGCCTTTCTGGACCGGCACGGGGAGGCGCTTGCGTCGCTGGTCCGCAGGGAGGTTCGCAGAAAGCTGGAGACGGGTCGCAAGAGCGGACGGGGTGCCCGATGAGGAAGGCCGGACGCAGACTATGGGCACGTCTGACGAAGAACGATCGACGCCCCGCGTGGCAGGCGGTGGCGGACCGGCTGGGCGGCGAGCTGGAGGAGGGGAAGGGCACCCGACAGGATCGGGCGCTCTTCCGCCACGGGCCCTGGCGGATCGCTCTCGACACCTACACGGTGAGCACGGGAAACGGCGCGATCACGTACACACGCGCCCAGGCCCACTTCCGCGGCCACCGCGACCTGCGTGTCACGGTGCGCAAGCGCAACGCCTTCGACCGGATCCGGTCGGCGTTGGGTTTCGGGAGCCCGCTGCCGGTCGCCCGCGCGCTCCTGGAGGCGTACGTCGTGAAGGGACGGCCGGGCCCGCGCGTCCCCTCGCTCTTCACGGGCACCGAGCTGGTCGAGGTGATCGTGGCGGACCCGTCCGTCCGGCTGGAGGTGAAGCCGGCGTCGCGCAAGAGCCGGAAGCGCTTCGGGGCGGATACGGGTGTCGTCACCTGCCGGAAGGACGGGATCGTGACCGACGTCGATCGGCTCGCCGGGATGGTCCAGGTGGTGCGCCACGCGCTCGACGCGCTCCATCGCGTCGGGGAAGCCAATCAGGAAGCGCTGGGGGAATCGTGATCGACTTCTCGTCGTTCGAGGCGATGACGTTCGACTGCTACGGGACGCTCGTGGACTGGGAGCGGGGCATCCTGGACGCTCTGCGGCCCACGCTCGGGGCCCACGGGGTGGAGGAGGAGGACGAGGCGCTCCTCGAGCGCTTCGGGCGGCTGGAGTCCACCGTGCAGGCGGAGCGCTTCCGTTCCTATCGCGAGGTGCTGGGCGAAGTGGCGCGCCGCTTCGGGGCCGAGCTGGGATTCCGGCCGACGGAGGCCGAAGTCGATGCCTTCGCCGGCTCCGTCGGTGCTTGGCCACCCTTTCCCGACACCGGGGAGGCGCTTCGGGCGCTGGGGCGCCGCTACCGGCTGGCAGTCGTGTCGAACGTGGACGACGACCTCTTCGCGGAGACGGCGCGCAGGCTCGGCGTGGAGTTCGACGAGGTGGTGACCGCGCAGCAGGTCGGCGCGTACAAGCCGGCCCGGCCGCACTTCGACGAGGTGCTCCGCCGTCTCGATCTGCCGCGGGAGCGGGTGCTGCACGTGGCGCAGAGCCTCTTTCATGACGTCGCGCCGGCACGGGAGCTCGGATTCACCTGCGTGTGGGTGAACCGGCGGGCCGGTCGACCCGGGGGCGGAGCGACGGCGCCGTCCGACGCCGTGCCCGACCTGGAGGTGCCGGACCTGCGCACCCTCGTGGCGCGGGCGGCCGGCGACGCGTAAGGTCCGGGCGAGCCCTCACTGCCCGAGGAGTAGCAGATGTTCGTCGGCCATTACGCCGTCGCCCTGGCGGCCAAGCCTTCGGCGCGCCGCGCCCCCCTGTGGGTCCTCTTCCTGGCCGCGCAATGGCCCGACCTGCTCTGGCCCGCCCTCCTGCTGGCCGGCGTGGAGCAGGTGCGCATCGACCCGGGGAACACCGCGGTCGCGCCCCTGGACTTCGCGCGGTACCCGATCAGCCACAGCCTTCTCATGGACCTGGTGTGGGGAGCGCTGCTGGCCGGAATCGTCCACTGGCGGTACCGCGACCTGAAGTCTTCGTTGTTTGTGGGGGCTGCCGTCCTCAGCCACTGGGTGCTGGACTGGATCGCGCACCGGCCGGACATGCCCCTGTGGCCGGGAGGTCCCCGCGTCGGGCTCGAGCTGTGGCGCTCGGTGCCGGCGACCGCGCTGGTGGAGCTGTCCCTCCTGACGGCCGGGATCGTCCTGTACCTGCGCGGCACGCGCGCCTGGGATCGGACGGGGCGGTGGGTCTTGTGGAGCCTGATCGCCTTCCTGCTGGCGATCTACGTGTCCAACCTCATCGGGCCCCCGCCTCCGTCGGAAGCGGCGCTGGCCTGGGTGAGCCTGTCGCTCTGGCTGCTCCTGCCGTGGGCGGCGTGGATCGACCGCCACCGGACGCCCGTGAACGAGGGCCGGTCCTGACGCGGCGCATCGCCGCGCCCCTTTGCCTGGCAGCCTCGGGGGGGCGGGCCTATTGTGTGCCCTCGCCTTGGTCCCGACTTGCTGGCCGGAGCTTTCCGGATCGCGGCCGATGGCGTCTCCACGACCCCAGCGGAGGACCTGCCCATGAGCGCGAGGCTCATCAATCCGCGGTTGGGAGCTTCCGGCATCGTGTGCGCCCTGGCGGCGCTCGCGACGGCCGTGCTGACCCTCCCGCACGCAGCCGAGGCGCAGCCCCGGCCCACCCGCCCCGACGTCCCCGAGCTGTACGCCATCCAGGGCGCACGCATCGTCACCGTCTCCGGGCAGACCGTCGACGGCGGCACTGTCGTCGTGTCCAACGGCGTCATCAGCGCCGTCGGCCGCGACGTGCAGGTGCCCGCAGGCGCCTGGGTCGTCGACGGGTCCGGCAAGACGGTGTACCCGGGGCTGATCGACGCGATGACCCACCTGGGCCACCCGGCCCCCCGTGGCCAGCGCAACGGTGGCGGTGGTGGGGGCGGGCCCTTCGGCCCGCAGGGCCCCATCGACATGTCGAAGCACTCGTGGGGGCCGGAGGACCGGCCCGGCACGCACAGCTGGCTGAGCGCGGGGGAGGAGTTGGACGGCTCCGACGACCGGTACGCGAAGTGGCGTAGCGCCGGCTTCACGACCGTCCTGAGCACACGCGACGAGGGGCTGGTCACGGACCAGGCGGCGGTGCTGGACCTGGGGCTGTTCTCACATCCGCGCGAGATGGTCGTGGCCACGCCAGTGGCCATGCACCTGAAGCTCCAGGACCGATCGTACACGGGCTATCCCAACTCGCTCCTCGGCAGCCTCGCCTACCTCAAGCAGCTCTACCTGGACGCGCAGCACTACCGCGCCATGTGGGCGGACTACGACGCGAACCCGGTTGGGAAGGCGCGGCCGGAGTGGGATCCGGCGCTGGAGCCCATCGCCAGACAGCTCGAGGCGGGATACCCGGTGCTGTTTCCGGCGCAGGACCGGAAGGAGATCGAGCGCGCCATCGTCACTTCCCAGGTGATGCAGGTGAAGCCGGTGGTGTACGGGGCGCAGGCGGCGTACGCCGCCGCGGACCTGATGGCACGCGCGTCGATCCCGGCGCTGGTCAGCCTCGACTGGCCCAAGCCGACCGCCGACGGTGACCCGGAGGCGGTGCCGTCCCTCGAGACACTGCGCCTGTGGGACCGCGCGCCCACCACACCGGGGGCCCTGGCGGCGGCCGGGGTACGCTTCGCCTTCACCTCCGGCGGGCTCTCCGATCCCGCGGACATCCTCGCCAACGCCCGCAGGGCGATTGCCCTCGGGCTGTCGAAGGACGCGGCGATCCGCGCCTTCACCCTCGACGCGGCGCGCATCCTCGGGGTCGACGACCGTCTCGGCTCCATCGAGACGGGGAAGCTTGCCAACCTGGTGGTCGCCTCTGGCGACCTCTTCGAGGACGGCGCGAAGGTGGAAACCGTCTTCGTGGACGGGGACATGTTCGAGGTGCCGGCCGGGGTCACCCCGACCCGTGGCCGGCGAGGCCAGACACAGGACGCGGGGACGTACGACGAGCCGGTCCCGATGGCGAAGGACAAGGGGCCGTACCGCGACGACGCGGTGACGCTGATCCGCAACGCCACGGTCATGACCGCGTCGCACGGGACCATCGAGAACGCCTCCGTTCTGGTGCGCGACGGGAAGATCGCGGAGGTGGGCACGGACGTGCGGGCGCCGAACGGCGCGCACGTCGTGGACGGGACCGGGCTGTGGGTGATCCCGGGCATCATCGACTGCCACTCGCACATCGCGGCCGACGCCATCAACGAGGGCGCCGTGAACGTCTCGGCCATGGTCACGATCAAGGACGTCATCGAGCCCAACGACCCGAACGTATACTGGGCACTGGCCGGCGGCGTGACCTCGATCGACATCCTGCATGGATCGGCCAACCCCATCGGCGGCGGCAACGCGGTGGTGAAGCTGCGCTGGGGCTCGGATGCCCAGGACATGCTCATCGCCGGCGCCACCCCGGGCATCAAGTTCGCGCTGGGCGAGAACACCAAGCGCGACCGGAACCCCGACCGCTACCCGGCGACCCGCATGGGCGTGCAGGACGTGGTGCGCCAGGCGTTCCTCGACGCGCAGGGCTACCAGAAGGAGTGGGACGCATGGGAGGCCGGCGGCCGACAGGGGGTACAGCCGCGCCGTGACCTCAAGCTCGAGCACCTCGCCGAGGTGCTGAGCGGCGAGCGGTGGGTGCACTCCCACTCGTACCGGGCCGACGAGATCCTGCAGCTGATTCGCCTGGCCGACGAGTTCGGTTTCACGGTGCGCACCTTCCAGCACGTCCTGGAGGGCTACAAGGTCGCCGACGAGATCGCCGCCCACGGCGCCGGTGCGTCGACGTTCTCGGACTGGTGGGCCTACAAGGTCGAGGCGTACGACGCGATCCCGTACAACGCGGCGCTCATGGAGGAGCGGGGCGTGCTGGTGTCGATCAACTCCGACTCCGGCGAGGAGATGCGCCACCTCAACCAGGAGGCCGCCAAGGCCATGAAGTGGGGCGGCGTCTCGGCGGAGGACGCGCTCCGCATGGTCACGCTCAACCCGGCCAAGCAACTCGGCATCGACGACCACACGGGCTCCATCGACGTGGGCAAGGACGCCGACCTGGCCGTCTTCGACGGCGACCCGCTGAGCATGTTCTCGAAGGTCGTGCAGACGTATGTGGACGGGAAGCTCTACTTCGACCGGGACCTGGACCGGGAGCGCCAGGCCGCCATCGAGAAGGAGAAGTCCGCCCTGATGGAGCGCTGGGGGCCGGAGGCGACGGCGGGTCGGGTCGCGCCGGACCGCATCGCGCCGTCGCCCCGCGAGGAGGTGAGCCGATGAGCCGCATGCATCCGACCCGGGCGGCGGGCGCCCTGGCCCTCGCTCTCGTCTCCGTAGCGCCGGCCGGGGCCCAGACGTACGCCATCCAGGGCGGCACCGTGCACACGCTGGCCGGTGAGCCCTTCGTCGGTACCGTCGTCGTGCGCGACGGCCGCATCGCGGACGTCGGGCCGGACGTGCAGGTGCCGGCCGGCGCCGAGGTCATCGACGCCACCGGAAAGCAGGTCTATCCCGGGATGTTCGACGCCGTCACGCGAATCGGCTTGACCGAGATCGGCGCGGTCGACGTCACCAACGACTCGCGGGAGCAGGGCGACTACAACCCCCACCTCCAGGCCGCCACCGCGGTGCACCCCGCGACGGAGCACATCCCGGTGACGCGGGCCAACGGCATCACGCACGCCATGGCCGTGCCGGAGGGGGGCGTCATCTCCGGGCAGGCGTCGCTCATCGGCCTCGACGGCTGGACGGTCGAGGAGATGGACATCGCCTCCGGCGCGGCGATGGCGATCAATTATCCCTCGATGCAGTCGCGTCGCGGGTTCGGCGGGTTCTTCCTCGGGCAGCCGCGGCCGTTCAGCGAGGTGAAGGAGGAGTACGAGGCGAAGGTCGCCGAGCTCGACCGGTGGATGGAGGGCGGCCGCCAGTACGCGGAGGCGGTGGAGGCCGGCACGGCGGAGCGGAACCTCCAGCTCGAGGCGATGGCCAGGGTGGTGAACCGGGAGATGCCGGTGTTGCTCGAGGCCAACGGCGAGCGGGATATCCGCAACGCCGTGGAGTGGGCCGGGAGGCAGAACATCCGCTTCGTGCTCACCGGCGGGAGGGAGGCGTGGAGGGTCGCCGACATGCTCGCCGAGAAGAACGTGCCGGTGATCCTGGGGCCGACGCAGTCGATGCCGAACGGCCCGGACGCGGAATACGACGAGGCATACAGCAATCCCGGGAAGCTCTACGCGGCGGGGGTGAAGATCGCCTTCGCGACGTTCAACTCATCGGACTCCCGTACGCTGCCCTACGAGGCGGCGATGGCCGTGCCCTACGGGCTTCCGGAGGAGGCCGCCCTCGAAGCCGTGATGAAGAACGGTACGGAGATGCTCGGCTTCGGGGACCGCCTGGGCACCATCGAGCGCGGGAAGCTCGCCAACCTCATCGTGACCGACGGTGACCCGTTGGAGATCCAGACTCAGGTCTCGGACCTCTTCATCCTCGGGCGCGACGTGAGCACCGACAACAAGCACAAGTCGCTCTACGAGAAGTACCGAGCCCGGCCGAAGGAGCGGGTGATCTCGTAGTCCGCGCGTCGGGACCACGGGCCGCGTTTCCGAGCCCCCCGCCCGTGCCTGCGGCGGGGGGCTCGATCTTTGCGGACACGGTACTTAACGCTTCAGTGATTGATTGCGTCTCCATCTCGTACGAACAACGGTCCAGGAGATTCGGATATGCAGCGCCCGCTTCGCCTCGCATTCCTCGCGGTGCCCGCGACCCTCGCCCTCGCCGCCTGCGGCGGAACCACGCACATCGGGGAGATCACCCCGGTGGTATCCCAGAAGATCGACGGCACGTGGGTCTACAACGCCAAGGAGAGCGACGACCCCGCCGACTTCGTGCCCAAGCCGCAGGAGGGACGCGCGGGGCGGCCCGGTGGAGAGGGCGGCGAGGGACGGGGCGAGATGCCGCCGGAAGGCGGTCGCATGCCTCCGGGCGGCGGCGTCTTCCCTGGCGGTGAGATGGGCGGACGAGAAGGATACCCCGGTGGCGGTGAGATGCGCCGCCCGGGTGGCGGGCGTGGCCGTGCGAGCCCCGCGGCCATGCGGGAAGTTCATCGGCTCTACACGACCATCCCCACGCGCATCGACCTGGCCCTCACGGATTCCCTCGTGACGATCACCTACGCCGGGCAGGAGCCCTTCATCCTGCCGTTCGGAAAGAAGGTGGAGCGTGCCCTCGGGGACGATCTGAAGATGGAGGCGAAGGCAGAGTGGAACGACCACCGCCTGGTCGTCGAGCGTGACGTCTCCGGTGGGGGCGGCGTGACCGAGACGTTCATGCCGTCCGTGGACGGTACGCGGCTGACGGTCGACGTCGACGTTTCGGGTGGGCCCGGCGGCGGCTTCGAGTTCCAGCGCGTGTTCAACCACCCGGAGGCGAAGGCGGGTACGGGCTCCTCGGGCTGACGGAGCCACAGAAGCCCGCACGGCGGCGTGTTAGATTCCCCGGCGCGGGTAGGGGGGAACGAAAAGGAGATACAGCCGTGCCGCCCGTCCCCGAGGCAGTCACCGAGTTCCTGGCGCAGAAGCGCATCGCCGTCGCGGGCGTGTCCCGTACGCCACAGCAGCCCGCCAATGCCATCTACCGACGGTTGCGGGACACGGGCCACGAGGTGTTCGCGACCAACCCCGAAGCCGAGCGGGTGGAGGGCGATCCCTGTTGGCCCGGCCTGGGCGCGCTGCCGTCGCCGGTCGACGGGGTCGTGATCGCGACGCCGCCGCCGGCCGCGGCGGACGTGGTGCGCGAGGCCGCCGAGCTCGGCATCACGCGCGTGTGGATCCACCGCTCCTTCGGCGAGGGCAGCGTGGCGGACGAAGCTGTTTCGTTGTGCCGCCGGAAAGGGATCTCGGTGATCGTGGGCGGCTGCCCGATGATGTTCTGCGGGAAGGTCGACCCCTTCCATCGCTGCATGCGCTGGTTCCTGCAGATGCGGGGGCGAATCGAGGCATGAGGCGGGCCACCGCGCCAGGTCGCGGTGTGGCCGTTCGTCGGCCTTCGGTATAGACTTGGGCGGTTCGGCCCCGAGCGCCACACCCGCCTCCCGACCGTGTACGCCATGCGTTTCGCCTACATCGATTCCCAGGGGAACGAGGTCGCCATCCCGAGCGTCGAGGCGCTCGCGCTGCGCATCGAGCTCGGTGCGATCGGGCCGGACACGGAGTTGTACGACGCACAGGCGGAGCGCTGGGGCGCCGCGCAGACGCACGAGATCTACCACACGCTCTCCCGGGACAGCTCGGAGGAGGGCGGCTTCGTGGCACCCCCTCCACCGGTCGCTCCGCCCCCGGCGCCCGCGACGCCGGAGGTGCCGCCGGCCGGGGAAGCCCAGGCGCGCTCCGACCAGGCTCCCGAGACGAAGGAGCCGGCGCCGGCCGCGGCCGAGCCGAAGAGTCCCGCCAAGAAGCCCCCCGCCGCACCTGGCTTCGAGGACGACCTCGGCTTCGAGCTGACGCTGACCGACGACCTCGCCAAGTCCGCGAGCCCGCCGCCCGCGGAGCCCGTCGCGGAGCAGGGGACGGAAGGCGCGTCCGCGGGATCCGATCCGGGTCCGCAGGAAAGCCAGGCGGAAGGAGGGGGCGCGTTCGACCTCGACCTGGGAACGCTGGACCTGGAGTCCTCCGCCCTCGAGACGAAGGAGCCGTCACCCGGCCCTCAGAGGGAGTTGGAGGCCTCGGACGCGGGGGTCATGGACTTCTCGCCAGGGGCGGACGTGGGCAGCGGACTCGACCTGGAGCCGCCACTTTCGGTGTTCTCGTCCGAGGGCCCTCCGGCCTGGCTCGAACAGACCGGACCTCCGGCGGAGGAAGAGCCCGGGGTCATGCGCTTCGACGCGTTGCTGGACGAAGAGGACGCGGGGGGGGGACCGATTCGGCGGCCGCCCTCTCCCGCGACCGTCGGTCGCGAGACCGAGCGCCCGGAGCGCCCAGAGCGCCCGGAGCGACCCCAGCCACGATCGCGGCCCTCGCCGCCCCGGAGGGTGCGCAGGAGGTCCCCGCTGGGCTTCATGGGCGGTCTGCTCATGCTCGCCGTCGTCGGTGGCGGCGGGTACCTGGCGTGGACGACGTTCCTGAAGGTGCGTGCCGCGAGGGGTCCGGACGCGGGTGATGTGGCGCAACCCAACCCGGTCGTCATCCCCCACATCCCGGAGGAGCTCGTCCCCGTGATGCGGGAGACCGGCGTGGCGGCGCTCGACGGGATGATCGCGCAGATCCGGCGCCTTCCTGCCGAGATGAAGCTCCAGGCCGAGCCGCGCAACGACTGGCTGGCGGGCATCTATCTGGCCAACGCGAGCCAGTTTCCCGACATCGAGGCGTATTGGACGGGGATCGGAGACTTCGTGGACCGCGCCCGCGAAGAAGACTCGCGGATCTTTCACCAGCAGTACCAGGAACGCCTCAGTAGAGCCGGCATCACGGGCGACACCGCCGTCATGCTGCTCGCCCGGGCCGACTCCGGCTTCCTGGCCACCCGCGAAGAGCGCTTCGAGGCCTACGCCGAGATGGACGACCTGGTGAACGCGGCGCTGGACCTGCACGAGTTCCTGCTGCGCAACGAGGCGGACATCGAGTACGCCCCCGCCGCGGGCGGGGTGTCCAGCGATCCGGTGCTGGAGGCCGTCCCCGTCACCAAGACGCTCGGCGACGAGATGTGGAACCGGGTGGACCGCATCACCGAAGCGATGGACGCGCTGGGCTCGCTCGACCGCGTAAGCACCGAGCGACTCGTGGGCGTGCTGCTCGATCGCCTGCGCACGGCGGGCTTCAAGTAGCGCAGCTCCGGCGCTCCGGGAACATCGGGAGCGTATAGGGTGTCGGACCTCACCCGGCGGGACGCAACCCTCTACCCCCCTCACGCGTCCCAATCACGACTGCGGTCGCGCGGATCCGCCGTTCCGCGTGCGGCCGTGACCACCCTGGGTGTGGAGGTGTGGCATGCGGGTCGGGCGGGTGCTGGCGTCGTTGGTGGTGCTGGGCATCGGGTTCGGATCGCCTGCGCGGGCGCAGCAGAGCGGCGCGCGCGAGGAGACGATCAACCTCTACTTCGATTGCCAGGGATCAGGGTGCTACGACCTGGACTTCTTCCGTCGGGAGATCCCCTGGGTGAACTGGGTCCGCGACCGTGAGTCGTCGGACGTACATGTCCTGGTCACGTCGCAGCAGACGGGAGGAGGGGGGCTGGAGACCACCCTGTCGTTCATCGGACGGGGTGGCTTCGAGGGACAGGACCAGACGCTGGTCGTCCACACCTCGGGGGACGCGACGCAGGACGAGATCCGGCGCGCGCAGGCGAGTCGGCTGAAGCTCGGTCTCGGCCGCTACGTGGCCGGCACGTCCATGGCGGACAGACTGCAGATCGTCGCGCCACCGGAGAGCGGTGGTCCGGGAGGGGAGGGAGGTGGCCCGCCGCCGGGACCATCGACGTCACCCGAAGACGATCCGTGGGACTATTGGGTCTTCCGCGTGGCTGCCAATGGCTACATGAGCGGCGAGTCCTCCTACCACTTCCGGAACCTCAGCACGTCGCTCAGCGCGAACCGGACCACCGACGCCTGGAAGCTCACGCTGTCGGGGCGGCTCACGCGCAGGACGGAGACCTACGCGCTCTCCGACAGCACGCTCGAGAGCCACTGGGAGGACTGGAACACGAACGGCCTCGCGGTGAAGAGCCTCACCGCCCACACGTCGGTCGGGGTCAAGGTGGGGGGCGGCCGCTCGACCTCGCTCAACGAGCGGTTCCGGTGGAACGTCTCCCCGGGCGTCGAGGTGAACCTCTTTCCCTATGCCGAATCCAGCCGCCGCTCCCTCACGCTCCAGGCACTCGTGAATGTTCGCCACTGGCGGTACGACCTGGAGACGATCTTCGGGCAGACCGAGGAGACCCGCGTCGCCGCGTCGCTCACCGCCGCGTTGAACCTCGTGCAGCCTTGGGGGCGGGCGTCGATCACGCTGGACCACGCGCGCTACCTCCACGACACGAGCAAATACGAGATGTCGCTCGGGGGGTTCTTCGAGGTGCGCCTGTTCAAGGGCTTCTCGGTGAACATGTACGGCAGCTACGACTGGATCCGGGACCAGCTCTACCTTCCGGTGGAAGGCGCCACGGACGAGGAGATCCTGGTCCAGCAGCGGCAGCTCGCCACCAGCTTCCGGTACTACACGTCGTTCGGGATCTCGTACCGGTTCGGGTCCATCTTCAACAACGTGGTCAACCCGAGGTTCGGGGGTGGCCAGGGTCAGGTGATCTTCTTCTGAGGTTGGCGCAGGGACCTAGTGTCCCGGTCGGCTGCCATCGGTGGTCAACACCACCTGGCGGACGCCGAGGTCGTAGACGTCGCCCCGAACGAGGTAGCGTAACGGGATGAGCGAAAGTGGGTCGGTGAAGTCGTAGATCGCCACGCGGCCATCCCCGATGACCGAAGCCACGTCACCCGTGACCACCAGCGCGGTGCCCTCGTCCACGCCGATCCCCAGCAGCTCGGGGTGGTCGCGCAGGACGGCGATCAGGTCGTTCTCGCGTCCACGCGCCAGGAGGTGCTGGTCGATCGCGACGCCGCGAAGGAAGCCGAAGCCCTCCGGCCGGTTGTGGTCGATGACCTCGTCGCTGGCCGAATCGCCTCCGCGGATGAGCATCGAGGCGAGCACCGACGCCCCGGCGGAGTTGCCGCCGATCACGCCGCCCCGCTCCATCACGCCCTCGAGCTCACGGTGGGTGCGCGTGCCGAGGTAGACGTCGACGAGGCGGTACTGGCGGCCGCCCGAGATCCACACGCCCGTCGCGTCCCGCAGCGGCGCGGCGAAGGCCTCGAGATCGGCGACCGCGCGGGTCCGCGTGTGGAGCACCTCGATGTGCTGCGCACCCGCCTTCTGCAGGGCTTCCAGCGCGGTCCAGGCGTCGTGCGACCCCTCTTCGGCCCCGGCAGTGGGGATGAGCACGATGTGGGCGTCCTTCCCGCCCGCGAGCGCGAGGAAACGCGCGTAGATGCCGGGCGCCAGCTCGCCCCCGCCGGCCGCGAGGATCGCGCCGCGCCGGGGTCCCACGCAGGGGCGGCTGCACGCCTGGGCCGGCAGCGGCGCGCCGAAGAGCGCGAGGGCGGTCCCGGCGAGGACGAGGGCCGCCAGCGTGCTCGGTATGAGATCGCGCGGGCGTTGGTTCACACGCTCAATGCTGGAAGAAGGGATTCTCCCCCGAGGCGTGGTCGGTGATGTCGTGCACGGCGGTCAGCTCGGGCACCGCCTGCCTCAACATCCGTTCGACGCCCTGGCGGAGGGTCATCCGCGAGAGGGCGCACCCCTGGCACCCTCCGCTCATCTCCACGTAGATCTCGGTGTCCTCGACGCTCACCAGCGAGATCATCCCGCCGTGGGCCGCGATCGCCGGGTTCACCTGTGTGTCGAGCACCTGCCGGACGCGGTCGGCGATCTCACCGGTCGGTGCCTCCGCGACCGCGGTCCGGGTGCCGTTGCTCCCCGCGGCGGGCCGAACCTCGAACCCGCTCTCGTTGACGCGCTCGACGAAGTCGACGGTGGCTCCCTCCAGGCGCGCCGCCTCGGCCTCGTGCACCAGCACCGGGAAGCCGGGACCCTCCACCTCGCGCTCGTCCGCGTGCCGCTCCTCCATGCTCACCAGCGTGAGTTCGAAGCGGGGCGCGACGGGGCTGCCCCCGTCCACGGAGATGCGCAGTGCAGCGAGCTCGCCGCCGCTCTGATCGAGGAAGGAGCGGACGACGTCGCGGGCGCGGTCGGTGAACGTCAGCATGCGATGCTCTGTGTCGGAGTCTTCCGGAACGGCACGAGTCCGGTGGGGTCGTGCCTTCTTACACTCGGGGGAGGCCAGGGTTCTGCCCTCCGCCGTTGATCGGTCCGGGGCCCCCGGGTAGCTTTCGCCGCCTCGCAGGCAGTACCCGGAATCCCCGTACGACAACGGAATCGGACGCTTCCATGGCCAACGCCGACCTCATGGACAAGCTCGTGTCGCTCACGAAGCGGCGCGGATACATCTTCCAGTCCTCCGAAATCTACGGTGGAACGGGGTCCGTGTGGGACTACGGGCCCCTGGGCGTCGAGCTGAAGCGGAACGTGAAGGACCTCTGGTGGAGCGCGATGGTCCACCAGCGCGACGACATCGAGGGGCTCGACGCGGCCATCCTGATGCACCCGAGGGTCTGGGAGGCGTCCGGGCACGTGGAGGGCTTCACGGACCCCTTGGTGGAGTGCTCGAACTGCCACCGGCGCTTCCGCGCCGACCTCCCCGAGATCGAGGAGCGCCAGTGCCCGGTGTGCGGCACCCGCGAGGCGTTCGGCGAGCCGCGCTCCTTCAACCTGATGTTCAAGACGTTCATGGGGCCGGTGGAGGACGAGGCGTCCACGATCTACCTGCGTCCGGAGACGGCCCAGGGGATCTACGTCAACTTCCTCAACGTCCAGGGAACCGCGCGCCAGAAGGTGCCCTTCGGCATCGCCCAGATCGGCAAGGCGTTCCGCAACGAGATCACGCCGGGCAACTTCATCTTCCGCACGCGGGAGTTCGAACAGGCGGAGATGCAGTTCTTCGTGAAGCCCGGTGACGACGAGGCGTGGTTCGAGCGCTGGAAGGCCGAGCGGATGGCGTGGCATGTCGGCCTGGGCATTCGCGAGGAGAACCTGCGCTTCCACGAGCACACAGCGGACGAGCTGGCCCACTACGCGAAGAAGGCCTACGACATCGAGTACAGCTTCCCCTTCGGCTGGAAGGAGTTCGAGGGGATCCACAACCGGACCGATTTCGACCTGGCCCGGCACCAGGAGCACTCGGGAAAGCGGCTCGAGTACATCGACGCCTCCAGCAACGAGCGCTACATCCCCTTCGTCGTCGAGACGTCCATGGGCGTGGACCGCACGATGCTCGTGGTGCTGGCGGACGCCTACCGCGAGGAGGAGGTCGAGGGCGAGGAGCGGGTGGTGTTGGGTTTGCATCCGCGGCTCGCTCCGCTCAAGGTTGCGGTTTTCCCCCTCGTGAAGAAGGATGGCCTGCCCGAGATCGCGACGCGGTTGCACGAGGAGCTGCGCAGAGCGGCGATCCCCTCCTTCTACGACGAGGCGGGGTCCATCGGAAGGCGCTACCGCCGCCAGGACGAGGCGGGCACACCCTGGTGCGTCACTGTGGACGGACAGACCAACGAGGACGGTACGGTCACCGTCCGTGACAGGGACACGCTCGAGCAGGTGCGTGTGGCGACCGACCGGGTCGCCGGATGGGTGCGGGAGCGTTTGGCTGGATAGCGGGTCGCTGAAGCTGCCCACGGGGGAGGCGGCGGGGTCGGGCTTTTCGACGTTCACCGGAGGTGTGCATGGGCTTCGTGAAGGAGTTCCGGGAATTCGCCGTCCGCGGAAACGTGGTGGACATGGCCGTCGGCATCATCATCGGCGGTGCGTTCGGCACCGTGGTGAAGAGCTTCGTCGACGACGTCATGATGCCGCCCCTCGGCATCCTCGTAGGAAACGTCGACTTCTCGGACATGACCATGGTGTTGCGCCAGGGCTCGACGCCCGGCCCCTACGAGACGCTCGCCGCGGCGCGTGACGCGGGCGCGGTCACGCTCAACGTCGGCTTGTTCCTCAACGCCGTGGTGAGCTTCGCCATCGTGGCGTTCGCCGTCTTCATCCTCGTCCGGGCGATCAACCGTCTCAAACGGACGGAGGAGGCGCCCCCGCCGGCGCCGACGACGAAGGACTGCCCATTCTGCGCGTCGGCGATCCCGCAGAAGGCGTCCCGCTGCCCCCTGTGCACGTCGGAGCTGGGCACGGCCTGACGCGCCGCACGACGCCGTGAGACGCGAGGGGTGGGGCGGCCGCGGGCCACCCCGCCCCTGGGTGGTGCGACGCTCGGTCGCGCCGCTCAGAAGCTCCAGTCGATCACGGTGCGCGGTCCCCCCGACGCCGGGCCCAGGTGGAGCGCGATCGCGCCCGGCCCCGCGCCGTACGCTTCCACGTAGGCCTCACGCAGCGCCGTCAGGTCGAAGCGAACGGTCTGGGTGGGAAGGGCGTCGCAGGGGTCGTCGTGGCCCTCGTGGGCCAGGTCGACGTCGACCTGCACCGGCCACGACTCCCGCCAGCCCGGAAGGGCGACGAGGTCGAAGTCGTGGCGGGCACAGCCTCCCCCGTAGCGCACCTCGACGGTGAGGATCGGCGCGTCGAGCGTGGCCTTCATGACGTCCACCTCGTCGCGCGGATACCCCTCGATGGGCTGCCCGTCCTGTACCAGGATCGGCGCGATGCCCCGGCGGAACCCCTCGAGAATGCGGACCAGGCGGCCGTACCCCTCGGGGAGGGACTCCCCGGTGCCCTGGACCACCCCCTCGCGGCCCTCGTCCGTGAAGGTCATGCGGTAGGCGAACTGGTCGCAGCACGGCACCCCGAAGTCCTCCGTACCCTCCACCTGCCACGCCCCGCTTTCGTTCAGCACCTGCGCCAGCCGCTCGGACTGGAGGCCCGAAAGGACGAACAGCGTGTCGCCCGGGGTGAAGTCGCAGAGCGCGTGGCAACGTACGCCGATCAGGATGCCGGGCGAGGTGTGCACGTACGAGAAGTCCGCGCCCGCGATCCCGCCGCTCACCTCCACGAGGACGCTGGGCTGCCGGTAGTCGAGGGCGACGTTGGTCGCGCTGCTGTCACAGGCGGCGGCCGCCGCCAGGAGCGCCGCGAGTCGGACGAGTCTCTTCATGCCCATGGAACGAGGGGCTCGGCCGGATCGTGACGCCGGCCTCCTACCGGTCTCCGCCCGTGGACGCCGGGCGGTAGCCCGGCCCGCGCAGCACCTTCCCCGGAAGCGCGTCCGTGGCCTTCCCGTCGGCGATGACCGGGACGCCGTTCACGAGCACCCAGTCCACCCCCACGGAGAGCTGGTTGGGCTCCTCGAAGGTGGCCAGGTCGCGCACGCTGTCCGGGTCGAAGACCACCAGGTCGGCCCAGTTGCCCTCGGTCAGGGTCCCCCGGTCGGTGAGGTGCATCTTGTTGGCGGGCAGCGAGGTGAACTTCCGGATGGCCTCGGGGAGCGTGATCAGGCTGTCCTCGCGCACGTACTTGCGCAGGATGCGCGGGAAGGTGCCGTACGCTCTGGGGTGCGGGTGCTCCTGGCCGAGGATGCCGTCGGGCGCGGTGCCCTGGGAGTCGTTGTCGATGCTCACCCACGGCTGGCTCAGCGCGAGCGACACGTCGTCCTGCGACATGCCGAAGACCGCGCCGTAGCTGTACCCGTCGTCGGCGATCAGCAGGTCCAAGAGCGCGTCGATCGGACCCTTGTTCTGCATCTCGGCGATCTGGGCGAGCGTCTTCCCCTGGAGGGGACGGAGGTCCGGATTGTGCACGACGGAGACCAGGACGGCCTCGGGGCCCGGGATCTCCTGCCACTCGTTGTCCCATGTGGCGCTCGGCGTGAGCATGTCGCGTCGGATGCGCGCCCGCGTCCCGGGGTCCTCGAGGCGCTCGATCATCTTGGCGTCCCCGCCGTCGTGTGCCCACGGCGGGACGAACGCCGACAGCGAGTTGAACCACGCCGTGTAGGCGTACGTGTCCGCGGTGATGTCGAGGCCGGCGGCGCGCGCCGAGTCGATCTTGGCGACGATGTCCTTCATCCGTCCCCAGTTGTGGGTGCCGGCCGCCTTGATGTGCCAGATCTCCACGGGGATATGGGCCTCGCGGCCGATGCGGATGGCCTCGTCGATCGCCTCGAGCACGGCGTCCCCCTCCGAGCGCATGTGCGTCGCGTAGACCCCTCCGTAGCTGGACGCCTCGGAGGCCAGCGCGACGAGCTCCTCCGTGGTGGCGTACGGGGCCGGCGCGTACTGGAGCGACGTCGACACGCCGACGGCACCCTCCCGCATGGCGCGGGCCACCAGAGCCTTCATGCTGTCGAGCTGGGCGGGGGTGGGCTGCACGTCGTCGTCGCCGAGGACGACGCGCCGCACCTGCGTGGCGCCGACGTACGTCGCCAGGTTGATCCCCATGCCCTGGCGCTCGAGGCGCGCGAAGTACTCGTCCAGCGTGCGCCAATCCGGGGTGATGCCCAGGTGGTCGTAGGCCACCTTGTCCGCTTCGACGATGCGATCGTTCAGCGGCGCCACGGAGCCACCCTCGCCCGTGATCTCGGTGGTGATGCCCTGGAAGATCTTCGAGGGCAGGTGGGGGTTCACGAGGATCGTCAGGTCCGACTGGCCGAGCATGTCGATGAAGCCGGGTGCCACCACCTTCCCGGTCGCGTCCACCCGCTGGTCGGCCCGGGCACCGGACAGGTCGCCGATGGCTGCGACGCGGCCGTCCTTGATGCCCACGTCGGCCTGGCGGGTCTCGGTGCCCATGCCGTCGATGAGGAGCCCGTGCTCGACGACGATGTCGTAGGGGGCCGGTTGGGAGCAGGCGCCGGTTAGGACGGCGAGGAGGAGGGCGGAGGCCCGGAAGGTGGTGTTCATGCTCGTCCATCCGGTGGAGGTGATGGCGCAGAAGAGGAAAAGTGTGTGGCCGCGGCCCGCGCCGCTATCCCCCTTGGCCCGCGTGGTCTCCGTGCGCTCCGTGTTCCCCGCTCCTGCGCCGACCCACCCACGAGAGCCAGACGCCCAGCGGGAGGATCACGAGGTTGAGGAACGTCGTGTAGTCCCACGCGAAGTAGTCCATGCCCTGGATGCTCGAAGCGGAGAGCGGGACCGTCGCCGGAGCCAGCCCGACCCACCGGAAGACGTATTCCACCATCAGGGCCGTGACGATCATGGTGGCCAGCAGGTACCCCGAGTAGACCAGCGCCGGTCGCCAGCCGTAGTAGCGCCGGTACACGAGGATCATCGGAATGGTGACCAGGTCCGCAAAGATGAAGGCCACCACGCCCCCGAACGAGATGCCCCCGTTCCACAGGACCGCCGCCAGCGGGATGTTCCCCACCGAGCAGACGAAGGAGAGGATGGCGATGACGGGGCCCATGACGGCGTTCTCCAGGCTCACCCAGAAGCTCGGGTGCCCACCGCCCTGGCCGGAGAGGAAGAGCGTGGCCCACCATTCCCGCGGCACCAACGCCGCCAGCGTGCCGGCGATCGCGAGGCCGAGGACGATGTCCTTGCCCACCATGCGGAAGTCCGCCGTGAAGTAGCGGGCCATCGCCCGGACGCCCTTGAACGTGACGATGCTCCGGAGCGGGAGGGTGTCGCCTCCCCCGTGGTGGTGCTCGTGCGCGTCGTCCCGCGCCTCGTCCAGGTGGCGGCGGGCGTCCTCGAAGACGCGTCGGGGAGCGATCCACCGGAGCAGCACGGTCACGACGGCGATGAGGAGCGCGCCGCCGAAGAACTCGGCCACGACGAAGCGCCATCCCATGAGCACCCAGATCACCAGCCCGATCTCCAGCACGAGGTTGGTGGACGCGAAGAGGAAGGCGGTGGCCGTGACGATGTGGGCCCCCTTCTGGTAGAGGCTCTTGCTCATCGACGCCGCCGCGTACGAGCAGGAGGAGGACGCCGCGCCGAAGCCCGAGGCCAGGAGCACGGACCGCAGGCTCACGGTGCCCAGGCGCTCCGCGATCCTGGCCTTGGAGACGAACGCCTGAATGGCACCGGAGACCGTGAAGCCCAGGACCAGGCCCCATCCCACCTTCCAGGCCATGCCGAGGATGTGGTGGATGATGTCGACGACGACCTGGAGAACATCCATGAAGCGCTCCTCCGTTCGATGCGCGTCCGTCTCACCCTGGCGTAGACCCGAGCCGCGCGAAGGGTCCGTGCGGCGTGGCGACGGGAGCCGGCGTAGCACCCCGGGGGAACCGTCCCTATACTGGGCGGCGGCCGGTCTCCCGG
Organism: uncultured Gemmatimonadaceae bacterium; assembly: GCA_964591135.1. Classification (GTDB taxonomy): domain Bacteria; phylum Gemmatimonadota; class Gemmatimonadetes; order Longimicrobiales; family Gaopeijiaceae; genus SZUA-318. The sequence goes on along the minus strand of CAZPZU010000019.1, from coordinate 846 downwards.
GTGGGGTCCGGCCGCCGTCCGTTCCGCCCGCACGACGGAGAGCGCCGTGTCGTCGAAGTCCGAGGTCTTCAGCTCCCGCTGGGGGATGCTCCTCGCCATGCTCGGCATGGCGGTGGGCACCGGCAACATCTGGCGCTTCCCCCGCATCGCCGCGTCCAACGGCGGCGGGTCCTTCCTGGTGTCGTGGGCGGTCTTCCTGCTGGCCTGGTCGGTGCCCCTGATCATCGCGGAGTTCGCCATCGGGAAGGGGACCCGCAGGGGACCCGTCGGCGCGTTCGCGAAGACGATGGGCCCGGGCTTCGCCTGGATGGGGGCGTGGGTCGCCTTCGTGGCCACCGCGATCATGTTCTACTACTCGGTGGTCATGGGGTGGACGATCCGCTTCTTCCTGGCCACCGTCACCGGGGAGATCCCCACGGCCGTGCCGGACGCGTTCTGGAACGGCTTCAACTCCACGCCGCAGGCGGTCGTCACGCACCTGGTCGCGATGGCGCTCGGCCTGTTCGTGGTCTCGCGCGGGGTGAAGGGGATCGAGTCCGCGGCCAAGATCCTCATCCCCAGCCTGGTGTTCCTGGTCATCGTGCTCGCAGTGCGCGCGCTCATGCTTCCCGGCGCGTCGCGGGGCCTGGCCTTCCTCTTCACGCCGCACCTCGCGGAGCTGGCGGACTACAACATCTGGCTGCAGGCGCTGACCCAGAACGCGTGGGACACCGGTGCCGGGTGGGGGCTGATCACCACGTATGCGGTGTACATGCGCAAGCAGGAGGACACCGCGCTCAACGCCTTCGTCATCGGCTTCGGCAACAACTCCATGTCGCTGCTGGCGGGCATCATGGTGCTGTGCAC